>NZ_JAUZUY010000024.1:0-1082 GCF_031844305.1 Pseudarthrobacter sp. BRE9 | reverse complement strand
GCGGCCAGACGGGTGGTCTGTGATGAGCAGCCAGATTCCGGAGCCGCCGCCGAGCCAGGCGCATGTGAAAGCGGACAACGCGTCGCTGGGTGAGTTGCTGGGTGATGTGACCCGGGACCTGTCCACCCTGATGCGCCAGGAAGTGGAACTGGCCAAGGCCGAACTCAAGCAATCCACCTCCCGGGCTGGGAAAGGCGCCGGCATGCTCGCCGGCGCCGGCGTGGGCGGACACTTCGTCCTGCTCTTCCTGTCCCTGGCCCTGATGTGGGCCCTGGGCGCCATCATGCCCCTGGGCTGGTCCGCGCTGATCGTCGCCGTGATCTGGGCCATCATCGCCGCGGTCCTGGCCTCCATCGGACGCAAGGAACTCAAGCAGATCAAGGGCCTGCCCCAAACCGGGGAGACCCTCTCCGAAATTCCCCCAACCCTAAAACCAGGTGAGGTAAACCGATGAGCGAAAACCCTGACGTCATCCGCGCAGACATAGAAGCCACCCGGGCACGCCTGGGCACCAACGTGGACGCCGTGGCGGACAAGGTCACACCGTCCAACATCGTCCACCGCCAAACCGACAAAGTGAAAGACGCCGTGACCGGGGTGAAGGAGAAAATCATGGGCGCCGCAGACACCGCCACCACCAAGGTCCACGACAAGACCTCCACCGGCGCCGGGCACACCACCAACGCCATGCACTCCGCCGGGGACAGCCTGCACCAGGCAGGCGACACCGTCTCGGCCAAACTCAGCGACGCCGGCCAGGCCGTGTCCGCCGCCCCGGACCAGGTCAAAGCCAAAACCGCCGGGAACCCCCTGGCCGCCGGACTGATCGCGTTCGGCGCAGGCATGCTGGTCTCCTCACTGATCCCGGCAAGCCAAAAAGAACGCGAAGCCGCGGACCAACTCAAAACCGCAGCCCAGCCCCTGGCCACCCAGGTCACCGACGCCGCCAAGACCGTGGCCCAGGACCTCAAGGAACCCGCCCAGGAAGCCATGGAAAACGTCAAGGCCACCGCCACCGACGCCGCCCAAAACGTCAAAACCGAAGGCCAAACAGCCGCCACCGACGTCAAAGACCGCGCCAC
>NZ_JAUZUY010000023.1:0-1296 GCF_031844305.1 Pseudarthrobacter sp. BRE9 | reverse complement strand
CCAGGAAGAGCAGGGAGAGGTAGCCGGTGTAGGGGGCGCCGAACATGCGGAAGGAGGGGCGGGTGACCCAGCCTTTGTCGGCCCAGCGTTTGAGTTGGATCTGGCACAGGACGATGGTGGCCCAGGTCATGATGATGCCGACGGAGGCGATGTTCAGGACGATTTCGAAGGCTTCGGCGGGGACGAGGTAGTTCAGGGGGACGCCGAGGAGGGAGACGGTGGCGGTGATGGCGATCCCGCCGTAGGGGACGCCTGCTTTGTTCATCCGGGACGCGAAGCGTGGGGCGGAGCCGTTGACGGACATGGAGCGCAGGATCCGGCCGGTGGAGTAGAGCCCGGCGTTCAGGGAGGACAGGGCGGCGGTGAGGACGACGAGGTTCATGATGACGTCCACGCCCTGGACGCCGATGGAGCCGAAGAAGGTCACGAAGGGGCTGACGCCTTTTTGGTAGGAGGTGAAGGGCAGCAGCAGGGCGAGCAGGATCACGGAGCCGACGTAGAACACGGCGATGCGGAAGACCACGGAGTTGATGGCCTTGGGCATGATTTTTTCGGGGTTTTCGGTTTCGCCGGCGGCGGTGCCGACGAGTTCGATGGAGGCGTAGGCGAACAGGACGCCCTGCATGAGGATGATCATGGGCAGCAGGCCGTTGGGGAAGATCCCGCCGTTGTCGGACAGGAGGCTGATGCCGACCTGTTGGCCGTCCACGGGGGTGCCGAAGATGACGAAGTAGGTGCCGATGATGAGGAACGCGACGAGGGCGGCGACCTTGATCAGGGCGAACCAGAATTCCATTTCGCCGAAGACTTTCACGGAGACCAGGTTCAGGGCCAGGACCACGATGAGGGCGGTCAGTGCCCAGGCCCACTGCGGGACGTCGGCCATCCAGGGGACGTAGTGGCCGAAGAAGTGCATGTAGAGGGCGGCGGCGGTGATGTCCACGATGGTGGTGGTGGCCCAGTTGATCCAGTAGAACCAGCCGGAGACGAACGCGGCTTTTTCGCCGAAGAATTCGCGGGCGTAGGAGACGAACGAGCCCGACGAGGGCCGGTGCAGGACCAGTTCGCCCAGGGCGCGCAGGATCAGGAACGCGAAGAACCCGCACACCGCGTACGCGATGACCAGGGACGGTCCGGCCGCGTTCAGCCGGCCGCCGGCGCCCAGGAACAGGCCGGTACCGATCGCACCGCCGATCGCGATCATCTGGATCTGCCGCGGCTTGAGGTTCTTGTGGTAACCCTTGTCCTCCGCGTGCAGGGAGGTCTCGGACGCATGCGCGTGACCACCATCAATAA
>NZ_JAUZUY010000022.1:0-1339 GCF_031844305.1 Pseudarthrobacter sp. BRE9 | reverse complement strand
ATCGCCGGTGCGCTGGAAGCCGAACATGGAGTAGAACACGTAGACCGGGACCAGGGGCACGCCGTGGGTGGCGTAGGAGGTTCCGGCGGCGGTGAAGGCTGCGACGGCGCCGGCTTCGTTGATGCCGGGGTGGATCAGCTGCCCGGCGGGGGATTCCTTGTAGGCCAGGACCAGGTCGCGGTCCACGGAGAGGTAGTTCTGGCCGCCCGGGTTGTAGATCTTCGCGGTCGGGAAGAACGCATCCATGCCGAAGGTCCTCGATTCATCCGGAACAATGGGCACAATCCGGTGCCCGAACTTTTTGTCCCTGATCAGGTCCTTCAGCAATCGGACAAACGCCATGGTGGTGGCGGCCTGCTGCTTGCCCGTGCCGCGCTTGGCCACCTCGTAGGACTTCGCCTCGGGCAGTTCAATCGCCTGGTGGGCTGCACGGCGCTCCGGTACGGACCCGCCCAACGCCCTCCGTCGTTCGAGGAGATAGGCGATCTCGGGCGCATCGAAACCCGGGTGGTAATAGGGCGGGCGGTAGGGATCGGCGTCCAGCTGCTCGTTTGGAATAGGGATCCGCAGGTAATCCCTGAAGTCCTTGAGGTCCTCGACCGTCAGTTTCTTCATCTGGTGCGTGGCGTTCCTGCCTTCAAACCTCGGGCCCAGGCCGTAGCCCTTGACGGTGTGGGCGATGATGACGGTGGGTTTTCCCTTGAATTCGGTGGCGGCCTTGTAGGCGGCGTAGACCTTGCGGTAGTCGTGGCCGCCGCGTTTGAGGTTCCAGATCTGATCGTCGGTCAGGTCCGCGACGAGGTCTTTGGTCTGCGGGGTTTTGCCGAAGAAGTGTTCGCGGACGAACCCGCCGGATTCGGCTTTGTAGGTCTGGTAGTCCCCGTCCACGGTCTCGTTCATGATCTTCACCAGGGACCCGTCGGTGTCGCGGGTGAGCAGGTCATCCCATTCCCGGCCCCAGACGACCTTGATCACGTTCCAGCCCGCGCCGCGGAAGAACGCTTCGAGTTCCTGCATGATCTTGCCGTTGCCGCGCACCGGCCCGTCCAGGCGCTGGAGGTTGCAGTTGATCACGAAGTTCAGGTTGTCCAGGTTCTCGTTCGCGGCCAGCTGCAGCAGGCCGCGGGACTCGGGCTCGTCCATTTCCCCATCGCCCAGGAACGCCCAGACCTGCTGGTCCGAGGTGTCCTTCAGGCCCCGGTTGTGCAGGTAGCGGTTGTTTTGGGCCTGGTAGATCGCGTTCATCGGCCCGATGCCCATGGACACGGTGGGGAATTCCCAGAAGTGCGGCATCAGCCGCGGGTGCGGGTAGGAGGACAGGGCGTGGCCTTCGCGGGAC
>NZ_JAUZUY010000021.1:0-1339 GCF_031844305.1 Pseudarthrobacter sp. BRE9 | reverse complement strand
GTCGCCGGTGCGCTGGAAGCCGAACATGGAGTAGAACACGTAGACCGGCACCAGGGGCACGCCGTGGGTGGCGTAGGAGGTCCCGGCGGCGGTGAACGCTGCCACGGCGCCGGCTTCGTTGATGCCGGGGTGGATCAGCTGCCCGGCGGGGGATTCCTTGTAGGCCAGGACCAGGTCGCGGTCCACGGAGAGGTAGTTCTGGCCCTTGGGGTTGTAGATCTTCGCGGTCGGGAAGAACGCATCCATACCGAAGGTCCGGGCTTCGTCGGGGATGATCGGGGCGATGTGCTTGCCGAAGTTCTTATCCCGCATCAGGTCCTTGAGGAGCCGGACGAAGGCCATGGTGGTGGCGGCCTGCTGCTTGCCCGAACCGCGCTTGGCCACCTCGTAGGACTTCGCATCCGGCAGCACGATGTCGGCGTGGGTGTTCCGGCGTTCCGGGACGGACCCGCCCAGGGCGGCGCGGCGTTCCATCATGTACTTGATTTCCGGGGCGTCGTTACCGGGGTGGTAGTACGGCGGCCGGTACGCGTCGTTCTCGATCTGTTCGTCGGTGACCGGGATCCGGAGGTGGTCGCGGAACTTCTTCAGGTCATCCAGGGTCAGTTTCTTCATCTGGTGGGTCGCGTTGCGGCCCTCGAAGTGGGGTCCGAGGCCGTAGCCCTTGACGGTGTGGGCGAGGATGACGGTGGGTTTGCCCTTGAATTCGGTGGCTGCCTTGTAGGCGGCGTAGACCTTGCGGTAGTCGTGGCCGCCGCGTTTGAGGTTCCAGATCTGGTCATCGGTCAGGTCCGCGACGAGGTCTTTGGTTTGCGGGGTTTTGCCGAAGAAGTGTTCGCGGACGAACCCGCCGGATTCGGCTTTGTAGGTCTGGTAGTCCCCGTCTACGGTCTCGTTCATGATCTTCACCAGGGACCCGTCGGTGTCGCGGGTGAGCAGGTCATCCCATTCCCGGCCCCAGACGACCTTGATCACGTTCCAGCCTGCGCCGCGGAAGAACGCTTCGAGTTCCTGCATGATCTTGCCGTTGCCGCGGACCGGCCCGTCCAGGCGCTGGAGGTTGCAGTTGATCACGAAGTTCAGGTTGTCCAGGTTTTCGTTCGCGGCCAGCTGCAGCAGGCCGCGGGACTCGGGCTCGTCCATTTCCCCGTCGCCCAGGAACGCCCAGACCTGCTGGTCACTGGTGTCTTTCAGGCCACGGTTGTGCAGGTACCGGTTGTTCTGGGCCTGGTAGATCGCGTTCATCGGCCCGATGCCCATGGACACGGTGGGGAATTCCCAGAAGTGCGGCATCAGCCGCGGGTGCGGGTAGGAGGACAGGGCGTGGCCTTCGCGGGAT
>NZ_JAUZUY010000020.1:0-1761 GCF_031844305.1 Pseudarthrobacter sp. BRE9 | reverse complement strand
TTCAACGGAGAGTTTGATCCTGGCTCAGGATGAACGCTGGCGGCGTGCTTAACACATGCAAGTCGAACGATGAAGGGAGCTTGCTCCTGGATTAGTGGCGAACGGGTGAGTAACACGTGAGTAACCTGCCCTTGACTCTGGGATAAGCCTGGGAAACTGGGTCTAATACCGGATATGACCTTCCATCGCATGGTGGTTGGTGGAAAGCTTTTGTGGTTTTGGATGGACTCGCGGCCTATCAGCTTGTTGGTGGGGTAATGGCCTACCAAGGCGACGACGGGTAGCCGGCCTGAGAGGGTGACCGGCCACACTGGGACTGAGACACGGCCCAGACTCCTACGGGAGGCAGCAGTGGGGAATATTGCACAATGGGCGCAAGCCTGATGCAGCGACGCCGCGTGAGGGATGACGGCCTTCGGGTTGTAAACCTCTTTCAGTAGGGAAGAAGCGAAAGTGACGGTACCTGCAGAAGAAGCGCCGGCTAACTACGTGCCAGCAGCCGCGGTAATACGTAGGGCGCAAGCGTTATCCGGAATTATTGGGCGTAAAGAGCTCGTAGGCGGTTTGTCGCGTCTGCCGTGAAAGTCCGGGGCTCAACTCCGGATCTGCGGTGGGTACGGGCAGACTAGAGTGATGTAGGGGAGACTGGAATTCCTGGTGTAGCGGTGAAATGCGCAGATATCAGGAGGAACACCGATGGCGAAGGCAGGTCTCTGGGCATTAACTGACGCTGAGGAGCGAAAGCATGGGGAGCGAACAGGATTAGATACCCTGGTAGTCCATGCCGTAAACGTTGGGCACTAGGTGTGGGGGACATTCCACGTTTTCCGCGCCGTAGCTAACGCATTAAGTGCCCCGCCTGGGGAGTACGGCCGCAAGGCTAAAACTCAAAGGAATTGACGGGGGCCCGCACAAGCGGCGGAGCATGCGGATTAATTCGATGCAACGCGAAGAACCTTACCAAGGCTTGACATGAACCGGTAACGCCTGGAAACAGGTGCCCCGCTTGCGGTCGGTTTACAGGTGGTGCATGGTTGTCGTCAGCTCGTGTCGTGAGATGTTGGGTTAAGTCCCGCAACGAGCGCAACCCTCGTTCTATGTTGCCAGCACGTGATGGTGGGGACTCATAGGAGACTGCCGGGGTCAACTCGGAGGAAGGTGGGGACGACGTCAAATCATCATGCCCCTTATGTCTTGGGCTTCACGCATGCTACAATGGCCGGTACAAAGGGTTGCGATACTGTGAGGTGGAGCTAATCCCAAAAAGCCGGTCTCAGTTCGGATTGGGGTCTGCAACTCGACCCCATGAAGTCGGAGTCGCTAGTAATCGCAGATCAGCAACGCTGCGGTGAATACGTTCCCGGGCCTTGTACACACCGCCCGTCAAGTCACGAAAGTTGGTAACACCCGAAGCCGGTGGCCTAACCCCTTGTGGGAGGGAGCTGTCGAAGGTGGGACTGGCGATTGGGACTAAGTCGTAACAAGGTAGCCGTACCGGAAGGTGCGGCTGGATCACCTCCTTTCTAAGGAGCACCTCCAACAACCCGTCTGCGTGAATGCGTGGGCCGGGGTGTTGTCAGGAAGCAAGCCCGCAGCATGGACGATTGTTCCGTGGCGGGTGCTCATGGGTGGAATATCAACAAATAGCGGCCGCGTTGTTCTTTGTCTTGTCCTAGTACGAGCCAGTGATGGTTCTGGAACGGTGGGCGGGGGACGGGGTGGTTTAGTGTTTGGCACACTGTTGGGTCCTGAGGCAACAGG
>NZ_JAUZUY010000019.1:0-1906 GCF_031844305.1 Pseudarthrobacter sp. BRE9 | reverse complement strand
TTCCTGGCTCCATGCGCTTTCGACCTGACCGGCGTCGACGGCTGCTACCGGCCCGACCATGGATGGGTAGTAGTTCGATGTGTCAACGATGATCGCGTCCGCGGGTGCCTTGGTCAGCAGATCGGTGAGCTTGGGCTGGACGGAGAACGGAACCGACAGGATGACCACGTCACGGTCCTCCACTGCACTATCGAGTTCTACGGCATGTGCGCCCGCGGTGACGGCCTCGGTGGCAATAGCCTCGGGTCCACGAGCATCGGCCACGTTCACATCGTGGCCGGCCTCACTCAATCGGCGTGCAAGGTTCCCGCCGATAGCTCCGGCGCCGATAACAGTAATCTTCATCTGGTTTCCTTTGTCGCAGGATCCCATGGAGAGCACCATGGGATGTACACTAAGTCATGTACATAAAAAAGCGTAACACGATGTACGCGGAGACGTGTACATGATTTCGGTTACAGGGAGGAATGATGCTGTGGCAAGTCGCTTAGCAAACCCGTTGACCATGCCGGACGAACAAGACCTGGACCTGTTCGCGGTGATGTCTGCGCTCGTCGACCCCACCCGCCGCGCGATCGTGGAAATGGTTGCCGCAGCGCCTGGAGAGGCGTGCAGCAGGTCGGACTTCGGCGTTTCGAAATCGGCACTGACCCGGCACTGGCGCGTTCTTCGAGAGGCGGGCGTCATCAAGCAAGAAGCCCAGGGCAATCGGCACAGGAACTGGCTCCGCAGAGAGGAGCTCGACCGACGCTTCCCTGGTCTGTTGGACCTGGTAATCGCCGCGGACGCGAGTTCCAAGACCGATTCACCTTCGAGTCACTAAGAATCGCACCCGGAAGGCTCCATGCGCTGTTGCGCACGTGTCCCCTCCTGTGGGGGTTGTATGGCGCGCCCGCATTCCTAACGGCAAGCGAGTGGGGCTGCGGATGGCGACTGGCGCCTGGCTTCCGCTCTGGAGCGACTTGGAAATCAACAGCTTTTCGACGGCTACTGGTACCTTCGCGAGCTCCGGTCCGCGGAATTCTGAGGGTGGCGATGTCTTGAAGTTGCGTCTCAGCAAAAACTGTCTCAGGTTGGTGACCGTGAGGAGTTTGTCAGTCACAGTGGCCGAGTGAGACTTCTTGGATACACCCGATGTCTAGGTTGACGCTGCCGACGATGACGATATCCGGGGGTTGTAGCTTCTTTCTTTCATTGGTATTTCTCCTCGTTTTTGTGGAGGTCTGGTGTTGCCCAGACTTGCTCCGGCGATGCCGGGCACGCCGAAGTCGGAGCCGCTGCGTCCGGTGCCGGGCTCCTGGTTGATGGACTCGATGATCGCGCGCCGGGTGGGGTCGCTCAGCGCGGACACGGCAAAGAGGTTGAGATCCTCCTCAGGCGGGGTCATGAGGGTATTCGCCAAGCGACTGGCCGGCGTGGTTGCCCTATCCATCGGGTGGCGATCCATCCCAGACCAAAGATGTACACATTTAGGCGTACATCTGCTAGGCTTCTTGTACGCGGATGAGTGTACATCCGGTCCGCACCTGTCGTGTGGGACCAACCAACGAAGGAAACACCTATGAAGATCACAGTTATCGGCGCTGGAGCTATCGGCGGCAACCTCGCACGTCGTCTCAGCGAAGCAGGACACGACGTTCTCGTCGCTGACGCCCGCGGACCGGAAGTCGTCGCTGAAGAAGTCCTCGCCGCCGGCGCGCGTGCTGCCGAGATGGACGCCGCGGTCACGGACCGCGACGTAATCGTGCTGGCGGTCCCGTTCTCGGTACAGCGGGATCTCGCAGATCTCCTGGCCGGTGTGTCTAGGGACACGATCGTGGTCGACACGTCGAACTATTACCCCTACATGATGGGCCCGGTCGAGGCAGTAGACAACGGACAGGTCGAGAGCGAATGGAGCCAGGAG
>NZ_JAUZUY010000018.1:0-3566 GCF_031844305.1 Pseudarthrobacter sp. BRE9 | reverse complement strand
TGTGTGTGGGGTGTGTGGTGTGGGGTTGTTGTTTGAGAACTACATAGTGGACGCGAGCATCTTGTATAAGAAGCAATTTCCAAGATTAATGAACCTGGATCTGGCCGCGCTGTGGCATTCCTTTTTTGGGGTGTTGGGTGTGGTTGGTTTTCGTGGTTCTCTCGAAAATGTTTTTGATCTTTGTGGTCAAGTTTTTAAGAGCACACGGTGGATGCCTTGGCATTAGGAGCCGAAGAAGGACGTAGGAATCTGCGATAAGCCTGGGGGAGTCGATAACCGGACTGTGATCCCAGGGTGTCCGAATGGGGAAACCCCGCCAAGCGCGCGAGTGACTTGGTGACCCGTATCTGAACACATAGGGTGCGTGGGGGGAACGCGGGGAAGTGAAACATCTCAGTACCCGCAGGAAGAGAAAACAATAGTGATTCCGTTAGTAGTGGCGAGCGAACGCGGATCAGGCTAAACCGTTCCATGTGTGATAGCCGGCGGGCGTTGCATGGTCGGGGTTGTGGGACTTTCCATACCAGTTCTGCCGGGCTGGTGGGGTGTGATGTGCGCGCATAGGTGAACGGTTTTGAAAGGCCGGCCAGAGAGGGTGTTAGTCCCGTAACCGTAATGTGTTTGTACCGCCTGTGAGAGTATCCCAAGTAGTACGGGGCCCGAGAAATCCCGTGCGAATCTGTCAGGACCACCTGATAAGCCTAAATACTCCCTAATGACCGATAGCGGACCAGTACCGTGAGGGAAAGGTGAAAAGTACCCCGGGAGGGGAGTGAAACAGTACCTGAAACCGTGTGCTTACAATCCGTCGGAGCAGCCTTTGTAGCTGTGACGGCGTGCCTTTTGAAGAATGAGCCTGCGAGTTAGTGTTACGTCGCGAGGTTAACCCGTGTGGGGCAGCCGTAGCGAAAGCGAGTCTGAATAGGGCGAGTGAGTGGCGTGATCTAGACCCGAAGCGAAGTGATCTACCCATGGCCAGGTTGAAGCGACGGTAAGACGTCGTGGAGGACCGAACCCACTTCAGTTGAAAATGGAGGGGATGAGCTGTGGGTAGGGGTGAAAGGCCAATCAAACTTCGTGATAGCTGGTTCTCCCCGAAATGCATTTAGGTGCAGCGTTGCGTGTTTCTTGCTGGAGGTAGAGCTACTGGATGGCTAATGGGCCCTACAAGGTTACTGACGTCAGCCAAACTCCGAATGCCGGTAAGTGAGAGCGCAGCAGTGAGACTGTGGGGGATAAGCTTCATAGTCGAGAGGGAAACAGCCCAGACCACCAACTAAGGCCCCTAAGCGTGTGCTAAGTGGGAAAGGATGTGGAGTTGCCCAGACAACCAGGAGGTTGGCTTAGAAGCAGCCACCCTTAAAAGAGTGCGTAATAGCTCACTGGTCAAGTGATTCCGCGCCGACAATGTAGCGGGGCTCAAGTACACCGCCGAAGTTGTGGCATTCACATTTTTGCTAAGCCCTTGTGGTTCAGGCGTGTGGATGGGTAGGGGAGCGTCGTGTGGGCGGTGAAGTCGCGGTGTAAACCAGCGGTGGAGCCTACACGAGTGAGAATGCAGGCATGAGTAGCGAAAGACGGGTGAGAAACCCGTCCGCCGAATGATCAAGGGTTCCAGGGTCAAGCTAATCTGCCCTGGGTAAGTCGGGACCTAAGGCGAGGCCGACAGGCGTAGTCGATGGACAACGGGTTGATATTCCCGTACCGGCGAAAAACCGCCCATGCTGAGCGGGGGATACTAACTGCCCGAAACCTGCCTGACACCCCTTGTGGGTGAAGGGTTTTGGTGGAGCGCAGGACCTGATCCCGGGAGGCAAGCGTATTAACAGGTGTGACGCAGGAAGGTAGCCGAGCCGGGCGATGGTTGTCCCGGTCTAAGGATGTAGGGCGAGTGGTAGGCAAATCCGCCACTCATAAGGCCTGAGATCTGATGGGACCCCCGTTTGGGGGGATTTGGTGATCCTATGCTGCCGAGAAAAGCATCGACGCGAGGTTTTAGCCGCCCGTACCCCAAACCGACACAGGTGATCAGGTAGAGAATACCAAGGCGATCGAGAGAATTATGGTTAAGGAACTCGGCAAAATGCCCCCGTAACTTCGGGAGAAGGGGGGCCCCAACCTTGATACACCTTCGCGGTGTGGAGGGGATCGGGGCCGCAGAGACCAGGGGGAAGCGACTGTTTACTAAAAACACAGGTCCGTGCGAAGTCGCAAGACGATGTATACGGACTGACTCCTGCCCGGTGCTGGAAGGTTAAGAGGACCGGTTAGCCGCAAGGCGAAGCTGAGAATTTAAGCCCCAGTAAACGGCGGTGGTAACTATAACCATCCTAAGGTAGCGAAATTCCTTGTCGGGTAAGTTCCGACCTGCACGAATGGAGTAACGACTTCCCCGCTGTCTCAACCATAAACTCGGCGAAATTGCAGTACGAGTAAAGATGCTCGTTACGCGCAGCAGGACGGAAAGACCCCGAGACCTTTACTATAGTTTGGTATTGGTGTTCGGAGTGGCTTGTGTAGGATAGGTGGGAGACGTTGAAGCCCGGACGCCAGTTCGGGTGGAGTCATCGTTGAAATACCACTCTGGTCACTTTGGACATCTAACTTCGGCCCGTAATCCGGGTCAGGGACAGTGCCTGATGGGTAGTTTAACTGGGGCGGTTGCCTCCTAAAAAGTAACGGAGGCGCCCAAAGGTTCCCTCAGCCTGGTTGGCAATCAGGTGTCGAGTGTAAGTGCACAAGGGAGCTTGACTGTGAGAGAGACATCTCGAGCAGGGACGAAAGTCGGGACTAGTGATCCGGCGGTACATTGTGGAATGGCCGTCGCTCAACGGATAAAAGGTACCTCGGGGATAACAGGCTGATCTTGCCCAAGAGTCCATATCGACGGCATGGTTTGGCACCTCGATGTCGGCTCGTCGCATCCTGGGGCTGGAGTAGGTCCCAAGGGTTGGGCTGTTCGCCCATTAAAGCGGTACGCGAGCTGGGTTTAGAACGTCGTGAGACAGTTCGGTCCCTATCCGCTGCGCGCGCAGGAAATTTGAGAAGGGCTGTCCTTAGTACGAGAGGACCGGGACGGACGAACCTCTGGTGTGTCAGTTGTACTGCCAAGTGCACCGCTGATTAGCTACGTTCGGATGGGATAACCGCTGAAAGCATCTAAGCGGGAAGCTCGCTTCAAGATGAGATTTCCATACACCTCGTGTGTGAGAGGCCCCCAGCCAGACCACTGGGTTGATAGGCCGGATGTGGAAGCGAGGACTAACGACTCGTGAAGCTGACCGGTACTAATAGGCCAACAACTTACACCACACAGAAACATACACATTCTGCTTGCGTCCACTATGTGGTTCCCAACCAACAAACCCATGTTTGTTCAAGGAAACCCACAACAAAATAACAACACCACAATGTTGTAACCACAGATTTCCCACACCCAGCGGGTGTGTGGAGCAAGGGTTACGGCGGTCATAGCGTGGGGGAAACGCCCGGTCCCATTCCGAACCCGGAAGCTAAGACCCACAGCGCCGATGGTACTGCACCCGGGAGGGTGTGGGAGAGTAGGT
>NZ_JAUZUY010000017.1:0-4565 GCF_031844305.1 Pseudarthrobacter sp. BRE9 | reverse complement strand
GACACACCCGGCACCACCCAAACCCACGTTCAGGATCGCTCCGGAGCAACTTTTCAAACTTACCCGACCCCGCCCCGCTTTGCAAACCGCGTTTCCGCGAAACAAAATCTGCAGGATCAGCCCCCACCCATCACCGGCACGCACAAAATGCGAACCATATTCCAGGCCGTTCAAAAGGGGGTTTGGCCGCTATCTTTCCGCTTCAGCGGCGGCGACTCAGAAAACAATACCCGCACCCACACCCAACCGCAAATCGACCCCGAACGGGCTTCCATACCCCCAAAAACCCCGGAATTTCGCGGTTCTTGGGGGTGCCGTCAGGTCATATCCCCTGTCAAAAGAGGTTTGCTGCTTCTATGTACTGGCTCACATCCTGAAGCGGAGCCACAGGACGCTACCCCAGCACCTTGAGGACCACCTCGAAGTCAGCCTGCCGGGGCTTGAGCCGGTACGGCTCCAAAACGCCGGGCCCGCAGGCCGCGGTGCCAACTCCCCTCATGGCATGGTCCACGTAGATGTAGCTCCGCCCGTCGGGCACCAGGTCCGGCCTGTGGGTGGCTGCATCCAGGGTCTGCATGCTGTAGGGCCGAACCGTCAGGGCAAAGGGTTCACCCGAAATGTGCAGTTCCCTGCCTCCAGTCTGCAGGACAGCAGACCGCACCCCGGACCGGGCTCCCGATTCCTGGGGACGGACGTACTCAACATCCAGTCCGCCAAGGGGCAGCTCAAACCATCCTGTCCGCGCACCCTGACCGGTGTCCGGGTAACTCTGGTGCGGGCCCTGCCCGAACCACTGCACGTTGGCGGTGGGCGAGCCCAGCACCAGCTCGAGCCCGATCCGCGCCCACTCCACCTCAAAACCGGCGTTGACCCAGTCGCCCACCGGCCTGACCTGGGTCCGCAGGGCCAGGGAGCCTGAGCTGCTGGTCCACAGGTAGTCCACGAGCACACCGAACTGCTTGTCCGCGGCCCCCAGGCGCGTGCTGACGCGCAGGTGCTCACCGCCGTCGGGAGAAGATTCCGCGCGGATGCCCAGCAGGCGGGTGTGGAGCCGGTCGAGTCCTGCGTCCTTCCACTGGGTGGCAAGGGGCCGTTCGTCCGGGCTCCCCCACTCCCGGCCAAGGTCGTTGTCCGTCGGGGGCCACCAGAGGACCAGGCCCAGTTTTTCCACGGCAAGTCCGCCGACGGACGTTGGCATCCCGGTGGCCCGGTCGAACACCGCGGCACCCAGCTGCAGGTAAGCATCCCCGGCCTCCACGAGGTCCTCAGCCTGCACCCCCTGGCCTGGAGCAGCGGACCGGACAGCCTGCCCCCAGGCAACCTCGTGGCCCGCAGCTGCCCAGCGGGTATCCGCCGCCAGCACAGCACTGACGGTAAGCACTGCCGACCGGTCCTGCGACAGCCCGGCCAGGTAACTGGCAACCTCCGCCGGCAGCTCCACCTCAGCGGTGGACTTCACCGCCAGCGGCGCAACAGCCACCGTTCCCTCCAGCCGCGTCCCGCCGTCGTCCTCCACCTTGTACTGAAAGCGATAGGCGGACGTGTCCGCGAAGTCCTGCCCGTTCCGCACACTGCAATTGGCCCATGAGGGCGAAATATCGATGCGCAGCGGCTCAATGACCTTTTTGAAATCCAGCAGCCCGGGCCGGGGTGTGCGATTGGCGTCCACCAGCCCGTCCGTGACGAAGTTGCCGTCGTGGACCTCCTCGCCAAAGTCCCCGCCATAGGCGAAGTGCTCGCCGCCGCCCGGCGAAGGAACAAGGATCCCGTGTTCCAGCCACTCCCAGACGAAGCCGCCCATCAGCCGTGGATACTTGTCGAAGAGGTCCTGGTACTCGCTCATGCCGCCCGGCCCGTTCCCCATCGCGTGCACGTATTCGCACAGCACGAACGGCATGGCACGGCGCCGCGCATCCAGATCCGCTTCCTCAAGCGCCGGCTCAATGCCCTGCCCGATGAGCGCCGTCTCGGCCTGGCTGGCATACATGCGGGAGTAGACGTCCACGTCCGGTGAGGACCAGTCGCCCTCGTAGTGGATGGGGCGGGAGGGGTCACGGTCCTTGGTCCAGCGCGACATCGCCGCAAGGTTCCGGCCGGTGCCGGCCTCGTTGCCCAGCGACCACATGATCACCGAGGGATGGTTCTTGTCACGCTCAACCGTGCGCCGCATTCGGTCCAGCAGGGCCTCTTCCCACTGCGGATCGTCGCTGGGGTTCTGGGCCCAGCCGGCACTGTGGAAACCATGCGTCTCGAGGTCGCATTCCAGGACCACATAGAAGCCCAGCTGGTCTGCCAGCGCCAGGAATTCCGGGTGCGGCGGGTAGTGGGAAGTCCGGATCGCGTTGATGTTGTGCTGCTTCATCAGCCGCAGCTCCGCCTCCACCACATCCCACGGCACCACGCGGCCCAGGCGGGGGTGGTGCTCGTGCCGGTTGACTCCCCGGAGCAGGATCCGGCGGCCGTTCACCTTGAACTGCGCATGTTCGATGACGATGCTGCGGAAACCCAACTGGAGGGAGACAGTCTCGCCAGGGGTGCTGACGGTTGCGGCATAGAGGCGCGGAACTTCAGCGGACCAGGGGTGCACGCCCGGGACACGCTGCTCCACCCCGGCGGGCAGTTCGAGGCCAAGTTCCGGAACGCGTACGACGGCGTCAATCGCCTGCCCTGCCCGGCTCACTTCAACACGGAGCGCACCTTCGCCCGTTCCCGGATCATAGCCGGCGTGGACGAAGACATCATCGATGCCGTCCGCCGGCCGGGCCTGCAGGGTGACGTCCCGGAAGATCCCCGGCAACCACCACATGTCCTGGTCCTCCAGATAGCTGGCGGCGGAGAACTGGGCCACGCGCACGGCCATCGTGTTGGCTCCTTCAACGAGGATGCCGGTTACGTCGAATTCGTGGGCGAGCCGGCTGCCGCGGGTGGTCCCGAGTTCCACTCCGTTCAGCCACACGGTCCCGGCCGAATCGATGCCATCAAAGCGCAGCAGGGCATGGGGGAAGAATTCCGGACCGGCGTCGAAGGTCACCAGGTGGTCCCCAATGGGGTTGGCGTCCGGCGGGTAGGGCGGTTCCACCGCGAAGGGGAACTGGAGGTTCGTGTAGGCCGGCGAGCCGTGCCCGTGCATGCTCCAGCTGGAGGGCACGGGCAGCGGCGTGAAGCCGGAGAGGTCCCCGCCGTCCTGCCACCCGTCAATCGGCGCCGTCCGGATGCCTGGGCTCAGGCGGAACTGCCATTCTCCGTTGAGTGAGAGCGTGGGTGCGTCCGACTTCAGGTAAGCCCGCGCGGGAAGGGTTCCCCTGCCGGGTTCCAGCGAAGCGAGCTCTGCGACATCTGCCGCGGCGAGATCGAGCCTGCGGGAGTCATTTTTGGCAGGAGCGGACCGGGGGCCGGCGGTTGCGGCGGGGGTGTGGGCTGGCATGGCTGTTCCTTGGGTAAAGACGCGGCGGGCGGACCACGTGAACGTTCACGTAGTCCAACAACGAGCCTATCCGCTCACTCTTGATTTGAGTAGGGGTCAGGCGGATTGCCGGAGGACCAGCTGGTGCTGCAGGGTCAAATGGGCCTCGGGGCCGCGGTCCTGGATCGCGCCGGTGAGCAGACCGTCCAGGAGTCCGACGGCGGCGCGGCCCACGGCACGCAGGTCCAGGGACAGGGTGGTCAGTTCAGGCGTGAGCAGCTCCCCCAGCGGTATCCCGTCCATGCCGATGACGGCACAGTCTTTGGGAACAGAGATGGCTGACTCCTGCAATGCCTTCAAGGCGCCGGCTGCCATCAGGTCGTTGAAGGCCAGTATGCCGTCAGGGCGCCTATCCCCCGCGACAATAAGGGCGACAGCCGCCTTGGCCTCCGCCGCGGATGGGTGCGCCTGGTGGCGGACAAGGTCTATGCCTGCTTCCGCTGCCACAGCCGCTGTAGCTGCACTCCGGCTGCCGGCAGGACCGCCCTGGTCCGAGTCCAGGAAGACAATGCTGCGGCACCCGCGGGACACAAGATGCGTGAGGGCCAGCTGGGCTGCGTGGCGGTAGTCAAAGGAGATTCCACCGGCGGTGACGGCCTCCGGGGAATCAAGGGCCACGACAGGGCGGCGGCCCATCAGCGCCTGCACCTGGTCCGGATGCGGTGCAAGGTACCCGATCAGTGCATCCACCTGGGGCGCGAGCCGGGCGGCAGCGTCCAGCGGACTGCCGGTCCCGTGGCCGTAGTCATCCACCACCACATTCCAGCCCCGCTCCGTGGCAGCCTCCACTACGCTGGAGGCAAACGCCGGGAAGTAGGGGTTGCTCAGGTCCGGGATGGCGAGGCCAACGGAGATCCGCGCACCCTGGACAAGGCCTTTCGCGAAGCGGCTGGGACTGTAGCCCATCTCTGCCGCCAGCTTTTGGACCCGTTCCCGTGTCTCCGCGCTGATGCCGGCCATGTCATTCATGGCCCGGGTAACGGTCTGGCGGGATACGCCTGCCGCGGCTGCCACGTCCAGGATGGTGGCACGCGGGCCCCTGGGGTTCGGGCTTCGGGAGGTCATAAGCCGTAAGTCTAGGCGGTGTTGAACATAGCCGGTG
>NZ_JAUZUY010000016.1:0-20439 GCF_031844305.1 Pseudarthrobacter sp. BRE9 | reverse complement strand
ACCAGAACAGGTCATACGGCTCCAACGCCTTGCCCAGCTTCGCGGCCTGGATCGGCGTCATCCGGTGATGCCCGTCATGCAACAACGGGATCTCCGGGCCGAACTCGTTCCGGACCGCCTCAAACACCGTCGGCAAATGCCGCAAATACGCCCGAGTGTCCCAATCCTCCTCCACCGGGAACGCACCCCGCCCGGCCGGCTCATAGTCATACCGCTCCCCCGACGCCTGCGCCTGCGCCGCCACCCCATACACGGCCTTGATCCCCGGCACCGCCGTCTGGATCCGGATCGACTTATACCCCAGCTCCAAATGCTCCCGCACCGAATCAAACAACGACTCAATGTCAGCGCCCGAGGCGTGCCCGTACGCCCGCAACCCGTTCCGCGACGCACCACCCAGCAACTGGTACACCGGCATCCCCGCCAGCTTGCCCTTGATATCCCACAACGCCATATCCACCGCAGCGATCGCCGCCATCGTCACCGGACCCCGCCGCCAATACGCACTCCGGTACAGGAACTGCCACGTATCCTCAATCCGATGCGCGTCCTTACCAATCAGCAGCTGCGCCACATGCTCCTTCAAATACGCCGCAACAGCCAACTCCCGCCCATTCAACGTCGCATCACCAATACCCGTCACACCATCCTCAGTAGTAATCCGGAGCGTCACAAAGTTCCGGGACGGACTGGTAACGAAAACATCGGCGGCAATGATCTTCATGGGAATTAACTGTTCCTTCCGGAAGTGAAAGCGTTGTCAGAAAAGCAGGGTTAGGTGTGTGTGGGGGTAGCGGGAGCCGGCGTCGTCACAGTGAAGGATCCGCACAGGCCGTGTACCAGGGCGACGATATCCGTGTCTTCGGCGATGCCGGCATTGACCAGGCGGAGCAGGGCCTGGACCCTCTCGATGCCCTCGAGGGCATTGGCCGCCTGGATCTCCGCGGCCAGCGGATCCTGGACGTCCCTGGCGGTGTTCAGATAATCGACCCACGCGGCAAGCATCAGGCCGGCTCCGGCACCGCTGCGCCCTTCGGCGCGCTCAGCCGTCAGGACAGGTACGGCGCGCATCCGCAATTTTGTGGTGGCGTCGGCAGCGATCTGGGCAAGCCGGTGGGCGATCCGCGCATTTCCAAAGCGCTCAAGCAGCGCCTCCCGGTACTGCGGGACGTCCAGTCCCTGCCCCTTCAGGTGGTTTGCGGCCTCGTCCCAAAAGTCCTCCACAGCCTTCCGGCACAGCGGGTCGGCCAGCGCCTCGGCCACCGTGACGTGCCCGCACAGTTGCCCGGCGTAGGCCAGGATCGAGTGCGAACCGTTGAGCAGCCACAGCTTCCGGTTCTCGTAGGGCTCGATGTCATCAACCACGACGGCGCCCGCGTCCTCCCAGCGGGGCTTGCCGGCCGGGAAATTGCCGCTGAGCACCCAGTTCCGGAACGGCTCGGCAACCACCGGCGAGTGGTCGCTGTAGCCGCACTGCTCTGCCACTTCCATGATGTCCTCCTCAGTGGTCCGTGGCGTGATCCGGTCCACCGAGGTGCTGACGAAGCTGACATTCGCCCCGATCCACTCGGCCAGGTCCTGGCCCCAGGCTGACGCCATGCCGAGGATTCCCCGGCGGGCAACGTCGCCGTTGGCCGAGAGGTTGTCACAGCTGACGACGGCGATCGGCCCGGCGCCGCTGTCCCGCCGGGCTGCGAGGGCCAGCACCAGGCGTCCCAAAGGAGTGCCGGGCACCCGTGCCTCGCCGGAAGCAGCAGTCCCGCCGGAAGCGGCAGCCTCCCCGGCAGCGGCAGTCTCCCCGGCTGCCGCTGCCGACAGCGCGCGGAGGTCATCCGCCACACCTGGCGCATCGGCGTCGAACGTTCCATCCGCCGCCAGCCCGTAGGCAGCCTCGGTGATGGTGAGGGTGACAACCGCCGTTTCCGGGGCGGCGATGAGCCGGCACAGCCGGGCGACATCAGCACCGTCCACGGCTTCAACGATGCTTCCGATGACTTCGAAGCTGTCCCCGCCGGCAGACCTCTCCACCAGGGTGTAGAGGCAGTCCTGGGCGGAGAGGGCCTCCGCGGCGTCGGGGCGTCGGCCCGTGAACGCCGCGATTCCCCACTCGGCCGCGTCCGGCGCGTGCTGGGTGTACCAGGCCTGGTGGGACCGGTGGAATGCCCCCAGTCCAAGGTGCACGATGCGCACCGGGGCCTTGGGCAGCGGCTTCAGGTTCCGGTCCAGCACGGGAACACGGTTCAGTGCAGGAACAGAGTCGCGGGCAGGCGGGGTATTCACAGCTTGAACACCCGCCGGGGCGAGGCGTCCACGATGTCCACGATCAGTTCGTGCGCGCGTTCTTCGGTGACCCGGTGCTCCGCCACCAGCCGGGCCAGGAAGGAGGCTTCAATCCGGCGGGCGGTGTCATGGCGGGCCGGGATGGAGCAAAAGGCCCGGGTGTCATCGATGAAGCCCGAGGACCGGGAGAAGCCGGCTGTTTCCGTCACCGCGGACCGGAAGCGGAGCATGGCGTCCGGTGCATCCAGGAACCACCAGGGTGCCCCCAGGTACACCGACGGGTAGAACCCGGCCAGCGGGGCAAGTTCGCGGGAGAACACAGTCTCGTCGAGCGTGAAGAGGACCAGGTGGAAATCCTTGGCCGTCCCGAAATCCTGGAGCAGCGGCCGGACGGCTTCGGTGTAGTTGACCGCTACCGGGATGTCATGGCCGGTATCCGCCCCGAACGCCTTGAACGTCGGCGCGTGGTGGTTGCGGAACGAGCCCGGATGGATGGTCATGACCAGTCCGTCCTCCACCGACATCCGCGCCATCTGGTAGATCATGTGCGCTTCGAAGGCGTCCCGGTCGGCAGCACTTGCCTGGCCGGCCCGCCCCCGCTCGAAAAGCCGCTCCGCCTCGGTGTCGTCCAGCTTCAGGGTGGCCGGCGTGAAGACGCCGTGGTCCGCCGAGACCGCGCCGCGCTCCACGAAGTGCCGCCGCCGGGCCTCAAGTGCCCTGATGTAGCCGGCGTAACCCGAAGCGCCTTCCCCTGCGGAATCGACGAGGCGCTCCACGTTGTCCTGCCAGGCCGGATGCGCCATGTTCAGATACTGGTCGGGGCGGAAGGTGGGCAGCACGCGCGCGGCGAACGCAGGGTCGGCGTGCAGCGCGGCGTGGCTGTCCAGCGTATCCAGGGGATCGTCCGTGGTGGCGAGCACCTCGATGTTGAATTCCTTGAAGAGCTCCCGGGGCCGGAAGCCCGGCTCCGAGAGTTTGGCCTGCAGGGCGTCGTAAAGCCGGTCCGCGTTCTCCGCGGACGGTTCCTCCGCCAGCCCGAACACGTGGGTGAACTCCTGCCGGATCCAGTAACCGGATGCGGTTCCTTCAAACGCCGGCCATGCCTCGCAGAAGTGCCGCCACACCTGCCGCGAATCGGCGGGCCGGCTGCCCAGTCCGAGCTGGTCCATGGGTACCCCGCCGGCGTGGATCAGCCGGGTGACGTAGTGGTCCGGGGTGACCAGCAGGGCAGCCGGGTCCGGAAAGGGGGTGTTCCGCTCGATGACGGCAGCATCCACGTGCCCGTGCGGGGAAATGATGGGCAGCCCCTCCACCTTTTTGAAAAGTGACCGGGCGATGTCCCGGACGCCGGGATCAGCCGGCAGGAGCCGGTCCGGGTGGTCCGCAATCGGCGTTCCCATGGCTCAACGCCTCCCTGCCGGGACGGAGAGCCCGGCCAGCGCGGCCGTGGAGCGGAGGTAGTCGAGGTTGTCCGCCGTCCGATCGGCCAGCGGGAGCTCGGTGGAGAAGTCCTCCACCGTCACCCAGCCGTCGTAGCCATAGGCCGCGAGCGCCTTGAAGTACTCCAGCACGCTGCCCTGGCCTGACCGCAGCGGAGCCCATTGGTTTCGGAAGACGGCGGCGCCGGAGTCGTCGGTTTCACCGCTGTTGACCCACACCGCGTTCTTCACGTGCACGTGTGCCAGGTAGTCGCCCAAGAGTTCGAACGCGGGGAGGTAGTCCTCCTGTCCTTCGATCAGCAGGTTGCCCAGGTCGTGGATCACGCCCACGTGCCGCGGATCCAGTCCGTCCAGCAGCCGCAGGGCGGAGGAGGCCGAAGCGGTGATGGTGCGGTGGTGAAGTTCCACAAGGGCCTTCACCCCATGGTGGGCAGCCCGTTCGGCGATCCATTCGAAATCACGGCGGGCTCCGGCAAAGAGCTCAGGGTACGGCGTCCCGCTGGCAGGCTCGTTCCCCCATGCCGCCGTTCCCAAGGGAAGCGTGGTCACCCGGACCTGGCCCGCGCCCAGCCTGGCGGTGGCGGCCAGCATGCGGTCCACGTCCTCGTGGTTGTCGCACCGCGCGTATCCGCCGATGCCGGAGAATTCCAGGCCGGCGCCGGACGTGAGGGCGGCGATCCGGTCCAGGTGGTCTTCCATGCCGGTGAGCGGGACCGTGGCCTTGTTGCCGGCCCAGAATCCCGGCTCGGGGGCGTCGGCCTGGTCCGTGATCCGCCACTCCACGCCGTCCCAGCCCTGGTCGGCGAGGTGCTGCACTGCTTCTTCGGGCGTCCACTCGGGGGTTGATGCGGTAAATACTGAAAACTTCATAACTCAGGCGCTTTCTGCCGCGGTGCTGCCGGTGCGGACTTCAAGATCGTTGTACTTGCCTGCCAGGACGTCGTCGAAGAGGACGGGCTGGCCAAGGGTGGCCGAAACGTAGACGGAGCGCACCGCGGCGAGCGCGTTGACGGCGTCGCTGACGGTGACGCCGGCCTGCCGTCCGCCGACGATGGCGGCCAGGATGTCCCGGTACTGCCGGACGTGGCCGGCAGGATAGACGGTGGGATCCGCGGCCTTGTAGTCCTCCTCCGGATATTTGGCCAGTTCCTCTTCCGCCTGGTTGCCGCCACCCTGCAGGCCCATGTCCGCGGATTCTCCGCCGGCATCCCTGCTGTGGAAGTACTGCAGCCGGTCGTTGTCCACCACAGCGGATCCTTCGGAGCCCATGAGCTGGACCCGTACGGTCAGGCCGGGGTACGCCGCGGTGGTTGCATGCAGGACTGCCAGGCCGCCGTTCTCGAACGTGATGGTGGCAACGGCGGTGTCTTCGACCTCGATGCGTTCGTGCGCAAGCCGGGCCGTGTGCGCGTGGATCTCAACGGGGCGTCCCATGAACCACAGCAGCAGGTCCACGGTATGGACGCCCTGGTTCATCAGGGCTCCGCCGCCGTCCATGGACCAAGTGCCCCGCCAGTCGCCGGAGTCGTAGTATCCCTGGCTGCGCCACCAGGCAACGGAGGCGATGGCGGAGGTCAGCCGGCCGAAGCGTCCCTTGGCCACGGCGTCGGCAACAGCGACGCTGGACTGGTCAAAGCGGTGCTGGCTGATGACCGAGGCCACGATCCCCCTGCCCGCCGCTTCCTTGGCGGCGGCTTCGATTTCCTGGGCCTGGGTGAGATCAACGTCAAGGGGCTTTTCGATGACCACGTGCTTCCCGGCAGCCAGGACTTCCAGGCCCTGCTGGATGTGCAGTCCGCTGGGGGTGGCCAGCGCCACGAGGTCGATGTCGGCAGCGCCGAAGGCCTCCTGCAGGGTGGTGAACTGCGGCGGCCGTGGCCCGCCTTTCTTTTCGATGAAGTCCGCCAGGGACTCTGATGCTGCCGGAATGGCATCCACGAGGGCGACGATCCGGACCTCCGGAAATGCCTGGAGGGCTACGGCGTGGGTGCGGCCAATAACGCCACACCCGGTGATGGCTACGTTCAAGGTGCTCATGCGGTCTGGACTCCTGCTTCTGCGGTGACTTTTGCGAAGGCGCGTGCGGCGATGCCGAAGGCGGTGGGGCCGGAGAACCCGCCCAGCCCGTGGGCACCGGCGAGGTGCGGCTCCAGGGAGGCGAAGCCCTGGTAGCCGTCGGCCTTCAGGGCCTCCACGGTGCGGAGCACATCCCCGTCCCCTTCACCGGCCGGGACCACGTGGCCGTTCTCGAACAACGCGTCCTTGACCTGCAGGTATTCAAGGTGCGGCCGCAGTTTGGCGTACCCCTCGTCGAAGGGCTTGACCCCCACCTGGACAAAGTTCGCAGCATCCCAGGCCACCTTCAGGGCCGGCGAATTGACGGTCTGGATGATGTCCAGGACGCGGTCGGGAACGTCGCCGAAGATGTCCTTTTCGTTCTCGTGCAGCAGGATCACGCCGCTTTCCTCCGCCACATCGGCGAGCGCCCGCATCCGCTCCATCACGGCGTCGCGGATGCTGTCCACCTGCACTGATTCGCCGTAGTAGAAGGAGAAGATGCGGATGTAGCTGGCGTCCAGGACCTTGGCGGCGTTCACTGCCCGGCGCAGCCGTTCCACTTCGTGCTCCACGGGGAGGCTGACATCCACTTTGCCAATGGGGGAAGCGATGGCGGAGACTTTCATGTCTTTTTCCGCCAGCAGGGACTTCAGGGCCTGGAGCTGTTCATCGCTCAGGTCCACGATGTTGGTGCCCCAGGCGCTGCGGACTTCGATGTGGTTGGCGCCGAGGGCCTGCAGGACTGCTGCCTGGACTGCAGGGTCGTCGTCGATCTCGTCGCCGAAGCCTGACAGCTGCCAGGTGACCTGGGTGGTCGAAACCATGGTTATTTAACTCCTCCGGCGGTCAGCCCGCCTACTAGGTAACGCTGGAAAATCAGGTACAGAATGACTACTGGTGCCGCGCAGACAAGGGCTGCCGCCATCAGCTGGCCGTAGAACGGAATGGCACCGCCTTCCTGGGAAGCGCCGAAGATTTGAAGCGCGACGGCGGCCGTCTGGCTTTCCGGCCGGGTCATCACCGATGCGAACAACACGTCGTTCCAGCCAAGCAGGAAGGCAAAGATGCCGGAGACAACGATGCCGGGCCAGCTCAGCGGCAGGACGATCCGGAACAGCACCCCCAGGTTGGACGCGCCGTCGATTTTGGCTGCCTCCTCCAGCTCCCTGGGAAGCCCCCGGAGGTAGGTGACCATCACCCAGGTGGAGAACGGCATGGCGAACGTCAGGTAGGTCACGAACAGGCCCCACTGGGTGCCGATGACCTGGATCCCCAGGTACGTGGCGGCCGAGGAGAACAGGACGAAGACCGGCAGCACCATGAGGGTACCGGGCACGGACTGCAGGGCCAGCAGGCCGCGGAGGATGGTCAGCCTGCCACGGAAGCTGTAGCGGACCAGGACGAACGCGGTGGATACGGACAGCGCGGCGGAGACCACTGCGGTTGCTCCGGCCACCAGGACGCTGTTGGCGAGGCCGCCGGCCAGGCCCACGCTGGTCCAGATCTTCGAGTAGTTCTCGAACGTCACCGTGGACGGCCAGAATTCGCCGTTGGCCACCCCGATGTCCGAGTTCACGGAGGCCAGGAAGATATACAGCACCGGAATCAGGACCAGGGCGCCCAGGAAAACCAGGACGATGATCAACAGGGGGGCCGGGAGCAGCCGCAGCACCTCGTGCTGTCGATGCGACCCCGGACGGTCGACCTCGGAGGCCGGCGCGCCCTGCCGTTTGGCTGTCGTGGTGCTCATTTCTTGGCTCCTGGTGAGTCGGCGTCGTCGAGCTTTACGGCGCGGAGGTAGATGAACAACGGAATGGCGATGAGCACCAGGGAGACGAAGGCCATGGCTGCGCTCAAGCCGAAGCGGAAGCTCTGGAAACTCGTCACGTACGTGAGGATCGGGAGGACTTCCACGTCCGCAGGCGCAGGAACACCGAACAACACGAACGGAAGGGTGAAGTTGTTTATGTGGTGCAGCATGCCGATCAGGAATGCGAGCGCCAGCGGTCCCTTGAGGTAAGGGAAGATGACGTAGCGCAGCTTGTTCCACCACAGCGCCCCGTCGAGTGCGGACGCTTCATGGACCTCATGGTCCACTGACTGCAGGCCGGACAGCGCCAGCAGGTAGATGAACGGCCAGGAGGCCCAGATCTGGACCAGTACCAGCGTCCAGAAGGTCTGTGGCCCATTGAGCCACAGTCCAGTGTGGATTCCCACGCTCCCGAGGGCCTCGTCCACGACGCCGCCCGGGCGGAGCATGGTGCGCCATACGGTTGCCACCACGAAGGAGGGAAGGACGTACGGGATGAGGAAGACCGAGCGGATGACGGCGCGGCCCTTGAACGCGTTCTGGGTTGCGACGGCGGCAGCGATACCGAGCGGCAGGGTCACCACCATGGCGAGCAACGAGTAGCTGACACTGAGCCAGACAGCGTGCAGGAGGGGCGAGGCAGTGACGGCTTCAACGAAGTTTTCAACCCCGATGAACGGCGCACTGACCCATTTCCGCAGCGTGTACTGGTCCAGATTGAGGACGGACATGTAAATGCCGAGCAGGAGCGGCAGCACGATGATGATGATCATCAGGACCCCGCCCGGGATCAGCATCCAGAGCGGCCGGTTCCGTTCGCTCAGGCCTTTCCGGCGCAGCCCGTCGTTGTGGTCAGGCTGTTGCCCGGTCGCATCAGCATCCCGGGCCGCCCGGCTTGCGGCGGACTCCGCCGCAAGCCGGACTTCGTTAGAGGCGTCGGTTGACATCAGAACTTATCCTTTGGAGGCCCGGTCCAGGGAAGCCTGGCCCTTGTTCTGGGCATCTTTGATCCGGGATTCGAGGGCCGATGCGTCCACCTTGCCGGCGGCCAGGTCCGGAACCGACTGCACGGTCACGTTCAGGAGCGCGAGCTGGATATCGCCCCAGGCACCGGTGAAGGGTGTCGCCTTGGACTTGGCAGCGGCCTCGGCCATCGGCTTGAGCTTCGGGTCGGTCAGGCTGGCGAGGGCCTCGGCGTTGGCCGGCAGGTCACCGAAGATCTTCTGGTAGTTCAGCTGCTCATCCTTGGAGGTGATCAGCTTGATGTATGCGAAGGCCAGGTCCTGCTGCTTCGAGTAGTCGGCGACCACCAGGTTGTCACCGGAGAGGATGCTGGCGGCGTCACCGTCGGACTTGGACTGCGTCTGGCCGGGTGCGACCGTGGGCATGAGGGTGTACTCGTACTTGCCGGCAATTGCGGACTTATCGAGCGTCGGGATGGAGGTGGCAGTGGTCATCATCAGGTAGCCGGCCTTGCCGCTGGCAAAGGCGGCCACGGCGTTGCTGTTGCTCCAGCCCACGGAGGCAGGATCGACGACCTTGTCGTTGGTCAGCCAGCCGAAGTACGTCTCGTAGGCCTTCTTGACGGCGGGGTCATCCATCTTCAGCTTGTTGCCGTCAACCAACGGGTTGCCGGCCTGGACGGACATGGCCCAGATGAACTTCCAGGGATCGAAGCTGTCCTTGTATCCGGTGGCGAGGCCGTAGGTGTCGCCCTTGGTCATCTTCTTGGCCTGGACAGCAAGCTCGTCCCAGGTGGTGGCGGGCTTGTCGATGCCGGCAGCGGCCAGCAGGTCCTTGTTGTAGGCCATCACGAACGGGCGGCTGACGAAGGGAATGCCAACCTGGTGGTCCTTGTCCGGTCCGGAGATGCCGAGGGCTGCGGGGTTGAACCGGTCCTTGCCGCCCACCTTCTTCCAGTCGTCGTCGGTGAGGGTGACAAAGGCCTTGGTGGAGAAGGCAGTTGGGGTGAAAGTCGTACCGAGGCTGTAAACGTCCGGACCCTGCCCGGAGACCACGGACGTCTGGATACGCGTGAGTTCATCGTTGGCCGAGGCGAAGGTTTCGAACTTTACGTCCGCTCCTGTCTCGGCCTTGAACTTCGCAGCGATGTCTGACTGCCACTGCTTCTGCTGCTCGGGGTACTGGCTGGAAACGTTCACCAGGACGTTGAGGGTCTTGCCCGTTCCGTCCACTTTGCCGTCTGCGTTCGTGGAACCTCCCCCGCCGGTCCCGGAACCCGAACCGCAACCGGTCAGGGCGAGTGCTGCAGCCGTAACAATCGCCGCAAGCCCAGTAGTCGATTTAAACCTCATTGTTTTTCTCCTCTAGGACACCCACATGGCCACATCCGTCCTGTGGCGGAAATCACTGCAGGCGACTCGAAAGTCAGTCTAGGAAGGCGGCAAGCCTGTGGCAAGCGGTTGCCAAAAGTTGCCATGAGTGCTCTGATGGATGCAGTAAAAGTCAGGGCACGCCGGCAGGAAACTGGGGATGGCGGTTCGTCCAGCCAGCAAGGAAAGGTCCACTGCCATGGCTGATCAAGGGGCTGCAGAAACCGCAAAGGGCGCCCCAACAAGGGATGCGCGGCCGGACCGTCCGCCCACCATCCGCGACGTCGCCGCGCTGGCGGGGGTGGCAACGTCCACCGTGTCACGCGCTCTCGCCCGGCCGGACCGGGTCAACCCGCGCACGCGGGTACGGATAGAAGAAGCGGCTGCGGAATTGAACTACGTGCCCAGTTCGCAGGCCCGCGGGCTCAGCTCCGGACGGACCAACGCTGTTGCCGTGCTGGTGCCCGACATTACCAATCCGTTCTACTTCGACATCATCCGCGGGGCCCAGCACCAGCTCAAGGCCGCCGGCGTGACCCAGCTTTTGGTGGACACAGAGGAGTCCAGCGAAATGGAACTGGATGCGCTGCACAAGATGCGCAAGTCCGCCGACGGTTTCATCCTTGCCGCTTCGCGCCTGACGGACGCGCAATTGGCGGAGGTCTCGCGGACCCAGCCGCTGGTCACCTTCAACCGGGCCTCCACCAGCGCCCCCACGGTGATGATCGATACGCCGTCGGCCATCATCCAGGCGCTGGAACACCTGGCCTCCCTGGGCCACCATAAAGTCTGCTACGTCGCCGGTCCGCCCACTTCATGGTCAAACCAGATGCGGTGGAAGGTCTTCGAGGAGGACGCTACAAGGCGCGGGATGGAGGTCCACAGGATTGGGCCTTACACGCCGAAGACCACGTCGGGGGCCGCCGCGGCGGACGCAGCGGTCAGGACGGGGGCAACGGGCTGCATCGTCTTCAACGACCTGCTGGCCATCGGCATGCTCCAACGCCTGCAGGCCCGCGGTATCCGGGTGCCCGCCGACATGAGCATCATCGGATCGGACGACATCTTCGGCGCCGACTTCTGCAACCCGCCCCTGACCACCATCTCCAGTCCCATCGAACAGGCCGGCAGGGTGGCGGTGTCCATGCTGCTGGCCCAGCTCAACCCGCTGTCAGGAAGCGCCAGCCGCCAGCTGGCCGTCATGCCCACCCACCTGACCATCCGGGAGTCCACCGGCCCCGCACCCCAATAAACGCATCGATTGCTCCGTAACAGCCGTTTTGACGGGCCAGAAGGACAGTTAGGGAGCGATCGATGACGGTTTCCGCTGCCTTCTGTGCCACACCAAAGGCGGGCGTACGACGGCGGGAGCCACCCGCCGTCGTACGCCCGCCTTTGTGAGCGGTGCTTAGGCTTCCACGAGTTTGGCGCCTGCCGGGGCCTCCGCCGGAACGCCGGGCTCGCCGCGGCCGTACAGCCAGTCGTTGTACTGGAAGTTGTTGTCGCCGCGGCTCTTGAACAGCATGTTCCGCAGGACGCGGGCCACACCGTCCACGTGCCAGGACTCGCCCCAGATCCGGGCCGTCCGCTGCACCCGGGCCGTCCGGGCGGCGCGGGCTTCGTTGAACTCGCGGAAGGCAGCCTCCCAGGCGCCGGCGTCGATCCCCTCGGGGGTGAAGACCTTGTTGCGGGCCACGTCCTGCAGCACCGCCGCGTCCTCCAGCGCCTGGCAGGCACCCTGGGCCAGGTACTGCAGCATGGGGTGTGCGGCATCGCCGATGAGTGCCATGCGGCCGGACACCCAGTTCTCGATGGGGTTGCGGTCGTACATGGGCCAGCGGATGCCGGTGGCCAGGTTCTTCAGGGCTTCCTGCACGGCCGGGACGCAGTCCTTGTACGCCGCCTCCAACTCGTCGACGCCGCCGTACTGCTCCTCGCCGCGTTCGAATGACGGGGACTTGAACACTGCTACGGTGTTGAGCAGCTGGCCCTTCCGCAGCGGGTACTGGACCAGGTGGCAGTTCGGGCCCAGGTAGACAATGACGTCCTCCAGGTCCGCGGCCGGGGTCTCCTCCGTGATGGGCACCGTCCCGCGGTAGGCCACGTAGGCCGAGTTCACCGGACCGTCGTTGGCAACCGTGCCGCGGAGGGTGGACTTCAGACCGTCCGCTGCCAGGATGGCGTCGGCCTCGAAAACCTCGCCCTTGGCGGTGTAGGCGCGGGCAAGGTCACCGTCGGTTTCCACCTTCTGCACCAGGACGTCGTTCACCAGGGTGACGCCGGCTTCCTGGCAGGCCTCCAGTAGGATGCGATGCAGGTCGCTGCGGTGGATGACAACGTAGGGAGCGCCGTAGCGTTCCTCGAACTCGCGGCCCAGGGTCTGGCGGGTCAGTTCCTCGCCGGTGACCGCATCGCGGAACACCAGGTGCTTGGGCTGGACGCCGATTTCCAGCGCCTTCTCCAGCAGGCCCCAACGCTTGAGGACGCGGGAAGCGTTGGGGGCCATCTGCAGGCCCGCACCCACTTCACCGAAGGCCGGTGCCACTTCAACCAGCGTGACCTCGGCGCCGTTTTCGCGGAGCGCCAGGGCTCCGGCCAGTCCGGCCATGCCGCCGCCCACCACGAGGACGTCGGTGGACTCTTTGACGTTAGACATTCGAAACTCCTACTGCTGTTGATTTCTTGATTTTGATGCCGACTGCTGCGATCAGGACTGCTGCCGCGGCGGCTGCTCCGGCAAACGCCAGGAAGTTTGAATTGACGCCCAGGCCTGCTGCGAGCAGGAGCCCGCCGGCCTGCGGGGCGGCCACGGCGCCGATCCGGCCCACCCCGAGTGCCCAGCCCAGTGCGGTACCGCGAAGGTGCGCGGGATAGTGGCTGGCGACGGCGGCGATGATCAGGCACTGGGTGCCGTGCGTTCCCACGCCGGCAAGCACCAGCATGAAATAGACGACGGCGACGGGCGGCCCGGTCACCAGGACCACCAGGGCGACGGCGGCCACGGCTGCCGCCGCAATGGCCGTGGGGATGGGCCCGAACCGGGTGCCGGCCCAGGCGGTCAGTACCGAGCCGGCTACGGCACCGAGGTTAAGCGCCAGCGCGAAGGTCAGGGCGGATCCAAGGTTGTAGCCCGCCAGCTGCATAAGGTTGGGCAGCCAGGTGCCCAGGCCGTACCAGGCGAAGAGGGTCACCAGGGTGCCGATGGCAAACAACACGCTGGTGCCGAGGTAGGGCGCCCGAAGCAGCGAACCGAATCCCACCGACGCCTTGGCGGTGGTGCCGGCGGTTGTGCTGGCAGGCTTAGGCGCCAGGGTTTCCGGCAGGTACCGAAGGCCCAAGGGGATCACCACCAGCAGGGCGACGACCGCGACCAGGAACATGACGGGCCAGCCGAAGGCTGGAATCAGCGGGATGCCCACCAGGGCGGCGATGGAGCCGCCGATGGGAACGCCGGACATCATCAGGGTGGCGATGGTGGACCGCCATTTTTCCGGCACCAGTTCGGCCACGAGGGCATTGGCCGAGGGCACCAGGCCGCCCAGTCCGATGCCGGCCAGCAGGCGGAGGCCGCCAAAGACCGGCGCATTGGGCGCAAAGGCACAGAGGATGGTGAAGACGGAGAACACGATGGCGCAGCCGATAATGGTGTGCCGGCGGCCCCAGGTATCGGACATCCGGCCGGCGAAGACCGCGCCGATCATCATGCCGACGAAGGCCATGGACCCGATGGTTCCGGCCGTGGCCTTGGTCAGGCCCCAGCCGGTATCGCTGATGAGCGAGCCCTGGACTGTGCCGTAGACGATCAGGTCATAGCCGTCGAAAACGACCAGCAGCCAGCACACCAGGACGGCAAGCACGGAACGCCGGGGGAACCCGGAAAGGCCTGTGCCCCGAGCGGGGGCGGCCGTAGGCTGCGGCGCTGCAGCGGAAGTTGTGTGATTCATCCCACCACTGTGCTGGCAGCCATAGCGCACCGCCCATAAGATTCTGTTATGCAGAATCTTCCTGCCCGGCGGAAGCCCACCTATTCCATCGAAGCGGTGGACAATGCCCTGCAGCTTCTCCAGCTGCTTCGGGACGTTGGCAGCCTGCGGCTCAAGGACGCGGCGGAGGAACTGGGCGTGGCGCCGTCCACGGCCCACCGGCTCCTGGCCATGCTGGTATACCGCGGCTTTGCCATCCAGGACGAAACGCGCCGGTACGTGCCCGGGCCGGCTATGGGGGCGGGCCCGGCAGGCTTCAGTTGGACCAGGAAGCTGCGGGATATTTCACGGCCGCACATGGAACTGCTGTGCGCGCGCACCAACGAGACCGTCAACCTCATGATCCGGGTGGGCACCAAGGTCCGCTTCCTGGACACGGTGGAGAGCAGCAACATCCTGCGTGTCGGGGACCGCCAGGGAACACTTCTCCCCGCACACAAGGCTTCAGGCGGCAAAGCCATCCTGGCCGAACTCGATCCCACGGTGCTGGAGCAGCTGTTCCGCAGCCCCAACGCAGAATTGGCCGGCGACTACATCCCGGGCGCCGAGTACCCCGCCTTCCTGCGCGAGCTGGAGTCGGTCCGTGCCAACGGATTCGCCGCCAACTTCGAGGGCACCGAGGAGGGCATCAGCGCCTTCGGAATGGCCCTGCACAACGGCAAGGGCATGGTGGTGGGCGCATTGAGCGTGGCAACCCCGGTGGCACGGTTCCGGCCGCTGTTCGACGCCGGACTGGTCAGCGTCATGATGGAAACGCGGCGCCAGCTGGAACTGGACATCGCCGCCAATCCGGCGGACAGCCCAGGGGGTGCCTGAGCAGGGCCAGCGGCGCCACTCCGCAAGAATTCTGCCTGCCAGAATATGCTGGGGATCACAGCAGATCTTCCCTAGGGTCGAATCCACGCCGCAGTCAGTCCGCACGCAAGGAGAAGGCCAGTGTCGATCAGCGCTGAAAACCAAACGCACGAATCCGTGGCACAGGAACACCATGTTCCCGCGCCCACCCCGGAGGAGGCTGCCCAGCTTGAGCAGCTGTACCGGGATTTCGATAAAGAGAACCTGATTCCGTTGTGGACGGAGATCGCGGACCTCATGCCCATGGTTCCGTCACCGAAAGCAGTGCCCCACGTCTGGCGGTGGAATGGCCTCTACCCCCTGGCCGCCCGCGCCGGCGACCTGGTGCCGGTGGGGCGTGGCGGGGAACGCCGGGCCATCGCACTGGCCAACCCGGGCCTGGCCGGCACCCCCTACGCCACTCCAACGCTGTGGGCGGCCATCCAGTACCTCGGCGGCCGCGAGACGGCCCCGGAGCACCGCCACTCGCAGAACGCCTTCCGCTTCGTTGTTGAGGGCGAGGGCGTGTGGACCGTGGTGAACGGGGACCCGGTCCGGATGTCCCGCGGCGACTTCCTGCTCACCCCGGGCTGGAACTTCCACGGCCACCACAACGACACCGACGAGCCCATGGCGTGGATCGACGGCCTGGACATCCCGTTCGTGCACTACGCCGACGCCGGCTTCTTCGAGTTCGGCACCGAGCGGGTCACCGACGAAGCCACCCCGGACATCTCCCGCTCGGAGCGGCTCTGGGCCCATCCGGGCCTGCGCCCGCTCTCCGGGCTCGATGACACCACCAACTCCCCGATCGCGGCCTACCGGTGGAAGCACACGGACGCCGCCCTGCGCGAACAGCTGCTCCTCGAGGACGAGGGCCACCCCGCCACCGTCTCCCAGGGCCACGCCGCCGTCCGGTTCACCAACCCCACCACCGGCGGGGACGTGATGCCTACCATCCGGGCCGAGTTCCACCGGCTCCGCGCCGGCGCCTCGACCGAGACCATCCGCGAGGTGGGCTCCAGCGTCTGGCAGGTCTTCGAAGGCACCGGCAGCGTAACCCTGAACGGCGAAACCAGGGTCCTGGCCAAGGGCGACCTCTTCGTGGTGCCGTCCTGGGCCGCCTGGTCGCTGCAGGCCGAATCGGAGTTTGATCTGTTCCGGTTCAGCGACGCCCCCATCTTCGAGCGCCTGAACTTCAACCGCACCTACACCGAAGGACGCACCAAGTAATGAAACTCCTCACCCTCCGCCTGACCAACGGCACAGGCAACAGCAACAGCACGACGGCGGTCCGCCAGGACGGTGACACCCTCACCGAGATTCCGGGCTTCTCCGACGTCGGTGCCCTGCTGCAGGACCCCAACTGGGAAACCACGGCGAAGGCAGCCCACGGCGCAACGCACCCCCTGGCCGGTGCCGACTTGGCCGCCGTCGTACCGTCCCCCGGCAAGATCATCTGCGTGGGGCACAACTACCGCAACCACATCAAGGAGATGGGCCGCGAGGTTCCCGAGCACCCCACCCTGTTCGCCAAGTACGCCGAATCCCTGATCGGCCCCAACGACGACCTCGCGCTGCCGCAGGAATCGGACACGGTGGACTGGGAAGCGGAGCTCGCCGTGGTAATCGGCAAGGCCGGCCGCCGGATCCCCGAGGCGGAGGCCGCCGGACACATCGCCGGCTATGCAGTTCTGAATGACGTGTCCATGCGCGACTACCAGTTCCGAACAATCCAGTGGCTGCAGGGCAAGACCTGGGAGAAGTCCACCCCGTTCGGCCCCGCCCTGGTCACCAAGGACGAGTTCACCGCCGGACCGCTGATGACCTCGGCCGTGGACGGTGAAATCCAGCAGAGCACTCCCACCTCGGACCTGGTGTTCACCCCGGAATTCCTGGTCTCCTACATCTCCACGATCACCACCCTCAACCCCGGCGACGTCATTGCCACAGGCACCCCCGGCGGGGTGGGCCACGCCCAGGACCCCAAGCGCTACCTGCAGGAGGGCCAGATCCTGGTGACCACCATCGAGGGCCTGGGCCAACTGACGAACCGCGTGGTCAAGGAAGCCTGATGGTTGCCCGGCACGACCAGACCATTGATCCCGTCCTGCTCGACGGGCTGCTGCAGGCCCGGCGCGGCACCGCGTTCTTTGCCCGCAAGCTCAACGAGCTTCCGGACGCGGACCTCGACGGGGACTCGCTGCTGCCGGGTTGGACCCGCCGCCACGTTGTAGCCCACGTGGGCTACAACGCCCGGGCCATCGCGCGCCTCGTGGAGTGGGCGGCCACCGGTGTGGAAACGCCCATGTATCCCTCCGTTGAGGTCCGCAACCACGAGATCGACTTCGGCGCCACGCTGAGCCCCATCGCCCTGCGGAACCTGTTCGACCACTCTGCCGTGCACCTCAACGTGGAATGGCGGGACCTGCCTGCTGATTCCTGGCATCACAAGGTCAAAACCGTCCAGGGCAGGACGGTGCCGGCGGAAGAAACAGTGTGGATGCGCACCCGCGAGGTATGGGTGCACGCCGTGGACCTGGACAACGGGGCGACCTTCAAGGACATCCCCGCGCCCGTCCTGGAACGGCTGCTCAAGGACATCACCGGCGCCTGGCACGCCCGCGGGACGGACAAGGACCTGGTTGTCGAGGTCACCGGCCAGGCCTCGCCGCTTACGTACGGCGACACTGCGGCCGCGTCGCCCACCGTGGTTTCGGGTTATCTGCCGGCCATCGCGCAGTGGGCCACCGGACGGGGCACGGACGGAACCACGTCAAAGCACGACGGCGGATTGGTCACCCCGGCGCCACCGGCACCGGCCTGGATCTGACGGGAACACATAGACCGCACCAAAGGCGGGCCAGCATGGGCTGGCCCGCCTTTCGGCGTTACAGCAGGTCATTCCGGACCATGGGCAGCCTTCGCCTCGGGCTGGAAACCAAAAATGGTTCCTTGAACTTGGAACGGATTCCATGAACTCACATCACGACGCTGGATAGCATGAGGTGACCGGACAGAGCCGTCCGGTGGGATCAACGCAAAAGGACAACCCATGGCCGCGGTTACGGTGGATGACATCCTCTCGGATCTCCCCCTTGGCTTCGCCAGCCTTATCCTCCGGCCTGCCCCTTCGGCGCCGGCCATCGAACGGTTCCTGATTGTCGACGCCGACGACGAAGCAATCGAGGCCGCCAAAGCCTTTGTGCTGCTCATCGGGGTCCGTGGCAGGTCCGCGCTGCCCGCCCTCCGTCGCCTCCTGAAGGACCCGCCCCCGGTGGTCGCCCTGAAGGGCCAGCGTGAAGACCTCGCCGAAGCGGAAGAACTCCTCCGCGCAGCCGGGTCCGGGCTGCTGCTGGTGGATCCCGCAGCGGACTGGGACCGCCTGCTCTCCATCGCCAAGGACCGGATCCAGCCGCGCAGCTACCAGAGCGAAGTACTGACGCTGCTCGAGGAAGACCTGTTCGCGATCGCCCAGACCACGGCGCGGCTCACGTCCAGCCACGTGCTCATTGAGGATGCCGCCAACAAAGTCCTGGCCTATTCCACCGTCACCAACGACATTGATGAACTCCGGAAAGCGTCCATCCTGGCCCGCCGCGGCCCCCGCAAATACGAACTGCTGCTCAAGGACCTCGGCGCCTACCGGGAACTCCACCGCACCCGACAACCCGTCCGTGTCCCCGAAAGGCCCCAGGACGGGCTGCGGGAAAGGGCGGCCATCGCACTTTTCGCAGGCGACCGGATCATGGGCTACATCTGGCTCCAGGAAACCGGCGGCGGCTTTGGTCCGGATGTCGAATACGTCCTCACCGGATCCGCGGCACGCGTCTCCGCCGAACTGATCCGCTACCGCAACCAGCAGTCCGTCCACATGCGGGAGGACCGGATTGCGCGGATCCTGTCAGGCCCCGCGGAAGCCGCCGCCTCTGCCCACAGCGGAAAAATCCCGTCGGAACGTCCCGCCGCACTCATCCTCATCGGCCTGTCCGACGCCGACTCGCGGGCCGACGACGCCGGGCTCAAGCACGGCGAACTTGCCAACCTCGCGTCCATCCACGCAGCCGCCTATAAGCCCACCGCCGTCGTCGGCCAGTTCAACGGTGACACCGCGATGATCGTGCCTGACCTGCAGTCGAGCACCGCGGAATCGGGGCTAAGGTCGCTGGCCGAGGCCATCGTTCGGGATGCCCGCAAACACCTCGGCATCACTCCGTACGCCGCCGTCGGGCCCCTGGCACCGGACCTGTTATCCCTCCACACGGTGACCCGTATTACGGAGGCGCTGCTGGCCTGCGTAGGCACCGCGGAACCAGGCACGGTTGCCGGTGTAGAGGATTTCGAAGCGGAAATCCTCTACCGCGAGGCGGTGCGGAACTTCCACTCTTCACCTTTCCGCCACCGCAGCCTGGCAGCGCTCCTCCAGGAGGACGCCGAACTCGCCGAAACCCTCCGCGCGTATTTCGACGCGTCCTTTGACGTCGCCGAGTGCGCCAGGCGGATGAAACTGCACAAGAACACCGTCTACTACCGGGTGGCCAAGGCCACCCGGGTGACGGGCCTCAACTTCGGCAGTCCCAGGGACACCCTGGTGGCACTGCTCCACCTCCAGGAGTGGGCCTCCACCTCCTACGACACTTCAGGCAGGAAATGACCACAACGCTCGGCGCACCACCCCTGGACATCCTCCTCGAGGACATCGTCCGGCAGCACCGGCCGCGGAAGGAAACGGGTGCCGTACCCCGAAACATCCCCTTCCTGGCCAACGTCCCCTTCAACCGGTTTGGAATCGCCGTCGCCACCACAACCGGTGACGTCTTTTGCTCCGGCGACGCAGACGTCCCCTTCTCCATCCAGAGCATCTCCAAGGTGTTTACCCTGGCCATGGCGCTGCAGGGCGGCGGGTCGGGCCGCCTGTGGCAACGGGTGCTGCGTGAGCCGTCCGGAACGGCCTTCAACTCCCTGGTCCAGCTCGAAGCCGAACACGGCATCCCGCGCAACCCCTTCATCAATGCCGGCGCCCTGGTGGTCACCGACCACCTGATGGAAGGGACGCCCGACGCCGCTGCGCACCTCCTGCGGTTCCTCACCGAACAAGCGGGTCAGCAGGCAGGCGGCCAGGGAAAGGCGCCGGAACGGCACGGGCCGTTCATTGACGAGGCGGCAGCTGCCGGTGAATTGGCGGGCAGCAGCCGCAACCTTGCCCTGGCGCACTTCCTGAAGGACTTCGGCAACCTCACCCAGCCCGCGGAAGCAGTGGTGGAAAACTATGTCCGCCAATGCTCCATCATGATGACCTGCACGGAGTTGGCCAAGGCCGGCCTGTTCCTTGCCAACGACGGACAGGGAGCCTCCGGCACGGTGCTGTCACCCAGCGAGGCCAAGCGGATCGGCTCCATCATGCTCACCTGCGGCATGTATGACGCCGCCGGCGAATTCGCCTACCGCGTGGGGCTGCCCGGCAAGAGCGGGGTGGGCGGCGGAATCCTGGTCATCGTGCCGGGCCAGTGCGCCATCTGCGTGTGGAGCCCCCGCCTGGACGCGAAAGGCAACTCCCTCGCCGGCACGGCAGCCCTTGCCGACCTGTCCGACCGCACCGGCTGGTCAGTTTTCTAATTTTCCCACCCAAGCAGATCTTCCCCGGATCGAAAGGAAATACCCCATGCCCAACAACCCCAATGACGAGGTTGGTTTCGACCATA
>NZ_JAUZUY010000015.1:0-39905 GCF_031844305.1 Pseudarthrobacter sp. BRE9 | reverse complement strand
AACTCCTACTCCGAAGCAAATCCATGATCAGGATTTTTTTCGGCGGAAGATCGTTCCCCACCCGTTTCCAGCGCCCTAAAGAGCAACCAGATTCTGGCTTTGATTTTGGGGTTTTGGCCACCCGCGGTGATCAGTTCTTCACTGTCTCCCCCGCGGCGACTTAGAAAACAATACACGCAGTCTTGGCCCACCGCAAACCGGCTGTGAGATGGCAGCAAATCCCCGGGATTCCGCGGCGAACGGGGCCAGGAAGGTACCCAAGCCGCTTCCCGCCGTCGTAATTCCCTCTGTGTGCTGGCGCACAGCCTGCCTGCGGCATCTGCCTGCAGACAGCAGAAGGGCCGGCAACCCTGAGGTTGCCGGCCCTTCTCAAGCAGCTGGATTCAGCGGTGCTGAATTACCAGGAAGACTTGGTGATGCCCGGAAGTTCGCCCTTGTGGGCCATGTCGCGGAAGCGGACACGGGAGATACCGAACTTCTGGAAGGTACCGCGGGGGCGGCCGTCGATGATGTCGCGGTTACGCAGACGGATCGGGGACGCGTTGCGGGGCAGCTTCTGCAGGCCCAGGCGGGCCGCTTCGCGTGCTTCGTCGGTTGCGTTTTCGTCAACCAGGGTCTTCTTCAGCTCGAGGCGCTTCGCAGCGTAACGCTCAACGATGACCTTGCGCTGCTCGTTGCGAGCAATCTTGGACTTCTTAGCCATGTTTAGCGCTCCTCTCGGAATTCGACGTGCTGGCGGATCTTGGGGTCGTACTTCTTCAGGACCATGCGGTCCGGATCGTTACGACGGTTCTTGCGGGTTACGTAGGTGTAACCCGTGCCCGCGGTCGACTTGAGCTTGATGATCGGACGTACGTCCTTGTCCTTAGCCACTAGAGCTTCACCCCACGAGCCAGAATGTCGGCGACGACTGCGTCGATGCCGCGTACGTCGATGGTCTTGATGCCACGCGCAGAAACCTGCAGCGTGACGTTACGGCGCAGGGACGGAACCCAGTAGCGCTTCTTCTGAATGTTCGGATCGAACCGGCGCTTGTTGCGGCGGTGCGAGTGCGAAATGCTGTGCCCAAAGCCCGGCTCGGCCCCGGTCACTTGGCAGTGTGCTGCCATGACTTCTCCTCAAGAATTGAAAGTAATGATCCGCATATCTGCTGCTGGACCATGCTGCTAAGGGCGACCCACGATGAAGAAGGGCAACGGTTAGTCACGCAACTTGAGCCCCTAACTACCGGCCACCCTGGAGAAAATTACCGGGCAACCGGAGCAATTGCGCACGCTCCGCGCACTTAGCGCCTACCAAGTCTACGAGTTGGCGCAATTAAAGACCAATCGGGCATCAAAGGGTGTATAAGCGCCCCCCAAGGATCACAGCCGCTGGTTGGCCTTTTTCACAGCAGGATCATAGTTTTAGCGCGCATCGTGGATGCATGAACACACAGCTCCTGCCGGCATCTCCGGCCGCAAGCAGCTCCGGCCGCCCGGAGCTTTCAGCACCATCAGCGAAGATGCCCGCCCCTGGCTGGTTTGCCCGCCAGTACCGGAAGCGCAGGCTGCGGACAGACCTCCTGACAGTCATTGCCTGGGCCTCCGTTGCCGCCGCTATTGCCCTCTGGCTTGCCGACGGCGGAGTAACCGACATCACCTCGCCAGCCTCGCTGTTTACGGCGGCGGGGATCGTTGCAGGGCTGGCCGGCATGGACCTGGTCCTGCTCATGCTCCTGCTGGCCGCGAGAATCCCTTTCATCGACCGCACCATCGGCCACGACCGTGCCCTGGAATTCCACGGGAAGCTGGGAAAACCCTCCCTTTACCTGCTTCTGTCACACGGCATCCTGCTCGCGGTTGGCTATGGCATGGCCGAGGGACTGGATCCGGTCACCGAGTCCATCAACCTCTGGGTGCAGGTGCCCCACATGTGGCTGGCGTTCGTCTCCATGGCGCTGTTCATCGCCGTCGTCGTGACGTCTCTGGTAGCAGTCCGGCGGCGGTTTCCCTACGAGTTCTGGTACGTGGTGCACCTCCTCACCTATACCGCGGTGGCAACCTCGATTCCCCACCAGTTCAGCGTGGGCGGCCTCTTCGCGGCAGGCACCTGGCAGCGCTGGTACTGGCTGGCCATCTGCATCTACACCGGTACAGCACTGGTGTATTTCCGGGTGCTGGAGCCCGTCCTGGCCACGGCACGGCACCAGCTGACCGTGGCCCGCGTGGAGGCCGTGGCGCCGGGCGTGGTGAACATCGTCATGCGAGGCAGGAAGCTGGACCAGCTGGCGGGAACGGGCGGACGCTTCTTCATCTGGCGCTTCCTGGCCCCGGGAATGTGGTGGCATCCCCACCCGTTCAGCCTGTCCGCCGAACCCGTCGTCCATGACCCTGACGGGCAGGGGACGCTGCGGGTCACCGTGCGGAACCTTGGCAACGGTTCGGCCCAGCTCCTCCGGCTGCGAAAGGGAACCAAAGTTGCCTTGGAGGGCCCTTACGGGATGCTCAGCACGGCTGCCCGGACCAGGAACAATGTGGTGATGATTGGTGCGGGCATCGGCATTACCCCGCTGCGTGCACTGCTGGAAACCACGCCGTTCGCTCCGGGCGGGGCGACTGTCCTGCTCCGCGGCCACACGGACCAGGACCTCTACCTGGCCCGCGAAGTCCTGGACCTCTGCCAGGCCCGCGGGGCCAGGCTCTTCCACCTCACCGGGCCACGTGCCCGCGGCCACTCCTCCTGGCTTTCCGAGGATGCTGCGCGGAACGGCTACAGCCTCACCTCCTACGTGCCGGACATCGCGGATGCCGACGTCTATGTCTGCGGCCCCGCGGCGTGGGCGGCCAATGTCATAGCGGATGCGGGGAAGGCCGGCGTCCCTGAGGATCAGATTCATCACGAAAGGTTTGACTGGTGAAAATACGCGGAACAGTCGCAGCAGCCCTGGCCTCCGCCGGGATCCTCCTGGCGGGATGGCAGGCAGGGACGCAGGTAGGCGGCATCAGCACCGTCGCTTCGAGTACGACGGCGACAGGCACCACGGGTTCGACGGGCGCGGGTGCGTCCGGGTCGGGTGCTTCCGGTTCGGGTGCTTCCGGCTCGTCCAGCGCCTCAGGGTCCTCCAGCTCTTCGGGTTCCACCGGGTCCTCGGCCTCCGGCACCTACAAGGGAACCGCCGTGCAGACGCGGTTCGGTCCCGTGCAGGTCCAGATCACGGTGGCCAACGGGAGGATCACGGACGTCACGGCACTCCAGCTCACCAACACCGACGGCAAATCCATCCAGATCAGCAACCGCGCGGCGCCCCTGCTCCGCAGCAAGGTCCTCGCGGCGCAGTCCGCCGACGTCCAGACCGTCACCGGCGCAACCATCACCAGCGACGCGTACCTGACCTCAGTCCAGGCAGCCATCGATGCAGCCAACCTCTAACCCCCTGAACGCCGTAACCGGCGGCTCCGTCCTGAAGGCGCGCACCTTTGAATGCATGGGTACGGTCATCGGCCTGACGCTGCCCGTGAACTCCCCTGCGGAAGGGCAGCCAGGGCTTGAAGAGCTCGCCGCCGCCACCGCCGTCGTCGAACGTCTTTTCCGCGACCTGGACGAAAAATTCAGCCTCTACCGCCCGGATTCGGAAGCGGGCAGGCTGGCCCGCGGCGAACTGACGCTGGGGGGCGCCTCGGAGGAGATGCGCGAGCGGTATGCGGAGGCGCATGAATGGCGGCTGCGCACTGGGAGCGCGTTCACCCCTGAGCGGCCCGACGGCGTGCTGGACCTTTCGGGGATCATCAAGGGACATGCCATCCGCGAGGCAGGCACGTCGCTCCTGGCCCTGGGCCTGCACGATTGGTGCCTTAACGCCGGTGGCGACGTCTTGGTCAGCGGCTCGCCCCGCCCCGGCAGCACCGAACCCTGGAAAGCCGGCATCGTGGACCCGGCAGACCGCCGAACTCTGATTACCGCCTACGCACTGGGCGGCAGAAGCCGGCACAGTGCGATCGCCACCTCCGGCTCCGCCGAACGCGGGGAGCACATCTGGCGGGTGGGAAACGGCACCGAGTTTGTCCAGGTCACCGTGGCCGCCGCGGACATTGTCACCGCCGATGTCCTGGCGACGGCGATCGTTGCCGGCGGAACGCCGATGCTGGACCGCGCAGCGGACCACTGGGATGTTGCCGTGCTGGCCATCCGGGCGGACGGCTCCATGCTGGCGACGCCGGCTTTCCAGCCTGCCTGAGCCCCGGGCGGCGGCCGCGATGCCCCGCTACAGCCGGGTGAGCTGGGGGTACTTGGGCTGCAGGTTGTCGCCGGACGACTTGCCGGTGACGCGCCGGACCACCCAGGGCGCGGCGTACTCGCGGAACCACTGGGCGTTGGCGCGGAGGGCATCGGCGCCGCTCAACTCCGGAACCGGGGACATGGGCGGGACGTCGACGGAGTGGTCATATTTGAGGACCTCAAGGACCCGCTTGGCCATGTTGGCGTGACCGGCGGCGGACATGTGCATCCGGTCGTGGGCCCACATGCCCCAGTCGTAGTACTCGCTGAAGCGCCAGTAATCCACCAGCAGCGCCCCGTGGTCGCCCGCGATGCCGCGGACCAGCTCGTTGTAGATGGCGGTGCGGCCGCGCATGGTGCCAAAGACCTTTGACCCCCGGGCATCGAACCCCGTGAACATCACCACTGTGGCTCCGGTGGCAGCCAGCTTCCCGACGGCGTCGTTGTACTCCACCAGGAGGTCATCGATGTCCACGCGCGGGCGAAGGATGTCATTGGCGCCGGCGTAGATGCTCACCAACGTGGGTTGAAGGTCGACGGCGGCGTCCACCTGCTCAGCCAGGATCTGGCGGAGCTTCCGGCCCCGGATGGCCAGGTTGGCGTAGCCGAAGTCCGGATCAGCGGCGCAGAGCTGTTCAGCCACCCGGTCCGCCCAGCCGCGGACGCCGTTGGGGCGTGTGGGGTCGTCGTCGCCGACGCCTTCGGTGAATGAGTCGCCAAGGGCTACGAACCGGGAAGTGAAATCCATGCGGTTAGTTTGCCATCCGTTGCCGGAAGCAACCAATCAGTGTCGGATTGCAACGCCACTTCGGCTGGGATCAGCACCACTGTCCACTCGGATAATGCCCACCAGCTTCAGCAAGGCCCAGCAGAAGAGAGTGAAGACAAGAGCGTTTCGCACCGTGAGGAGTAGGGCGACGCCGGGATTAAGGGCAGCATAAAGCTGTACGTAAAGGATGGGATAGACAAGTGTTGTGAAAATAGCAATGACAAGCATTGCCATGGCGGGAACCGCCCAGAGCCGGCCATACACGGCTACTCCGACACAAGTCACCGCAACCAGCCATATCATGAATTGGGGTGATCCAACCTTGTTGAATACGACCATTGCCGAGACAAGCGCGAGGGCACCCACCACTAAAAGCTCCCGACGATCCGCGCCTCTCTTTACTCCCGCCACAATTAGGAGACTTACCAGCGCCAGACTGAGACACAGCAGAGGATTCATGAGGGTGCCAACAAAGTCGGAGAGGGACCCCTTGATTTCCATTGTCACAATCTCGGTATTCGCATGAACTCTCGTGCCTAAGCCAAGGACCGCCTGCCACAGTCCGGGCGTTGTGAAGGGTGCTTCAAGCTGCATTCCGCGCTCACCTTGGGCCTTAATAAAACCCAGCAGATTCTGGGCGCCACCTCCGGCCAGCACACACCCAATCATGGAGGCAGAGACTGCGATTCCAGCCAGGAGGACCTGCATGCGAGCTTTGCTCGCCAGCACTAAAGCCAGGATTACTGCAGCTGGCCATACCTTGATCCACGTCGCAAGTGACAACAGAGCCGACGCTAATGCAGGGCGTTCTGACGCCAACACGAGGCCAACAACAACGAGCGGGGCTGAAATCCCGTCCACTCGCGAAAACACCAGAGGACCCAAGATTGCGATGAGTAAGACCCACAAGTACGCAGCCTGCCATCCGTACCGCAACCTCCGGCTGCCCTTCAACATCAGGAGTGCCAGCGCGTTCAACAAAGTGCACAGGAAGAACCAGCCGAACATATATAACTTGTAGCCAAAAATACCAGCAGCCAGCATCGGGAGCATTGCCCCAATTGGATAAACCCAAGGGACATCAATCCCCTGCCAGACACCCTCGCTACGTCCCAGAAAAGCCCATTGGCGGTAAAGATCAACGTCGCCATACACGCGTGCGGCCATGATGTCCGGCAATAAAAGCATTAAGAAAAGGATGTGCACGGCCGCGAATACAGCCATTATCGTCCTATTTCGAGACAAAAATATTTCAGCGCTGGACCGTGTGATATCCATGAGGGCTTTCTACTTGATTTAAAAGTACTTGAAGCTGAGGGCTGTATTAGGCGTCGCTCTGGGTTTCGCGCAGGATCCAGTGGTCCTTGTCCAGGCGTCCCACCACTTTTTCGCCGATCCGGGCCAGGTCCAGTACATCCTGCTCCGTCAGGGCATCGAGGAAAAGGTCTCGGACGTCCTCAACGTGGCCCGGGGCCAAGCCAACAATGGTGGCCATGCCTTCCTCTGTGAGGTGCGCGGTGGTGACGCGCGCGTCGGAGGGGTGCGGACGCCGCTCCACCCAGCCGCGCTTCTGCAGCTTGGTCACCACATGCGACAGGCGGGACAGCGAAGCGCTGCTGCGGGCGGCGAGCTCGCTCATGGGCAGGAACCGGCCCTCCGCCTCGGACAGCATGGCCAGGACCGTGTAGTCGAAGAGGGACAGCTTCCCCGCGGCGTGCAGCCTGGTATCGAGGGCCGCGGGCAGCAGCGTATTGATGCTCACCAGCGCCAGCCAGGCGCGGCGTTCGTCTGCGGTGAGCCAGCGGGGTTCGGTCATGGCCCCCATTCTACGATTGATCTTTCAAGTAGCTTGATGCGGCACCGGTAGGCTTGCCCCATGTATGTTGTCTCCCTCACCTACCGTGTGCCGCAGGAGATCGTCGACTTCCATAACGACGCCCATATCGCCTGGCTGCAGAAGGCTTTCGACGACGGCGTCTTCATTGCCGCCGGCCGCAAGATTCCCCGCACCGGAGGGTTGCTGCTTTCGCAGGCCGAACGGGAAGTCCTGGACGCGAGCCTGGCGCAGGACCCGTTTTACATCAACGGCGTCGCCGACTTTGAAGTGCTGGAGTTCCACGCCGGACGGGTCGCCGCGGGGTTCGAAAACCTGCTGGACACCCCGCCCGCGCAAACCAGCTAAGGCGTGATGCCGCCGTCGGACAATCCCGCGGTGAGCTTCTTCAGCCCGCCCTTCCGTGGGACCTTTACCGGCTCAGGCCAGCGCGGGCTGAGCGTATCCCCGAGCGTGACGCCGCGGAGCTTGCGGCCAAAGAGCGGCAGCACCCAGTCGTGGACCCAGCGCCGCTGGCGCCGCTCCCATTCGCGCAGGCCCACCCTGGTTGGCGGCTCCCAGTCCCGGGGCTTGATCCTGTGCGGCACGTCCAGCTGGTCCAGCACCTGGCCGGCCAGGTACTTGTGCCCGGCCTTGGACATGTGGAGCCGGTCAGAGTCCCACATCCTGCGGTCGTGGAAGGCGTCCAGGCACCAGTAGTCCACCAGCACTGCCCCGTACTTCTTCGCAATGTCCCGCACCCGCTGGTTGTAGTAGGTGTTACGTTTCTTCAACGGCTCCAGGAGTGCGGAAACCTTGACATCGAAGCCGGTGAAGAGAACCACCGTGGCGCCGGTGCCGGCGAGTTGGGCAACAAGCAGTTCGTAGTCCGCCATCAGCGCTGCCATATCGGTTTTCAGGTCCAGGATGTCGTTTCCGCCGGCGTAGAGGGTGACCAGCGTTGGCCGCATCCGCAGCGCCGGCTCCAGCTGCTCGTCGATGATGTGCCGCAGCCGCTTGCTCCTGATGGCCAGGTTGGCGTACTTCCAGCCCGGCTGCGCCTTGGCGAGTTTCTCCGCCACCCGATCAGCCCACCCGCGCACGCCGTTGGGCAGCCGCTCATCCCGGTCCCCCACCCCTTCGGTGAAGGAGTCGCCAAGGGCAACGAACACCCGCCGCCCGGAGTCAGGAAGGAAGGATTCAGGCACCGCCCCAAGGTAGCGGGGCAAAGAAAATCAAGGACGACGCCGGGATGAACAGTAAGTGAGTGGGAGTTCAGCTTGGGAAGGGGCCAGCCGCACAAAATGCAATTGCCACGGCTGGCCGCTTCCAATCATGGCGTCCGGGATCCGCTGTCCGTCTGCATGCCTCCGTGGACCGGACGGAACTCCCAGGTGTAGGAGCCGTCCGCTTTCAAACTCATCCTCAGGTGGCCCCACGTGTCGCTGAACTTCCGCTGGATGTAGGCCGGGTCGCTGGCGAACGAGCGCAGACCAATGCCGCCAGTGGAGACCTGGAACTGCTGCATGCCGTCCGGTACGCATTGATCCGCGTTGTTCACCGGGCAGGTGCGCTCATAGTTGTGCTGGGAGCCGGACAGCAACACTTTCACCCGGTTGTTCCAGAACATGTCGATCCAAGGCTTCGCCTGGGTGAAGCGGGTGTGGCTCGATGTGTTGGACGTGAAATAGGGGTCATGGTAGACGGCGGCCAGATGCTTCCCTGCCGTCTTAGCCGCCTTCAAGTCAGCGTCCATTTCGGCGGTCATAGCCTGCGCGCGCGACACGTTGAACCGCCACGCTGCCGTAGGCGCCACCAGAATATGCCAGTTGCCCTTATCGAACGAATACCACTCCATCGCATCCTGGAACCGGCCCAAAGTGGTGCTGGTAGCGGACTTGGTGGTGTTCACGCATTGTCCGTCCATGAACCGGTCCACGTCATCGTTCACACCCGGCTCCAGGTCGTGGTTCGGCCCCGTGGTCCAGTAGGTTTTGGCCTTCAAACCGCCCCACAGCGTGTTCCACGCCGCGAGCGTTGAGCAGGTCCCCTTGTCGTACTGGAAGTCGCCGATAGCGAGGAAATTATCCAACGAACCATCGTTGAGGCCGCCGATGATGCTGGCAGCGTTCTTACCGGACGCCGAGCTCGTCGACGTATTTCCGGAAGGGTTCATGTCGCCAACGGCGGCGAACTCGAAAGAATCACCCGACGGCGGAGTGGTAGGGGTTGGGCTCGAAGTCGGGGTTGGAGTGGGCGTCGGGGTGGGGGCAGGGCTCGAGGTCGGCGTCGGACTCGGGCTCGTCGCGCCTGCTGCCGGGTAAACACGTACCCAGTCCACGCGCATTTCCCCAGCACCGTCAGCGGTGGAATCCGGGAACCAATCCAGCTGCAGCGTCTGATGCATGCTGCCTGGCGGCTGATGGGTCGGGTCGCTGTCCTCGAACCACTTCTCGCCATCCACATACCCGACCATCCCGGCGGGGGACCAGTCCACTGCGTAGTTGTGGAACTGGGAAACGTCCAGCGTCTTGCTGGCCCGGGTCTGGGAGTTGCTGCAGGAGAAGTGCTGGAAGAACTTGATCACGTTCCAGTCACCGGATGTTTCCGCGTAATCCACTTCGCCGTCGCAAGGCCAGTTCCCGCTGTCCGGCCACAGGATCGAAACCATGTGGTACTCGTTGTCGCCCGACCCGGCGGCGCGGACCTCCCACCGCCCGTACTTCTGGCGGGCGAACTTCGCGGACATGCCGGCGGTGGTCCCGTCCGGTGTTCCGTTCATGACCATTTTGGAGCCGTCGACTTTTACCTGCCCCGGGCTGCGGATGCCCTTGCCGGCGTGTCCTGCGCTGTTGTACACGCTCCATTTGGTTGCGTCCGGGGCTCCGGTGTAGTTGAACTCGTCCCCGGCGACGGGTGCGCCCCAGTTCTGGGTTGTAGCAGCCTGGACCCCGCCCGGATCAGTGGGCGCGGGCGTGAGGGTCGGGGTGGGGGTTGGCGTCGGGGTGGGGTTTGTCACCACTGCGTCAGCCGCGGTGGTGACCACCAGCTTTGGGCGCAGCGCGGCGTCCAGGGTCTGGTTCGATTTGAAGCCCAGCCACTTCTGCGCGCTGGATTCCAATCTGAAGTTCTGCTCACCGCCGGTCGGCGTGACACCCTTGGTAACGTCCCATTCCACCCAGGCCCCCGAGGCGAACCCGCCGGTCTTGCCCAGCCAGGTCCCACGCGCCGGCGCGTTGTTCCAAGTCACGCCCGTTTCCGTCCATGTGCCGCTCGTGGTGTAGGCGTCCACAAACTCAGTCGATGTTGCCGCCGCCTCCGAGTACGCGCGGAGCTTTGCCGAGACGATGTGTTCCCCGGCGGGGACCTGGACGTTGAACCGCAGCAGGCTGTTCCGCGAGATGCTTGTCCGGCCCTCGGTGGACCACCGGACGCTGGTTCCGAAGTTCTCCGTTGGCCGGTCGGCCTGAACGTAACTGTCGGCGATCGGAGCGAATGTCAGTGCTCCCACCGCGTTCGCCACGCTGCCCACTATGGCGAGCGAGGCGAGCATGACTAAAAATGTCAGGGCAGAGATGGCCGGCCGCAGGATATTTTTCATGGAATGAGACCTTAATGTTCCAGTTGAAATATCCGAAGCTTACCCTTGTCATACCCCGTGACAAAGCAATTAACAGGCGTGGAAATTCTTGAGAATCTGTGTTACCCGCAGACCCAGTAACCGGCCGGATGAACAGTACGTGAGCGGGCGTCTGATTTGGGCCCGCCAAAAGTGAGCGGGCGTTGCAGGAAAAAGCTGCGAAAGGTGAGCGGGCGTTGCGGGAGGGCGGGGTTACCCTTCGGCTTTGCCCTGCCGCCAGTAACCCATGAAGGCCACCTGCTTCCGGTCCATCCCGACATCGCGCACCAGGTAGCGCCGCAGGTCCTTGATGACGGCTGCTTCCCCGGCGATCCAGGCGTAGAAGGGCATGGCACCTGCGGGCATTCCGGGGTTCTTGGCGGCGCTGATGTCGGCGGTTTCCAGCCGGGCGGGCGTTTCCCAAAGGATGTCCGTGTCCACGTTGACGTCTTCGGGCTCGGGCCCCGCGCCGCCGTCGTCCGCTCTGATGCCCACCCAGCCGGGCTCGGGGACGGCTTTGCGCACGGCTTCCTGCAGCAGTTGGCCCTGCGGCCGGGAGCGGCCGATGGCGGCGCCGCGCGCCAGCCACGTGATTTCGATGTCCGCCGGCGAGGTCAGCTCCAGGAAGTCGCCGGCCTGGGGAACCTCCAGGAAGGCGTGTCCGCTCATGTATGGCGGGAGCGTTTCGAGGATGGCGGAGATGGCGGGGACTGCCGTTTCGTCGCCGGCAAGCAGGATGCGCTGGGCCAGGCCGGGCCGCCATTCGATGCCGGAGTAGGTCTCCGCGGTGATGCAGTGCGCGGCCCTGTTGTTGGGGCCAATGATGGTGAGGGCGTCGCCAGGCTTGGCGTTCAGGGCCCACGTCGCGGCGGGCCCAGTGTTGTCCGGGCCATCGGTGTCCGGCCCATCGAGGTGCATCACGAAGTCGACGTCGATCTCCGGGTACACCCCGTCCAGCCGTGCCTCCCGGACCGTGTAGGTGCGCATCGAGCCGCGCACCGCCGGGTCCATGGCCAGCCAGTCCCGGTACCACCCGGCCTGGCTCGTCCGGAAGGCCGGCAGCGGCAGCTGTGAGCCGTCCGGGGCCAGGGACGGAATCAGGAGCTTGATCCGGAGGTCCAAGGTATCGCCGTGGACGCCGAAGTCCCGCAGTGAGTAGCCTCCGAACGTGATCCTGCGGAAGCTGGGGCTGAGCTTCTTGACGGAGGAGACGGTCACCTCGAAGGCGAGACTCATCGGCTGGGTGCTTGCCGGCACGGCATTTGTCTGCTGGGAGGGGGCGGTGTCGCGGGTCTTCATGAGGCGAGCTCCAGTTCGTTGGCTGGGGTGTGGTGGCGGCCAATGGGAATGATCAGTGGGGTGGCCGAGACGGGGTCCGGGATGACGCGACTCTCCAGGCCGAAGACGTCGCGGACCAGTTCTTCCGTCACCACCTCGAGGGGTGACCCCGCTGCCGCCACGGCGCCGTCCTTCATGGCGATGACGTTGTCCGCATAGCGTGCGGCCAGGTTGAGGTCGTGCAGGACGATGGCCACGGTGGTGCCCTGCGTGCGGTTGAGGTCCGTTACCAGGTCCAGGACCTCCACCTGATGGGCCAGGTCCAGGTAGGTGGTGGGCTCGTCCAGCAGCAGGACGTCGGTTTCCTGGGCGAGGGCCATCGCAATCCAGACCCGCTGCCGCTGGCCGCCGGACAGTTCGTCCACGTCGCGCCCGGCCAGGTCCAGCGTTCCGGTGGCTTCCAGCGCGCGCTGCACGGCGTCGTCGTCCTTCCCGCTCCAGCTGCGGAAGAGGCCCTGGTGCGGGTACCGCCCGCGCCCCACCAGGTCGCGGACTGTGATGCCGTCCGGGGCGGTGGGGTGCTGGGGAAGCAGACCAAGGGTGCGGGCCAGTTCCCGGGCGGGACGGGCGTGGATGTCCTTGCCGTCCAGGGTCACGGCGCCGCCGGAGGGCTTCAGGAGCCGGGACAGTCCGCGGAGCAATGTGGATTTTCCGCAGGCGTTGGCACCCACAATCATGGTCACCCTGCCCTCGGGAATCCGGACGGTGAGACCGTCCACCACGCAGCGCTGGCCGTAGGTGAGCGTCAGGTCCTGGGCTTCGAGAACTGCCACGTCAGGCATCCTTTCGGTTGGCTGTGACCAGGAGCCACAGCAGGAATGGGGCGCCGAGCGCGCCGGTGACCACACCCACCGGCAGGACGGTGCCGTCCAGGAACAGTGGTGCGAGGTTCGCGGCGGCGTAGTCCGCCGCCAGGACGATCAGGGCACCCACCAGGGCCGACGCCGGCAGGCTGGCCTTGCCCGCGAAGCGGCGGGCGATGGGCCCGGCCAGGAAGGCGACGAACGAGACTGGCCCGGCAGCCGCCGTCGCCACTGCTGCCAGCGCTACCGCGATGAGTACCAGGGCAAAGCGCGCGGCGTTGACGCGGACGCCCAGCCCGGCCGCTGCATCCTCGCCCAGTTCCAGGATGCGCAGCGGACCGGCGGCGAGCGCGGCGGCGGGAACCAGCAGCACGAGCGCAAGGAACAGGACTCCGGCGCGGTCCCAGTTGGCCGAATTCAGGGATCCGTTGAGCCAGACCAGGACGTCGGCGGCAGTGCGGATGTCGGCGCGGGTCATCAGGAAGCTGACCACGGCGTGCAGGACGGCAGCGATCCCGATTCCGGCAAGGACCAGGCGGTTCCCGGCGGAGATTCCCCGCCCCGTCCCCCGGGTCGCCCCGCCGCTGGAGATCGCGTAGATCAGGGCCGCCACGGCCAGCGCACCCACCAGTGCCGCCCCGGACACCACCGCTCCGGAGGCGCCGAAAATGACGATCGCAATCACCGCCGCCGCGCTGGCACCGGAGCTGATGCCGATGACGTCGGGGCTGGCCAGCGGGTTCCGCAGCATGGTCTGGAACAGGGCGCCGGCCAGTCCGAAGGCGATCCCGATCATGGTGCCGATGACGGCACGGGGAAGTTTGTTCTCCATCACGATGAAGCTCGCGCCCGGAATCTTTGGGCCGCCACCCAGGTGGTTGACGACGATGGTGAAGAAGTCCGGGATGGTCACCGTGTAGCTGCCCAGCAAAACGGACACGAAGAACATCACCACGACGCCGGCGGCCAGGACCACCGTCCGGCCGCCTCCGCGAGATGGCAGATAACCCCAACGTTTCCGCGTAGGACTGCCGTTAAGTGCCATCTCGCGGGGAGCTTGGGAGAGGGTCACAGCCCGGCCCCCTTTCCGCGGCGGATCAGCCACACGAACACCGGCGCACCGACCAGGGCGGTCATGATGCCGGCCGGGACTTCGCCCGGGAGCAGCACCACCCGGCCAAGGATGTCGGCGCCCAGGAGCAGGACCGGAGCCGCCACCAGGGTAAAGGGCAGGATCCAGCGGTAGTCGGGTCCGGTGAGGAAACGCACGGCATGCGGTACCACCAGGCCCACGAAGCCGATGGGTCCCGCCAGCGCGGTGGCCGTGCCGCACAGCAGGACGATGCCGAGGGCCACCGCGGCGCGGGAAAGCCCAACCCGCTGGCCAAGTCCCCGGGCAACGTCGTCCCCCAGGGCCAGTCCGTTGAGGGTCCGGCCGGCCAGCAGCACGATGAGTGCGCCGGCGGCCAGGAACGGCAGGCCGGGGAGGAGCACGGTCCAGTCGCGGCCGGCGATGCCGCCCACCTGCCAGAAGCGGAACCTGTCCAGGGTGTCCTGGCTGGAGACCAGGATGACGTTCATGAGCGAGGACAGGCCAGCGCTGAGCGCGGCTCCCGCGAGCGCGAGCTTCACCGGAGTGGCACCCTCCCTGCCCATCGAGGCGATGAGGTACACCACGACGGCGGTGGCGGTGGCCCCGAGAAAGGCGAACCAGACGTAGCCGGAGAAGCCCGCCACGCCGAAGACGTAGATTCCGCTGACGACGGCCAGGGCAGCTCCGGCATTGACGCCAATGATGCCGGGATCGGCCAGCGGATTGCGGGCGACTCCCTGCATCGCGGCCCCGGCCAGGCCCAGGGCGCCACCAGCCAGCAGGCCCAGGACCGTGCGCGGAATACGGGCATGGACCACGGCGTGGTCACCGTTGGTGGGATCGAACGCGGTGAGGGCTTGCCATACGGTGCCAAGGGGAACCTCCCGCGCGCCCACAGCCAGCGATGCCCCGGCCACCAGAACCAGCACGACGACGGCGGCCGCCAGCCAGGCGGTGCGCTTCGTTCCCGGGGCATCACCGCGGAGGGGAGCAGCGGCTGCTTCGGCCGGCACCTGGGTGCCTTTGCCGGCGGCCGGGCGTGCCGTCGTCGTACTCATGAAGCGGTGCCTACTTCACTGCATCCGCTGCGGTGGCCAGCTGCGGCAGGAACGTGTCCAGGGACCACGGCAGGCTCAGCGGCGACGATGCCGAGATGGACAGGGTCAGGGTGTTGTCCGAGTCGGCAACCAATGCGCCGTTTCTGATGGCCGGGATCTGCCCGAGCAGCGGATCAGCCTTGATGGCCTCCGTGGTGGAGGCGTCGGGAACCCAGGTGACGAAGATGTCCGACTGCAGCTCGTTCGCCTTCTCAGCGGACCACGGAAGGTAGAACTCCTTGGAGCCCTTGGCGTTGTCTGCGACCACCGGGGCGAGGGTCATGCCAATTTCGGTGAGGAAGCGGGGACGGTTGTCATTGGCCGTGTAGACGTTGACGCCGTCACCCTTGGCGGGCTCCAGGTTGCCGTAGATGAAGCTTTTACCCTGGATCTGCGGGTACTGGGAGACCTTGTCCTTCACCGCGGCCTGGGTGTCGGAAACCAGCTTGGCGGCCTCCGCTTCCTTGCCCAGGGCCTTGCCGATGATGGTGGTGGAGTCCTGCCACGAGGTTCCGTAGGCCACGTCCGGGTGGGCAACCACAGGGGCGATTTCGCTGAGCTTCCTGTAGTCCTCCTCGGTGAGGCCCGAGTAGGCGGCGAGGATGACGTCCGGGCTGAGCTTGGCGATTTCGGTGAAGTTGATGCCGTCCGCCTCCGAGTACTGGACTGGCGCCTTGGCCGAACCGAATCCGGCGCCCAGCCTTTCGAGCGCCGCGTCCTTCCAAGGAGTGGACCCCTTGTCATTGCCGCCCCACTCGTTCTTGGGGACGCCCACCGGCACCACGCCCAGGGCGATGGCGACGTCGTCGTTCACCCATGAAACCGTCGCCACCCGCGTGGGCTGCTTCTCAATGGTGGTTTGGCCGTACACGTGCCCGATGGTGACCGGGAAGTGGGCGTTGCTGTTTGGGCTGCCCGTGTCCGCGGCGGAGGAGGCCGGGCCCGTGCTGCAGGCGGAGAGTGTCAGGGCTGCCGCGGCAAGCACCGCCGCCGCCTTGCCGGCAGAAGAGAAAAGTGTCCGGCGGGTGGCGACGGGGACGGGGAAGAGGGGGGACGTCACGGGACTCCTTGATCAGGCTGATGAAAACTTAAGTAAGGCTAACCTATGTAAATCCGCATTACGCAACAGTTTTGTCACCTAATCCTTCCGATGTGAGGAAGGGCACATTCGTCGGCGGATCCTTGGACAGGACGCGCGGCATTTGGCAGGATGGCCTTGCCGGTCCGGCGGCGATTCACCGGAAGCGCTGAACGGGCGCGCTGAAAAGGAACAGGACATCGGGAACAATGTGCATGCAGACGGCCGCGCTGGCCACCGCTGCCGTGGAAAGCGGGGTGGCCGCTTTGGCCTGCACCGCGGAGACTGACTGACTCCCGTCGTTACCCCTGGCCCGGCTTCGGGCCGCCCACTCTTTACGAAAGTTCAGCCATGCAATCAGTCACGCCCCAACAAATCCGTTCGTCCTTCGTCAACGCCAGCCGCTCGGAAGCTGCCAAGCTGACGCTGCCCAGGAACTTCGACTCCCTGGACTGGGACACCCTCGAGTTCCTGGGATGGCGCGACGAAAAGATGCCGCTACGCGGTTACCTGGTAGTTCCAGGACCCAAGGGCCTCACGGGGATCATGCTCCGTGCACCCGAAGGCGGCGCCAGGAAGAACCGCTCGGTGCTGTGCGAGCTGTGCCGCGACGTGTTCTCCAAGGAGGACGTGCTCCTCTGGGTCGCCAGGCGGGCGGGGCAGTCAGGACGCAACGGCAACACCGTGGGAACCCTGATCTGCGCGGACTTCCTGTGCTGCGGCAACGTGCGCAAGGAACCGCCGGCCAACGAGATCAATCCCGATCCGGCCCTCGTCGTGAAACGCCAGATCCAGGGTCTGCAGGACCGTACGGCGCAGTTCCTGGCCCGCGTTCAGGGCACCTAGCGGCAGTTACCGCAGGACGATGTCCACGGGGTTCGCCTCGGACCGCCAGGCCCCCTCTTCCCCCGGACGCGGGCGGATGACGGGCGCCGTCAGGACGCCGGAGCGGTTGGTGCGGCGGTCACGCAGGATCTCGGTGACGGAGCCCAGGTGCCGGGACAGGTCGATCACGTTTTCGGGGGCAGCCAGCAGCAGCTGGAAGCCGAATTCGTGCAGCGCCTTGATCCCGGCGCCGGCGAACTCCTCGGAGGCGAGCACAAAGGCTTCATCCATCATCACGGTGCCGTACGTGGTGAACCCCTGCTCGGCAATGCCCAGCTGGTAGCTCAGGGCCGCGGCCATGATGAACGCGGTGAACCGCTGCCGCTCGCCACCGGACATGGAGCCGGTGTCTGCGTGCATGAACACCTCGGTCTTTTTGCCGCCGCCTTTCTTTTGTCCTGCAGCCGGGCCGGTGACTTCCCGGTGTTCCTTGCACTGGATGAAGAGGTGGCCGCGGACGTCGAGTACTTCCGCGCGCCACCGCCGGTCTTCCGGCGCCTGCGATCCAAGCCTCTTGACCAGGGTTTCCAGGGACTTGTAGCGGGCGGTGAGTTCGCCGTCGTCGCTGTCCGCCCCGTCCCCCCTGGAGCCGTCCGTCCTGGCAGGCCGCGTGTGGCGGGCCTTCAAAGCGTTCTGGATGGCGTCCTTGAACTGCTTGGCGGTGGGCGGCAGCGTCTGCTTGATGTCAAGTTCCAGGAAGCTGCCCTCATGGAAGTTCACCTGCGAGAGGATGCCGTTGAGGGGCAGGATGCGGCTGGTGATGGAGCGGCGTTCCTCGTCCAGCAGGTGCAGCAGGGTGCTGAAGGACTCATGCGTGCGCTGGTTGAAGAACTGCCGGAATTCGGCCTCCTGCGCGGGCAGGCCGTCATTGACGATGGCGTGGTACCGCGCCTCGAACTCGCCCGCCGCACCGATACTGGTACCGTGGTCCGCCGAGATGGCGCTGCCCCAATCCCGCACGAAGCCTTCGAAGATGCGGGTGAGCCGCTCCGCCGTGGCCTGCCCCCGTGATTCAGCGGTGTGCAGTTCGCCCAGCAGGGCGGTCCGGACCCGGTTGGCCAGGTTGTCCAGCTCGTGCATTTCGGTCACGTCGCCGAACTCCGCGAAGTACGGCTCCAGCGTCCTCACAGTTGCGTCCGACGGCGGGGCCTGGGCCAGGCGGTCACGCGCGGCTTCCAGCAGCGAGTCCGCAGCCGTGAGCTGGCGGTCCAGTGCCTTGTATTCACTTTGCAGGACCGCGGCGGACTCGGTGCTGGACTGGTGCTTTTGCCGGACCTCCTCGATGGTAGCGCGCAGCGGCTCCAGGTCCGCCTGCGCTGCGAGGGCGTCCTTGAGCCGTTGTTCGATCCGGATGAGCTCCTCCGCAGCGACGGCAGCAGACACCTGTTCCCAGGGCCGGTCGTCTTCGGCAATCCGCCGCAGCGCGTCGAGCTGGCGGCTCATGCCCTGGTGGGAATCCTCGCGGCTCTGGGCCAGTTCCGCGGCCTTGGCCACTTCCTGCCGGAGGTCCTCCACCTGGCCGGCCACGAGTTCCAGCTTGGCGGCGTTGTCGAAGCCCAGGACGTAGTCCTGGCGGCTGGTGAAGCGGTCGTCTTTCTCCACGGTGTGCCGGTTTCGTTTGACCACGCCGCCCAGGCTCAGGCCCTTGTCCAGCGCCGCGAGCTCGTCCGGGTCCTCCACGCACTGGTAGGCGAAGTCGAGGGCGATCCGCTCGCGGACCCATTCACCGGCTTCGGCCGCCGCACCTGAGGCGAGGATGTCCAGCTTGGTGAGCAGGTCGCCGTCGCGCACGTCCTCCACGGCGAGCGCGCCGCCGGCGAGCGGCTTGGACACGTCCACTGCCCGCAGCGCGCCGCGGACGTTGTGGTCATTGAGGTAGCGGGTCACGGCGCCGAAGTGCTCCCCGGGCACCAGCAGGGTGGTGGCCAGGCTGCGGAGCGCGCGCTCGGCGGCGGGACGCCACCGTTCCTCGCCTTCCGCAAGGTCCATGAGTTCGCCGGCGAAGGGCATCCGGTCTTCGGGAATGCCGGTGGCAGCGGCGATGGCGGCCCGGTTTTCAATGCTCGACGGCGGCAGCAGGGACTTGCGCGTCTTCAACGAGACGAGTTCCTGCTCGGCAGCCGCCAGCTCCCGTTTGCGGGTGGCGTGGGCGTCGAAGGCCTCGAACCGCAGCTCCTGCAGGGCCTGCGAATCATCCTTCAGCTCGGCCGACCGTGCCGCCGCCTGCTCGTGGGCCTGCTCCCAGCCGGCGGCGCTCCACTCAAGCTGCAGCCCGGCGTCGGCCAGCGCCTGCTGCGCCGCCTCCTCAACCTGCCGACGCAGCTTCAGGCCAACCCGGGCATTCTCCAGCGACTGCTCAATCGCCGAGATCGCGTTGCCGCCCTGGTTGTTGTAGTCGGTTTCCAGCTGCCGAAGTTCCTTGGCCAGGTTGTCCCGGACCGCGCGCTCGGCGCCGAGCTCCTTGGCCTTCGCCTGCGCCAGCTCACGGAAACGGAGCAACGTCTTCTGGTGCACCGTGACGGCGAGCTGCTGCCGGTACGCCTCGAACTCCCCGCCCACCAGCTCCCGCAACCGGTTGGCGTCCAGCAGCGACTGCGCATATTCGCGGTTCAGTCCCGGCACCGGCGCCAACTGGTCGCGCTGCTGCCGGACATCCTCCAGCCTCTGGCGGATGGACATCAGGTTGCTGAACTCCTCCACCACGTCATCGGCGGCGGCCAGCGTTGCCGGCGCATCCAGCACCTGGTCCCGGAAGAAGGTGTTGACGCTGCCGCCCAGCCCCTTGCCGGCCTGGATCACGCGGAGCAGGGGCAGTGCCTGGTCCGAGTTGATCCCCAGCAACCGGCGGAACCGCTCCGCGAACGCCTTGTGCACGTCGAAGACCTGGGCGTGCGGGAAGATCGCCTCAAGCGTCCCCTTGGTGAACCGCTTGTCGGCGATGCCCTCCACCGCTTCCAGGTCCAGCGGCACGTTGTCGATCAGGTAGAACCGGCCCACGCTCGACTCCGTCCCGTTCTTGGGCAGGTCGAACAGCGCTGACACGGTCACTCGAGTTCCGGCGGCGTTGTCGAACGTCAGGGCGACGGCGGACCAGGTGGCACCCGGGCGCTGGAAGGCACTCGCCGAGCCCTCCCCCACCGCCTTGTCCCCCACCTTGCCGCGCATGTAGGTGAACGTGGTCCGTTTGTCCTCCACGGCACCGCCCGAACGCTGGGCAGCCGCCTCATTGGACCGCGGCCGCGCATCGAAGACCCTCAGCATCGCGTCAAACAGCGTGGACTTGCCGACGCCCGAGTTGCCGGTCAGCAGTGTTCCGTTCCGGTCCACGTGCATAGTGTGGGCACCGTGGAACGTCCCCCAGTTGACCACCTGCACCAACGCAAGCCGCATTTGGCCGGGGTTGGTTACATCGCCCCACGGGAGCATGCTTGCGATAGTCACTTGGTCACCTCAGTCTTTGTTGCCTTTGACTCCGCAGCCGATGCGTCTTTTCGTCCGTCACCGGGGGCGGCATCGGCGTCGTCATCCTCGGCACCACTGTCCGCGTCCAGGTCAATCATTGCCTCGGTACCGGTGGGATCACTGCTTGCCGCCACCAGGGCTTCGATGTGGGCCGGGATGTCTCCGATGTTTTCGAACGGCAGGGCCAGGGGCAGGGCGTTGGAGATGGCGTAGACGTCGTCCAGTCCTGTGGGGAGCAGGAGTTGGCGGGCCAGGAGCTTGGTGATGGCCCGGGTCACCACGTCCGAGTCGCGGAGGGCATCCTGCTGGCCGGCGGGCTGGTAGTGCGCCACCAGGTCCGCAATTTCCTCGCGGGTGATAGTGGGATCGGTCTGGGCCGTGACGTGCCGGTCCAGCAGCAGGCGGAGCCGGAGCAGCACGATGGTTTCCACCCGGCTGAGGGCACGCTGCTGGCGCAGGATGCTGGAGCGGGCGCTGCCTCCGATGACGTCCGGATCCACGGGGCGCAGGACCGCGATTTTCCGCTCATGGTCCAGCTGAAGCGTCAGGAACAACTCGGAGAGGCGGCTGCGCAGGATCACCTGGTTGTCCAGCAGCACCGTCCAGAGCTTTTCGTCCCGGCCGCCGTCGATGTACGGGCCCTTCAGGAGCTTGACCAGGGCCTGGCGCACCTTCATGGACAGCACGCCGGTGTCGCCGGGGAAGAGGGCAGCGCCGTCAACGAAGGTGTCGCGGGGGGAGACTGGTCCGGGGTACCCAGCGCCCGATGCCGCCCCCGCCCTGGTTTCGACGGGCTCAACCACCGGGTCGACCTCCGGGTTGTCGATGGGCTCAACGGCCGTGATTTCCTCAGTCATCTGAATCCTTTGCGAGCGTGACCACGGGCAGGTAGGCCCTGCGGGTGGAGCCGTCGATCTGTTCGAAGTCCAGGCCATCCCAGGCGCTGCGGTTGAAGTCCGCCCCGGCGTGCAGGGCCTCCGACAGGAGCGCGCGGATGGTGTTGATGTGCTGCTCTTCCGGCGGCAGCTGCTGCCAGGCGTCGGCGAGCGTCGCAGCCCCGGCCATGGCGGACCGCACCACGTCCTGCCTGGCCTTGCCCGTCCTGGGCGAGCGCACCCGGTCCGAGTCGGTGAAGGCGATGGGATCGGCCAGCCGGGGCGGTGCCGCGAACTCGTCGGGATCGAAGAGCTTCACCATGGACAGTGATTCAAAGCCGGCGTTGTACAGGACGGGGCCGGGAACCAGCCCGGGCCGTTCCCGCTCGTACGGGAGGGAACGGATCGCCTGTTCAGCCTCGCGCAGGACCTGCCGGAGCCTCACTGACTGGCGGAAGTCGTCGCTCTGGACGTAAGTGTTGAGGCTTTCGCTGAGCTTGCCGTAGATGCGCTGGATCTGGCTGTGCTGTTGGCGGAGCTCGGCCACGAGGTTCTTCAGCGTTTCCCGGTCGTCAGGTGAGAGGTCGTCGGCGAACTGGCGGCTCAGGACCTCCCCGATGGCGGAGCGGAACCTCAGCTGCTGCTGCGGGTCCTCCAGGAAGGCGGTAAAGGAGCGGAACGTCCTGCCCTCGGGGCTTTGGCGGAGCCGCTTGTCCGCCTCCAGGACCTGGGCCATGGTGGCGCCCTTGGTCAGCGACTCCTCGATGATCTGGTTGCGCAGTTCGCCCACCAGTTCCTCGATCCGGTCGCGCATCTTCTTGTAGTCCGCGGGCAGGCTCGCGGCGAGGTCCAGGATGTTTCCGGCGGCCTCCACGGCTTCGTCGTCGTCAAGAAGGCCGTCGAACTCGCCGGTGCTGATGTCCTGGATCAGCTGCTGCCGCTCTTCGATTTCCTCTTCCAGCGCTTCGAGCCGGGCACTCTGGTCCGGGTTCGTCTCGTTGGCAAGCTTTTCCACGTCCCCCAGCAGGGTGCCCAGCCGGGAACCGTTCAGGGTGGACCGCTCACTGGAGAGGCTGTCCAGGAAGGCGAGCACGCGCGCCGCCGGCTCGGTGGCCTCATAGACGATCTGCCCTGACTGGTTCCGCCGGGTCAGGAACTGCCGCCGCGTCCACTCGTCGCCAAAGGCCTTTCCGTTGGCCCCTCCTCCCAGCCCCGGGTCCTGGCGCCGGAGCTCTTCAAGGAAGGAGTCGACGTCGGCATGGAATTCCTCGAGCGGAACCTGCGGCCGGGTGCGGGTGAAGGAAGCCTGGAGCACGGCGATCACCCAGGGGGCCGAACGCGTCAGGGCCCACGCGGGGCCTTTGGTGAGGAGTTCGAGGTCCCGGAGCCGGGCGCTGATGGCGTCAGCGGATGACCTGGCGGAGCGGGGCACGCACTCTCCTTGGGCTGTTGGGCGGGGGCTGGCTGGGCAGGACGCAGGGGACGACCCGGAAAACTGCCAACTACAAGGTTAACGCAGGCCGCCGCGACCGCTCCGTGACCTACCTGCCGGTAGTGTTTCAATCCCGTATCAACAGTCACTTCTGCCCCACCTGCTCTGGCTGGCCGCGCAGCTGTCCCCCTACGCTTCTGCTACTGGTCTTCGCCACAGCAGTCTTATGCACAGCAACGTCGCAGCAGGGGGATTCATGCAGTTCGATCTAAGCGCAGTGGAAACAGCCACCTTGGTCTTCATCGGAACACTCGTATTTGGCGCGATCCTGGCCGCCTTCGTGCTCACTGCGGGGCTGGTTGCACTGGTGGTGCTGGGAGCGGGCAAGCTCGCCTGGGTGGTGGTGTCCAATTCGCTGCTGGCCGTGGTCCACGGGATCAACTCCGGTTGGGACAGGCTGGTCCACCGCGCCTCCGCCGTGGACCTGTCCGGCGATTTCCAGGGCCAGCCGGCCCCTAGCACCGGAACCTACCCGCGGGTAATCTTGAGGGACAGCTGAAGGGTTCTCCAACCCGGCGGATCCATGGCTACACCGGCCAATCCGGCCTAGGAGATAACCCATGACCTCCGCAACTGACAGCCAGGCCAAAGACGCCCCGGCTGAAGAAACCCCCGTTCCCGCCGGCAACATCGGCGCCGGGGCCACCGCTGAAGATGCACGTGCCGTTGCCGAGGCCGCAAGGGAATCCGGCTGGGAGCGTCCCAGCTTCGCCAAGGGCCTGTACCTGGGCAGTTTCGACCTTGGCCTGGTCCATCCCTGGCCAGCCGCGGATCCCTCTTCGGTGGAAAAGGGCGAGGAGTTCATGGCCCGCCTCACGGCTTTCGCAAAAACCATGTCCGGGCGGGTCATTGAACGGGACGCCAAAATTCCCGACGAGTACATCAATGACCTGGCGGAGCTGGGCGTCTTCGGGATGAAGATCCCGGAGGAATACGGCGGCCTGGGGCTGTCCCTGGTCTATTACGGCCGGGCCCTCGCCCTGCTGGGCAGCGTTCACCCCAGCCTGGGCGCCCTCATCTCCGCCCATCAGTCCATCGGCGTTCCGGAGCCCGTCAAAGTGTTCGGCACGCCCGAGCAAAAGCGTGAATACCTGCCCCGGTGCGCCGCCGGCGCCATCACCGCCTTCCTCCTCACCGAACCGGACGTGGGCAGCGATCCCGCCCGGCTGGGCAGCACGGCAACGCCCACGGACGACGGCGGCACCTACGTTTTGGACGGCGTGAAACTTTGGACCACCAACGGGGTGATCGCCGAACTGGTGGTGGTCATGGCCGTTGTCCCGGCGCACACCGATCCGGACGGCACCAGACACAAGGGCGGCATCAGCGCCTTCGTGGTGGAAATGGACTCGCCGGGCATCACGGTGGAAAACCGCAACGCCTTCATGGGCCTGCGCGGCATCGAGAACGGGGTCACCCGCTTCCACCAGGTGCGGGTACCGGCCGCCAACCGGCTGGGCCGGGAGGGCCAGGGACTGAAGATCGCACTGACCACCCTCAACACCGGCCGCCTGGCGCTGCCGGCGCTGTGCGTGGCGTCCGGGCGGTGGAGCCTGAAGATTGCGCGCGAATGGTCCAACGCCCGCACCCAATGGGGCAGGCCCGTGGGCGAACACGAGGCCGTGGGCAAGAAGATCGCCTTTATCGCGGCATCCGCTTTTGCCCTGGATGCCGTGTTCGAACTGTCCGCCGAGCTTGCCGACGCCGGCCAGAAGGACGTCCGGATCGAGGCCGCGCTCGCAAAACTCTGGGCCACGGAAATCAGCTGCCGGATAGCGGACGAGCTGGTCCAGATCCGGGGCGGACGCGGGTTTGAGACGGCCGAGTCCCTGGCCGCACGCGGTGAACGTGCCGTGCCGGCGGAGCAGCAGCTCCGGGACCTGCGGATCAACAGGATCTTCGAGGGGTCCTCCGAGATCATGCGGCTGCTGATCGCCCGGGAAGCCGTGGATGCGCACCTGGCTGCCGCCGGCGACCTTGCGTCGCTGGATGCGAGCCTGGCTGACAAAGCCAAGGCCGCCGTCGGGGCCTCCGGCTTCTACGCAAAATGGCTGCCCAAGCTGGTGGCCGGTGCCGGCATGGACCCCCGCTCCTATGGGGAGTTCGGCAGGCTGGCCAAACACCTCCGATTCGTTGAGCGCTCATCGCGCCGGCTGGCCCGGCAGACCTTTTACGGCATGGGCCGGTGGCAGGCCAAGCTGGAGCGGAAACAGGCGTTCCTGGGCCGTGTGGTGGACATCGGCGCCGAACTCTTCGCCATGACCGCCTGCTGCTCGCGTGCAGAGATGTTGCTGAAAACCGCTCCCGAAAAGGCTGCCGGCGCCTACGAGCTTGCCGACGCCTACTGCGAGCAGGCGAAGGTGCGGGTGGACGAGTACTTCGACCAGCTGTGGCGGAACACCGACGATGCGGACCGGGCGCTGACGCGCAAGGTCCTTGCCGGGGACTACATCTGGCTGGAGGCCGGGGTCCTGGACCAGTCCGAAGGCACCGGGCCGTGGATCGCCGATGCCGCACCGGGCGCATCAAAAAAAGAGGACCTGCACCGGAAATACCGGTAAAACCGCAGGTCACAAAATAGTAAGCACGCTTGCTATCGCTGAAGGGGGGTGGTTGAGTTGAACCATGAGCAGCTCAACGGACCCAGAGAACCTGCCTCCCCGCCGTGCCCGGGAGGATGAAACCACCCGCAGCGGAAGCCATCGGGACGCAGCCGCGGACGATGCCGCCACGCGCTCAATCGACCAGGCGCCCATGCGCCCGCGGGAACGGGAACGGGACTATTCCACTGCACCCTCCGCGGAGCGGGAATACCACCCTGCCCCCACCAGGGCCACGCCCGTGGTGGAGCCGGTGACTGACCCCACGCTGGCGAACCGGGAAACCGCCGTCGCGCGCCAGAAGGAACGGTTTGGCGGCATCAAGGTGGGCTCGGCGTTTTTTGGCTGGCTGACCGCCACTGGCATGGCCGTGCTGCTGACGGCGCTGGTGGCAGCCGCCGGGACCGCCGTAGGCCTTGCCAGCAACACGGACGTCAACGAGGCCGTGAACCAGGCTGCACAGAACACCGGCACGGTGGGCCTGGTGGGCATCATCGTGCTGCTGGTGATCCTGTTCCTGTCCTATTACTGCGGCGGCTACGTGGCCGGCCGGATGGCCCGCTTCAACGGGGCCAAGCAGGGGCTCATGGTGTGGATCTGGGCGTTGATCGCGGCCATCGTGGTGGCCATCCTGGGAGTTGTGGCCGGGCAACAGTTCAATGTCCTGGCCAACCTGAACAGCTTCCCGCGCATCCCCATCAATGAAGGACAGCTGACCACCACCAGCATCATCGCCGCAATCGTGGTGGCTGCCGTGGCCCTGGTTGGCGCAATACTCGGCGGCCTGGCCGGCATGCGGTTCCACCGGAAGGTTGACCGCGCCGGCTTCACCCCGGACAGCGAGTTTTACGACGACGAGGCATAGTCAGGCGAGGATGTCGCCGTCCACGTACAGCCACCGGCCGTCCTCCCGGACGAACCTGCTGTCCTCGTGCAGGACCCCACGCTCCTTGCCGTGCCGGTAGTACGCCCTGAACTCCACCGTGCCGGCAGTATCGAAGGGACCGCCGCTGCCGGTGGCCACGATGTCCAGGCGGCGCCATTCCATGGCAGGGTCCAGATCCAGGCCGGCCGGTGCGGTGGAGGGATGGTGTGTGCGCAACAGGTAGTCCTCATCGAGCAGGACGAACGCGCTGTACCGGGACCGCATCAGCTGCTCGGCCGTGGCAGGAAGGACCCGCCCCGAATGGAACCGGCCGCAGCATTGGGCGTACGGCTCCCCGGACAGGCACATGCAGTTTGAGGACTCACTCGATTCGCTCACCCGGGCATGCTGTCACATCGGGTAACAGCTTCGCTACAACCTTTACCGGGGCCGCGCCCGCGGCGGCATGGCCGCACAAAAATCCGTATGGTGGTGAAGGAGCTTGGCCCGGCAGTGCATGCCGGACGCGGGCCCGGAATATTGGTTGGTGAGGAGGGAAGACGTGGAGAACCCGGACACTCTCGTCCTCAACCTGACCTTCCTGGGCACTGTTGGCGTAGCCCTCCTCATGTTCCTGGTCCTCTTCCTGCTCGGCGCCATCACCTTGGTCCTCGCAGGCCTGGGTCGCCTCGCCGCAGTCATTCTGATGGCCTTGTTCGGGCGCGTTCCGGGCAGGAGGAACCTGCTCGACCCCGCCGGCGCACCCGCCATGCCGGCCCACCCCCGCAAGCCGTTCCACGAACGTGCCGCCGCACTGAAGCCGGACAAGCTGAAAGAGTCGCTCCGCACCGCCGTCGTAAGCCATCCCAAGCTTGCCGCCGCCCGCCCCGAGCCCCCCGTCCTTGCTGAAGGCTGGGCCTCCGCCGTCGCCGAGGCCGATAAGCGCGCCGACGCCAGGGCACGGGCAGCCGCCCCGGAAATCAAACTGACGGTGCGGGACCTTCCGGACCCGGCCGTGCCGGCTGACAAGGTGGCCGAGGTAGCCCCGCTGGTGGAGTCCGCCCTCCACAACCACCGGCCGCCGCATGAACTGCCCAGGTCCTTCAAGAAACCCCAGCCGCCCCATCCGGTACCGCCGCTGGACACCGGATCCCTGGTTTCCCTGGCGGGACCGCAGCAGGTGCTCAAGGAGCAGGCGCAGGACGCGCGCCCCCAGCTGTAAGGGACAACCGCAAAGCCCTTACCCTGAGCAACCATCTGGGTTAGCGTGAAACCCATGGAATTCAGATACCTCGGAAACAGCGGCTTCAAAGTCTCGGAAATCACGTTCGGCAACTGGCTGACGCACGGCTCACAGGTGGAGAACGACGTCGCCGCCCAGTGCGTGCGCGCTGCCCTCGACGCCGGCATCAGCACCTTCGACACCGCGGACGTCTACGCCAACACCGCCGCGGAAACGGTCCTGGGCCAAGCCCTGAAGGATGAACGCCGCGAGTCCCTGGAAATCTTCACCAAAGTCTTCGGCCCCACCGGTCCCAAGGGCAAGAATGATCTTGGCCTGTCCCGCAAGCACATCATGGAATCCATCAACGGTTCGCTGCGGCGGCTGCAGACGGACTACGTGGACCTGTACCAGGCCCACCGCTACGACTTCGAAACGCCGCTGGAAGAGACCATGCAGGCGTTCGCGGACATCGTCCGGCAGGGCAAGGCGCTGTACATCGGCGTGAGCGAGTGGACCGCGGACCAGCTCCGCGAGGGGCACAAGCTGTCAAAGGAACTGGGCTTCCAGCTCATCTCCAACCAGCCGCAATACTCCATGCTGTGGCGCGTGATCGAAGCCGAGGTGGTCCCGGCGTCGGAAGAACTGGGCGTCTCCCAGATCGTGTGGTCCCCCATGGCCCAGGGCGTCCTCAGCGGCAAGTACCTGCCCGGCCAGCCGGCTCCTGAGGGCAGCCGCGCCACCGATGAGAAGGGCGGCGCCAGGATGATCCAGCGCTGGATGCGCGACGACGTCCTGGCAGCCGTGCAGGAACTGAAGCCGGTTGCGCAGGAAGCAGGCCTGTCCATGCCGCAGCTTGCCGTCGCCTGGGTCCTGCAAAACCCCAACGTCGCCTCGGCCATCGTGGGCGCCTCCCGGCCAGAGCAGATTGCCGACAGTGTGGCTGCCGCCGGCGTGAAGCTCGAGGCGGAGGTCCTGAAGAGGATCGACGACGCCGTCGGTGGCCTTGCCGAACGGGACCCTGCCCAAACCAAGTCGCCGGCCACCCGGGAAGCATAAGTGGCGTCCCCGCCGGACCTGCCGGAGCTTGCGGTTACGGGTTCCACCGGAGGCCTGGGCGGAATGGTGGCGCGCCAGGTGGCCGCTTCCGGTTTCGCCCAGCGCCTGTTGGTGCGCGACGCCGCGCGGGCACCGCAATTGGATGACGCCCATCCGGTGGTCTGTTCCTATGGCGACGGCGCTGCGTCACGGCAGGCCCTGGACGGCGCCAGGATCCTGTTCATGGTGTCCGCCGCGGAGGCCGAGGACAGGCTGCAGCAGCATTATGCGTTTGTTGATGCCGCCGCCGACGCCGGGGTGGAGCACGTGGTGTACACGTCCTTTTACGGGGCCGCGCCGGACGCCACCTTCACCCTGGCCAGGGACCATTTCGCCACGGAGGAGCGCATCAAGGCGTCCGGGATGGAGTACACGTTCCTGCGGGACAACTTCTACCTCGACTTCCTGCCGCTGCTGGCCGGGGAGGACGGGGTGATCCGCGGCCCTGCCGCTGACGGCCTGTTCTCGGGGGTGGCACGGGAGGATGTTGCCCGCTGCGCCCATGCCGTTCTGCGGGATCCCGCCATCCACAAGGGCAAGACGTATGACCTGACCGGGCCGGCGGAACTGACCATGGCGCAGGCGGCGGAAGTGTTGAGCGGCGGGACGGGGCGCACCATCAGCTACCAGCCGGAGACAGTGGAGGAAGCCTACGCCTCACGGGCCTCCTACGGTGTTCCGCAGTGGCAGCTGGACGCGTGGGTCAGCACGTATACGGCGATGGCAGCGGGTGAGATGGCAGGGCTATCACCGGACGTCCACGGGCTGACCGGCCAAGACCCCATCAGCCTTGCCGAGTTCCTGACCCGGCCGGTGCTGTAGCGGGTTTAATTTCGTTGACGGGCGGGTGGACCCGGCGTAGACCTGTGGCGGGGGCGTTGTTACTCCGCTGAACAGAATCGCACCGCCATGAATTACAGCAACCAGCAGTCCACACGCGAGCCGTCGACGGAACAGGCAACTGCTGCAGCGCCCACTGCGCAGCTAACGTCCGGCCCGCTGACGCGTGAGGAGCTGCAGCTCGCCGCCCGCAACCATTCGATGCCGCTGGAGGCACTTCGCCGCGAGGTGACGCCGCCGGGACTGCACTATGTGCTGACGCACTTCGACATCCCGGATCTCGATGCTCCGTCCTGGCATCTCCGGATCAGTGGTGCAGTGGAACGTGCCCTGGAGCTGGGCATGGCGGCGCTTCGCCGGGATCCGGCCATCACCGTGCCCGTCACCCTCGAGTGCGCGGGCAACGGCCGCTCGCTCCTGGAGCCGCGGCCCCTGAGCCAGCCCTGGGTGCTGGAGGCGGTGGGCACGGCGTACTGGACCGGGGTGCCGCTGGCCTATCTCCTTGGCAAGGCGGGCGTGCTGCCGGATGCCGTGGAGGTGGTCTTCACCGGGGCCGATGCGGGGGTCCAGGGCGGCGTCCCCCAGCAGTACGCGCGGAGCCTGCCGATCCGCGAGGCGCTGCGTCCCGACGTCGTTCTCGCTTACAAAATGAATGGCGCTGACTTGCCGCCGCAGCATGGCTACCCTCTGCGGCTGGTGGTGCCGGGCTGGTATGGAATGGCCAGCGTGAAGTGGCTGCAGTCCATCGACGTGGTCAGGGCGCCGTTCAGCGGGTTTCAGCAGCAGTCCGCGTACCGGTACCAGAGCTCAGCTGACGACGCCGGTACGCCGGTTACGCGGATCAGGGTGCGTTCGCTGATGGTTCCGCCGGGCGTCCCGGACTTCTTCACGCGGCAGCGGTTCCTCCGCCCGGGTCCGGTCATGCTGGAAGGCAGGGCCTGGTCAGGCGAAGGTGCCGTGACCGCCGTCGAGGTGGGCATTGACGGCACATGGCTGCCGGCCCACCTGGACAAGCCGGTTGGCGGATTCGCGTGGCGGAGGTGGAGTTTGCCGTGGGTGGCCAACCCGGGCGGGCACGTCCTGGCCTGCCGGGCCACGGACATCACCGGCGCCACCCAGCCCCTGGAGCAGAACTGGAACTACCAGGGAATGGGCAACAACGTGGTGCAGCGGGTCAGCGTGACGGTGGAGTGAAGTGGCGGGCCCGGGGCTATACTCGGTGCCAATCATGACCAGCCTCCCTGCCTCCCCCGCCAGTGTCCGAATCGATGCCTGGCTGTGGGCCGTCCGCGCCTATAAGACACGGTCCGCCGCCACAGCAGCCTGCCGGGCCGGGCATGTCCGCCTCAACGGCAACCCGTCGAAGGCGTCGGCGACCCTGGTCACCGGCGATACTGTGACCGTCCGCATGTCCGGGTACGAGCGCATCCTGGAGGTCCGGCGGCTGATCGCCAAGCGGGTAGGGGCCGAGGCGGCGTCGCACTGCTTTACCGACCACACTCCCCCGAGGCCTGTCCTGCCCGCACTTGGGCTTCCGCAACGGGACCGGGGCGCCGGCCGGCCGACGAAGAAGGACCGCCGCGAGATGGAGCGCCTGCGGGGCCCCGCGTAAGGCGTGCAGGGGAACGTCAGGCGCCGGACCTGGTGCGCGCCTGCACGAGGTTGGCGAACGGCAACCGCCCGAATTCCGCCATGAACGCTGAATGGTAAGCCGCTTCTGCGTCGTTCAGTTGTTCCGCCGGGAGTTCTTTCCACGCAATGGCCAGTGATCCGGCGTCGGCAAGCTGCCAGATTGCCCGCCCGTCCCAGTGCCCGGGCGGCTTGCCGTGCCCGAAGTCCACAAACTCCTGGATCTGGCGCCGGAGACCACGGTTGCCTTTGCTTCCGGGCCCGGCCTTTCCGACGTAGAGAACGGCGGCGCCGTCTACCCACTCGGCGGTCAGAGCGGCTGCGGGGAGGGACGGCTCCTTCTTCTTGAAGACCCCCGCGGTGCTTTTCGTGAGGAAGCGCGGTTGGAAACCTTCCGGAGCCACGACGGTGAAGAGGCCTGTTCCTTGCGGGATCCTCATGGTCTCGAGGTCCTGGATCGGCCGGAAGCCGGCGAAACCATCGGCCTTCAGGCCCTTCCTGGTGAACTGCATAATCCATTGAACAGCATGGTCCCGGACTATTACTGCCCGCCGTTTTCCACATAGGGCTTTTGGGTGGCTGGCGTTGTCGGACCCTGCTGGAAGACTTTGGTTATGGAAGTGGTTGTGGGGACGGCGGCGGTATTGAGGGCAGATGCTGGAGTGCCTTTCGGTGCTGGTGCGCCTCAGTCGGCACCCACTGTTCCGCCTGGTGCGCCGTCGATTGCTGATGTGCTGGTCCTGCTGCGTTCCGTTCCGCTGGCTGCCGATGGTGCGGGGCTGATCGATCAGATGCGCGGGCTGGAGGATTTGAAGTGCCTTGCCGGTGCCCGGCAGGCCGATACCGCGGTGGCGTTCGATCTCTCCCAGCGGCGGGAGCAGGCCGCCGCCGGGGTCCCGGCCGATGAGCAGGGCGCCGCGGTCTGGGCGCAGATCGCGCTGGCCCGGCGGGAGTCCCCGGCCAGGGGTTCGCGGCTGCTGGGAATGGCCAAAACGCTCAAAGGGATGCCGCACACGTTCCGCGCGTTCCGGAGCGGATTGTTGAATGAGTGGCGGGTGACGCTGATCGTGAAGGAAACCATCTGCCTCACTCCCGAGGACCGGGCGGGGGTGGATGAGGAACTCGCCGCCGACGCCGGCACCCTTGACGGCGCCGGCGACAGGGCCATCATCGCGGCGGTCCGGGCTGCGGCGTACCGGCGGGACCCTGCCTCCGTCGCGCAGCGGGCGGCACGGGCCGTGGCGGAACGGACTGTGAGCCTGCGCCCGGCCCCGGACACCATGGCCTACCTGACCGCACTGCTCCCGGTCGCCCAGGGCGTGGCCGCATACGCGGCCCTCACCCGCGACGCCGACAGTCTCCGGACCAGCGGTGATGAGAGGTCGCGGGGGCAGGTCATGGCCGACTCTCTCGTCGAACGCGTCACCGGCACCCCCGGCGGGATCAGCGGGGTTCAGATCCAGCTCGTCATGACCGACCGCACCTTCCTCCAGGCCGATGCCGAGCCCGCAAGGCTCCCCGGCTACGGCATCACCCCCGCAGCCTGGGCCAGAAACACCGCCCTCAGCAACCCTGCTGCCAGCGGCATCGACGGCGTCGCCGGCCAACGAGACCTGGAGGTCTGGGTCCGCCGGCTCTACACCGCTCCGGCTACCGGGGAGCTGGTGGCAATGGACTCCAAGGCCCGGCTCGTCCCGGCCGGGCTGAAACGCTTCCTCCAAATCCGCGACGATACTTGCCGGACCCCGTACTGTGACGCCCCGATCCGGCACCACGACCACATCATCCCGTGGCACGATGACGGGTCCACGAGCACCGGTAACGGGCAGGGCCTCTGCGAAACCTGCAACCACACCAAAGAAACACCCGGCTGGACCGCAAAACCCGTCCCCGGCCCAAGGCACACGGTAGCGACCACCACCCCAACCGGCCACACCTACCACTCCACCGCACCACCACTACCGAGTTCAGGGTTAGCCGGAACCCGATCACGCAGGTCCCAGCAACGCTGTTTCGCGTTGGCGCGTGCCACCCCCTGAGATCCTCATGCCGTCCTGCAACCCGGCCGTGCCAAACTCGGTGTGCCCACCCCTCGCCGCAGAAGCGTAGAGTGACATAGGACGCCTGATTTTGGACGCCTCGCTGCCAAGGAGAAATCGTGACGATTGATTGGGACGAAAAAAAGGCCCTGCTACAGGAACCGAACATCGCGAAGGTAACCCAGCTTTGCGATGAACTCATGGAAAAGAAGCCCGGTTCCACCGTCCCCTACATCGACCCCGTCCACGACGAAGATGAGTGCAGGATCATCAGTCTCCAAGCCAGCCCCGGCAAGGGGACCGAGTCCGGATTTGTCTCCCACAACAACGATGACGAAGCGGCCCGCCGCGCCACCCAGATCTACGAACTCGCTGAGCTGGACCCCCGCTACGTCATGCCGTGGAACGCCTACCCCTGGGTCCGCGACAGCGGCAGCCCCTCGGCCCTGAGTGTCCAGGAAAAGACCGACGGCCTGCGCCCCTTCCGGCAGTTCCTCAAAATCAACTCGCGGGTGTCCGCGATCATCGCGCACGGCACGGACGCGTCCACGTTCCTCACCCTGTTTGAAAAGACCTACCACTCATCGCTGAAGAACGCCGGCATCAAAATCTACAAGGCCTCCGCCCTCGGCGGCAGGGCCTTTGCTGTTTCCGAAGCCAAGCAGGAAGAGCTGCTGGCCAAGAGCGTGGATACGTACCGTGATGCCATGCAGCGGGCAGGCATCCAGCACCTCTAAGACCGCCTTTAAGTGGCAGTTCTCCCAACAAAACTGTGTCCAGCGTGACCCTCCCTTGATCGGTTCTTGAGTTTTCGTCTCCAGCATTGATGGAGTAAACACTCAGGAGGCAACGAGGTGCCGCAAAGCACGGCCTCCCATCCTGTTGCACTTGGGGGAGCCAGGCATGAAGAAATTGATAATCGCTTCGCTCGCGGCCACTGCCATGGTGGCAGGATCGGTGGCTGTCGGCGCAGCAGCCAACGCGGGTACCGGCACTGTCGTCCGGGTCGTCGATGGGGACACACTGGTGGTGTCCATCAACAATGGTGACCACACCATCAGGCTTCTGAACATTGACACCCCTGAAACCAAGGATCCCAACCAGCCTGTGGAGTGCCTCGGGCCGGAGGCCTCAAAGTACCTGGAGGGCCTGCTCCCAAAGGGGACCCAGGTTCGGCTCGAGTTCGACGCCGAGCGCCACGACAAGTACGGCAGGACTCTTGCGGGAGTCTTCACAGCTGACGGATCCCTTATCAACGCCAAAATTGCGCAGCAGGGACTGGGAATTCCAGTCGAGTACGGCGGAAACAGAAAATTCCTGCCGCCTGTAACAGCAGCATATGAAGAGGCCAGGGCGGCCAAGACCGGGCTCTTCTCCGAGACTATCGGCTGCACCCTTCCGGCTCAGTTGGCTGAGACAACGAAGGGGCTGGAAACAGCTACCGCGGCTTCACCGGCAACTACGTCCACGGCGGCAGGTACGGCTGCAGGCGTCCTCGCGGCCAAAGTGGCGGCGGCAAAGGCACTGCGAAAAGTGCTCAACGGCGACAAGGCAACAGAGCGGGCCCTTTTGTGGGCCGGACTTTCAACTGCCGTGCTCGCAAGGCACGCGTCCAATTTGGACAAGAAGATCACTGCCGGGGAGAAAAAGGCCGAAGATACGAAAACGCTAAAAGCCACCTTGGAAGCAGCCGAAAAAAGAGCCGAGGAAGAGCGCGTAGCAGCGCAGACCAGGGCCGCTGCCGAACGGAAAGCGGCAGAGGAGCGGGCTGCAGCAGAGAAGAAGGCAGCAGACGAGGCAGCGGCTGCGGAAGCCGCGGCAAAAGCTGCAGCTGACGAAGCAGCACGTAAAGCGGCTGCCGAAGCGGAACGCCTCCGCAATCTTCCAGCGCCAGCACCGGCTCCAGCGCCTTACGTCGCGCCGGCACCGCAGCCCTATGTTCCGCCTGCGCCCTCGACCAAATACACGGGTCCGCGTTGCTACGCACCCGGCGGGAAGACCTGGCGGCCTTGCTGATTCAAACTCCCGCTGGTCCTGTGGTGGCCAGGGAAGCGCCGACCGGGCCGCTTGTGAGGACCTCCGCCGGGACGTCCTGACCGGGCACGGAAAGGTTGTTCAACTGTTCAGCATTCTCCGGGACACATCGAAGGGCGGGAACGAGTAGTCCAGGCTGGGTGAATACTAAACCCAGCTCCCAGCCTTCTTTCAGCCGCGCAGGCGCATACTCGTAGGTACCCTGACCGGCGAGAGAACCAGGCTGAACCTTGATGTCCAATAATTCCCATGAGGCGGCATCCCCAGCGGAAGCGGCAGCCGTGCGCATGGCGGTACTCCCCCAGCTCCGGCACTGGATCGTGGTCCCCGTCATCGCGGCAGTCCTGATCGTGGCCGGCGGCCTGGCGCTGAGGTTCATCCCCGCATTGACTACAGCGGACATGTCAGTGGATGCGGAACTGAGCCATGACCACACAGCACCCCTGACAGGCCTGGCCATGATCATCAACGTGGTGTTCAGTCCAGCAGGCGGCGTGCTCATGATCGCCGTCCTGTGCCTCTACCTGCTGCTGGTACGCCGCAGCCCCGTGAATGCCGTCGCCACCGGCCTGGTTGCTGCCGGCGGCTGGGTCAGCAGCGAACTGTTCAAGGTGCTGGTGGCCCGGCACCGCCCAGACTCGACAGCGCTGTACAACCCGCTCATTCCGGAACCGGGAACGGACAGCTTCCCCAGCGGCCATGTGGCCCTGGCATCCGCACTGGCGATTGCTGTCTTCCTGCTGGCCCGCGGCACCAGGTGGCAGCGGCCGGCAGCCATCATCGGAATCGTCGTGGCCATTGCAGTGGCCTTCTCCCGCGTCTATCTCGGCGTGCACTATCCCACCGACGTCACGGCATCCTTCCTCACCGCAGCCACCGGCGCGGCATTCCTCACCGGACTGTGGAACCGATTCGGCCTGTCCCTGCTGGCCCGGGTGCCGTTCCTGGCAAAGTTCGGCCCCGTCCCGGCGCCCCAAGGCTGACGTGTCGCCATGACGGGCTTCATCGACGGACTCTTGAACGTCAGCCCGATCGTGGCGTACCTTGCCGTCTTCTGCCTGGTGTTTGCGGAGGACGCGTTGTTTGTCGGCTTCGTCATTCCAGGGGAAACCGCAGCCGTGCTCGGCGGCGTGGTGGCCAGCCGGGGCGAGGTGCAGCTGGGCAGCATGATGGCCCTGGTGGTCGGCGCCGCCATCATTGGCGACACCGTCGGCTATGAGGTGGGCAAGCATCTGGGCACCCGCCTCATGAAGGCAAAAGCGCTGCGCCGCCATGCCGGGAGATTGGAGAACGCGCAGGACTTCCTCCGCCGCAAAGGCGGTTCCGCAGTCTTCCTGGGCCGGTTCACCGCCTTCTTCCGGGCCGTCATGCCCGCCCTCGCCGGCACCTCCCGGATGCCCTACGGCCGGTTCCTCGCCTGGAACGCCATGGGCGGCGTGGTCTGGGGCATCGGCTTCGTCCTGCTGGGCTTCCTCGCGGGCAACTCCTACGAGGCCGTCGCCAAGGCTGCGGGCCGGGATCTCGCCGTCGTCATCGCTGCCGTAGCCGTGGCTGCGCTCATCGTTTGGCACGTCCGTTCACGACGGCGGCGGCAGCAACGGCGTGCCGCCAACCAGCGGCGGGACTAGGGGAAGCTTGACAGCAACTGTGACCAGTGCCATATTTAAGGACGTGAACCTGTCAGACAGCCGGACAGCAGGACAGCCTGCGTTCCGTCCCCTTGCCCGGCTGAGCGCTGCCGAGGCGGTGTTCAACGCCATCCGCGAGGATATTGAATCCGGCGCCTTCCCGGTGGGGACCAAGCTCAGCTCGGAGGCCACCCTCTCACAGCAGTACGGAGTCAGCCGCTCGGTAATCCGGGAAGCCCTCCGCTCCTGCACCGCCCTGGGCCTCACGGTCACCAGGACCGGCAAGGGCACGTTCGTCATTGCCAGCAAGGTGGCGAACGACCTCACCCTGGGGCAATACTCGGCACGGGACCTGACCGAAGCGCGCCCCCACATCGAGGTCCCGGCCGCAGGCCTGGCAGCGGAACGGCGCACCCCGGAGGAACTCGACATCCTCCGCGGGATCGTCTCCGCCATGGCAACGGAAACCGATCCTGAGTCCTGGGTGGCCCTGGATTCCAGCTTCCACGCCTCTATCGCCCGCGCCAGCGGCAACAAAGTGTTCGCCAGCGTTGTGGCTGACATCCGCGATGCACTGGCCCACCAGTCCGAGACACTGAACATGGTGGCTGACCGCCAGCACGCCTCCGACATTGAGCACCAGCAAATCCTTGCCGCCATTGAGGCAGGCTCTGCCGAAAACGCGCGCGCCGCCATGGCCCACCACCTCGAAGCCGTGGGTGTAGCCCTGGACTCCATCCTCAACAGCTAGCCGAATCCAACCAACCCTTCCAAGGACCCCATGCCATCCCCCGTGTTTTCTGCTGCCCACACCGCTGCCCCGGCCCAGCTGGCACTGCCACAGCACATCCCGCTGGTAGCCGCCCTCCGTGACGGCCTGGTGGAAAGTGTCCATTACGGCTCCGGGATAGCCCTTGCGGCTGACGGTTCAGTGGCGGCAACCGCAGGCGATCCCCTGACTCCCTTCTATCCCCGCTCGGCGCTCAAGCCCCTCCAGGCAGTGGCCATGGTCCGTGCCGGCCTTGAACTCCCCGCGGATCTCCTGGCTTTGGCCGCCGCAAGCCATTCAGGCGCGGCGGTGCACCGGGACGGCGCCCTGCGCATCCTGGAACTGCACGGGCTGGCCCCCACCGACCTGGAAAACAGCACCGACCTGCCCTATGGCACAACTGAGCGTGAGGACTGGCTGCGCAACGGCGGGAGCGCCACCCGCATCACCCAGAACTGCTCCGGAAAGCACGCCGCCATGGCCGCGACCTGCGCCATCAACGGCTGGCCCGTGCAGGGCTACCTGGATCCCGCCCACCCGCTGCAGCAGCTCGTTGCCCGGACCGTCAAAGACCTGACCGGCGAGCAACCGGCCGCCGTGAGCACCGACGGCTGCGGGACTCCGCTGTTCGCCCTCACCCTCCGCGGCATGGCCCGCGCCTTTGGCAGGATCGCCCGGGCAGCCGCGAACGACGGCGGCGCCTCGGACTCGACGGCTGCGGAAGCCGCCGTCGGGCTCGCCATGCAGCGGCACCCGCACATGGTGGCCGGCGAAGGCCGCGACGTCACCGAACTGATGCGCCTGCTGCCCGGCGCCGTGGCCAAAGACGGCTTTGAGGGCGTCCAGCTGGTTGGCCTGGCTGACGGCAGTGCCGTGGCCGTGAAGATTTCCGACGGCGGCGACCGCGCCCGGATGCCCGCCACCGTCCGCCTGCTGGAGGCGCTGGGCGTGGACACCGAACCGCTCAGCGGGATCGCCACCGCGCCCGTGCTGGGCGGCGGCCACCAGGTAGGCCTGCTGTTGGCCACTGATTTCCTGAACAGCGATTACCCAATCACCACCCAGTCCACGCCCGACAACGAAGCCCTGTGAGGACCTCAATGACCATGACCGACACCGCCGCGGACGCCACCTCCGCCCCCGCCACCAGGTCCGAGCATGACCTGCTGGGCGACCGTGACGTGCCCGCCGGGGCGTACTGGGGCGTGCACACGCTCCGGGCCGTAGAGAACTTCCCCATCACAGGCCAGAAGCTGTCCTCCAACATGCACCTCGTTCGTGGTCTGGCCGCCGTGAAACTGGCCGCCGCCCGCACCAACCGGGAGCTCGGCCTGCTGGACGCCGAACGCGCCGACGCCATCGAGCAGGCATGCCAGGACGTCCTGGCCGGACGGCTTGCCGACCAGTTCGTCGTGGACGTGGTCCAGGGTGGTGCCGGGACGTCGTCGAACATGAATGCCAACGAGGTCATCGCCAACCGGGCGCTGGAGATCCTTGGCCATCCCAAGGGTGACTACGCGCGGCTGCACCCGAATGACCACGTCAACCTCAGCCAGTCCACCAACGACGTGTACCCCACGGCCGTCAAGCTGGGAACCATCTTCGCCGCCAGGGAGCTGCTGGCAGCACTCGAGGAACTCGAGGACGCCTGCGCGGCCAAGGCGATGGAATTCCGCACCGTGGTGAAGATGGGCCGGACCCAGCTGCAGGACGCCGTCCCCATGACCCTGGGCCAGGAATTCGGCAGCTACGCCGTCACCATCGGCGAGGACCGGCTGCGCCTGGCGGAGGCCGAGCTGCTGATCCACGAGATCAACCTCGGCGCCACGGCCATCGGCACCGGCCTGAACGCGCCGGCCGGTTACGCTGCAGCGGCCTGCCGGCACCTGGCGGAGGTCACCGGCCTGCCGCTGGTGACAGCCGTCGACCTGATCGAGGCCACGCAGGATGTGGGCGCCTTTGTGCACCTGTCCGGCGTGCTGAAGCGGGTGGCGGTCAAACTGTCCAAGATCTGCAATGATCTCCGCCTCCTTTCCTCCGGTCCCCGCGCCGGCTTCGGCGAGATCAACCTGCCGGCCGTGCAGTCCGGATCCTCCATCATGCCCGGCAAGATCAACCCGGTTATCCCGGAAGTGGTCTCACAGGTCGCCTACGAGGTGATCGGAAACGACGTCACCATCACCATGGCCGCCGAAGCCGGACAGCTCCAGCTCAACGCTTTCGAACCGATCATCGTCCACAGCCTCCATAAGAGCATTTCCCACCTCGAAGCAGCCTGCCGCACCCTTACGGCCCGCTGCATCCGTGGAATCACCGCCAACACCGAACACCTGCGCCGTACCGTGGAGCAGTCCATCGGGCTGGTCACTGCATTGAATCCCCACCTCGGCTATGCCACCGCCACTGCCATTGCGCAGGAAGCACTTGCCACCGGCAAAGGCGTGGCCGAACTCGTCCTCGAACACGGGCTCCTCACCGATGCCCAGCTCCAGGAACTCCTGAGCCCCGAACGCCTGGCCAACCTCAGCAAGTAGTAGTCCCAAGTAGTCCCACATCCCCAAAGGACACTCCCATGACAAATACCCCCCTTCCTGACCACG
>NZ_JAUZUY010000014.1:0-69771 GCF_031844305.1 Pseudarthrobacter sp. BRE9 | reverse complement strand
CCCCGGCCCCCGCCGCTGTTACGATGGCAGCCAGATCCGGCTGCCCGTCCTGAAAGGCATCGATGACTGTTGTACCCCTGCCGCTTGAGCAGAACCACGCCGCCGACACCCTGGTCCACGGCTCCGACGGCGGGTCCGAGGTCCGGCGTTCAGTGCTGCCAGGGGGAGTGCGGGTACTGACCGAGGCCATGCCGGGCCAGCGGTCGGCCACCATCGGGTTCTGGGTAGGCGTCGGCTCCCGTGACGAGGCGCCCGGCCAGCACGGATCCACCCATTTCCTTGAGCACCTGCTGTTCAAGGGCACCAAGCGACGCACAGCCTTGGAGATAGCCTCCGCGTTTGACGAGGTGGGCGGCGAATCGAACGCGGCAACAGCCAAGGAAAGCACCTGCTACTTTGCCCGCGTCCTTGACTCGGACCTGCCCATGGCCATCGACGTCATTGCGGACATGATCACCGGCGCCGTGCTCGACCCCAACGAGATGGAGCAGGAACGGGACGTCATCCTGGAAGAGATCGCCATGGACAGCGATGATCCCACCGACGTTGCCCATGAGCACTTCGTCGCCGCGGTCCTCGGCAGCCACCCCCTGGGGCGGCCTATCGGCGGCACCCCCGCCGCAATCAAGGCCGTGGCACGCGATTCCGTATGGGAGCACTACCGCAGGTACTACAAGCCGGAAGAACTGGTCATCACCGCCGCGGGCGGCCTGGACCACGACGTGGTGTGCGGACTGGTGGTGGATGCCCTCCAAACCGCGGGGTGGTCCCTGGAGCCCGACGCCACCCCCGTGCGGCGGCGCTCCACGGAGCGCGCCCTGATCACGGGAACGGCAGGCCTGCATGTGGTCAAGCGCGCAGTGGAGCAGGCAAACATCATCATGGGATGCCCCACAATCGTCGCCACCGACGAACGGCGCTATGTCATGAGTGTCCTGAACGCGGTCCTGGGCGGCGGCATGTCCTCCCGGCTGTTCCAGGAAGTCCGCGAGAAGCGAGGGCTCGTGTACTCCACCTACTCATTTGCCTCGTCCTACGCCGACGCCGGCTACTTCGGGATGTATGCGGGCTGCACCCCCTCGAAAGTCCGGCAGGTGCTGGACCTGTTGGCTGTGGAGCTCGACAAGCTCGCCGAACACGGAATTTCCGAGGATGAACTGCGCAAAGCCGTGGGACAACTGGGCGGCGGAATTGTCCTGGCGCTGGAGGACACCGGCTCCCGGATGTCGCGGCTGGGCCGTGCTGAACTCGTATCCGGTGAATACCAGGACATCGACGAAACCCTGCGGCTGATTAAAGCCGTCACCACGGAACAGGTCCAGGAACTTGCAGCCGAACTCGCTGCCGCGCCCCGGACCATCACCGTGGTGGGTCCGTTCAACGAGACCGAAACCTTCGGTCTGTAGGGGACAGCGCCCCGTAGGGAACCGTGCCCTCTAAGGAACCGTGCCCTCTGAAGAACCAGTCCCGCAGGGGACACTGGCGGAGCAGCCCTGCAAAGTCCATCCTGAGGGGGAGTGATCTTCTGCAGGAGGTGGCGGACGGTGAACGGCCCAACACTGGAACATCCGCATCCGGCGTTATCCGGCCTGCTGGGACACTGGCGGGGCCATACTCATGTGGCTGCCGGTCCCTGGGGGCCGGAACACGGAGTGGACGCCGAGGTGACCTACCACCAGGTTGCCGGGGGCCTGGGCGTGGTGCAGAGCTACCGGCACACTGAGCCGGACGGAAGCCATTTTGAGGGGCATGGCATCTTCACGGTCGATCCGGTCCACAACGATGTGCTGTGGTACTACATCGACAGCACCGGGGTACCGCCAGGCAGCGCCGCCCGCTGCACGTGGCGCAACGGCGTCCTCCGCGTTGAACGTCCCAGTGAGGCGGGCTGGACACGCCACTGCATCACAGTCGAGGCAGATGTCCTCACGCACGTCACGGAGTTACGGGTCCTTGGCAAGGACGGCGACGGCGACGCGCCCGGCGCCGGCACCAACGGTAAGGCTTCGCCCTACAGACCCTTCATGCGATCGGAGTTCCATCGGGTCTGAACGCGATGTGATACGGTCCTCGATTGTTTGGTCAATGCGGTGGGAGCACGCCGCAGCCTCATCAAGGGTAGTTTTCACGACAGCAGCGACTGCCAGTTCATTTCTGGATCCGGCGGCAGACAGAACGGCATGGCGTAGAAGTCGTCCCATAGCGGATCAGCAGGCGACAGTTCATCCGGGTCAATGAAGTGGTCACCCGGTGGCTCCCCACATGGCACCTCTGGCATGTCCGGCCAATCCGGTATCTCGGTTGGCAGCTCCAGGATTCCCGGTGGCCAGTGGGTTGGTTCGGGGTCTGGGTGTTCGGGTTTGTAGTGCCGGCCGGTGGGTGAGGTCCAGCCCGGCGGTTCATTTTTCATTGCCTCGTCGGGGATCCATGGGCGTGCGTGTTTGAGCCGGTGGTGTTTGGGGCAGAGCTGGGCCAGGTTGCTGGCGCCGGTGGTGCCGCCGTGGTCCCAGGCGGTGAGGTGGTCGGTTTCGTTGTCGGGGGTGTGGTTGCTGCAGCCGGGGAAGCTGCATTTCCCGTCCCGCATCCGGATCCATTGCTTGATGGTTTCGGGCAGCCGGTAGCGGGTGCGGCCGATCTCCAGCGGGGCGCCGTCGCGTGGGTCGACCAGGACCCGGTAGAACGACTCCGCCCCGTCCGCGACGAGTTTGCGTGCCATCGATGCCGGGATCGGGCCCAAACCGTCCAGCACCGCGGGTTCGTCCGTCTGGCCGAGGACGGAGAATACCGGCACCGTGACCAGCACATCGGCGCGCGGGGCGGGGACTCTGCCTGCCTCGGTGGGTCCCGCGCTGTCGGTGTCGCTGGCGTTGCCGGCGCCGAGGAGGAGTGATGCTGCGATGTCGGGGCGGAGTTGGGTGAGGGTGCGGGGCTCGTCCGGGCCTTGGAGGCCGCGGGCGGTGGCGGTGGTGCGGTTCCAGATGGCGCAGGCGGTGTCGCCGGGGAGGTGGAGGGAGATCCAGGCCATGCCGTCGCGGTCCGGGGTGTATTCCATTCGCCGGTCCGCGACGCCTTTGGCGTGGCGCTTTTCCAGGGTTTCGGGGTGGTGGCGTTCGCGCCAGGTGCGGACCTTGGTGCGGAACCGGGCGGGAACGAGCTCGCCGGGGGCTGCGCCGCGGGCGGGGTTGGGCGCGTCGGGGTCGTAGAAGTGCGCCACCAGCGCGGCGGCACCGTCCGGGGACAGGCCTTCGGTTTCGTCGGCAACGATCCTGGCGTGGGGCCAGGACATGGCACCCGCGGACAGCGCGTCCATCACAGGCGGCAGGGAACACACCCGCCTGGACTGCTCCACGAACGCCCCGGCAGCGCCGGAGCTGACGGTCAGGACCCCGGCGATCTCCTCCACGGCCGACATCTCCGTATAGGTGCGCTCGTGCACCGGGGTGTCCGGAGCGAGCATCGCGTGCTGGATCACGACGGCCTCGGCGACATCGCGGGCTTTCACCGCGGCGAGCTGCGCCTCCAGCCGCTTGACCAGCTCCAGCCGGGTCAGCCGGAGTTCATACCGCCGCTGCAACACATCCACATCAGCCCCAACACCAACGCCGGCAGCCATGAAAGTATCCTCAGCAGCAAGCGCATCAAGGGCAGCAACAGAGGCATGAACACCCTCCAAAGCCACACCAGCACCGCTGCCGATTCCCATGGAAACATCATCCAACGAGGCACTGACAATCAAAGCTGCGCCAGAAAATCAGAAGGCCGCGGCAGCCTCGAGAAGCTGTTCCGGCTGCAACCGAATACTTATCCGCCTGCGAAGGGAGGCAGCACGTCCACCACGTCGTCCGGGCCAAGAACCGTGGACTGGTCCCGCACGGCCACCTCATTAAGCAGGAAGCTGCTGCGGGATAGGAGCCGGGGAAGCGGCGGCGTCCCGGCAGGGGGTTCTGCGCGGTCCACGGCCAGCACCGCCTCCAGCAGGTCCGCCACGGTGGCACCCTGGGGGAGGTCGAACTTTTCTTCCTCGAAACCTGCGGCAGCGCGTGCGGCAGCGAAATAACGTACAAGCATCCGGTCAGCCCCCGATAGCGCTCATGCTGCGGTCCGGCTGGACGAAGTCCGGAGCATCCAGTCCCACATGGTCCATGCCGTGGGCCTTCGGTTTGATCCACATCGCGTCCTGCCACCGCTGCGCCAGTTCCTCGTCGGTGGCGCCGGCCCGCAACAGACCGAGCAGATCGAACTCCTCACGGGAGAACAGGCAGCTCATGATCTTGCCCTCGGCAGTGATCCGGGTGCGCCGGCAGTCTGAGCAAAACGGCTCGGTGACGGAAGCGATAATTCCCACGGTTCCCAGCAGCGGACCAGCCTGACCAGCCGAACCTGCCGCCCGCCGTCGTACTTCAAACCGTTCCGCAGGGGCGCCGTCACGTGCCCGGGGATCGGGGCTGAGGACAAAGTCGCGGGACAGCAGCCCGCGGATCTCGGCGGCGGTGATCATGTTGCGTCGGGTCCAGCCGTGGTCGGCATCGAGCGGCATCTGTTCGATGAACCGCAGTTCATAACCGCGCTCCAGTGCCCAGGCCAGCAGCTGCGGCGATTCGGCGTCGTTGATGCCCCGCATCAGGACAGCGTTGAGTTTGACTGGTCCCAGGCCGGCAGCCCAGGCAGCATCCACGCCGGCCAGGACCTGGCCCAGGAAGGGGCGCCGGGTCAGCTTGGTGAACGTTTCCTCATGCAGGGAATCCAGTGACACGTTGATACGGGTCAGCCCGGCGTCCTTGAGCGCCGCTGCCTTCTTCGCCAGGCCAACACCGTTGGTGGTCATGGAGATCGGCAGGTCCGGGTGGTTGGTCCGCAGGGTCGCGATGATCTGGACCAGATCGTGCCGGACAAGGGGCTCGCCGCCGGTCAGGCGCAGTTCGCGCACGCCCAGTTGCTCAACGCCTACCTTGACGATCCGCACGATTTCCTCCGCGGACATGATTGCCTGCTTCGCGAGCCATTCCAGGCCTTCGGCCGGCATGCAGTAGGTGCAGCGGAGGTTGCATTTGTCCGTCAGGGACAGCCTCATATCCGTGGCGCGGCGGCCGTACCGATCCACCAGCCCGGCCGGTGCATCCGCCGGCCGGCGTGCGGGAACGCCGGGCAGCGCCGACACTGCTTCCTCCCGCGGCTGGGGCATGCCAAGCTGGACATTCATAAATTCAGGCTACGCCACGTTGAGCCGCCCATCACACCTGTGACCCTGCAGGTCCCGCCGGGCAAGATTATGTGCGGCACCGGCGCCGCCGACCACAGGCAAACATATGCTGGAAGTTGTGAACAGTTCCCAGCTTCGGCATGCGGCGGACGACGACGGCGCCGGCCTTGGGGAGCGGACGGAAAGTCCCGTCCCGCCAGGGGCAGTCCCGCGCGCCGGAAGCGGTTGGGCTGCGGCTGCGGGGATAGCCGCAGCAGGCGGTGGCGTGGCAGCGGGGGAGTTGGTGGCGGGTTTCGCCAGCCCCTCCCTTTCACCGTTGACTGCCGTTGGCGGTGCCGTCATCGACGCCGTTCCTCCCGGCGTCAAGGACTGGGCGATCTCCGTCTTCGGCACGTCCGACAAGGCAGCGCTCCTGGTGGGAATGGCGTTGGTCATCGCCGCCCTGGCCGCCCTTGCCGGCGTACTTGAGCACCGCCGGAGGTTCGCCGGTGCTGCCGTGATGGGAGTCTTTGGCCTCGCCGGAGTGGCCGCCGTCCTGACGCGTTCCCAGATGACCCCCATGTCCCTCCTCCCGCCGCTCCTGGCCGCGGGGACCGCTGTCGCGCTGTTACGGGTCCTGGTGCGCAGGCTGCGGGCGTCGTACGAGGCAATGTCCGGCCACGCAACAGCCAGTCAGCAGGCTGCCGCCGGCGATGCCATGCCTGACCCCACGGCCGTCCGTTCCCGCCGCAGCTTCTTCCAGGTCCTCGGCGTGACGGCAACGGCCTCGGCGGCGGGAGGAGTGGTGGCGGGAATCTGGCGCGGGGCCTCCATGGCGGTCAGTGAGGCCAGGGCGCGAATCACCCTGCCCTCGGCGGCCTCCCCGGCAAACCCGGTGCCCGCTGATGCTGAGTCCGGTGTTGCAGGCACCCCGCCGCTGGTGACCCCCAACCGCGACTTCTACCGGATCGACACCGCGCTGTCCGTGCCGGCGGTCAACCCTGATACCTGGGTCCTCAAAGTGACAGGCATGGTGGCCCGGGAAGTTCAGCTCTCCTTTGCCGACCTCATGGCAAAGCCCCTGACCGAACGCCACATCACCATCGCCTGCGTCTCCAACGGCGTAGGCGGCGACCTGATCGGTAATGCGCGCTGGCTGGGCTGGCCCGTCCGGGAACTGCTGGCCCTGGCCGTTCCCCAGCCGGGCGCAGACATGGTGCTCTCCCGCAGCGCCGACGGCTGGACCGCCGGAACGCCCCTGGATGTCCTCACCGATAACCGGGACGCCATGCTTGCCGTGGGCATGAACGGCGAACCGCTGCCGCTGGAGCACGGCTTCCCGGTCCGCCTGGTGGTCCCGGGCCTCTATGGCTATGTCTCGGCCACCAAATGGGTCACCGAACTCAAAGTCACCCGCTTCGCTGATGACACCGGATACTGGACCCCGCGCGGCTGGTCCGAGCGCGGCCCCATCAAGACGTCCTCCCGCATCGACGTGCCCCGCAGCGGTCGGCCGGTCAACGCGGGAACGGTCGTTTTCGCCGGTGTTGCCTGGGCCCAGCACACGGGCATCCGGAAGGTGGAACTGCGGCTCAACCGGGGACCATGGCGGGAAGCGGGCCTGGCCACGGGCATCTCCACCGACACCTGGTACCAGTGGAAGCTGGCCGTGGACCTCACCCCGGGACAGTACGAGGTCCAGGTCCGCGCCACCAACCTGGCGGGTGAATCCCAGGACGAAACCGCACGGCCACCGGCGCCCGACGGAGCCACCGGATTCCACACGATTAGAGTGGACGTAAAATCCTGACGGCCCAGACCACGTGACGGCCCAGACCAAAGGCGCACCCATGACCAGCCACAACCCGCACGGCCACGCCCTGGCCAGCCACACCCTGCCTGGCCACGACCACCACGCAGCGGAGCGGGCCCGGTCCGTCGCTGACCATGCCGCCGCCGTCGTGGAACTCCTCCGGCCGCTCCGCGAAATGGACCGCATCGAAACCCTGCCGCTCAGCCAGGCGCTGGGCCGCGCCCTGGTGCAGGATGTCGCCGCGCCGCTCAGCCTTCCTCCTTTCGCCAATTCCCAGATGGACGGCTACGCCGTCCGTTCCGGTGACCTTTCCGACGGCGGCACCCACCTGCGCATCATGCCCCCGGTTCCCGCCGGGTCAAGCCCGCAGCCACTCGAGCCGGGAGCAGCGGCGCCCATCATGACCGGCGCCATGATCCCGGCGGGGGCTGACGCCGTCGTGCCTATTGAAAAGGCGGTGCCGGACCACTTCCTGGACCCGGCAAAAACAACGGCAAACACACCGGCAAGCACAGCGGGGAACGGCAACGGCGCCACCGTCCGGCTGCCCGGCACCGCGGCGGGAACGTTCGTGCGCTCCGTCGGCAGCGACATCGCGGCGGGGGAGCGGGCCCTGGCTGCCGGGACGTGCCTTGGGCCGGCCCAGCTGGGGCTGCTGGCTGCCCTGGGCCTCGCGGAGGTGACGGTGTTCAAGGCCGTGACGGTCCTGCTCGTCACCACAGGCGACGAAGTGGTGGAGCCCGGCCAACCGCTCCCGCCGGGCAAGATCTACGACTCCAACGGAACGCTCCTGGAGGCCGCAATGAAGCAGGCGGGACTCCTCGTCCGCCGCGCCGGCATTTCCACCGACAACCCTGCAGAACTCCGGGCGCTGCTGCGAACCGAAGGCCAGGGGGCTGACCTGGTCGTCACCACCGGCGGAGTCAGCAAGGGGGCCTACGAGGTGGTGCGGCAGGCAATGGCGGACCAGCCGGTGGACTTCCTGCACGTGGCAATGCAGCCGGGCGGCCCGCAGGGACTGGGAACCTTCGACGGCGTCCCCTTCCTGGGGTTTCCCGGCAATCCGGTCAGCTGCCTGGTGTCCTTCGAGATGTTCCTCCGCCCCGCACTGACAGAATTGCTCGGGGCGCCGGCCAGGAGGCTGCCGCTCCGGGCCCGCCTCAGCCTTGGAGAGCCGGGCGGACAGCTCACCTCGCCCGGGCACAAGCACCAGGTCCGGCGCGGCAGCCTGCAGCCGGACGGAACCGTGCGGCTGGAGGGCGGCGAGAGCTCCCACCTGATGCATGCCCTTGCGGGATCGAACGTCCTGGTCCACATCCCAGCCGGTGTAACGGAGCTCGCCGACGGCAACGAGGTGGAAGTATGGATGCTGTGAACGCAGAACATACCCCCGCACTGACGCACCTGCGCCAGGACGGCACCGCCCAGATGGTGGATGTCTCCGCCAAAGCCGAGACCACCCGGGAGGCCACGGCAACCGCCACCGTCCGGACCACAGCCGAGGTGATGCAACTCCTGGGCTCCGGCGGGCTCCCGAAGGGCGACGCCCTGGCCGTTGCCCGGGTGGCCGGCATCATGGCAGCCAAGAAGACCCCGGACCTGATCCCGCTCTGCCATCCCTTGCCCCTCTCAAAAGTCACCGTTGACTTCGAACTCGGCAATGACGCCGTGACCATCAGCTCCACCGTGAAGACCAGGGGTGTCACGGGAGTGGAGATGGAGGCCCTGACCGCTGCGTCCGTGGCGGCCCTCAGTGTCTACGACATGATCAAGGCAGTGGACAAGCATGCCGTCCTGACGGATATCAAGGTGCTGGCCAAGAGCGGCGGCAAGAGCGGAGACTGGGCACTGTGACCAACCCCAACATTCTGGACGTCTCCGAACCGCACCGGCACGGCGACGTGCAGGGGCGGAAGGCCGGCGTCGTCATCGCGTCCACCCGGGCGGCAGCCGGCATTTATGACGACGAAACCGGCCCGGTGATCACGGACTGGCTCACGGAACACGGCTTTGACGTTTTCCCGGCCATGGTGGTCCCCGATGGCGATCCCGTGGGCGCTGCCATCAGGGCGCTCCTCACCCAGCGTCCCGCCGTCGTCATCACCAGCGGCGGCACTGGCCTCAGCCCGGACGACCGCACACCTGACGTCACCCTGCCGCTGCTGGACCGGGAGATCCCCGGGATCATGGAAGCGATCAGGCGGGCCGGTGCTGCCAAGACCCCGCTGGCCGCCCTGAGCAGGGGCTACGCCGGCGCCGCGGGCCGGACCTTTATTGTGAACCTGCCCGGGTCACCGAAGGGCGTCATGGACGGGCTCAGCGTCCTCGACCCGGTGATCGGGCACCTTTGCGACCAGCTGGAAGGCGGACATGGGCACTGAAGCAGCATTCGAGGTAGTGCGGGCAGTCCTGAGCGCGGAGCCGATTTCCGTGGACCAGGCGATTGCCGCGGTGGAAAGCGACACCGCGGGTGCGGTGGTCAGCTTCAGCGGCGTGGTGCGCAACCACGACGGCGGCAAGGCCGTTGAGCGCCTGAGCTACAGCGCGCACCCCACGGCCCACCAGGTGATGGCCGACGTCGTCGCCCGGCTGGTTGCCGAGCAGAACGCCGCGGGGGACGAGGCTGGCGGGGAGGCTTCCGCGGGCAAAGCTGTCCAGCCGGTCCGGATCTGGGCCGCGCACCGGATCGGGATGCTGGAGATCGGGGACCCGGCGCTGGTGTGCGCGGTATCCGCGGCGCACCGCGGGCAGGCCTTTGCGGTCTGCTCCGAGCTGGTGGACCGGATCAAGGAACAGGTGCCCATCTGGAAGGAACAGTTCTTCGCGGACGGCACCGTGGAATGGGTCGGCGCAGGCAGCTGATACCGCGCTGGGCCGGCCACCAGGCTTAGGGCACCGGGCCGCCGCGGTACCGGACGGGCGGCGCAGGCAGCTGATACCGCGCTGGGCCGGCCACCAGGCTTAGGGCACCGGGCCGCCGCGGTACCGGACGGGCGGCGCGGCCGGGCATTCTGCGAGGTAACGCAGGCCACCCGGTTCCTGCAGCAACCCGTCCCGCCGGTAGGGTTAATGCCATGACCGAACAACACCCCGTTCCCAAGCTGGTGGCCGTCCTTGGTGCCAATGGACGCATGGGCGCCGAGGCCGTTAAAGCCATTGATGCCGCGCCCGACATGAAGCTCGTCGCAGCACTTGGACGGGGTGACTCACTGGAGCAGCTGACCGCCTCCGGTGCCCAGTACCTGGTGGACCTGACAGTCCCCGAAAGCACCGAAGCAAACGTCCGCTTCGCCGTCGAGCATGGGATCCACGCCGTGGTGGGCACCACCGGCTGGGACGCGGGCCGCCTGTCCGCGCTGGAATCCCTCCTGGCCGGACACCCGGAGACGGGTGTACTCATCGCGCCGAACTTTGCGCTGGGCTCGGTGCTGGCCTCCGCCTTCGCCGCGAAGGCGTCCAAGTACTTCGAATCCGTGGAAATCATCGAACTCCATCATCCGGACAAGGTGGACGCCCCGTCCGGCACCGCCGTACGCACCGCGGAACTGATTGCCGCTGAGCGCAAGGCCGCCGAGCTGCCGCCCAGCCCGGATGCCACCACCACCGAACGCGCGGGTGCACGGGGCTGCGAAGTGGACGGCGTCCGCGTTCACAGCGTCCGGCTCCGCGGCCTCGTCGCGCACCAGGAAGTCCTGCTGGGCGGTCCCGGTGAGCAGTTGACCCTCCGCCATGATTCCTTCGACCGCGCGTCGTTCATGCCGGGCGTGCTTCTGGGCGTGCGCAACGTCGCCGCGCACCCCGGCCTGACCGTTGGCCTGGACGGCTACCTGGACCTGGGGCTCTAAGCCGTGAACGCTTTCGCAGCCGGCTTCAGGAAGAACCGGACCAAGATCTGGGTCGGAGCGGTGACCCTGCTGCTGGTCTTCTACCTGGTGGTGTCCCTCCAGCGCTCGCTCCTGCTCCTGGCGGACAGCAACCTTACGGCCAAGGCCATCGGCGCGGCCTACCTGGTGCTGCCGATCGTGGGCGCCTGGGCCCTGATCCGCGAACTGATGTTCGGTGCCCGCACAGAGCAGATGGCCAAGGTTCTGGAAGCCGAGGGCGGGCTGCCCGTTGATGACCTTCCCCGAACGCCGGGTGGCCGGATTGTCCGCGCCGCCGCCGACGCGGAGTTTGAAAAGTACCGGGGCGAAGCCGAGGCTGCGCCCGAAGACTGGCGTTCCTGGTTTCGCCTGAGCTGTGCCTACGATGCCGCCGGGGACCGCAAACGAGCGCGGGCTTCCATGCGTGACGCCGTGAAGCTTTTTACCGCGGCGTCCTAGCGTTACCCCACCAGCGGTGCTGAGCGGCGGCTGCACCCGGCCTCGCGCTTCAGGCCAGCGCCTTGAAGCCGCCACGACCCACAAGGCTCGCGGCGTGGCCCACCCATTCCAGGGGGCCGCGCCACAACAGCCGCGCAAACACGATGCCCACAACAATGGCTAGCGCGGCATGCGCAAAGTACATTCCGTCCTCGGTCCAGCCCCCCGGGAGGGGTTTGAGGTAGAAGCTGGACACTACCCAGACATGGACGGTGTAAAGGGTCAGCGTCATGGCGCCCGGCCCGCGCAGTGGCAGCAGCAGGTCCAGGTCCACCCATTCGGCAAGGCGCTCCAGGAGCAGGCAGGCGCCGATGACGGCTGCGGCAACGGCCGAGGTGTGCAGCAGGTCAAGCGTGGTGCCGGAATGCGGTGCGGCGGAGGCCAACCACCACCACGAACCCTCCTGGGGCAGTCCGGCCAGGTTCACCTGGAGCACGCTGCCCAGCGGGTATCCAGGTGAATTCAGGACTTTCTCCAGCGCCGCCCGGCCGCCCCAGTCCTCCATGGCTGCGACACCCAACGTTTTGGCCGCCACGGCCACCACGGTTCCACCCACCAGCAGCAGCACGGGAACCAGCGCTTTGGTCAGGACCAGGCGGCCAATGGCCATCCCCACCAGCAGGTAGGACAGCCATTGCAGCACGGGGTAATAGCCCGTGAGGAACAGATCAGCGAGCAGCCGGGATGGTGTTCCGAGGTCCTCCCAGCCCGGGTTGTGGCCCAGCCTCAGGGGCGGCTCCGGGGCAAGGAGCCAGGGCCGCAGAAGGTAGGCCAGCACCGGCGACGCCAGGATCCACCCGGCAGCCCATGCGCACAGCCGTTTCACGCCCAGTCCCAGGAAGGGAAGGACACACAGGAACAGCACGGCGTAGTGGACCAGGATGATGGCCACGTTCACTTCCAGGCCGCCCAGGGTCAGTCCGACGGCGGCAATCACCAGGGCGCGGAGCGCCACGCCGCGGCGGGCTGCGGAGAGGTCGGCGCCCTCGAACGGCTTGTTCTTTCCCGTGGACAGGGCAAGTCCTACACCCGCCAGTACTGCGAAGAGGGCGGCCGCCCGCCCCGAGAACGTGAGGCCGATCCAGGTTGGCGTGAGGTTCGCGTTCGATTCGAAGGTGGGCAGCAGGTGGGTGGCCATCATGCCCAGTAATGCCAGGCCCCGGGCTGCATCGACCGCCCGAAGGCGTCCCGGTTGTTGACGGCTTGCGGTCTTCCGGGACCGGGTGGCCGGGGTACGGGACGTCATGACCAGATCGTCTCATATGCTCCCAAAGGATTGCTGTCACAGGAAATGGCGCAGGCAAAGCAGGACCTTGTATTCGAATATATGTTCGAATAACATGGCTGCCATGGAGATGCCACCATCAGAAGCTGCTGCTGCCCCCTCGACGCCCGGCGGTCCCGGCGGGGGAGGTGGGCTGTTGAAGGCCATGAGCCCCGGAGTAGTGGACTACCTGTTCCGCCAGCTTGTCTCCGGGCGTCCGGCCGAGGATGTCTACTGGGAACGGGAAGGCATCAGCCTGGCCGCCCAGCCGGAGGGGGCGGAACTCGCGCGCCGGCTGGCGGAAACGGACATTGATGCCCTGACGCCAACGGAGCTGTTCCACTACGTTCGGGCGGCGCAACGGCTCGCCTCCTGGGCGGAGGATCTCCGGCAGGCCGCCGTCGGGCGCTATTGCCATGCCGGAGCAGACGCGCCGCAGTCCGGGCGAAACCGTATTTGACGCTTGTCACGCCCGTGGCATTGTCCTAACCAGCCGGGGACAGGGTAACGTTTTTTCCATGGCTGACTCTTCCGCGCACATCCCTGCCCTCGGTACCCTCCTGACCGCCATGGTCACGCCGTTCACCAAAGACGGCGCAGTGGATTACGACCAGGCGGCAGCGCTGGCCAGCAAACTGGTCGACGACGGCTGCGACGGCCTGGTGGTCACCGGCACCACGGGTGAGACCTCCACGCTGACGGACGAAGAGAACCTCGGCATGTTCCGCGCCGTGAAGGAGGCCGTGGGCGGCCGCGCAGCCATCATTGCCGGTACCGGCACCAACGACACCGCGCACTCGGTCCACCTTTCCCAGCAGGCTGCTGCCCTCGGCGTCGACGGACTCCTCCTGGTGACCCCTTACTACAACAAGCCCAGCCAGGCCGGTGTCCGCGCCCACTTCGAGACCATCGCCTCGGCCGTGGACGTCCCCGTCATGCTGTACGACATTCCCGGCCGGTCCTCCATCGCGATCGAGCCCGACACCATGATCCGCCTGGCGCAGCACCCCAACATCGTGGCCGTCAAGGACGCCAAGGCCGACTTTGTCGCGGCCACCCGCGTGATGGCTGAGACGGACCTCCTGTTCTACTCGGGCGATGACGGACTGACCCTTCCCTGGATGGCGCTGGGCGCCGTCGGACTGGTGGGCGTTACCACCCACGTAGCCACCCGCCGCTTCCGCGAACTCATCGACGCCGTCAACGCCAATGACCTGGGCACCGCACGCAAGATCAACTTCGAACTGCAGCCCGTGGTCCGCGCAACCATGACCCGTGTCCAAGGGGCCGTGGCGGCCAAACAGATTCTTAAATGGCAGGGAGTCCTGCCCAACTCGATTGTCCGTTTGCCCCTCGTGGAGCCGGACGAAACCGAGATCGAAACCATCCGCGGGGATTTGGCGGAAGCGGGGCTGGTCTTCTCCTGAGGCTAAGACCGGCACCCTTCCGCCTGGAAAGTAGTGCACTATGACCCAAACTGCCCTTACCGGCCTTGTCACCCCTCCGCGTCTGCCCCAGGGCACGCTCCGGATCGTTCCGCTTGGCGGGCTCGGGGAGATCGGCCGGAACATGGCCGTGTTCGAAATCGACGGCAAGCTGCTGATCGTGGACTGCGGCGTCCTCTTTCCCGAGGAAACCCAGCCGGGTGTTGACCTGATCCTGCCCGATTTCTCGTACATCGAGGACCGGCTGGACGACGTCGTGGCCGTCATCCTCACGCACGGACACGAGGACCACATCGGCGCCGTGCCGTACCTGCTGCGCCTGCGCAACGACATCCCCCTGGTGGGATCGCAGTTGACCCTCGCCCTGATCGAGGCGAAGCTGCAGGAACACCGCATCCGGCCCTACACGCTGACCGTGGAAGAGGGCCAGGTGGAGAAGTTCGGGCCCTTCGAATGCGAGTTCGTGGCCGTGAACCACTCCATTCCGGATGCCCTTGCCGTGTTCATCCGCACCGCGGGCGGCACGGTCCTGCACACCGGCGACTTCAAGATGGACCAGCTGCCGCTGGACGGACGCATCACCGACCTCCGGCACTTCGCCAAGCTGGGTGAAGAGGGCGTGGACCTCTTCATGTCCGACTCCACCAACGCCGATGTCCCCGGATTCACCACCGCCGAGAAGGAAATCGGCCCCACGCTGGAGCGGCTGTTCGGCCAGGCCAGCAAGCGCATCATTGTCGCCTCCTTCTCCTCCCACGTCCACCGCGTGCAGCAGGTCCTGGACGCCGCGGCCAAGCACAACCGCAAGGTGGCCTTCGTGGGCCGCTCCATGGTCCGCAACATGGCCATCGCCGAAAAACTGGGCTACCTGGACGTCCCGGCCGGACTGATCGTGGACATCAAGAACATCGACAACCTTCCGGACAACCGCGTGGTGCTCATGTCCACCGGATCGCAGGGCGAGCCCATGGCGGCCCTGTCCCGGATGGCCAACGGCGACCACCGGGTGGTGGTGGGTGACGGCGACACCGTCATCCTGGCCTCCAGCCTCATCCCGGGTAACGAAAACGCGGTGTTCCGGATCATCAACGGCCTCCTGAAGCTCGGTGCCGACGTGATCCACAAGGGCAACGCCAAGGTCCACGTATCGGGCCACGCCGCGGCCGGTGAGCTTCTCTACTGCTACAACATCCTTGAGCCGCTGAACGCCATGCCCGTGCACGGCGAAACCCGGCACCTGATCGCCAACGGGAAGATCGCCGTCGAGTCCGGCGTGCCGGAGGCCAGCGTCATCCTCGCGGACAACGGCACCGTCATCGACCTCCGCGACCACCAGGCAGACATTGTGGGCCAGGTGGAGGTGGGCTTCGTCTACGTGGACGGCTCCAGCGTGGGCGAGATCACCGATGCGGACCTCAAGGACCGCCGCATCCTGGGTGACGAGGGCTTCATCTCCATCATCACCGTTGTCCACCGCGCCACCGGCAAGGTGGTGTCCGGGCCGGAGATCCACGCCCGCGGCGTTGCGGAGGATGACTCGGTCTTCGATGACATCATCCCCAAGATCAACGCCGCCCTGGAGGAAGCGGTCCAGAACCACGCCGACCACACCAGCCACCAGCTCCAGCAGGTGGTGCGCCGCGTCGTGGGCACCTGGGTCAACCGCAAGCTGCGACGCAAGCCCATGATCATTCCCGTGGTGCTCGAGGCCTGACATCAGGCTGCACCGCATTGGTGCATACCCGGATGGGCCCGGTTCTTCGAGGACCGGGCCCTTCCGTGCGTCCGGACAGTCCTTCGGTGCGTCTCGGCGGGGTGGCCGGCAGCCCCGATATCCCCGGAATCACAGCATGCTTCCGGTACCGTGGCAGTATGGCCACACGTACTACTTCCGCGCCCAAAGGTACCGGCAGGGGGAGCTCCGGCAGCAAAGCGGGCAGCTCCACTGGCCGCGGAACCGGCTCCACCGCCAACAGGACAGGGCGCGGCGGCTCATCCAGCACGTCACGCACCCGCCAGCTTCCCGCCGTCGAACACCACCAGCCCTGGCTGCTGCGCGTGGTGGGCGGAGCGTGGCTGGGAGTGGGCCACCTGGTAGGCGGGGGAGTGCGCCGCATCGGCCACGACGTCAGCGACATTCCCGGCGAGGAACGCCGCGACGGTGCCGCCCTGTTCAACCTGGCCCTGGGCGTCTTCATCGCCACCTTCGCATGGTGGGGCCTGACGGGTTGGTTCCCGGACGCCGTCTACGCCGTGGTGAACGGCACCTTCGGCTGGATCTCCCTGCTGCTCCCGCTCATGCTTTTCGTCTGCGCCTTCCGATTGTTCCGCGAGCCCTCAGACGGCCGGGGCAACAACCGGGTGGGCATCGGCTTCCTGATCATGACGTTCGCCGGGTGCGGCCTGGCGCACATCCTTGGCGGCCATCCCACCGTTGCCGACGGCTTCGACGGCCTCCGCAAAGCAGGCGGCATGCTCGGCTTCCTGGCGGCCACGCCGCTGGCCGCCATCCATCCCGCCGTGCCCGTGGTCCTCTACGCCCTGCTGGCCTTTGTGTCATTGCTGATCATCACCGCCACCCCGTTCACGGCCATCCCGCGCCGCATCCGTGGCGCCTATGAACACCTCATGGGCATCGACCTGATGGACCAGGAAAACCCCGGGGACACCCACGACCGCAGCTACCTCGAACGGACGGCAGCGGCCGCGCCCAAGAAGAAGAAGCGCAAGCTGTTCGGCAAGGACCAGGAGCCCGACGACGGCCTTGAGGGCTACGTCGGGGACGAGGCCTTCGAGCACGCCGTCATTGACGACGACGAGCGCGAACCGGCGCGGCCCGCGCCGGGAGTGCGGCGCCCCACCCAGGCGGAGATCGCCGTCGAAAAGATCAAGGCAGCCCAGGGGCTGGGTGCCGGCGCCCAGGCTCCTCCGGCGGAAAACGCCACCGAGGCCATCCCTCTGGTCATCCCCGGTGCCGCCGCTCCCGGCAAGGCCGGCGCTGCGCCCGCTGCGCCCGCTGCGCCCGCTGCGCCCGCTGCGCCCACCGTGCCTTCGAATCCTGTGGCCCCCGCGCCGCCGCCCGTTCCCATCCCGCAGCGGACGGAGCAGCTCTCGCTCGCCGGCGACGTCACCTACACCCTCCCTGCCTCGGACTACCTGACGCCCGGCTCCATCCCGAAGGAGCGCACCGAAGCCAATGACGCCGTCGTCGCCGCCCTGACGGACACCCTGCAGCAGTTCAACGTCGATGCCACCGTCACGGGCTTCAGCCGTGGTCCCACCGTGACCCGGTACGAGATCGAACTTGCCCCTGGCACCAAGGTGGAACGGGTTACTGCCCTGTCCAAGAACATCTCCTACGCCGTAGCGTCCAGCGACGTCCGCATCCTGAGCCCCATTCCGGGCAAGTCCGCCATCGGCATCGAGATTCCCAACACGGACCGCGAGACGGTGTCCCTGGGCGACGTTCTGCGCAGCCAGAACGCCCGCCGTACCGACCACCCGATGGTGATGGGCGTGGGCAAGGACGTGGAGGGCGGCTACGTGGTGGCCAACCTGGCCAAGATGCCCCACCTTTTGGTGGCCGGCGCCACCGGTGCCGGTAAGTCGTCGTTCGTGAACTCCATGATCACCTCCATCCTGATGCGCGCCACCCCGGACGAGGTGCGCATGGTGATGGTGGACCCGAAGCGCGTGGAACTCACCGCCTATGAAGGCGTCCCGCACCTCATCACGCCCATCATCACCAACCCCAAGAAAGCCGCAGAAGCGCTGCAGTGGGTGGTCCGCGAGATGGATGCGCGCTATGACGACCTCGCCAACTACGGCTTCAAGCACATCGACGACTTCAACAAGGCCGTCCGCGCCGGCAAGGTCCAGCCGCCGGTGGATTCCAAACGGGTCATCCGCCCTTACCCCTACCTGCTGGTGATCGTGGACGAACTCGCGGACCTCATGATGGTGGCGCCGCGCGACGTCGAAGACTCCATCGTCCGCATCACCCAGCTGGCCCGCGCCGCCGGTATCCACCTGGTGCTCGCCACCCAGCGCCCCTCTGTGGATGTTGTCACCGGCCTGATCAAGGCCAACGTGCCCTCGCGCATGGCGTTTGCCACCTCCTCCGTCACGGACTCCCGCGTGGTCCTGGACCAGCCCGGTGCCGAAAAGCTCATTGGCCAGGGTGACGCGCTCTTCCTGCCCATGGGTGCTTCGAAGGCAATGCGCGTCCAGGGCGCCTGGGTCACGGAGTCCGAAATCCACAAGGTAGTGGAGCACGTCAAGGGACAGCTCCAGGCCAGCTACCGCGACGACGTCGCGGCGGAGGCGCCCAAGAAGCAGATCGACGACGACATCGGGGACGACCTCGAGGTGCTGCTGCAGGCCACCGAACTGGTGGTCACCACGCAGTTCGGCTCCACGTCCATGCTGCAGCGCAAGCTGCGCGTCGGCTTCGCCAAGGCCGGCCGGCTCATGGACCTGCTCGAATCCCGCGGTGTGGTGGGACCCTCCGAGGGCTCCAAGGCCCGCGATGTGCTGGTCAAGCCGGACGACCTCGCCGCCGTCCTCGCCGCCATGAAGGGCCAGGAGGCGCCGGCCGCCGCCGATTCCCAGACAGCCGCGCTCAGCGACAATGCCAACGCCAACATCGCCCAAGGCGGCTACGCCGAGGACCTGGTGGCCGCCGACCTGGACCAACGCAAGCAGAACGTCGAATATTACGACGGCTCGGATTCGGCTCCCGGCGGGTACGGCGATGATGACGACGGCTCCGAAGACGCGTGGTCCCTCACCGGGCGCTAGGCCGGTAGCCTAGGAACGTGACTAGCACCGATGCAACCGCCGGCGGCCAGGGCCGTTCCGGGGTCTGGAACCTTCCCAATGTCCTGACCATGATCCGCATCGCGCTGGTCCCGTTTTTCGTGTGGTTCCTCGTGGTGGACGCGCCCGGACTGCACAGCCTCTCCGGACCATGGCGCTGGGCAGCAGTGGCGGCGTTCGCCGTCGCCATCTACACGGACAAGCTCGATGGCGACATCGCCAGGAGCCGGAACCTCGTCACGGACTTCGGCAAGATCGCCGACCCCATCGCAGACAAGCTCCTTATTGGCTCCGCCCTGGTGATGCTCTCCTTGCTGGGCGAACTCCCGTGGTGGGCAACCCTGGTGATCCTGGTCCGGGAGTGGGGCATCACTGCCCTGCGATTCTTCGTGATCCGCTATGGGGTCATTCCCGCCTCGCGCGGCGGCAAGCTCAAGACCGTGGTACAGACCGCGGCGATCTTCCTCTACCTCCTGCCGTTCGGGGCGTTCGCGCCGTGGATGGCGTGGGTTGCGTTTGCCGTCATGATGGCCGCGGTGGCGATTACGCTCTGGACCGGCGTCGAATATGTGGTCGAAGCCCTGCGCCTTCGCGCGAAGGGCAAGCGGCAGGGGACCGTCGAAGGCCGGGAACAGGCATGAGCAACCTTCATCTGTTGGCCGGCGAGGCCGTCAGGAAAGCGATCGAGGGCGGCCACACCGTTGCCACCGCAGAATCGTTGACGGCAGGGATGGTTTCAGCGATCCTGGCCGACACGCCCGGCGCGTCGGGCATGCTGCAGGGCGGGGTGGTGGCCTACCAGAACTCCGTGAAGGATGCGCTGCTGCACGTTCCCGCCGGACTCCTGGCCCGAGCCGGCTCCGTGGACCCGGACGTCGCATGTGCCATGGCAGCCGGGGCACGCACGGTCCTGGGCGCCGACGTCGGAATCTCCACCACCGGGGTGGCAGGTCCTGATGCCCATGACGGCAAGCCCGTGGGGCGGGTCTACATTGGAGTTGCCACTGCGGCGGGATCCGCAGCTTTCGAATACTCCTTTACCGGCAGCAGGCCAGACATCCGCGCTGCTGCCTGCGCGGCGGCCCTGGAACGACTCCTTGAGGCCTTGTCCGCCTGATGCCTGGCGGCCCCAAGTTACCGCGCGTAAAGTTGACGGGAACAAAAGCCGGTACTGATTAGTTATTACATTGTGTCGCTTCCGGATAGCGGAGGCGCCTAGGATGAAATGACCAAGACGGTTCGCCACGGCGGACCTGACCTATGAGGGAGCAAGGCGATACAGATGGTAAAGCAGCCCGTATCCGTAAACGGCGTTGTCCGCTGGAAGGATGTGGGCCTCGCCGAACAGGCTAAGAGCGAACAGAAGGAGCGCAAGATGGTAGTACTTCGTCACGAAATCGGTGATGTGCTGCGCGATGTCCGCCAGCGTCAGGGACGCACGCTCCGTGAAGTTTCGCACAGCGCCCGCGTCTCCCTGGGATACCTCAGCGAAGTGGAGCGCGGCCAGAAGGAAGCCTCGTCAGAGCTCCTGTCGTCAATCTGCTCGGCACTGGATGTTCCGTTGTCAACCATGCTCCGTGAGGTCAGCGACCGCGTGGCAGTAGCCGAAGGCGTCGCGGTTCCGGACACCGTTCCGCAGGAATTCTCCCAGCGTTACGGCCGTGACCTGGAGCGCGACCTCAACAATGAACTGAACGACGAACTCTCCACAGGCCTTCTCTCCGGCGCCCGGTAAGGGCGGTCCCACCGCAGGTGGGCCTTAGGAATGCAGGAAGCCCCCGGCCATGGCCGGGGGCTTCCTGCGTGTGCGCGCAGTTGCCGGCTGCTGGTTGCTCCTGCCGGCTATTCCTCCTCTGCCGCGGATCCGCCCGTACCTTCCCTCGGGAACCCGTCACGCTCGTAGGTGGAGTTCAGCTTGGCCATGTAGCGCGCCAGTTCCTGCAGGTCCTGGACCGGCCACTCACGCAGCCGTTCCTGGAAGACCTGGCGCCTGGCGTCCTGGACCTGGTGCATTTTTTCTTCGCCCTTGGGCGTCAGCCGGATGGACTGCGCCCGGCGGTCCAGGGGATCCGCTTCCTTGGACACCAGTCCCAGGCTTTCCAGGAAGGCAATCTGCCGGCTGACCGAGGGTTTTCCCACCCCAATGTTCATGGCAAGGTCGGTCAGGCGGATGGGCCCTTCCCGGCGGATAACCGTCAACAGTCCGTAAGCGGCTGGCTCCATGTCGGGGTGGACTTCACGGGAGAGCTGGTTGGAGATGGCCCTGGCCCGCCGCCAAAAGAGGCTGATCTGGTGTTCGACGTTCTGCAGCGCGGTGTCGGCGGCATCATCGCCTGCGTCCTGCTGCGGCGGGAGATCCGGGGAGTTGCTCATGGCAACAATTCTAGGGTCCGCAATCATGAGAGGATTTACCGATGCGAATCAGCGAGTACTGGCGTCTGATGGATGACGAGTTCGGCGCGGGGTACTCCCGCGTGCTGAGCAGTACCCTGGTCCTCGCCAGTGTGGGCGGCCGCACCGCCGACCAGGCCCTGGCTGCAGGGGTTGAGCCGCGCAAGGTATGGCTGGCAGTCTGCGATGTCCAGGATGTGCCGGCAGAACGGCGGCTGGGCCGGGACATCGCCCCGCGCCGCGACTAGAGCCTCTGACACGCCGGACAATCGGCACTCTTCGAATACCTGTTCGGATAACGCTATGCTTTTTCTATTGGGCTTATCCACATAGCCGCTGTCCTCAGGCCGGAATGTCAGTGGGCCCCACTAGCGTCAGAGATGACCAATAAAACGGCCGCGAAGGCCACCATCGAGAAAGCATTAGAGGTGTCAACCATGGCGGCAGCCCCGGATCGTGCAAAAGCGCTGGAAGCAGCGCTTGCCCAGATTGACAAGCAGTTCGGCAAGGGCTCGGTCATGCGCCTGGGCGACGAAGTCCGTGCCCCGATCGAAGTCATCCCCACCGGCTCCATCGCCCTGGACGTCGCCCTGGGCATTGGCGGGCTCCCGCGTGGCCGCGTCATCGAAATCTATGGTCCTGAATCCTCTGGTAAGACCACCGTTGCCCTGCACGCCGTGGCGAGTGCCCAGCGGGCCGGTGGGATCGCAGCCTTCATCGACGCCGAACACGCCCTGGACCCCGACTACGCCGCCAAGCTGGGCGTCGACACGGACGCCCTCCTCGTTTCGCAGCCGGATACCGGTGAGCAGGCGCTCGAGATCATGGACATGCTGGTCGGCTCCGGCTCGCTGGATGTCATCGTCATCGACTCCGTTGCCGCCCTGGTTCCGCGCGCTGAAATCGAAGGCGACATGGGCGACAGCCACGTCGGCCTCCAGGCACGGCTCATGAGCCAGGCCCTGCGTAAAATCACCGGCCGCCTGAGCCAGACCAAGACCACCGCCATCTTCATCAACCAGCTCCGTGAAAAGATCGGTGTCTTCTTCGGTTCCCCCGAAACCACCACCGGTGGTAAGGCCCTGAAGTTCTATGCGTCGGTCCGCATCGACGTCCGGCGGATCCAGACCCTCAAGGAGGGCGCGGACTCCGTCGGCAACCGGACCAAGGCCAAGATCGTCAAGAACAAGATGGCCCCGCCCTTCAAGGTCGCCGAGTTCGACATCATCTACGGCCAGGGCATCTCCCGCGAAGGCGGCATCATCGACATGGGCGTGGAGCACGGCATTATCAAGAAGTCCGGCTCCTGGTTCACGTACGACGGTGACCAGTTGGGCCAGGGCATGGAGAACTCGCGCCGTTTCCTGCGCGACAACCCCGAGCTCGCTGCGGAACTGGAGCGCCTGATCAAGGAGAAGCTCGGTGTCGGGGTCAAGCCTGCCGAGGACGAGTCCAAGGACGCGCCAAAGCTGAAAGCCGTCGACGGGTTCTAGCCGTTGACCGGACCACGTTCACGGCGGGCGCGCTCCGGCAGCCCCTCTTCGGGGCCGCCGGACGGCTTCGCCGTTCCAGAGGATCCGGAGACTGCTGACGCCGAACCGGATCCCTTTACCGTCGCGCAGGCGATTGTGTACCGGCAACTCACGGCAGCTCCCAAGAGCAGGCTGCAGCTTGCCCGGAAACTGGCGGAGCGGAACATCCCGGAACACGTGGCCGAGGCGGTGCTGGACAAGTTCCAGGAGGTCCGCCTGATCAATGACGCCGAGTTCGCGGATATGTGGGTCAGGAGCCGCGCCCAGACCCGCAAGCTTGCCAAGGGCGCGCTCCGGCGCGAACTCGCGGAGAAGGGCATCGACCAGGAAACGGCGGCTTCTGCCCTGGAACAACTGACCGACGCCGACGAGGAAGCCGCAGCGCGCACGCTGGTGGAGCGCAAGCTCCGGCCCGGGACGGACATGTCCGAGCCGGGGGAACGGGACAAAGCCGTCCGGCGGCTGGCCTCCATGCTGGCCAGGAAGGGGTACCAGCCGTCGCAGGCGTTCAGGATCGTCAACGACGTCCTGGATTCCCGGCAGGATCCCGACGGCGGCGTGCTCCAGAGCCGGTACCCTTAACTGGTGAGTTTGACCATTCCCTCCCCCCACTCCGGCACTGCCGCGTCCGTTGACTCTGGTGCAGTTCCGCAATCTGGTGCTGCCCCGCAATCCGTTGCAGTCCCGCAGTCCGGCGCCGCACACCCGCGTACCTACCAGGTCCGCACGTTCGGTTGCCAGATGAACGTGCACGACTCGGAGCGCATGGCCGGCATGCTTGAGGATGCAGGCTATGTACCGGCAGAAGGCGACCATGCTGACGTCGTGGTGTTCAACACGTGCGCCGTGCGGGAAAACGCCGACAATAAGCTGTACGGCAACCTCGGCATCCTGGCCCCCGTGAAGGCAGCCAACCCCGGCATGCAGATTGCCGTGGGCGGGTGCCTGGCCCAAAAGGACCGCGAAACCATCCTCAAGAAAGCACCATGGGTGGACGCAGTCTTCGGCACCCACAACGTCGGTGCCCTGCCGGCGCTCCTGGACCGGGCACGGCACAACAATGAGGCGCAGCTGGAGATCCTCGAGTCCCTTGACGTCTTCCCGTCCACGCTGCCCACAAAGCGCGACTCCGTCTACTCCGGCTGGGTGTCCATCTCGGTCGGCTGCAACAACACCTGCACGTTCTGCATCGTGCCGGCACTCCGCGGCAAGGAGAAAGACCGCCGGCCCGGGGATATCCTCGCCGAAATCCAGGCGCTCGTGGACGACGGTGCCATCGAAGTGACGCTCCTTGGCCAGAACGTCAACTCGTACGGTGTCGAATTCGGGGACCGCCAGGCCTTCTCCAAGCTCCTTCGCGCCTGCGGTGAAATCGAGGGCCTTGAACGCGTCCGCTTCACCAGCCCGCACCCGGCCGCCTTCACCGATGACGTCATCGATGCCATGGCAGAGACGCCCAACGTGATGCCGCAGCTTCACATGCCGCTGCAGTCCGGTTCAGACCGTATCCTCCGCGCCATGAAGCGTTCCTACCGGTCCACCAAGTTCCTGGGCATCCTGGACAAGGTGCGGGACAAGATCCCGCACGCCGCCATCTCCACGGACATCATTGTCGGTTTCCCGGGGGAAACTGAAGAGGATTTCCAGGCGACACTGGACGTGGTGGAAAAGTCGCGCTTTGCCACCGCCTTCACTTTCCAGTATTCAAAGCGCCCCGGCACGCCCGCTGCCGACCTGCCTGACCAGCTGCCGAAGGCCGTGGTCCAGGAACGCTTCGAACGTCTCACCGCCCTCCAGGACCGGATCGCCGCCGAGGAAAACCGCAAGCAGCTCGGCCGCAGGCTGGAAGTCATGGTCACCGCGCAGTCCGGACGCAAGTCGGAGGAAACCCACCGGTTGTCCGGCCGCTCCCAGGACCAGCGGCTGGTGCACTTCTCGGTCCCGGACGGAGCCCCGGCGCCCCGGCCCGGAGACCTCGTCACGGTCACCATCACCGAGGCCGCAGCGTTCCACCTGGTGGCCGATCCCGCGCCCGGGGACTACAGCCTGCGCCGCTCACGAGCAGGGGACGCGTGGGACAGATCCCAGGCCGACTCCTGCGGCGCGCCTGCCCCGGACTCCGGCGGCGGACCCAAGGCTGTCTCCCTCGGCATGCCCTCGCTGCCGCTGCGCACCCGCTGAAGGTGGCTGCCCCGCCCGTCATCGCCGTCGTCGGTCCCACCGGCTCCGGCAAATCCGACCTCGCCGTCAACCTTGCCCTCGAACTGGACGGCGAGGTCATCAACGCTGACGCCATGCAGTTCTACCGCGGCATGGACATCGGCACGGCCAAAATCACGATGGCCGAGCGCAGGGGAGTGCCGCACCACCTCCTGGACATCCTGGACGTGACCCAGGAAGCCAGTGTCTCCGACTTCCAGCATCAGGCCCGCGAAGTCATCGACGACATCCATGCCCGCGGCAAGCGGGTTATCTTGGCGGGCGGCTCCGGGCTGTACGTACGGGCCGCCCTGGACATCCTTGAGTTCCCGGGGACGGACCCAGAACTTCGTGCGCGGCTGGAGGCGGACCACGCACAGCTCGGTACCCCGGCGCTCCTGGACAGGCTGAGGACCGTGGATCCCGCCTCCGCCGACAGGGTCTCCGACGCCCGGCGGATTATCCGCGCCCTGGAGGTCCATGAACTCACCGGACGGCCCTTCAGTTCCTTCATGCCCCGCCGGGAGTACTACCAGCCGGCGGTCCAGGTGGGCCTCGGCGTGGACCGGGAGGTCCTGCGGGAGCGGCTGGCGTTACGGGTGCACCGGATGGTGGCATCCGGCCTGCTGGAGGAGGTCCGGCTGCTCGATGCCCGGGGCCTGCGGCGCGGCAAGACCGCCTCCCGCGCACTCGGCTATTCACAGTTCCTTCGGGTCATCGACGGCACCTCAACCGTTGCGGACGCCGCGGAGGAAACCATCCTGGCCACCCGGCAGTTCGCCCGCCGGCAGCTGACGTGGTTCCGCGCCGATCCCCGCATCACCTGGCTGGACTGGCAGGACCCGCAGCTCGCGGCCAAAGCGGCGGAGCTGTGCGTGTAGGAGCCGGGCCCGTCACCGCGGTTTCAGCCCCGGCGGCTTCCGCAGCTACGCTTGGGACCATGAATGCAACCCCCGCAGAAACCAACGGGCCCGCCTTGGACGCACTGAGCGGGCTCCGCTTTTCCAAGGGGCACGGCACCGGCAACGACTTCGTCCTGGTGGCCGATCCCGAGGGGGTCTACACTATCGGCGCGGACCAAGCCGCCGCGCTCTGCGACCGGCACCGGGGGATCGGCGCTGACGGCCTGATCAGGGCTGTCCCGTCCCGCGTCCTGCCTGAGGGCCGGGAGCTGCTCACCGAAGCCCCGGACGCCGAATGGTTCATGGATTACCGCAATGCCGACGGCTCACTGTCTGAAATGTGCGGCAACGGAGTAAGGGTTTTCGTCCACTTCCTGCGCTCCGAGGGCCTGATCGACCTGCCCGACGGCGGATCGCTCACCATCGGCACCCGCGGCGGGGTGAAGACCGTGGTCCGGACCGGGAACGGTTATGCCGTGGACATGGGTCCTTGGGAGTTCATCTTCCCCGGGGAAGCAAGCGCCAAGGCCATGGATTCCCTTGTGACGGCCGATGGGCTGGAAGTTCCCCGTCCGGCACTCTCCGTGAGCATGGGCAACCCGCACACGGTGGTGGCCCTCGCGGAACTGAGCGAGCTCGAAGGCACGCGGCTCTTCACTGCACCCAAGGTCGATCCGGTACCGGCGAACGGGACCAACGTGGAGTTCGTGGTCCCCGCGGAGCCGCTGGTCCATGATGGCGTGGGCTCTGTCACCATGCGGGTCCACGAGCGGGGTGTGGGGGAGACCCAGTCCTGTGGAACGGGTGCCTGCGCTGCCGCCGTGGCCATCCGGCACTGGGCCGGCGCCGAAGCGCCCGATGCCTGGCGTGTCCACGTTCCCGGCGGAGTGGTGGGGGTGAAGTTCTTCGCCGGCCCCGCGGGCCACGAGCACGTGGAGCTCAGCGGCCCCGCCGTCATTGTGGCGAGCGGGACGCTTTCGTAACCTTCAGGATCCGGAAGGACTTTGACGTTGACTCACGGGTGACGCTGAAGGAGCTGTCCAGTTCGGCGGCCAGCCAGCGCTGAAGGGAATCCGAGCCCAGGTTCTTCTGCACCACCAGCCATGCTGTCCCGCCGTCCGCCAGGCGCGGAAGCCACAGCGTGAGCAGGGCGTGCAGTTCCTCCTTGCCGATCCTGATGGGCGGGTTGGACCAGATCGTATCGAAACGGAGGTTGGCGTCAACCTCCCGGGGCGTGCTGGCGACGACGTTGGCCAGCCCCAGGGAGGCCGCGTTTTCGTTGGTCAGGGCGACACAGCGTTCGTTGACGTCCACCGCATAGACCTTTGACCCGGGCGCCAAAAGTGCCATGGTGAGCGCGATGGGCCCCCAGCCGCATCCGATGTCCAGCAGGTTGCCCTGGGGGTGCGGCGCCGGAACTTCGGCCAGGAGCACCGCGGTGCCCTTGTCGATCCCGTCCGGGCTGAAGATGCCCGTGGACGTCTGGAGCCTGCGCGTTTCGCCGGCCAGCTCCACCGTGAGCGGCTTACGGGTAAAGGGGCCGGCGGGGGACGTGCTGAAATAGTGTGCGGACTCCATAACTGGCCAGAGTAGTTCCCCTTGCAGCGTAATGGGAAACCGTGCAAAATCCGCTCTGCTAGGCTTGATGGCATGTTCCTGATCTTCGAGTAGCCGGCACGGGCCACGCCCGTCCCGCAGCCTGTCCTCCAGCGACAGCCCGTCCCGCAGCGATGCAGGTTTTCAGCCTTCCGCTTGTGCACCGGCCAGACCAACTGTCTGCTCCGGCCGCCGGACGATACTCGAAAGTCAGCCTTCTGCTGCACTTCCCGCTATTTTCCGGCCTTTTTAGCCCTGCCGCCGTCCTGACGCGGCATCCCCGGCCCCGGCATCGCAGCCGGCCGCGAAATAACCAGGAGAATTGCATGACCGCAGGCCGTCAGCCCAGCGCGAATACGTTCCAACTTCCCACCAATCAGCACTATTCTGGAATTGCCGAATCTTCAAAGGAGACCATGACCAGCCAGCCCAATACCGGTTCCGATCCAGCCGCCCAGGACATGAGTCCGCAGGAGATCCAGGCTGTCATCGACCGGATCCTCGCCAAGGACGTCCCGGCCAAGAATGTCAGCACGCCCGACGGTGAAGGCAGCGGCAATGGAAAAGCAGTGCTCGGCAAGGCACAGGCTATTTCCCGCCTTGACGAAGAACACTCAACGTACGACGGCGACCAGCAGGACCTCGAGGAACGGCGCGCGCTGCGCCGGCGGGCAGGCCTGTCAACCGAACTCGAAGACGTTACCGAAGTCGAGTACCGGCAACTGCGCCTGGAGCGCGTGGTCCTGGCCGGGCTTTGGTCCGAGGGAACGCTTGCCGACGCCGAAAACTCGCTGCGCGAGCTGGCGGCCCTTGCCGAGACTGCCGGTTCGGAGGTCCTGGACGGGCTGGTGCAGCGCCGTGACAAGCCGGACCCGGGAACCTTCCTGGGTTCAGGCAAGGCACTCGAGCTCAGGGACATCGTCATGTCCACGGGTGCGGACACCGTGGTGGTGGACGCCGAACTGGCACCTTCCCAGCGTCGTGGCCTTGAAGACATCGTCAAGGTCAAGGTCATCGACCGCACGGCCCTGATCCTCGACATCTTCGCCCAGCATGCCAAGAGCCGCGAAGGCAAGGCCCAAGTGGAACTGGCGCAGCTGGAATACCTGCTTCCGCGCTTGCGCGGCTGGGGCGAGTCGATGTCCCGCCAGGCCGGTGGCCAGGTGGGCGGCGCTGCCGCCGGCATGGGCTCCCGCGGCCCCGGTGAGACCAAGATCGAACTGGACCGGCGCCGGATCCGTACCCGCATGGCAAAGCTGCGGCGTGAAATCGCCGCCATGAAGCCGGCACGCGAGACCAAGCGGGCCAACCGCCGTCGTAATGAAGTGCCCTCCGTGGCGATTGCCGGGTATACCAACGCCGGCAAGTCCTCGCTGCTCAACCGCCTTACTGACGCCGGAGTCCTGGTGGAGAATGCGCTGTTCGCCACCCTGGATCCCACCGTCCGCAGGGCGGAAACTGCGGACGGCCTGGGGTACACCCTGGCTGACACCGTCGGATTCGTCCGATCGCTGCCCACCCAGCTGGTGGAGGCCTTCCGCTCCACGCTCGAGGAGGTGGCGGACTCGGACCTGATCCTGCACGTGGTGGATGTTTCGCACCCGGATCCCGAAGGCCAGATCGCTGCCGTGCGGAAGGTCTTCAGCGAAGTTGATGCCCGGAAGGTACCGGAGATCATCGTCCTGAACAAGGCCGATGCTGCCGACCCCTTCGTTGTGGAGCGTTTGAAGCAGCGCGAGCCACGCCACGTGGTAGTGTCCGCCCGCACCGGCGAGGGCATTCCGGAACTGCTGAAGGCCATCAGCGAATCGATTCCCCGGCCTTCGGTCAAGATGGACCTGCTCATCCCGTATGACCGTGGAGACCTCATCAGCAAGCTCCACGAGTCCGACGCCGAAATCCTCAGCGTGGACCACGTTGAAGCAGGGACCAGGGCTGAGGTGAAGGTCCGGGAGGGCCTGGCGTCCGAACTGGAACCATTCGTCGTCAATGAGTGACCCCGCGGCCGGCGAATCCGCGCTGACGGCCGGCGAGCAGTTCGTCATCGAACTGCTCGACCGCGCCGTCGCCGGCATGGGCGGACAAAGCCGCACCGGACAACACGAAATGGCCCGGCAGGTGGCCCGCGCCATCGAAACCGGCAACCATCTGCTGGTCCAGGCCGGCACCGGCACAGGCAAGTCGCTGGCCTACCTCGTGCCGCTCATCGCCCATGCCCTGGAGAGCAACAAACCGGCCCTCGTGTCGACAGCCACGCTGGCACTGCAAACCCAGATTGTTGGCAGGGACCTGCCACGGCTCCTGAAGAACATCACGCCCGCCCTGGAACGGCCCGTCAAGGTTGCCCTGGTGAAGGGGCGGTCCAACTACGTCTGCCGCCACAAACTCGAAGGCGGGTTCCCCTCGGAGGAGCCTGCCGAGGGGCAGCTCTTTTCCCTGGGCGAGGACACCAGCGTCCCGCACTTCGCCGCGTCCGTGGGCGGACCCTCTTCCCAGCTTGGCAAGGAAGTGGTGCGGCTCCGCGAGTGGGCGGAGAAAACGGCCACCGGCGACCGGGACGAGCTCCTGCCCGGCGTGACAGACCGTGCCTGGCGCCAGGTCTCCGTCACCTCCATGGAGTGCCTGGGCGCCCAAAAATGCCCCATGGCCGCCGAGTGTTTCAGCGAGCTGGCGCGGCAGGACGCAGCCGAGGCAGATGTGGTGGTGACCAACCATGCGATGCTTGCCGTCAGTGCCTTCGAGGGGCTTGCGGTCCTGCCCGAATACGACGTCGTGGTGGTGGACGAAGCGCACGAACTCCAGGACCGGGTTACCGGCGCCGTGTCCGGGCAGCTATCGGTGGCCATGGTCCACGCTGCCGCTTCCGGTGCCCGCAAACATACGGCCATCACCGTCGATGCCCTGAACGCCGCAGCCGACAACCTTGAGCTTGCCCTCACGGGGGCGTCGAACGGCCTGCTCCCCAACGGCCTCAACGATGAACAGCTGGACTGCATCGACCAGCTGCGGGAGGCGTGCCGGGCCGCGTTGTCCGATTCCAAGGGGGACAGCAACACCACGGCCGACGGCGGCCGGCAGCTGGCGCGGTCCCGCCTCATGCTCATCCTGGAACTGTGTGAGCGGCTGATCGCTGCCCGTGAAAACCGGGAAGTCGTGTGGTTTTCCCGGGCGGGAACGTTCGACCCGGGCCAGGGATACTCGCAGCCCGATGACAACGCGCCGGTGCTGATCAACATTGCACCGCTGTCGGTGGCCGGCAGGCTGCGGGAAGGGCTCTTCGCCGGGCACACCGTCGTGCTTACGTCCGCGACCCTGGCCATAGGCTCGGCGTTTGAACCCGCGGCCGGCGGACTTGGCCTTATCGGCGATGGCGCGCCCAGCTGGACGGGCGTGGATGTCGGCTCGCCCTTTGACTACCCGAAGCAGGGCATCCTGTACGTGGCCGGCCACCTGCCAAAGCCCGGCCGCGGCGTTTCCCCGGAGGCGCTGGAGGAACTGGAGGCCCTCATCAAAGCCTCGGGCGGCGGAGCCCTGTGCCTGTTTTCATCGCGCCGGGCTGCCGAGGAAGCTGCTGACGCCCTCCGGCCCAAGCTCGATGTAACCGTCCTCTGCCAGGGCGAGTCAACCATGACAGCCCTGGTCAAGCAGTTCGCCGATGAACCGGACACCTGCCTCTTCGGGACGATGTCACTGTGGCAGGGGGTTGACGTACCGGGAGGCTCCTGCCGCCTGGTCGTCATCGACCGCATCCCGTTCCCCAGGCCGGATGACCCGCTGATGACGGCGCGTTCGCGTGCCGTGGCGCAGGCCGGTGGGAACGGCTTCATGTCTGTTTCGGCCACGCACGCCGCCATCCGGCTGGCCCAGGGTGCGGGCCGGCTGATCCGGTCCACCGGTGACAAGGGCGTGGTGGCCGTTCTGGACTCGCGGCTGGCAACAGAGCGCTACGCCGGATTCCTGCGGGGAGCGCTGCCCCCGTTCTGGGCCACGACGGACCGCAGCAAGGCGCTGGCCGCATTGACCAGGCTCGGCGCGGACGCGACCAGATAGAGTCCGGCAGGCGCAGGACAACTGAGGCGTGGGCCGCGGGACTGGCTCAGGAGGGAACCCGCAGGCTCAAGGGTCCGGGCTGGGGGACCCGCCTAAAGGGAACGCAGGACCGAGACGACTTTGCCCATAATGGTGGCGTGGTCTCCCAAGATGGGTTCGTACTGCGTGTTTTGGGGGAGCAGCCAGGTGTGGCCGTCGCGCTGGCGGAAAGTCTTGACGGTCGCTTCGTCGTCGAGAAGGGCGGCAACGATGTCCCCGTTGGCCGCGTCCGCCTGACGGCGCACCACCACCCAGTCACCGTCGCAGATTGCCGCGTCCACCATCGAATCGCCTGCCACCCTGAGCATGAAAAGTTCGCCCTGGCCAACGAGCTGGCGGGGGAGCGGCATGACGTCTTCGACGAGTTGCTCAGCGAGGATGGGACCGCCGGCGGCAATCCGGCCAACCAGCGGAACCATGGCCGTATCAAGTGCGGTGGGAAGTTCCGTGACGGTGGCACCGCTGCCCGGGGCCTGCGGCGCAGGAGACGTGCCTGCTGCTTTGCCGCCGCCATCCAGGGTGAGGGGCATCAGGACTTCCATGGCGCGGGGCCGCTTGGGATCACGCCGGAGGTAACCCAGTTTTTCCAGTTGGGAGAGCTGGTGGGTCACGCTGGACAGACTCGCCAGGCCAACGGTGTCGCCGATCTCGCGCATGGACGGCGGGTACCCATTTTCATTGACTGAGCGCTGGATGGTTTCCAGGATCTTCTTCTGCCGCGGCGTCAAACCCTTGGCGGTCCTCTTCGATTGCGGGGCGGTCCTGCCCCCGGCGGCTGCTGCTGCCATATTCGCCAATGCCTTTCGCTTGCCGCCGGATGGTCCTCCGGGCACTGTTCCGCAGCGCCACCGGAAGGACTGCCACTGTCATTGTCAGACCCTGCTGTTCAACTTCAGTGGTGGTTGTTCTTTGGTTTCCAAGCTAGGCCAGCCACATTGCTTTTTCAAACATTTGTTCTAGCGAGTCTCGACATTATTCGTTGATAGGTGCTAAAACTTAACAAGCAAAGTTCGAACATGTGTTCTAACCAGCGCGTGCCTTATTCGAAAACGTGGCCGGAAGCCCGGCGGCGAAGTGAGTGGATGCGGCCGTTGCCTGGATGGACACCCGGGCAGCACGGCAGGTCCAGGAGGGCTCAGTTCATGTCAGCTATATCGCTTCACAATTTTTCACTCCCGCAACCCGTTTCCCTGCAGGGACGGAATTCTTCAAAGCGCCGGATGTCTTCATCGCACCAAATCTGTTCAGCGCAGCCGGAGCCAGCAACTGCGCCCCTGCGGCTGACCCGCCGTGGGCGGATCGTCCTCATCGGAGTGCCGTTTGTACTCCTCGCCGTCCTTCTGATGTTGCTGTCCGGACTCTTCAACTCGCCGGCCAAGGCCTCCGACTCCGCTGCCGAATTGGCCGTGACCCCTACGGTCATGGTGACGGTGCAGGCGGGGCAGTCGCTGTGGTCGATCGCAGGGGCGGTCGCTCCGGACCGCGATGCCCGGGACGTGGTGGCGGATATCGTCCAGCTCAACAACCTTTCCGCCGGCGCCGTCCTGCCTGGCCAGCAACTGTTCGTCCCCACGCGCTAGGCGGCTGCCGGCGTTGGGTTTGGATGAACCCTGGTCACGGCAACAACGCCCTGGGCGAACAGCACCCGTCACATTTTCCGGTAGTTGCTGCGGCAACTAAACTGTTCAGGTGAACGACCAGCTAGAACGTCTGAACCGGCTTCCCCTCCGCAGTAATCTTCGTGGGCTGACCCCTTACGGGGCACCACAACTGGACGTCCCCATCCTGCTGAACGTCAATGAGAACACGCATGGTGTTCCCGCCGACGTGCGTGCCGCCATCAGCGCCGCCGTCACAGAGGCTGCCGCAGGACTCAACCGTTATCCGGACCGGGAGTTCACCGAGCTGCGGAAAGCGTTGGCGGAATACCTCGGGCACGGGCTCGACGAAACCAACCTCTGGGCAGCCAACGGCTCCAATGAAGTCCTGCAGCAGATCCTCCAGGCCTTCGGCGGTCCCGGACGGACCGCCCTCGGCTTTCCGCCCACGTACTCCATGTACCCCCTGCTCGCCAGCGGAACCGACACCGGGTACATCAAGGGCCAACGCTCGGAAGGCTACGATCTGAGCGCAGAGTCCGCCGCCCGCCAGGTCAAGGAACTGCAGCCGAACATCGTGTTCCTCTGTTCGCCCAACAATCCCACCGGGACTGGCCTGGGACTGGACGTGGTGGAAGCTGTCTACGAGGCCGGCGAGGCAAGCCAGGCCATCGTGATCGTCGACGAGGCCTACCACGAGTTCGCGCATGACGGGACTCCCAGCGCACTGACCCTGCTGCCCGGGCGGGAGCGGCTGATCGTTTCCCGGACCATGAGCAAGGCCTTCGCCCTGGCCGGCGCCCGGCTTGGCTATATGGCGGCCGCCCCGGAGGTCACCGATGCGCTGCGGCTGGTACGCCTGCCGTACCACCTGTCCGCGATCACCCAGGCAACCGCCCTGGCCGCCCTCGAACACCGCGAAGCGCTGATGGCTGATGTCCAGGACATCAAGAAGCAGCGCGACCGGATCGTGGTGGAACTGACCCGGATGGGCCTCACTCCGGCGGCGTCCGACTCCAACTACGTATTCTTCGGGGGCCTGGAGAATCCGCATCAGGTGTGGCAGGAGCTGCTGGACGCCGGGGTACTCATCCGCGACGTGGGGATCCCCGGCCACCTGAGGGTCACGGCAGGCACTGAGGCGGAAACCACAGCCTTCCTTACCGCCCTGGAGCGCATCCTTGCGGGCCAGGCCGCGCTTCCCGCCTAGACTTGATACAGCGGCGCTGGACGCCTTGAACCACATCTTCTCCCACAAAGGATCCTTCACCATGAGTCCCACCGGATCGAATACGGCCGCCGCCCGGACCGCCCGCATGGAGCGAGCCACCAGCGAGTCCTCCGTACTCGTGGAGATCAACCTCGATGGAACCGGCGTATCGGACATCGATACCTCTGTACCGTTCTACGACCACATGCTCACGGCCCTGTGCAAGCACTCCCTGATCGACATGACGGTCAAGGCCACCGGCGACACCCACATCGACGTCCACCACACGGTGGAGGACGTCGCCATCACGTTCGGGGAGGTCCTCCGGACCGCCCTGGGCAACAAGGCGGGGATCCGCCGGTTCGGCGAAGCCACCGTGCCGCTGGACGAAGCACTTGCCAACGCTGTGGTGGACGTGTCCGGGCGCCCCTACCTGGTGCACGGCGGCGAGCCGGCCGGCCAGGAGTACCACCTGATCGGCGGCCACTTCACCGGTTCCCTGACGCGCCACGTCTTCGAGGCCATCACGCTGCACGCCGGCATCTGCCTGCACATGAACGTGCTCGCGGGCCGGGATCCGCACCACATCGTCGAGGCACAGTTCAAGGCCTTCGCACGCGCCCTTCGCGCCGCGGTCGAACCCGATCCCCGGGTCGAAGGCATCCCATCCACCAAGGGGGCATTGTGAGCGGCCAGGTCCTGAAAGACGGCGCCATCATCGATCCGTCAGCATCCCGCAAGCTGCCTTCGCCGGAGGGCAAGCCCACGGTCACGGTGCTCGACTACGGCTCCGGGAACGTCCGGTCCGCCGTGCGCGCTCTGGAACGTGCCGGAGCGGAAGTAATCCTCAGCGCCAAACCCGAGGATGTACTGAACGCAGACGGCCTGGTCGTGCCCGGCGTGGGCGCGTTCGAGACCGTCATGCGCGAACTCAAGGCCGTGGACGGTATCCGGCTCATCGGCAGGCGTGTGGCAGGCGGACGTCCGGTGCTTGGCATCTGCGTGGGCCTCCAAGTCCTCTTCGAAGCCGGAGTGGAACACGGCACCGAAGCCGAAGGCATCGGCGAGTGGCCCGGCAAGGTCGAGGCCCTCCCCGCCGAGGTGGTTCCGCACATGGGCTGGAACACCGTCAAGGTGCCGGAAGGCTCAAAACTCTTCGCCGGCGTCGAAAACGAACGCTTCTACTTTGTGCACTCGTATGGCGTGCAGGAATGGAACTTCGACGTCATCCAGCCCCGGATGGCGCCGCCCCTGGTGACCTGGTCCGAGCACGGCGGCCCGTTCATCGCCGCCGTCGAGAACGGCCCCCTCTGCGCCACCCAGTTCCACCCCGAGAAGTCCGGGGACGCCGGGGCGCGGCTCCTGCGCAACTGGGTGGAAGGCCTGCGCAAGCCGGCCGGCGGGCAACCCGCTGCAGCACCGGCGGACGCCGGCAGTGACGCCTAGATGTGGTCTGTACTCCTGATGGGCCTCGCCGGAATCCTCATCGGCGGCGGGATCTCATTCCGTCAGCAGCGCAAACCCCTCTGGACACAGGTGGCGTTCTACGTGCTGGCCGCCATGTCCCTGCTGGCCGCCTACCTGCTGACCCTGCCGGCCGGCTGACCACCAAGCGCGGCATCGGCGCAAAGGCGACCTGCACGCCCTGCGCCTACAAGCCTTTGCCCTAACCGAAGAATCAACACCGAGGATGAGTATGACCACCGCACATGACCTGCCGGTACTAGAACTGCTGCCAGCCGTCGACGTCGTCAACGGCCAGGCCGTCCGGCTGGTCCAGGGTGAGGCGGGCAGTGAAACCAGTTACGGCACCCCCCTTGAAGCTGCGCTGAACTGGCAGCAGCAGGGCGCCGAGTGGGTGCACCTGGTGGACCTGGACGCCGCTTTCGGCCGCGGCTCCAACGCTGACCTGCTCCGTGAGGTCGTGGGCCGGCTGGACATCAAGGTGGAGCTCTCCGGCGGCCTTCGCGACGACGAGACCCTGGAAGCCGCCCTTGACCTGGGCGTGGCCCGGGTCAACCTGGGGACGGCTGCCCTGGAGAACCCGGAGTGGACCCGCCGGGCCATCGAGCGCTTTGGCGACAAAATCGCCGTCGGCCTTGACGTCCGCGGAACAACCCTGGCCGGCCGGGGCTGGACCAAGGAAGGCGGGGACCTCTGGGACGTGCTGGGCCGCCTCGAGGAGGCCGGCTGCTCCCGCTACGTCGTGACCGACGTGACCAAGGACGGCACCTTGCAGGGACCCAACGTCGAACTCCTGCGCCAGATGGTGGAAAAAACCGGAAAGCCCGTGGTTGCTTCCGGCGGCATCTCCAGCCTGGATGACCTGAAGGTCCTCCGGTCCCTGGTCCCCCTGGGCGTGGAAGGCGCCATTGTGGGCAAGGCCCTGTATGCCGGAGCCTTCACACTGCCCGAAGCCCTCGACGTCGCCGGCCGGCGCTGAGCCCGGCCGCATCTCCACCCATGCCTCACGTTGAAGAGCCGGGGCGACCGGCAGCCCGCGCACTGCCCGGCCATATCGCGGCAGCGTTGGCCGGCGCCGGCGGCGCCACCGATTCCGCCGGCCAGCCGTGGTCGGGACGCAGCCTTGCCGGTGACGACGGGAAGATCCACAACTTCGAGGACGACGACGGCATTGCGGACGCCGGTTACATCGCCGCGGTGGCCGCGCTCCGGCAGGGGACAGGCGATGAAGCGGACGTCGTCGCCGCCCTGGCAACGGCCCGGGTCTTCATTCCGATTGTGGCGCAGCTGGCTGAAGAGGCCGAAACAGGCCACGGGCTGCACGCCGACAAGCAGGCAGACATGGCGCTGGTGACGCTGAAAGCGGTCGACGGCAGGATTGCGCTCCCGGCATTCACCTCGGCCGCCGCGCTGGCCGCCTGGCATCCCGAGGCCCGGCCGGTCGCGGTGTACGCGGCGCGGGCGGCCCTCTCGGCAGTCGCGGAAGGTGCCGAGCTCCTTGTCCTGGACCCGGGAGCAGACGTGACGTTCGTGGTGCGGCGCCCCGGCGTCTGGGCACTGGCCAAACAGCACGCCTGGATCCCTTCCTACAACGACCCCGAACTGGCCGATGAAATGGCCCGCGCCGCTTCCGGTTTCGCAGCCATCCGCAGCATCGGGCTTTTGCCGGGCAGGGGAGTAGCTTCCAGTGCAGCCGATGGCGCCGTGGTCCCGGGCGGAGGTACGGGGCCGGAGCTTCAGGTGGTGCTGTACCTGGAGGACGGCCTGGACGCCGCCGGTGTCCAGGAACTGGTGGCCGGGCTGCAGAGCGAGTGGTCGCGGAATGTATTGTTTGGGGAGCGCGTCGACTCCCTTGAAATCAAACTGAGGCGCGCACCCGACTAGCCGGCTGCCGGATGGGTGATCCCCGCCAGTGCTGCGGCATACCCTGAAGGACCGCTTCGTGAATTTCGCTCTCTACCGGGAGTTGCTCGCCGTCCGGCCGATCCGCCGGCTGCTGCTGGTGGGCACGATTGCCCGCATCCCGCACTCCGCCGCCGGGGTGCTCCTGACCCTGCATATCGTCCTCACCCTCGGCCAGGGCTATGCCGCGGCCGGTGCCGCCGCAGCCGTCATGACCATCGGCATTGCCTTGGGCGCTCCATGGCGGGGCCGGCGCGTTGACACGGTGGGGCTGCGGACCGCACTCATCCCGTCCGTGATCTCGGAGACCGTCATCTGGGCTGTCGTGCCGCACGTGTCCTACCAGTGGCTCCTCCCGCTGGTCTTCGTGGGCGGCCTGCTCACGCTGCCCATCTTCAGCGTGGTCCGGCAGTCCCTGGGCGTCCTGGCGGAGGGGGACCAGCGGCGCACCGCCTTCGCCCTGGACGCCATCACCACGGAAATGGTGTTCATGATCGGGCCTGCGGCCGGCGCCGTGGTGGCCACGAGCGGTTACACGATTGCGGGCCTGACTGTGGTGGGCGTGGCCACGTCCCTCGCCGGGCTGTTCCTCATGTGGTTCAACCCGCCCACCCGCAGTCCGGGACAAACCCTTGAATGCGCCGAAGATGAGCAGCGTGCCGCGGAAGCCGCCGTCGTCTCCACCGCACCGGCCCACGTCCAGGAAGCGGCCGCGGAACTGGTTCCTTCCGGTGCGGCCGCCAGCGCGGCCATCGGTCCCGGGCAGGGATTGCGGGGCAGGCTGGCAGGTGGGTTTGCCTGGTTCACCGCGACGGTTGCGGCGCTCTTTGCCGTTGCCGCCGGCGCCGGAATGGTCCTCAGCGGCACCGACGTCGGCATCGTTGCGGCCCTGCAAACCGGCGGACGGCAGAGCGAAATCGGCGTCGTGTTCGTCTTCTGGTGCGCCGCGTCCGTGGTCGGCGGCCTCATCTATGGCGCCATGCACCGGCCCATCCCGCCTGTCATCCTGTTGCTTGGCATGGCGGCGCTGACCTTGCCCATGGCATTTGCCCACGACACCTGGACCCTGGCGTTCGTCTCCGTCCTGCCGGGCCTGCTCTGCGCTCCCGTGCTCTCGGCGGCCTCCGAAAAAGTCGCGGACCTGGTGTCCGAGGAGCGGCGGGGGGAGGCCATGGGCTGGTACGGCTCGGCCCTCACTGCCGGTGTTGCCCTCGGATCGCCGCTGGCCGGCATTTTCATCGACGTCATGGGACCGTCCGGGGGCTTCGTATCCGTCGGCACCGCCGGCGTCGCGCTGTGCCTGGTGGGCCTGGCCCTCCAGCGGCGCCGCCGAAAGGCCGCCGCCTGATACCTGGGAAACGACGACGGCGGGACGACCTGCAAAGGCCGTCCCGCCGTCGGACGCTGCTTGGGTGGGTTTTTCCTTAGTTCACTGCCCCGGTGTACTTTTCCCCCGGGCCTTTGCCCGGGGCGTCCGGAATCAGGGACTCTTCACGGAAGGCCAGCTGGAGGGACCGCAGTCCGTCACGCAAGGGTCCGGCGTGCTGCGAGCCGATTTCGGGGGCAGCCGCGGTCACCAGGCCGGCAAGCGCGGTGATCAGTTTCCGGGCCTCGTCCAGGTCCTTCAGCTCGGCCGCGTTGTCCTCTGCGGCCAGGCCAAGCTTTACCGCGGCCGCGCTCATCAGGTGCACGGCGGCCGTGGTGATGACCTCGATGGCGGGGACTTCCGAGATGTCCCGGATCTGTTGTGAAACGTCTGCGCCTGCGTCACCGGGCTCGAAGACGTACGAATTACTGTCTGAGGTGCTCATACTGGTAAGCTTGACACAGACCGACTGGATGTCGTTATTTCAGAGATTGTCCCAAAACGATCAGGTTCCCAACAGCGCTTTCCGGCGTTGACGGGAATTTTTTCTGTAGAATGGCTTCCAGTTTGCAAGCGGAGTTCTCTCCCACCCGCGTCAGCCGCTGTCCCAGGCGTTCCCACCGGAACCTGCAGGGGACGCAAGGTTGCCGGGTACCTGGTTGGGCACGAACCGGCACTCGCCGGGACTGTGCACGTGCAGCCCTTATGGGTTGCTGAGCCAACCTATCTGAGGCCTTCGATTGCTCCGGCAATTGGGGGCCTTCTCTATTTGCCGGGACTCAACAACAAACACAGGAGCTTTAACATTAGCGAGCCAAGAATCAATGAGCGTATCCGCGTCCCCGAGGTGCGGCTGGTCGGCCCTGCAGGTGAACAGGTAGGAATCGTCCGTATTGAGGATGCCCTGCGACTGGCTGCCGAGTCCGACCTTGATCTCGTTGAAGTTGCACCTCAGGCGAAGCCTCCGGTGTGCAAGCTGATGGACTTCGGCAAGTACAAGTACGAGGCCGCGGTCAAGGCACGTGAGGCCCGGAAGAACCAGACGAACACCGTTCTGAAGGAAATCCGCTTCCGCTTGAAGATCGACACCCACGACTACGAGACCAAGCGCGGCCATGCCCTGCGCTTCCTCGGCGCCGGGGACAAGGTCAAGGCCATGATCCAGTTCCGCGGCCGTGAGCAGCAGCGTCCGGAGATGGGCATCCGCCTGCTCCAGCGCTTCGCGGACGACGTCGCCGAAGTTGGCGTGGTGGAGTCCAGCCCCCGCATTGATGGCCGCAACATGGTCATGGTGGTGGGCCCGCTGAAGAACAAGGCTGAGGCCAAGGCCGAAGCGCGGCGCGCCACCCAGCGTGCCGAAGCCAAGGCGCAGAACGAAGCCAAGGCTTCCGGCCGCGTTGACACGTCCGGCCAGGACCAGGCCCCCATGACGCAGTCACTGGCGGACCTCCTGCCGGAAGGTTTCACCGTCTCCACCGAGCCGGATGCTGTTGCTGAAGACAATGCCCCCGCCGAGGCGCCCGCTGCTGCGGCTCCGGAGCAGGAAGCCCCGAAGCGGGAAGCCCCGAAGCAGGAAGCCCCCAAGGCTGCCGAGCCGAAGCAGGAAGCTCCGAAGCAGGAAGCCCCCAAGGCTGCTGCACCCAAGCAGGAAGCTCCGAAGCGGGAAGCCCCCAAGGCTGCTGCACCGAAGGCCGCTCCGGCGCCCAGGCCTGCAGCTGCCGCCAAGCCGGAAGCCGCCGCCCCGGTGGCGCCCAAGCCGGCAGCTGTGCCTGCACCGCCCAAGCCGGTGGCCAGGCCTGCTGCGCCGAAGCCTGCTGCACGCCCTGCCCCCAAGGCAGCGCCGAAGCCGGCCGGTAAGAAGACCAACTAGTTCACAGCTGCCGGGGTACGCCCCGGGAGTCAGCAACCAGCATGCTGCCCGCAGGGGCGGCTGCGCGATAGAACTGCGGCCCCCGGGGCCGCAGAAACGTAAGGAGATCGGTTCCCATGCCGAAGATGAAGACCCACAGTGGTGCTAAGAAGCGCTTCAAGCTGACCGGCAGCGGCAAGCTGCGCCGCCAGCAGGCCAACCGCCGCCACTACCTGGAGCACAAGTCCTCCCGCCTGACCCGCCGCCTTGCGGGCGACCGGATCGTCTTCAAGGGCGATGCCAAGGTCATCCGGAAGATGCTCGGCATCTAATTTCCAAGTTCTATGAGGGGCCGCCACCTGGTGGCCCGTCACCTGCCAAACAGCATTCTCAGGCCGCCGGGACACCGGCAGTAGATGCTTGGGATCAGATTTTCGAAGGAGTACGCACGTGGCACGTGTGAAGAGGGCGGTCAACGCCCACAAGAAGCGCCGGGTTGTTCTTGAACGCGCAAAGGGTTACCGCGGACAGCGTTCGCGCCTGTACCGCAAGGCCAAAGAGCAGCTGCTGCACTCGTTTGTGTACAGCTACGGTGACCGCAAGAAGAAGAAGGGTGACTTCCGCCGCCTGTGGATCCAGCGCATCAACGCTGCTTCCCGCGCCAACGGCCTCACCTACAACCGCCTCATCCAGGGCCTGAAGGCCGCCGAGGTCGAGGTTGACCGCCGTATGCTGGCCGAGCTTGCCGTCTCTGACGCCAACGCCTTCGCCGCGCTGGTCCAGGTGGCCAAGGACTCCCTGCCGGCAGACACCTCCGCCAAGAAGGCAGCCGCAGCCTAGGCAAGCCGCTTCCGCCCCTCGCCTGAGGGGCCCGTTCAGGAACAGGTGGCAGCAGCTACTACAGTTCTTGTATGAACGAAACCGGGCGCCCGCAAGATCTTCCACTGTCCAACCCCCGAGCTGATCGGGTCAGGGACGTGGCAAAGCTTGCAGGGCGCCCGGCGCGTTTAAAGCGCGGCCAGTTCCTGGCTGAGGGGCCGCAGGCGGTCCGCGAAGCGCTTAAACTCCACCAGCAGCGCCTTGCTGCGGGAGCTCCCGGCATAGTTACCGAGGTCTTTGCCAGCGAAAGCTGCCTTGACCGTTTTCCGGAATTCGAGGAGCTCGCCGGGGGCACCAATGCGCGGCTTGCCACGGACGAAGTCCTGGCGGCCATGGCGGACACCGTCAACCCGCAGGGGATAGTCGCCGTCTGCAGGTTTGTGGACGTGGCCCTGGAGGATGTGCTCGACGCCGGGCCCCGCCTGATTGCCGTGCTGTGCCAGGTGCGGGACCCGGGGAACGCGGGAACTGTCCTGCGCGCGGCCGACTCCGCCGGTGCCGATGCCGTGGTTTTCACCACCTCCAGCGTGGATATCTACAACCCCAAGGCTGTCCGCTCCACCGCAGGTTCACTCTTTCACCTTCCCGTCGTGCTTGCCGCGGATCCCGCGGAATTGGCTGCGGCCTGCAAGGCCCGCGGTATCGGCGTCCTCGCCGCTGACGGCTATGGGCAACTGGACCTTGATGTCCTGCAGGACGAGAATGCCCGGCGCAGGCTGACCGGTACCGGGCCGGACTCCGTGTACGACCTCGCTGGGCCTACCGCCTGGTTTTTCGGGAACGAGGCGCAGGGACTCTCCGCGGAAGAGTTGGAACTGGCGGACCACCGGGTTGCTGTTCCCGTCTACGGTGCCGCGGAAAGCCTGAACCTTGGAACGGCGGCCACGGTGTGCCTCTACGCCAGCGCCCGCTCCCAGCGCCGGGCCCAGGCTGGAGTGGAACCGGAACCGGCCACCTAAGGATGCACGCCACCCAGGGAGGCACGACGGCGGCCTGGCGCTGGGAGCGGGCGCAGCCCTTTACGCTCTCTTCTACGTTCTCTTCCGGACAGGGAACGTCGTTGCCGGCACAAAGACAGGTTGTCCGGGCAGAAAGAAAGGCCCCGGAAGTCCGGGGCCCATCTGGTAGTGGTAGGCAGAGCGGTTATGGTGCGCGGCTTGTCCGTCCGCGTCCGGTGACTGCTCCGTAGATGCCGGCGACAACCAGGCCGCCGACGATAGCGAGAATCCACGTGCCGAGGTCGAAGAAAGCAAGATCGCCCTTGTTGAACAGCAGGCTGCCAATCCAGCCGCCAACAATGGCGCCAACCACACCGAGGATGAGGCTGGTGACCCAGCCGCCGCCAACCCGTCCGGGCATAACGGCCTTAACGATGGCCCCGACTATGAGGCCCAAAATAATCCAAGCAAGAAAACCCATGTCTCCTCCTTATTGTGACCGGGATTAATAGTCCCGATGAGGCTCAAGCTAACATACGCCCCCCACAAAGTCAGTAGCTCCAGGGGCGGCGTTGCCGCATCGTTAAAACCCCGCGGGCCGGAAGTTTACAGTCTCCTGGCCTGCACACTGCGGGCGCACGGGGGGTTCAGGCGGCCAGCGGCCTCGTGCGCTCGAGCAGGCCGCTGAGGAGGGCGACGCCGAAACCCAGGACGGCGAGGACGGCGCCGACCAGGGCCGGGGCAACAAAGCCCCAGCCGAGGGCGATGACAAGGCCGCCGAGGAAGGCGCCCAGGGCGTTGGCGACGTTCAGTGCGGCGTGGTTGAGGGAGGACGCCAGCGACGGGGCGTCCGGCGAGGCGTCCAGCAGCCGGGTCTGCAGGGCCGGGATGAGCATGGACCCGCAAGCTCCCACCACGAACACCATGACCATGGCGCTCCATTGCCAGTGTGCTGCCACGGCATAGACCACCAGGGCCACGGCGATGGCCGGGAGGACCCGGTACAGGGTGCCCATGACGGATTTGTCCGCCAGCCTGCCGCCGACGATGTTCCCGGCCACCATGCCAAGCCCGTAGAGCGCCACCACCAGCGGGATGAGGGCGGACGGGATGCCGGCTACTGCGGTCATGGTGTGGGCAATGTAGGTGTAGGTGGCGAAAAAGCCGCCGAAACCCACGATGCCCACCAGGAGGGCCAGCCACACCTGGAGCCGTTTGAGGGCGCCGAGTTCGCGCCGGATGCTTGCGTCCGGGTGGGCATGCTGGAAGGGGACGAATTTCCACACCATGGCCAGTGCCAGCAGGCCGATGCCACCGACCAGGACAAACAGCAGGCGCCAGCCGTAGGCTTGGCCCAGCCAGGTGGCGAACGGTACTCCCACGACGTTGGAGACGCTGAGTCCGGCCATGACCATCGAGATGGCCCATCCCCTTTTTGTCGGCGGAACAAGGGAAGCGGCGATGACGGCTGCCACCCCGAAAAACGCGCCGTGGGGCAGACCGGCGGCAAAGCGGGACACGAGCATCGATCCGTAGTCGGGAGCAATGAACGACGTCAGGTTGGCGACGGTGAAGAACAGCAGCAGTCCCAGCGCGAGTTTCTTGCGGGGAAGTTTGGCGCCGACGGCGGCCAGGAGGGGAGCGCCTACCACGACTCCCAGCGCATAGGCCGAGATCAGGTGCCCGGCTTCAGGGGTGCTGATCCCCAAGCCCTGTTCCACTTCCTTCAAAAGGCCCATCATGGTGAACTCGGTGACGCCGATGCCCACCCCGCCCATAGCCAGGGCAAAGATGGCCATGCCGATGTTGGGGGTCCTGGTGCGGGTAGCCGTGGACGGGGAAAGAACGCTGCTCATATGCCTGCTTCTCGAAACGTGGATCTGATAAAGGGGTCGGATGCCACGGCAGTGGGGCAGGACGGTCCGGACAGTGTGGCAACCCTGGCTGTGCAGGACCTATTCCCGCAGGAGGTGGTTCCCCGGGCGGGAATGCTGTTCCCGGACACTCCATTGTGGCCCATAGAATGAGCCGGTGACTGGACTGATTCAGGTTGTGGGCGGAGCTGTGGTGGACCGGCTGGCGAATCCGGGGGCGCTGCTGGTGGCACGGCGCAGCGCGCCGGAGCACCTGGCGGGGCTATGGGAGTTCCCGGGCGGCAAGGTGGAACCCGGTGAGGAACCCGAGACGGCGCTGGTACGGGAACTGAATGAGGAACTCGGGATCGGCGTGCACCTGGGGTCAGAGCTCCCCGCGAACACCCTTAATGGCTGGCCCCTTAATGAACGGGCCAGCATGAGGGTCTGGTTCGCGGAAGTGACCCGCGGCGAGCCACTGCCCCTGGAAGACCATGATGAACTGCGCTGGGTTGATCTGGGGGACCCGGAAGCCGTCCTCGCCCTCCCATGGATTCCGGCCGACTATCCGATTGTCCATGCTCTGCTGAACGCTGTTGCCTGCCAGTTAGAACAGTGAGTCCTGCACGGCTGTCCGGGATGGCCCCGAAACGGGCCCTGACGGAAGACCAACGGAGCCACCATGGACCGCTGTGGGAATGATCCCGGCAGGATATTGCGCCTCCTCCACCCTGGGGTCCTCCAGATCCGGGTTGTTGAGGTCGCGGTGGCTGAAGCCCGCCGAATGTGAAAAGCCATGCCGTGCTTTGAAGTAGCTGACCTTGCCGGCCAGCCAGGTGCGGTACTCCTTGGAGGCGTAGGAACCTGTCCCGTACAGGCGCCGGTAACGGCCGGCGAGTTCGGGGTGGTGGGCGGCGATCCATTTCATGAACCATTCCCGGGTACCCGGCTTCAGGTACAGCGCTCCCGCAGTGACTCCGGTTGCCCCGGCTGCCGCCAGTGAACCGAACAGCGCATCCAGGGCTTCATCGCTGTCGGAAAGCCACGGCAGGATGGGCATCGCCATGACGCCGCAGGGCAGGCCGGCCTCACGCAGCCGGGCGACGAGTTTGAGCCGGGCCCTGGGTCCGGGAGTGCCGGGTTCGATGGCTTCCGAGAGGGCTTCGTCCGTCATGGCCAGGGAGATGCCCAGCCCCACAGGCACCTGGGTGGCAGCCCTTTTGAGCAGCGGAATGTCCCGCGCCAGCAGCGTCCCCTTGGTAAGGATGGACAGGGGAGTGCCGGAGTCCGCCAGCGCGGCAATAATGCCGGGCATCAGCCGGTACCGGCCCTCGGCCCGCTGGTAGGGGTCGGTATTCGTGCCCAGCGCCACTTGCTGGCGGGTCCACGATGCCTTGTTCAGCTCCTTGCGGAGGACTTCTGCGGCATTCACCTTCACCACCACCTGGCTGTCAAAGTCCATGCCGGCGTCGAAGTCAAGGTAGGTGTGCGTCTTGCGGGCAAAACAGTAGACACAGGCGTGGCTGCAGCCGCGGTACGGATTCACGGTCCATTCGAAGGGCATCTTTGACCCCGCCGGAACCCTGTTGAGCACCGATTTGGCGGTGACCTCATGGAAGGTGATGCCGGCGAATTCCGGGGTGGTGACGGAGCGAACCAGTCCTGCCAGTGGAAGCAGCGCCGGAACTGCCCCAGCGGTGGTGTCCGGCGGCCCGGGTACGAGTGCCTGCGCTTCCCATCTCATGACGTCCATTCGAAAACATGTTCGAATTAAAGTCAAGGCACCGCGCAGCAGAGGAGGCACCGCGCAGCAGAAAAGCGGAAAAGGCTGTGCGCGGGGGACAGGCTAAGGCTCCAGTGCCCAGGTGGCGGTCACGGCTGCTTCCACCCTGTTTGCGCCCGGTTCAACGGCCAGGCCTTCCGAAGCAGACGCCCGCTGCATCCCGGTCAGTGGAACCGGGCCTGCCGCCGGGTGCTGGTCTGCCACGGACAGCACCCGTCCCAGGCTGGCCGAGGCCAACGCGGCATACTGTTCCGCTGCACTGAGGGCGTCATGCCAGGCGGCATCCCTGGCCTGTGCCCGGAGAGCGGAGTCGTCGGACAGGACCAGTTGCAGGTTGTGCAGGCGGACACCGTCCCCGCCGGCGCGGACGGCTTCGGAAATGATGGCGGACGCGCTGCCGATGTCCCGCAGCCTGACCATCAGGCTGCCGGCTGCCACGTACCCCACGAGTTTCTGGCCCTCGCCGTCCTGCCAGGCAAAGTCGGCGCGGACGGTCAAACCGGGCGAGCGGATGTCGGCCGGTGCAACACCGCGGCTGCGGAGGACTGAGGCTACCCCCGCCAGGCCCTGCCCGGCCGCCGCATACGCCTCCTCCACCGATTCGGCGCGGCACTCCACGCCCACCGAAACCAGCATCAGGTCAGGGGGCGCTTCCGCCCAGCCCGTCCCCGTGACGGTGACTGTTCGCGCCTCCTCGTGCCCACGCGGTTCCTGGGTCATTAGACCCGCCTGCTGGCCGTGAGCGGGTAGCCACCGGCCGCCAGCCCTGCCCGGCGTTCAAAGATGTTCCCGGTTCCCGGGTTTCCGGTGCGCAGTACCGACCAGCCGGCGGCAGCCAGGTACAGCGGGATGAAGGGCAAGCCCAGGCACCACGCGTACTGGCTGCAGTGCCTTTCCTCATGCGCCAGGAGCGCCGGCCGGGACAGCAGTTCCCCGGCCGTGCTGCGGCAGAGCACCACGTTGCCCAGGGTGTAGGCGTGCGCGAACGGCAGCCGCCAACGGTAGTCCGCAGCGATGATCAGCCCGCGCGGCCCCCGGCTGATCCGCGTCCGTGCGGCCAGGGCGACGGCGAGCCCGGCCAGGGTGCTCCCGTTCAGGAGGTTCGCTGTCCGCCTCAGCCGCTGGGCCGTCGTCGGGGTGTGTTGGGCACCCGCGCGCCGCCGCAAAGTCATGAGGCCATGGTAGCCGGAGGGTTCAACTAGACTGGAGGGCAGTGGCCGCCGGTCCTGCCGGCGAGCCCTGACCTGGTCATTGAATGGACTGACGTTCAGCGCATTCATCCATGACCTGCCAGCGACGGACGCCCGGGCGGGAAACCGCGTACGGCTGCCCCGTCCGCCGGCAGCCACGACTCGTAGCTAAGAACAGTAGATGACTGAAACTTTGCCGGGCGCCGCCATCCCGAACCCCACGGATGAGGCCGCCATCAACGCCGCTGTAGAAGAGGCCATCACCGCGATCGCCGGTGCGGCCACCCTTGACGAGCTGAAGGCGGTGCGCCTTGCCCACAGCGGCGAGAAGTCGCCGCTGAGCCTTGCCAACCGTGAGATCGGCCGCCTGCCCAAGGACCAGAAGGCGCTCGCCGGAAAGCTGATGGGCGCCTCCCGAGGACGGGTCAACAAGGCGCTCGCCGACCGCACCGCGGTCCTGGAAGCCGAAAACGACGCCAGGATCCTGGTCGAGGAAACCGTGGACGTCACGGCCGCTCCGCGCCGCCGCCGTGCCGGCGCCCGCCACCCTCTCTCCACGCTGCAGGACCGCGTGGCGGACATCTTCGTGGGCATGGGCTGGGAAATCGCCGAAGGCCCTGAAGTGGAATCGGAGTGGTTCAACTTCGACGCCCTGAACTTCAAGCCGGACCACCCGGCCCGCGAAATGCAGGACACCTTCTTCGTGGAACCGCCCGAGGCCCACCTGCTGATGCGCACCCACACCTCCCCGGTGCAGGTCCGGTCCATGCTGGAGCGCGAGGTGCCCATCTACGTGCTGTGCCCCGGCAAGGTGTTCCGCACCGATGAACTGGACGCCACCCACACGCCGGTGTTCCACCAGTTCGAAGGCCTGGCCATCGACAAGAACCTGTCCATGGCGGACCTGCGCGGCACCCTCGAGCACTTCGCCCGGCAAATGTTCGGCGACGAAGCCCAGATCCGGCTGCGCCCCAACTACTTCCCGTTCACCGAGCCCTCAGCCGAGCTGGACATCTTCCATCCCGGCGCCAAGGGCGGCCCGGCCTGGATCGAGTGGGGCGGCTGCGGCATGGTCAACCCCAACGTCCTGCGCGCCGCCGGCATCGACCCGGACGTCTATTCAGGTTTTGCCTTCGGCATGGGCATCGAGCGCACCCTCATGTTCCGCAACGAAGTCGGCGACATGCGCGACATGATCGAAGGCGATGTACGTTTCAGCGAGCACTTCGGGATGGAGATCTAACAGTGCGTATCCCACTTTCCTGGCTGCGTGAATTCGCGGCCGTACCGGCCGATGCAACGGCCGAAGACGTCATGGCCGAGCTGGTCAAAGTCGGCTTCGAAGAGGAAGCAGTCCACCGTCCCACGGACACGCTGAAGGGCCCCGTCGTGGTGGGCCAGGTCCTGAGCCTGGTCAAGGAGCCGCAAACCAACGGCAAGACCATCAACTGGTGCCAGGTCCGCGTCGTCCCGGAAGGGCAGGAACAGACCCTCACCGGAGACGGGATTGACCCCTCCGGTGTCCAGGGCATCATCTGCGGCGCCCACAACTTCGTTGAGGGTGACAAAGTCGTCGTCACGCTGCCGGGCGCCGTACTGCCCGGCGACTTCCATATCTCCGCGCGCAAGACCTACGGGCACCTGTCCGCCGGCATGATCGCCTCCGTCCGCGAACTGGGCATCGGCGAGGACCACGACGGCATCCTGGTGCTGTCCCGCATCGGGCTGGACCCGGAAATCGGCACCGACGCCATGGAACTGCTGGGCCTCTACGACGAGGCCGCAGAGATCAACGTGACCCCGGACCGCGGTTACGCCTTCTCCATCCGTGGCGTGGCCCGCGAGTATGCACACGCCACCGGTACCGCCTTCACGGACCCGGCCACGAAGGTCAACGCGCCCGCGGAGCTGTCGGGCGGGTACGGCGTCAAGATCAATGACGACGCCCCCATCTATGGCAAGCCGGGCTGTGACCGCTTCGTGGCCCGGACGGTCCGCGGTCTGGACGCCACCAGGCCCACCCCTCCATGGATGGTGTCCCGGCTGCGGCTGGCAGGCATCCGCTCCATCTCCCTGCCGGTGGACATCTCCAACTACGTCATGCTCGAGCTGGGCCAGCCCACGCACTGCTACGACCTGGACAAGCTGTCCGGCGACATCGTGGTGCGGCGGGCCTCTGCAGGCGAGAAGATCAGCACGCTCGACGGCAAGGAACGCACCCTTGACGCCGAGGACCTGCTCATCACCGACGACTCCGGCGCCATCGGCATTGCGGGCGTCATGGGCGGCGCGGCCACCGAGGTGAGCGACACGACGTCGAACGTCCTGGTGGAAGCAGCGCACTTTGACGAAGTGTCCATTGGGCGCTCGCGGCGACGGCACAAGCTGCCGTCGGAGGCGTCCAAGCGCTTCGAACGCGGGGTTGACTGGCAGGTGGCGGGCACCGCCGCCCAGCGCGTGGTGGACCTCCTTGTGGAACTCGCCGGCGGCACCGCCGACGAAGCCGGAACCGACGTTGGCACGGCACCTGAAACCATCACCATCGGGCTGCCCGCCGGCTTCGCCGCTGCGCGCATCGGTATCGACTTCACCGAAGAACAGATCGTCACCTCCCTCGAGGACCTGGGCGCCGTCGTGGAGAAGAGCGACGGCGGCTGGAGCGTTACGCCGCCCACGTGGCGCAGCGACCTGGAGACCAAGGAAGACCTGAGCGAGGAAATCGCCCGCCTGGTGGGTTACGACAAGATCCCCGCCACTTTGCCGGTGGCCCCTCCGGGCCGCGGACTCACCCGGGTCCAGCAGCAGCGCCGGCGCCTGATCCAGTCCCTGGCCGACGCCGGCCTGACCGAGGTCCTGTCCTACCCGTTCGTGTCCAAGGCCGCCAACGACACCTTCGGCGTGGCTGAACAGGGTGCGGAGCGGAGCGCGGTCAAGCTGGCCAACCCCATCAGCGAGGAGCAGGGCTTCCTGCGGACCTCGATCCTGCCCGGGCTCATCGAGGTGGCAAAGCGGAACCACTCGCGCGGCTTCCGCGACCTTGCCCTGTTCGAATCGGGCCTGGTGTTCCTGCCAGCTGGGAAGACGGGTACCGAATCAATCCCGCCGCTGGGCGCCAAGCCTGACGCCGAGGTGCTTGATGCACTGTACGACGGCGTCCCGGACCAGCCGTTCCACGTGGCCGCCGTCCTCACCGGCCACGACTCCCCGGCCGCTGCCGGCCACACACCACGGATGTGGGACTGGGCCGATGCGCTGGATGTTGCCCGCCTCGCCGGTGACGTGCTCGGCGTCGACCTGGTGGTCAGCCAAGGCAGCCACCAGGCATTCCATCCCGGCCGCACCGCCCGGCTCGCGCTGCGGACGGGGGAGACCGTGGGGTACGCGGGCGAGCTGCATCCCAAGCTGCTGGCCGCATCGGACATGCCGGCTCGTTCGGTGGCCCTGGAGCTCAACGCCGACGCACTGTTCGAAGCTGCACCGGACGTCATTGTGGCCCGCCACATCTCGACGTTCCCGGTGGCAACCCAGGACGTGGCACTCGTTGTTCCTGCGGACGTGCCCGCGGACGAGGTCCTTGCGGCCCTGCGTGAAGGTGCCGGTGAGCTGCTGGAGGACGTGGCGCTGTTCGACGTCTACGCCGGCAAGGGGATCGAGGAAGGCAGGAAGTCGCTGGCCTTCGGCCTCCGGTTCCGGGCCCCTGACCGCACCCTCACCGCTGACGAAGCCTCCGCTGCGCGTGAGCAGGCAGTTGCCCTGGCCGCGGAACGCTTCGGAGCCGTCCAGCGCTAAGCAGGTTAACCTACAAACGACGGAAGTCCCCGCACCCCTTGAATTGGGTGCGGGGACTTCTTCCTTATCCTGCGAAGCCGGCGTCAGAATCGACTGTCAGGGAACCAGGACAACCTTTCCGGTGGTCTTGCGGCCCTCGAGGTCGCGGTGCGCCTGGGCGGCTTGGCTTAAGGGGTAGCGGGCCCCAATGCGGACCTTCAGGCTCCCGTCGGCAGCCGCGGCAAAGACCTCGTCCGAGCGCCAGCGGCGCTCCGCAGCGTCCCGCAGGTAATGGCCCATGGTGGGGCGGGTGAGGAACAGGGAACCCCCGGCGTTGAGGCGCTGCGGGTCAAACGGCGGCACGGGACCTGACGCGGCGCCGAACAGCACCAGCATTCCGCGGACCCGCAGGGCGGCCAGCGAGCCGTCGAAGGTATCCTTCCCCACGCCGTCGTAGACCACGTCCACACCGGTCCCGCCAGTGATGTCCCGGACCCGCTCCGCGAAGCCGTCGTACCGCAACACGTGGTCCGCGCCGGCGTCGAGCGCCAGCTGCTCCTTTTCGTCGGTGGAGACCGTGGTGAGAACCTCCGCACCCCGGGCCTTGAGAAGCTGGATCAGCAGCAGTCCCACGCCGCCGGCTCCGGCGTGCAGCAGGACCTTGTGGCCACCCTCCACCTTGAAGGTCGAATTCACCAGGTAATGGGCGGTGATGCCCTGCAGGGGGAGGGCTGCGGCGGTGAAGACGTCCAGGCCTTTCGGGACCGGCAGTGCGGCGTCCTCGTCCACCAGGGCGTAGTCCGCGTAACAGTTGAGGCCCTCGGCTGTGGCTATCCGGTCGCCGACGGAGAAGCCGGTGACACCTTCGCCCACTGCCTCCACCGTGCCCGCGGCTTCCGTGCCGGGCGTGAACGGGTACTGGACTTTGTAGACTCCGCCGCGCTTGTAGGTGTCGATGAAGTTGACACCTGCCGCCCCCACTTTGAAGAGCACCTGGCCCGGTCCCGGGGCAGGGGTTTGAACTTCTGTGTAGTCAAGGACTTCCGGTCCGCCTGCCTCCCGTGCGACGATTGCGTGCGTCATGGCTCTCCTTTCGCGGGTCCCGGCGTTTCCGGCCCCGGCTGCCGAAACCATCCTAGGGACACACCGCAGTCCGACGACAAGCACTGAAGCGTGGCAGGCACCGGGCGGCTCCATGCATAAATATCGACTCCAGTGCATAAGTATTGCTGTATAGTCGGAGCATGACTATTTCTGTTGCGGTTTCGGGCGCCAGCGGCTACGCCGGGGGAGAGGTCCTTCGCCTTCTTGCCGGGCACCCAGGGGTGACCATCGGTGCCATCACAGCCCACAGCAATGCCGGTTCCCGCCTCGGTGAACTGCAGCCGCATCTGCATGGACTGGCCAGCCGCATCCTTGAGGACACCACCGTGGAGAACCTCTCCGGCCACGACGTTGTCTTCCTGGCCCTGCCGCATGGTGCGTCCGCGGAGATCGCTGCCCAGCTTCCCGAAGGGACAGTCGTCATCGACGCCGGCGCCGACCACCGCCTTGAGGACCCCGCCGCGTGGGAGAAGTTCTACGGCTCGCCCCACGCCGGCACCTGGCCCTACGGGCTTCCGGAGTTGCCCGGCCAGCGTGAAGCCCTCAAGGGCGCCAAGCGCATCGCCGTTCCCGGATGCTACCCAACCTCCGCCCTCCTGGCACTGACCCCCGGGTTCGCCGCGCACCTGCTGGAGCCAGACGACGTCGTGATCGTCTCCGCCTCCGGCACCTCGGGCGCGGGCAAGGCCGCCAAGGTCAACCTGATCGGCGCCGAAGTCATGGGCTCCATGAGTCCGTACGGCGTGGGCGGCGGCCACCGGCACACCCCCGAGATCGAGCAGGGCCTCTCCAATGCAGCCGGGGAAAAAGTGAGCGTTTCCTTTACGCCCACCCTTGCTCCGATGAGCCGCGGCATCCTGACCACCGCCACTGCCCGGGTCAAAGCCGGAACCACCGCCGCGCAGCTCCGGCAGGCATGGACCGAAGCCTACGACGACGAACCGTTCGTCCACGTGCTGTCCGAGGGCCAGTGGCCCGGGACCAAGTCCGTCCAGGGCTCCAACCACGCAGCAATGCAGCTGGCCTTCGACGCCCACACGGGACGGGTCATCGTCACCTGCGTCATTGACAACCTCACCAAGGGCACTGCCGGCGGCGCCGTGCAGTCCATGAACATCGCACTCGGCCTGCCGGAAACCGCCGGCCTCAACCTGCAGGGAGTAGCCCCGTGACCATCACCGCACCGCAGGGATTCCGGGCAGCCGGCGTTACTGCCGGACTCAAGGCCTCCGGCAACCCGGACCTCGCCCTCGTCGTCAATGACGGCCCCGCCAAGGCAGCCGCCGCCGTCTTCACCAGCAACCGGGTGGCTGCTGCCCCCGTGCACTGGTCCCGCCAGGTGGTCTCCGACGGCCGGGTGGACGCCGTCATCCTCAACTCCGGCGGAGCGAATGCCTGCACCGGCCCTACCGGCTTCCAGAACACCCACAGCACTGCCGAGAAAGTGGCCGAGGTGCTGGGCATCTCGGCAACTGACGTCTTTGTCTGCTCCACAGGCCTGATCGGCGAGCAGTTGCCCATGGACAAGATCCTGCCGGGCGTTGAAGCTGCTGCTGCAGCGCTCAGCACAGACGGCGGCCCCGCTGCCGGCACGGCCATCATGACCACCGACAGCGTGCCGAAATCCGCGCTTTTCATCGGCGCCGACGCCGACGGCCAGGAATTCAGCATCGGGGGTATCGCCAAGGGAGCCGGCATGCTGGCCCCCGGCCTGGCCACCATGCTGGTGGTGCTCACCACGGATGCCCTGGTGCAGCCGGAACTGCTCGACGTCGTCCTCCGCGACGCCACGCGCGTCACCTTCGACCGTGCGGACTCCGATGGCTGCATGTCCACCAACGACACCGTGGTCCTGCTGGCCTCCGGTGCCGCCGGTGCCGTTCCCTCGGCCGAAGCGTTCAGCGAGGGCCTGACGCAGGTCTGCGCCGAACTGGCCCGGAAGCTGATCGCCGATGCGGAGGGAGCCAGCCATGACATCGCCATCCGCACATTCAACGCTGCCAGCGAAGCCGATGCCGAAACAGTCAGCCGCTCCGTGGCGCGCTCCAACCTGTTCAAAGCCGCCATCTTCGGCAAGGACCCCAACTGGGGCCGCGTGCTGTCCGCCGTCGGCACCACGGACGCCGCCTTCGAACCGGACAAGCTCAACGTGGCCATGAACGGCATCCAGATCTGCCGCAACGGCAGCATCGGTGATGACCGGAGCCTGGTGGACCTGGAACCGCGCGAAGTGCTGGTGGAGATCGACCTGCAGGCAGGCGACGCCGAGGCCACCATCTGGACCAATGACCTCACCCACGACTACGTGCACGAGAACAGCGCCTACTCCAGTTAGGAGCTCCTCCAGCCACTGCCCGCGCAGGGCATAAACCGCTGTGGAAAGTGACAACATGAACACCCAGACGCGTGAAACCACCAGCATGTCCGCCGCCCAGGACAAGGCGGCAACCTTGATCGAGGCGCTGCCCTGGATCCAGCGGTTCGCCGGCACCACCATGGTGGTCAAGTACGGCGGCAACGCCATGGTCAACGATGAACTGCGCCGCGCCTTCGCCGAGGACATCGTCTTCCTCCACCACGTGGGCATCCACCCCGTGGTGGTTCACGGCGGAGGCCCCCAGATCAATTCCATGCTGGGCCGGCTGGGCATCGAGTCCGAGTTCAAGGGCGGCCTGCGCGTCACCACACCCGAGGCCATGGACGTGGTCCGCATGGTCCTCACCGGCCAGGTAGGCCGCGAACTGGTGGGCCTGATCAACTCGCACGGGCCCTACGCCGTCGGCATGTCCGGTGAAGACGGCGGACTGCTTCGCGCAGTGCGCACCGGCACCGTCGTGGACGGCGAAGAGGTGGACCTCGGGCTGGTGGGCGAGGTGGTGGGGGTAGACCCCGCCGGCATCGTTGACATCCTCGACGCCGGGCGCATTCCGGTGATCTCCACGGTGGCCCCGGAAATTGTCGACGGCGGAGAGGGCGTGGCGGGCACTGCCCGGTTCCAGCCCACGGGCCAGGTCCTGAACGTCAATGCGGACACTGCAGCGGCTGCCGTCGCCTCGGCGCTGGGGGCCTCCAAGCTGGTGATCCTGACCGACGTCGAGGGCCTCTACGCCAACTGGCCGGACAAGTCCTCGCTGATCTCCTCCCTCACGGCCTCGGAACTCCGGAAAATGCTGCCAAGGCTCGAATCAGGAATGATCCCCAAGATGGCCGCGTGCCTGAAGGCCGTTGACGAGGGCGTGGAACGGGCACACATCGTGGACGGGCGCCTGGCCCATTCCATGCTTCTTGAAACATTTACGACGGCGGGCATCGGCACCCAGGTAGTCCCGGACGAGGAAGTGATCGCATGAACGAAACTGTTGACGTAAGTCCGGCCGGTGATGGGGGCCCCGCCCGTCCCCAGCCTCACCCCGTCCTCGCAAGCTCGGCCGGGGACCCCGGAGTCCGTGGGCCCATCGCGGTGCCCGACCACGCCCTGGCCCCCATCGCCGGACCGGACGCCAAAGCTTCCGTTATGACTGGAATGGGTAGTGGGTCGGAGTGGCTGGCCCGCTACTCCAGTTCCCTGATGAACGTGTTCGGCACGCCCCAGCGCGTTTTGGTCCGCGGTGCCGGCTGCCTGGTGTGGGACGCCGACGGCAAGGAGTACCTGGACCTTCTGGGCGGCATTGCCGTCAACGCCCTGGGCCACGCCCACCCCTTCGTGACGTCAGTCATCGCCAGCCAGCTGGCCACCCTGGGCCACGTCTCCAACTTCTTCACCAGCCCCACCCAGGTGGCGCTGGCCGAAAAACTCCTGGAACTGGCGCACGCACCCGCCGGCTCGAAAGTGTTCTTCAGCAACTCCGGCACCGAAGCCAACGAGGCCGCCTTCAAACTGGCCCGCCGCAACACCGGCGACGGCGCGGTCAAACGGACCAAAATCATCGCCCTCGAGGGCGCCTTCCATGGCCGGACCATGGGAGCGCTGGCGCTCACGGCCAAGGAAGCCTACCGGGCGCCGTTCGAGCCGCTGCCCGGCGGAGTGGTGCACATCCCGTTCGGGGACGTCGAGGCACTCAAAGCGGCCGTTGACGAAACCGTGGCCGCGGTGTTCCTGGAACCGATCCAGGGTGAAGCCGGTGTCCGCCCGCTGCCGCCGGGCTACCTGAAGGCTGCGCGGGAGGCGACCAGCAAGGTTGGTGCCCTGCTCATCCTCGACGAGGTACAGACCGGCATCGGCCGCACGGGTAAATGGCTGGCCAGTGAGGACGCCGGGATCATGCCGGACGCTGTCAGCCTGGCAAAGGGCCTGGGCGGCGGCTTCCCCATCGGTGCGCTGGTCACCTTTGGTGAGCAGACGTCGTCGTTGTTGTCCGCCGGCCAGCACGGCACCACGTTCGGTGGAAACCCGGTTGCCACGGCAGCCGCCCTCGCCACCCTCCATGCCCTGGAAAGCCAGAACGTCCTGGCCAATGCCACGGCGGTGGGGGAGTACCTGCGCTCCGCGCTGGCCGCGATCCACGGCGTCACCGAGGTGCGGGGCGAAGGCCTGCTGATCGGCTTCGACCTCGACGCCGACGTTGCCCCTGCCGTCGTGCAGGCCGGCCTCGATGCCGGCTTCATCGTCAACAGCCCGGGCCCGCGCACGATCCGCCTGGCACCGCCGCTGATCCTCACCACCGCGCAGGCCGACACCTTCCTCGCCGCATTCCCGGCAATCCTCAAGACAGCTAAGGACGCCCAGTGACCACCGCTACCCGGCACTTCCTCAAGGACACCGACCTCAGCCCCGCCGAACAGGCCGAAGTCCTTGAGCTCGCCGCCCGCATGAAGGCTGCCCCCTACAGCGTCCAGCCGTTTGCCGCGCAGGGCAGCGGCCGCAAGACCGTGGCCGTGATCTTCGACAAGACCTCCACCCGGACCCGCGTCTCATTCGCCACCGGCATCGCTGACATGGGCGGCAACGCCCTGATCATCAACCCCGGCGAGGCGCAGATCGGGCACAAGGAATCCGTGGAGGACACCGCAAAGGTACTCGAACGGATGGTCTCCACGATTGTGTGGCGGACCGGCGCGCATGCCGGCCTGGTGGCGATGGCGGAGAACTCCAGGGTCCCGGTGATCAACGCCCTGTGCGATGACTACCACCCGTGCCAGCTGCTGGCGGACCTGCTGGCTGTCAAGGAACACAAGGGCAGCCTCAAGGGGCTCACCATGAGCTACCTGGGCGACGCCGCCAACAACATGGCCAACTCCTACCTGCTGGCCGGGGTCACCGCCGGCATGCACGTCCGGATCGCCGGGCCGGAGGGCTACCTGCCGGCCGCAGAGATCGTGGCGGCGGCAGAAGAACGCGCGGCTGAAACCGGCGGTTCCGTCCTCATCACCACCGATGCCAAGGAAGCGCTGAAGGGCGCCGACGTCGTCGCGACTGACACCTGGGTATCGATGGGACAGGAAGCCGAGAAGGAAGCCCGGCTCCAGCTGTTCCGGGACTACTCCGTCGACTCGGACGCCATGGCACTGGCTGCGGATGACGCCGTCGTGCTTCACTGCCTCCCCGCCTACCGCGGCTACGAGATTTCCGCCGACGTCATCGACGGCCCGCAGTCCATTGTCTGGGACGAGGCGGAAAACCGGCTGCACGCCCAGAAGGCGCTGATGGCGTGGCTGATGCACCGGTCGGGCCTGGCCTTCGTTGATGGCCTTTCCCCCGTCGAAGGCACCGGAGAGAGCACGTTCTAGTGTCCGCCCAGCCGTCCTCCGCGGGCACCAGCCCGGCCACCAAGACCGCCCGGCAGGCACGCATCACCGCCATCCTGACCGGGCAGTCCGTGCGTTCCCAGGCTGAGCTTGCGGCGCTGCTGGCGGACGACGGCGTACAGGTCACCCAGGCCACGCTGTCCCGCGACCTGGTGGAACTGGGCGCCGTCCGCGTCCGCGGCAAGGAAGGCGTCCTGGTCTACGCCGTTCCCGGCGAAGGCGGCGAACGTGCGGCCAAGAGCGGCGTGACGCAGGAGATCCTGGACGCGAGGCTGGCCCGGCTCTGCAGCGAACTGCTGGTCACCGCTGAAGCCTCTGCCAACATCGCCGTCCTGCGCACCCCGCCCGGCGCCGCGAACTTCCTGGCCCTGGCCATCGACCACTCGGTGATGCCGTCCATCCTGGGCACCATCGCCGGCGACGACACCGTCCTGCTGGTTTCCCGCGACCCGCTGGGCGGCCCGGACCTCGCGGCCCGCTTCCTGCAAATGGCCGAGGAAGCCGGGCAATAAGCTTGAAGACAACAACCACCAAACCCCCAACAAGGAGCATCTAAAGTGACTGAACGCATTGTGCTGGCCTACTCCGGCGGCCTGGACACGTCCGTCGCCATCGGCTGGATCGGTGAAGCCACCGGTGCCGAGGTCATCGCCGTGGCGGTGGACGTCGGACAGGGCGGCGAATCGCTGGAAACCATCCGCCAGCGCGCCCTGGGCTGCGGCGCCGTCGAGGCCTACGTGGCTGACGCATCGGACGAGTTCGCCAACGAATACTGCGTGCCCACCCTGAAGGCCAACGCCCTATACCAGGGCCACTACCCATTGGTGTCCGCCATCTCCCGCCCGGTCATCGTCAAGCACCTGGTGAAGGCCGCCCGCGAATTCGGCGCCACAACCGTGGCCCACGGCTGCACCGGCAAGGGCAACGACCAGGTCCGCTTCGAAGTGGGCATCCAGACCCTGGGCCCGGACCTGAAGTGCATCGCACCGGTCCGCGACCTCGCCCTGACCCGCGACAAGGCCATCGCCTTCGCCGAGGAAAAGGGACTGCCCATCGAGACCACCAAGAAGAACCCGTACTCCATCGACCAGAACGTCTGGGGCCGCGCGGTGGAAACCGGCTACCTCGAGGACATCTGGAACGCCCCCACCAAGGACATCTACGACTACACCGCAACCCCGGAGTTCCCGCCGGCACCGGATGAGGTCACCATCTCCTTCGAAGCCGGCGTTCCGGTAGCGATCGACGGTATCAAGGTCACCCCGCTGCAGGCCATCAAGGAACTCAACCGCCGTGCCGGCGCCCAAGGTGTGGGCCGCATCGACGTCGTCGAGGACCGCCTGGTGGGCATCAAGTCCCGCGAAATCTACGAAGCCCCGGGCGCCATGGCACTGATCACGGCACACAAGCACCTCGAGGACATCACCGTCGAGCGCGAACAGGCCCGCTTCAAGGCCACCGTTGGCCAGCGCTGGGCCGAGCTGGTCTACGACGGCCAGTGGTTCTCCCCGCTCAAGCGCTCCCTGGACGCCTTCATCGAGGACACCCAGAAGTACGTCTCCGGTGACATCCGCATGACCCTGCACGGCGGCCAGGCCATCGTCAACGGCCGCCGCTCCGACACCTCGCTCTACGACTTCTCCCTGGCCACCTACGACACCGGCGACACCTTCGACCAGTCCCAGGCCAAGGGCTTCATTGAGCTGTGGGGCATGTCCGCCAAGGTTGCCTCCGGCCGCGACATCCGCGTCGCGGGTCAGTAGATGGCGTCCGCTACCAACGAAGGCGCACTGTGGGGCGGCCGGTTCGCCGGCGGCCCCGCCGATGCGCTTGCCGCGCTGAGCAAGTCCACGCACTTTGACTGGCGGCTTGCACGCTACGACATCGCCGGCTCCAAGGCCCATGCCCGGGTGCTGCACAAGGCCGGCCTGCTGGACGACGCCGAGCTGGAAGGGATGCTCGCAGCGTTGACGCAGCTGGACGAGGACGTTGAGTCCGGCGCCTACCTGCCAGCCGAATCCGATGAGGACGTGCACGGCTCGCTGGAGCGCGGCCTGATCGAGCGTGCCGGGACCCAGCTGGGCGGCAAGCTCCGTGCCGGCCGTTCCCGCAACGACCAGGTGGCCACGCTGGGCCGGATGTTCCTGCGCGACCATGCCCGGATCATCGCGCGCGGCGTCCTGGCTACGGTGGATGCCCTGGTGGAGCAGGCAAAGGCCCACCATGGTGTTGCCATGCCGGGCCGCACCCACCTGCAGCATGCCCAGCCGGTCCTGCTCAGCCACCACCTGCTGGCCCACGCCTGGGCACTGCTGCGCGACGTGCAGCGGCTCCAGGACTGGGACAAGCGGGCAGGCGTGTCGCCCTACGGTTCCGGCGCCCTGGCCGGGTCCTCGCTGGGCCTCGACCCGGAAGCGGTAGCCGCTGACCTGGGGTTCTTCTCCGCAACCCACAACTCGATCGACGGCACCGCTTCCCGCGATGTTTTCGCCGAGTTCGCCTGGGTGTGCTCCATGATCGGCGTGGACCTGTCCCGGATCTCGGAGGAAGTCATTCTCTGGGCCACCAAGGAGTTCTCCTTTGTGACGCTGCACGATTCCTACTCCACGGGATCGTCCATCATGCCGCAGAAGAAGAACCCGGACGTGGCGGAGCTGGCCCGCGGCAAGGCAGGGCGCCTGATCGGAAACCTGACCGGGCTCCTGGCCACGCTCAAGGGCCTGCCGCTGGCGTACAACCGCGACCTGCAGGAGGACAAGGAGCCGGTGTTCGACGCCGCCGACACCCTTGAGCTCCTGCTCCCGGCCGTGTCCGGCATGATTGCCACCCTGACGTTCAACACCGAACGGATGGAATCGCTGGCACCGCAGGGCTTCGCACTGGCCACGGACATCGCCGAATGGCTGGTCCGCCAAGGCGTCCCGTTCCGCGAGGCGCACGAGCTCTCCGGCGCGGCGGTCAAGCAGGCGGAATCCCGCGGCGTGGAGCTGTGGGACCTGACCGACGAGGAGTACGCCGCCATCTCGGAGCACCTCACGCCAGAGGTCCGCACCGTCCTGTCTACCGAGGGTTCCCTCAACAGCCGCAACTCCCAGGGCGGAACGGCGCCGGCCGCCGTCGAACGCCAGTTGGCAGCGCTGGAAGCCGAACTCGCCGGCGTGCGGGAGTACGCCGGGTAGCCAAACGCCCGCTCATTTTCTGCACCATTTTGGGCAACGCCCGCTCACTTGCTGCGCGATTTGAGGCAACGCCCGCTCACTTTCCCTAAAAAAGTGAGCGGGCGTGCCGATTTTCAGGCATCAAGTGAGCGGGCGTTGGGTTTGGCGTCAGGTGCCCCGGATAGCATGGCGCCATGAGCGAAACGTTCCGCAAATTCCTTCGCACCCTTCCCGATTTCCCCTCCGACCTGCCCGGCTTCGACCCGGACAACGCACCTCAGGACCCGGCGCTGCTCTTCAAGCAGTGGCTGGACGAGGCACTGGACGCGGGGGAGCAGCAGCCTCACGCGTTCAGCCTGGCCACGGTGGGCGTTGCGGCCGGCGGTGGACGGCAGCCGTCCTCGCGGATGCTGATCCTGAAGAACATTGACGACGACGGCTGGCACTTCGCCACGTCCCGCACCTCCCGCAAGGGCCGGGAGCTGGCCGCCGAACCACGTGCCGCCATGAACTTTTACTGGCCGGGCCTGGGCCGCCAGGTCCGGGTGGTCGGCACCGTGGCTGAGCTCTCCGCCGAGGCTTCTGCCGTGGACTGGCACGAGCGGCCCCGGGCCGACGGCAGCGACAACCCGCACTGGCAGCTCTACGCCCTCCAGCCCACCGAGGTCGAGTTCTGGCAGGCCAGCAACGACGGCAACCACGTCCGGCACCGTGTCGGGCCGGACGGTGGGCCCCGGGGCTAAACTAGCTCCGCTAGGCTGGCCGCATGACCTCTCCTTCTCCTGCCGGCCTCCTGGCTGAACTGCATAAGGCAGGCGCCGCGCTGAATGCCGGGCTGGACCGCATTCCCGCCGGCGGCGAAACCGCTCCGTCAACCCTTCCCGGCTGGAGCCGCGGCCACCTTTTGGCCCACCTCACGGGAATCTGCGACGCCTTGTCGCGGCAGGTGGAATACGGCCGCCGAGGCGAAACCGTGGAGCTTTACGACGGCGGCGTGGAAGGCCGCAACCGCGCCATCGACCTCGCCGCGCGCCACAGCCTTGGGCAGCACCGGGAGGACGTCGACGCCGCGCTGCACCGGGCGCTGGCTGCTTTTGACTCGCTGGGCGCGGACGAGTGGCAGACGCGCATCGCGTTCCGCGACGGCGTCATCTTCGACGCCGGGCTGGCGCTCTGGCGCGAGCTCGTCATCCATACCGCGGACCTGGACAGCGGCACGGGACCGGAAACCTGGAACAGGGAATTCTGCTCCCACCTCTTCGACTTCCTGGCCGCCCGCATCCCGGCCGAAACCCGGCTGGTCCTGCAGCCGGTGGCACTGCCGCCTCTGGCCCTCGGCGCCGGCGGCAGCACCGTCGTCGTCAGCGGCATGGTCACGGACATCGCCGCATGGCTCGCGGGCCGGACGCCGTCACTGGACAGCTTGCGCGCCACCGCCGCCGGGGACGGCACAGACCTTCCGGCCCTCGGGCCTTGGCCTTCGGCGATGCCCGACCCCAAGTAGCACGGCGGTACTAGGCGGCCTCGCGGGCCAGCAGGCTCTCCTTGATGCGCAGGCCCCAGCGGAAGCCGCCCAGCGAGCCGTCGGTACGGATCACGCGGTGGCAGGGAACGAACAGTCCCGCCGCATTGAAGGCACAGGCGCTGGCCGCCGCCCTCACCGCACGCGGGTTGCCCGCGAGGGCGGCATACTCGGTGTACGTGACCGGTGAGCCGGGTTTGACCTGGCGCAGCACGTCCCACGCGCGGGCACGGAACGGGCCGGACTGCTGCAGGACCGGAACTGCCATGGCCGGGGCGGGATCGCCGTCGTAGAAGGCCTCCACTGCGGATGAGATCCCGCCAAGGCTTGGCACCTCTTCGACGGAGTCCGGGCGCAGCGTGGGATGGACCTGTCCGGTCAGGTCTGCAAGGCCTGCCGTCCAGCCCGAGGCGAGGACAACACCGTCCCGGGCAAGGATGGTGAACGGTCCGTCCGGCGTGGACAGCTGCATCAGTTGCGCTTTCATGGCATCCCTTTCGCGGGAACGGTTGGAGTCAGTGCGGGCCGTGCCGCGGCCCGCCAGAGGTGCATGGTGGCGTAGGAGCGCCACGGGCTGGTCTCCCGGAAGTCAGGGCTCAGGGCGTTGTCACTATTATCGACGGCGCGGATCCCGTTCTTCACGGCGGCGTCGTTGGCAAGGAAGATGTCCGGGGCGCCCAGGACCCGCATGGCCATGTACCCCACGGTCCACGGTCCCACCCCCGGCAAGGGGAGCAGTTTGGCACCCAGGCCGGCCACGTCGTCCCCATACCCGAACTCAAGTTCTCCGGCGGCCATGGCTGAGGCTGCACGCAGGAGCGATTCGATCCGCCTCTTGGGGCCTCGCAGCAGATGTCCCGCTGCGGCTATTTGGGCAGGCGTGGGAAAGAGCCTGTCCAGTCCTTCGCCGGCCGTACGGCTGGGACTGCCCGCCGCGGAGAGCTGGGTCAGTGCGGTCCGGGCCGCTGCCACCGTGATCTGTTGGCCAACCATGGCGCGGACCAGCAGTTCCTGCGGGTCCAGCGCCCCCGGCAGCCGCATTCCGGGAGCGCCGGCAACGGAGGCAGCAAGCCTGGGGTCGGCAGCGAGGGCGCCGTCGATCGCTTCGGGGTCTGCGTCCAGGTCGAACAGCCGCCGCACGCGGCTCAGCAGTGCCGGAAGGTCGCGAAGGTCCACCGCACCCACGGTGAGGGTGAGCTGCCGTTCCCGGGTGCAGCCGTCGTACGCGACCCGGAAGCGCGCGTCGCCGTGGGGGAGCCGCAGGGTCCTGGCGTAGGAGGTGGGCGTGCCCTCTTCGATCCCGGGGAGGGCGCGGACCGCCAGGAAGGAGAAGATGCCCGGATCGAACGGCGGCCGGTAGGGCAGGCCCAGGGTCAGGGCCGTTGCGCTGCCGGCGGCGGGGTGCCGGACCGTCCTGCGAAGGGCCGTGGGGGTCATGTCGAACACCTCGGCGATGGTTTCGTTGAACTGCCTTACGCTGCTGAAGCCGGCGGCGAACGCGATGTCGGCCAGCTTCATGGAGGTGGACACCAGCAGCGTCCGCGCCGTCTGGGCCCTTGCAGCGCGGGCGAGCGAGAGGGGACCGGCGCCGAGTTCCTGGCCCAGGATCCGGTTGAGCTGGCGCGGGGAATACCCCAGGCGCGACGCCAGGCCGGCAACCCCGTCCCGGTTGATCACGCCGTCGTTGATCAGCCGCATCGCCCGGCCCGCGACGTCCTGGCGCACGTTCCAGGCCGGGGTGCCCGGCACCGCCTCCGGGAGGCACCGCTTGCAGGCGCGGTAGCCTGCCTCATGTGCCGCGGCCGAGGTCTCGTAAAACGTCACGTTGGACGCCTTCGGGGTCCGGGCCGGGCACGAGGGGCGGCAGTAGATGCCCGTGGTGCGGACGGCCGTATAGAACTGGCCGTCGAACCGGGGGTCCCGGGCATCGATTGCCCGGTAGCGCTGCCAAAAGTCCATTCCTTCATCCTGCCAGCCTGCAGCGGCCGCTACTAGCGGAAATCGGACATCACCGTGGCATGCCGGAATCCGGCGGCCGGCCCCGTTGCAGAGCACTGAAGCCGCCCTCATCTGGGTAAGGTCAAGCAATGAACGAAAGTACTTCCGCCGCCGGGCAGCTGAGGAGCTTCCTGTCCGGGGATGCGCGCGAGCTCGCCCCGAAGCTGCTGGGAGCCGTGCTGACGCACCAGTCCCGGGAGGGCGCCGTGTCCATCCGGCTCACCGAGGTGGAGGCCTACCTTGGGCCCGAGGATTCCCTGCATCCGGATCCCGGCTCGCATACCTATCGCGGTCCTACGCCCCGCAACGCCCCGATGTTCGGGCCCGCCGGGCACCTCTATGTCTACTTCACGTATGGCATGCATCACTGCACCAACATCGTCTGCGGCCCGGCCGGCGTCGCGTCCGCCCTGCTGCTGCGGGCGGGCGAGGTGGTGGACGGCCTTGAACTGGCGCAACGGCGCCGTCCGACGTCCAAGACTCCGGCCGACCTGGCCCGCGGCCCGGCGCGGCTCGCCAAAGCGCTGGGATTGACGACGGCGGACAGCGGCCGGGACGCCCTGGCGCCGCCTTTCGGCCTCGAGCTTCCCTCCGGCATCAGCGGTCCCGTCAGCTCCGGTCCCAGGGTGGGCGTGGCAGGCGCCGGGGGGTCGGAGGAATACGCCTGGCGGTTCTGGCTCACCGGCGATCCCACCGTCTCCCAGTACAAGGCGGCCAAGCCCCGGATCCGGAAGCAGCCGGCAGGTCCGCCGCCGGCCGCAACGTAACACCTGCGTTAACGGAAATGGTTGTAGAATGGACGGTCTGTCTTTTGCGATAGGGGAACGTTGATGCTCGACGCCGAATTGGCCCACGAACGGGAGTATGTAGCCGGCCTGTATGCCCGGCTGGAGGAACTCCGGGAGGAAAAGCGCCGCCAGCTGGCGCAGGTCCGGCGCGCCGGAGCCGTGGGCACCATGCAGAACGTTTCCGAACGTGATGCGTTCGCCGCGCTCTATGAGGACCGCCTGGCGCAGCTGGATGCGGTGGATGACCGGCTGGTTTTCGGACGCCTGGACCTGGACTCCGGGGAAGCGCAGTACATCGGCCGCATCGGACTCACCACCGAGGACCTGCAGCGGCTGATGGTGGACTGGCGGGCACCCGAGGCCGGCCACTTTTACCAGGCCACCGCCTTTGACCGGCAGGGCGTACGCCGCCGCCGGCACCTGATCCTGCAGGGACGCGAAGTCAAAGCCATCGAGGACGACGTCCTGGACGCGGGGATGCTCACGGACAACGATTCGTTGCAGGGCGAGGGCGCCCTGCTCGCTGCCCTGAACTCCAAGCGGACCGGCCGCATGTCCGACATCGTCAGCACCATCCAGTCGGAACAGGACCGGATCATCCGGTCCTCCATTTCCGGCGCCGTCGTGGTCCAGGGCGGGCCGGGCACCGGCAAGACCGCCGTCGCCCTGCACCGTGCCGCCTACCTGCTCTACACCCACCGTGACCGCCTCAAAAGTGCAGGTGTGCTGCTGGTGGGGCCGTCGTCGTCGTTCATGAAATATATCGAACGGGTGCTGCCCTCGCTCGGCGAGACCGGCGTCGTCATGGCCAGTGTGGGCCGCCTGATGCCCGGCATCAATGCCGTTCCGGAAGCCGATGCGGACGTGGCCGCCATCAAGGGCCGCCTGGACATGGCTGCCATCGTGGCCAACGCCGTTTCCAACCGCATGCGCGTCCCCGCGCAGAACCGGATCCTCGAAGTCGACGGCCGCAAGCTCACCCTGACGCCCCGGCAGGTCCGGCGTGCACGCGAACGTGCGCGCGCCACCGGGAAGCCGTACAACGAGGCACGCGTGACGTTCGTGAAGATCCTGCTGCGCGAGCTGACCGAACAGATGACGGAGCTCGTCGAAGCGGGCAGCCTCGGCAACAACGCGGACCGCTCGTACCTTGCCGAGGACGTGCGGACCGCCCGGGATGTGCGGATCGCACTGAACCTGTGCTGGATGCCCATGACGCCCGAGAAGCTGATCTCCGATCTGTTCAGCAAGCCGGAGATACTGGAATTTTGTACCCCCAACCTGACCCCGGCCGAGCGGGCCCTGCTGCAGCGTCCCGCGGACGCCCCCTGGACCGAATCCGACGTGCCGCTGCTGGACGAAGCCGCTGAACTGCTTGGTGAGCTGGACCCCGCTGCCGGGCGTGGACTGGCCCAGCAGGAGCATGACCGTGCCCGCGACCTGGCCAACGCCAAGCAGACCCTGGTCAACATGGAGGCCGCCGGCGTGGACCCCTTGATGACCGCGGAGGAACTTGCCGAGCAGAACCGGGAGCAGGAAGCCCGGCAGACGGCCGCGGAACGCGCAACGAGCGACCGCACCTGGGCCTTCGGGCACATCGTGGTGGACGAAGCGCAGGAACTCTCACCCATGCAGTGGCGGCTGCTGGTCCGCCGCTGCCCGCTGAAGTCCTTCACCATTGTGGGCGACATCGCGCAGACCAGTTCCGTGGCTGGTGCCAACTCCTGGCAGGGCGCGCTGGCCCCGATGTTCGGTGACCGCTGGCAGCTGGAGGAGCTGACCGTCAATTACCGCACGCCCTCCCAGATTGCCGAAGCAGCCGTCAGGATGGCCAACGCCGCGGGCCTCGTTGTTTCCGCGCCCAAGGCCGTGCGCGAGGGGCGCTGGTCGCCCATCATCGACGAAGTGGAACCGGGCGCGGTGGTCAGCCGCCTTGTGGAGCTCCTCCCCGAAGAAATTGACGCGCTCGACGGCGGCCTGCTCGCCGTCATCGCCGACGGTGACCTCCTGCCGGAGGCCACGTCAGCCCTGCGCGCCGTATACGGGCGCCGCATCGGAATCGGTGCCGGCAGCTACGAACAGGACATCGTGGTGATCAGCCCGCGTGAGGCAAAGGGCCTGGAATTCGACGGCGTCGTGGTCCTGGAACCGTCCGTCATGCTCAACCACGAGCACGGCAAGGTAGGGGACCTGTACGTGGCAATGACCCGCGCCACGCAGCGCCTGCGGCTGATTGCCTCGCAACCCGTGCCTGCCGGGATTGCCGACTGACCCGGCGCTGGGTGTTACTGCTAACTTAGGAAGCGTGCCAGAACTGAACATCCTCGAACCGCAGCGCAACGACCCCACTTTCGCCAACATTTGGCAGGAACTGAAGTGGCGTGGGCTGGTCCATGTATCCACCGATGAAGCAGAGCTCGAAAAGCTCCTCGCCAACGGGGCGGTTACGTACTATTGCGGGTTCGATCCCACCGCGCCGAGCCTGCACCTGGGAAACCTTGTACAGCTCCTGGTCATGCGGCGGCTGCAGCTGGCCGGGCACAAACCACTCGGACTGGTGGGCGGTTCCACCGGCATGATCGGCGATCCCCGTCCGACGGCGGAGCGTACCTTGAACACCAAGGACACGGTGGCGGAGTGGGTTGGCTACCTCCAGGCCCAGGTCAGCCGCTTCCTCAGCTTCGAGGGTGACAACGCTGCCAGGATCGTGAACAACCTGGACTGGACGGCGCCGCTGAGCGCCATCGACTTCCTGCGTGAGGTGGGCAAGCATTTCCGGGTGGGAACGATGCTGCGCAAGGATGCCGTGGCATCGCGCCTGAACTCGGATGAGGGCATCAGCTACACGGAGTTCAGTTACCAGATCCTGCAGGGCATGGACTACCTGCAGCTTTACCGCGACTACGGCTGTGTCCTGCAGACCGGCGGCTCGGACCAGTGGGGCAACCTCACCAGCGGTACGGAGCTGATCCGCAAGGTGGAGGGCAACAGCGTCCACGCCCTGGGAACTCCCTTGATCACCAACTCTGACGGAACCAAGTTCGGCAAGAGTGAGGGCAACGCCATCTGGCTGGACGCCGGCATGTGCAGCCCCTACGCCTTCTACCAGTTCTGGCTCAACACGGCCGACGCCGACGTCGTGGACCGGCTCAAGGTGTTCACGTTCCTGACCCGCGCCGAGATCGAAGAGATCGCGGTTTCCGTGGCCGAGCGGCCCTTTGCCAGGGAGGGACAGCGGAAGCTGGCCTTTGAAGTGACCTCGCTGGTGCACGGAGTGGATGCCACCGAAAAGGTCATCGCTGCTTCCGCCGCACTCTTCGGGAACGGCGACCTTGCCGCCCTGGACAAGGCAACCCTGCAGGCTGCCACCTCCGAACTTCCTTCCGCCACCGTGCAGGTTGATGGGATGGGGATCATTGACCTGCTGGTGGCATCCGGTCTTTCGGAAAGCAAGTCCGCCGCCCGGCGGACAGTGGGTGAAGGCGGCGCTTACGTGAACAACGAGAAGGTCTCTGATCCGGAGGCCGTGATCTCCGAGTCCGAACTTCTGCACGGCCAGTACCTGCTCCTGCGCCGGGGCAAGAAAAACCTGGCGACTGTTGAGGTGCTGGTTCCCTAGCACCTTCGGATCCTGCATGCACGCCCCTTCGCAGCCGATTTGCGCGGCAGTGGAGGGGCGTGTATTGTTTTCTGAGTCGCCGCCGCTGAGTGGCGACAAACCCCCCAACTAATGAGAAGCAATTCTTGGTCACGCAGAGCGTGGGTTGAAGAAATGCTTCACTTTTGGCTGGGCGGATTCATTCCGACAGAGTGAATTCCGGGAAAACAACCGGATTTGCAAAAGCGAGAATGAATGAAATAAGATTGAAACATCGCAGCGAAGAAATACGAAATAGTAATTCATTTGTTTGAATTGTTTCGGGAATATTCGAATGTGTCTGTTGTTTGAGAACTCAATAGTGTGCCAAGTTTGTTGATACCGATTTTTTATAAAAATTGGTTGAATTTGCTGTGCCGCCACCCCGTGGTCGGCGCAGTGTTTTTAGCTGGTTTCAAATTTTGTGCAA
>NZ_JAUZUY010000013.1:0-121143 GCF_031844305.1 Pseudarthrobacter sp. BRE9 | reverse complement strand
TGACGCCAAAGACAACGTCCAAAACACCTAGACCAGCCCATCGCGGCTCCGCAAGGCAACAGTTCTGTTCGACAGGCCGGCACCGCCACCCGCGGGCCGGCCTGTTCGCTTCGCCCCTTTATTGAGAGGACACCCCATGGCCACTCACGACGATTCCGAGACCAGCACCGCCAAGGCGGGCCAGGCTCCGGATCCAAATGACGCAAGGAAACCCGGCAGCCCGCGGGACCTGGACAAGCCGTCCTGGAAGTACATCGCCAAGAAAACGCTTCGGGAGTTCAGCAAGGACCAGTGCCCAGACCTGGCAGCCGGCCTGACGTACTACGCTGTGCTCTCCCTGTTCCCGGCCCTGTTGGCGCTCGTTTCACTGCTTGGCCTTTTCGGCGATCCGCAGAAGACAACCAACGCCTTGCTGGAGATCGTGCGCGGCTTCGCGCCGGCCGAGACCGTCAACACGATCAGCGGCCCGGTGTCGGAACTGACCAGTGCCCCGGCCGCCGGGTTCACCCTGGTAATCGGCCTTGTCACTGCCCTGTGGTCCGCGTCCGGTTACGTGGGTGCTTTCGGCCGGGCCATGAACCGGGTTTACGAGGTGGATGAGGGGCGCGCCTTCGTGAAGCTCCGCGGCACTATGCTGGCCGTTACGCTCCTGGCAGTGGTCATCGTTGCGCTGCTGGCCGGCATGCTGGTCCTCAGCGGCCCTGTATCCGAAGCGGTAGGCGGCCTGATCGGCCTCAGCGGCCCCTTCCTCATGGTCTGGAATATCGCCAAGTGGCCGGTCATGATCATCCTGATCGTCGCCATCATTGCTGTCCTGTACTACGCCACGCCCAACGTCAAGCAGCCCAAGTTCCGCTGGATGAGCATGGGTTCCGGGATCGCGCTGTTCGTGTTCCTGATCGCGTCGCTGGGCTTCGGCTTCTACGTAGGGAACTTTGGCAACTACAACAAGACCTACGGTGCCCTCGGCAGCGTGATCATCATGCTGCTGTGGCTCTGGATCCTGAACATGTCGTTGCTCTTTGGTGCTGAGTTTGACGCCGAAGTGGAGCGGGGGCGCCAGCTGCAGGCCGGCATCAAGGCTGAGGAGACCATCCAGCTGCCGCCCCGGGACACCAAGAAGAGTGAAAAGCTGCAGAAGCAGGAAGAGGAAGACATCAAGCACGGCCGGGAGCTGCGCGAGAAGTACAGCGCGGAGAACGGCGGGCAGGGCGCCGGCGACAGCCAGGACGGGCAGCTTGCCGGCGACGGGCAGAGCGGTGAGGATCACCGCGCGCCGCACCGCGACCGGGTCCGCGAAAAGGTACAGCACCGGGCGGGCAACGGGGAGTCCGACGACGATGGCCAGCCAAGAGGGAAGGCCTAGCCGGCACGTGCAGACTTGGCCGTAAGTGGGACTAGGCAGGACCTTCAGGATGGAGGAAAATTCATCTTGAAGGTCCTGTTGAGGTTTCCCGGGCTATACACATCCCGGGGCAATGCGGGGTCGGCGGTGAGATGGCCTCTTCTGAGACCGAGGCCAGTCCCCCCAGTCGCCGTCGGCCCCCCCCTCAAACTCCCCCTTTCCAGGTCGTAACTGGACAAAGCACGGGGAACTGCAATACTTTCTTGAATACCTCGCCGGAATCCTTTGGAGACCGGCAGGTCCGCTGAAGCAGACGGCGGCATCACGGTCGACCCTTATGAGCGGACATGCCTGCTACCCATTTTGAACAGTTTCTTGCCGAAGCAGTTGTCCCGGACAGGGAGCCCGGCCTGGGCCTCGGACGCGACGAGCTATACGGCCTCTACACCAGTTGGTGCCTCCTGCATAAGGCTGAACTCCAGCCACCGGCCGCCCTTTGGGAGGCCTTGCAGGATGCTGGAATTAACCCTGACAGCAATAATCTCTCCATGACTGGGCCAGCCGCGGCCGATTACATCGTGGCCAGCGCTCCGGATTTGGTGTAAAAACCTGCCCATAACGGCTAGGAGGCGGCCTTAAAAGGCAAGGCCGCCCGCTTGGCAGGACGCTTTAAAGCAGGACCAACACGACGCCAGGTGGGGCTGTTGCCGAAAGGCAGCAGCCCCACCTTTTTGTTGAGGCTCCTGGAGCCTCACGTGATCCGCGCCAGCGCGAACCCGTCCCACCCTTTGGAGCCGACGGTCTGGATAACGGTGGCGTCCAGCCGCGGATGGTCGCCGAGCAGTTTGAGGGCGTCGATAATGCCCGGCGCGTTGACCGGGTCGATGTCCGGATCCAGGACGGCACCTTCCCAGATCGTATTGTCCAGGACGACGACGGCGCCCGGCCTGCCCAGCCTGACGGCCCAGTCCAGGTAGCGGCTGTTGTTCTGCTTGTCGGCGTCGATGAAGATGAAGTCGAAGGGCTCCCTTTCCTCCTCCTCGAGGGCAGCCAGTGTATCCAGCGCGGGGCCCAGCCGGATCTCCACTCTTTCACCCAGGCCGGCGGCATCGATATTGGCCCATGCCACCTCTGCATGCTGGGGCAAGTATTCGCAGGTGACCAGCTTGCCGTTATGGGGAAGCCCCCGGCCCATCCAGATGGTGCTGTAGCCTGCCAGCGTCCCGATCTCCAGGATGCGGCGGGCGCCGGACAGCTGGACCAGGAGCTTCAGGAGCTTGCCGGCGTTTGGCGCTACCTCGATGGCCGGCATCCCGGCGTCAGCAGCAGTGCGGATCGCCTGCTGGACCGCCCCGTCCGGATGCACCACCGTGCGGGACAAAAACTCCTCGGTGGCAATCCATTCCGGACGGGGTTTGTGCTCGAACATGGGCACAGTTTGGCACGCTGCGTTCCGGCGGTCCAGACACGTTGGGCCGGTCCAGGCAGCCCCGCCACGCAGGCTTAGGACTCCTGCGCCCTTACGACTCCTGCTCCATTAGGACTCCTGTGCCAGGGCGTTCTCGAGGCGGTCCACCTTTGCCGTCAGCTCGCCGCTGTATCCGGGCCTGATGTCGGCCTTGATCACCAGTGAAACGCGGCTGCCGTAGCGTCCCACTGCCTCGGTGGCGCGCTTTACGACGTCGAACACTTCATCCCACTCACCCTCAATGGTGGTGAACATGGAATCCGTCTGGTTGGGCAGCCCCGATTCCCGGACGATCTTCACGGCGGCCGCAACGGCGTCGTGCACGGACGCATCGTTTGGCCGGGAACCTTCGCTGGGAACGCCTGAGGGAGCAACAGAAAATGCGAGCAACATGCCTCCCAGTTTCGCATGCTGCGTCGTCCCGGTGCAGGCCCGGGGCGCCGCTGCGCGCCGTCACATAAGCGCCTACCCCCCAGTAACCGTGTTGGCCCGGGCCTGCGTTGCTAACCTTTTGGGCATGAGCCTCGCAGTCGCCCGAAAGCCCCTCCGTGCAGACGCAGCGCGGAACGTGGACAAGATCATCACGGCGGCGCGCCAGTGTTTCCGGGAGTTCGGCCCGGAAGTACCGCTCCAGACCATCGCAGCCACCGCGGGTGTAGGCCCGGCAACCCTGTTCCGCAACTTCGCAGACAAAGAAGAACTGGTCCTGGCAGCCCTGAACCGGCAGCTCCGGCTCAGCGTGGACCCCGTCATGGACGGCGCCCTGGCCGATATCGATGCCGCCGCAGGCCTGCTGCGCGTGCTCGAGGCCCTGATGGCCGCCGCAAGCGACGACGCCAACCTGCTGTGCGCTGTGGCGGGCCGGCGCGAGCTCCTCACAGGAATCACCGGCTCCCTGATGGAATCGATCAGTGTCCTTTTGGTCCGCGGGCAGGGCCAGGGAAGCCTGCGTACGGACATCTCCATGACGGACGTGTTCCGTCTGCTGGCCATGCTGATCGGCGTGGTGGACACCATGGAACCGGGCTCGGATGCGTGGCGGCGCCCGCTGGCGCTGGTCGAGGATGCCATCCGCACCGTCCGCCCGTCGCGCCCGCTTCCCGTGCTGGTGCCCGTCCCGGCTGCCGCAGCCGGGATCCCGACCGGCACCATTGTCGGTACACAGCAGGTGCAATAAACTCAGAGCGGGGTTAGGCAGCCAGCCTCGATTATTCCGAGATGGAGCGACCCCATGCATATTTTCGTGCGTATGCGCCCTGCAATGGCCACGCTGCGATGAACAGCTCAAAACTGCACCAGTACCTCAATGATCCCCGCGGGCCGGAGGAAGTCCTCCCTACGCTGACAGCCGGGGAATTAGTCGAACTCCTCGACGCCCTGTACCAGAACCTTGATACCCCTGAGCCTGAGTTCGGCGCGCAGGTGTGGTACGAAATGGGCGTCGAAGAAAGCTGCCGCAGGGCCGTCTCGCCCGGCGGCGCCGCCCACGGGGTGGCTTAGCTACCGCTTTATCGGACTCCTGACAACCGGCCAGCGCTGCCCGGCCGTCAGGAGTCTTTCCCGGTTTCTCCAGCGCCGGCCTCGCCAGTGCCGGTTTCCCCAGCCTGGGTTCCCCCTTCAGTTCCGCTTTCGGACTGCCCGGTTCCCTGGTTTGTGCCGTCCTGGTGTTCGTGGCCATGCTGCTCATGGAACTCGTTGGGGATGTGGTGCTTGGCCTCCATCAGGTGCTGCTGGAGTTTCTCCTCCGCGTCCCGGCGCCGCCGTGCGGTGTCCCGCAGTTCACGCGTTCCTTCGGAGCCCCGGGGGTCCAGGTAGGCGGACCGCAGCTTCCCGGTCTGCTCTGCGGCCGGCACTCCGGCGCCACGCGCTTCGGTTGCCTGCCCGTCCTCGGCGCCTTGGCCTTCCTGCGGCTCAACAGGCCGTGACTGTTCGTCCATCTCGATTCCTCCTTTGGCGGCCGCCTGGTGTGGGCTGCGTCTCTTCCAGTCCACCACATCTGGCACCCGGATACACATGGCACCGGGATGCCTGGCCGCTAGGCGTTGCCTGCGTCCGCCCGCTTCCGGATTTCCTGATGCACCAGGGCCTGCAGCGCGGGAACGGACGACGACGGGTCCAGGTCAAGTGCCTCCCGGAGCCTTCCGGACAGAATTTCCAGGTCCTCTTCCGGCACGTCCGAAAGGCCGGAAAAACGTTTAAAGAAGCGTTTGGCTGGGAGGCCTGCCCGCCGTCGGGCGCTCTTGTGCCGGGGCCTGCCCGCCAAGCCGCCTGCCGGATGCAGCTGATTTTCCATGGTCGCCGTTCATAGGGATGCCATGGCCAACTGCATAAGCCGCTTTCATAGTACAACCGCCACCGGGCCGGAGAAGTGACCTGCATCACCCATTTATGCAGACGCCTGCCAAACTAGCTCCAGCCCAGCGCCCTTAGCAGGGCCGCAGTGCCAGCCCCGGCGATGACCACTACCAGGAAGGGGGCCCGGAACGCCAGCGCGATTGCGGCCGCGGCAAGCGCCCCCAATCTGGCGTCCGCGGCGAGTCCCTGGCCTGACACCACCGCGTTCACTATGGTCAGGGAGGCGAGCAGGCCGATGGTCATGGTCCCCGCAATGCGTGATGTGCGCGGGTCCTCAAGGAACCTGGCGGGCACGAAGTACCCCACGATCTTCCAGGCATAGGCCAGCGCGCAGGCAAGAAGCAGCCAGACCCACAGGCTCATGCGCCGGCCCCCGAATCCGTGCCTTCCGTCCGCTGTGAACCGGGACGCGCGCCGCTTTCGTCCTGGTGCTGGCCTGGCTGATGGCCCGCCAGACTGCCCGGGTGATCGCCGGCGTGATTCCCGCGGTACGGCTCGATATCCGGCTCCAGGCCCTCATCACGGCGCCCGTGGCTGAACCAACCCACCAACGCGGCCACCAGGGCGGCCACCAGGATGGGCACGCCCGCCGGCACGAAGGGAACGGCGGCAACGGTGGCCACGGCACACACCACCGCGATCGCGATGGGCTCCCGGCCCTTGAGCCGCGGCCAGAGCAACGCCAGGAAAGCGGCGACGGCGGCCCCGTCGAGCCCCCACTGCCTGGGATCGCCCAACCCGCTGCCCGCGAGCGCACCCACGGCCGTAAAGAGGTTCCACAGCACATAGACGCCAACCCCGGCAGTCCAGAATCCCCGCCGCTGCTCGGCCGGATCCGTCTGGCCAGTGCTGGTGGCCGTCGATTCGTCGATGGTCAGCTGTGCGCCGACGTACTTGCGCCACCCTGTGGGCCGCAGCAGCGCATTCAGCTGCATGCCGTAGATGCCGTTGCGCATGCCCAGGAGGGTGGCGGCGCTCATGGCGGCGATGCCGGAACCTCCACCCGCCACTACACCGATGAACGCGAACTGGGAACCTCCGCTGAAGAGAAGCAGGCTCAGGGCCATGGTCTGCCAAAAGTTGAGCCCGGACGTCACTGCGAGCGCTCCGAAGGACGCCCCGTAAAGGCCCGTGGCGATGCTGATGGAGATGCCCACCCTGACAGCCGGCGATGCCAGGAGTTTCACGGCCTGCCGCCCGATTCAGGTGCCTGCTGCGCGGGCTTCCGCAGGCTCCAGGCCCAGAGGACCAGCGGCGCCTGGAGCGGCAGCCGCAGGGCGTGGATCTTCCGCCGGCGGGGTGTGCCTTGCGGACCGTAAGCCCTCACCAGAGCGTCGACGTGCCCGGCAACGAATGCGGTAAACATCGCGGTGAGGGCGGTGGCAGTCAGCTTTCGGGTGGGCGGGAGGAGGATTCCGACGGCGGCTGCCAGCTCCAGCAGGCCACTCACCGCGATCCACTCGTCCCGGGACAGGATGGCCAGCGGATGGCTGGCCCCGGCACTTTTGTCCACGCCGGGTACCGGATCGCAGCGGCAGAGGTATTCCGGAACCACGTCACGGTAGAAGCCGGGATCCCTGAAATGCTTACCCGCGCTGGCCAGCAGCAGGGCGCCCATGGCAGCTGCGGACAGGTTCTGCACGGCCGGCCTCCATCTGGAACGGCTCTGTATGGAAGGGCTCCGTAAGGAAGGGTTCGGCACGGACAGGCCCCTTACAACTGGGCCGGACCGGGGAAGAGACATGGAACCACTCAATCACAGGCACGCCGGTGGCCAGAAACCGGCGCTTGGGGCAAAAGGGGCGACGGCGGGAAGCGGGCCGTCGGGTTCCCTCACGGCCAAGTCCCTCGCGGCCAGGTCCCCCGCAGCCCAGGTCCCTCACTCCCAGTCCCCTCACTACCAGGCGGGCGGCGAACTTCCGTACGGCGGTGGCGGGGACAGGTAATCCAGCGGCCCGCCCGCGTCGAGCAACGGCGGACCAACGTAGCGGAGCTGCCCGTAGGTGCTGTCCATGGTGTTGTAGTCGGGCGCGGGCAGTTCCGCCGGGCTGTCAGTGTTCCCTGGTTCAGTGTCTTCCGAAAGGGAAAACAGTTCCTCGGCGGTGCGGGCCAGGGACAGGTGCGCGGAGCCACCCATCCCCGTCTCCCGGCGCCGGTCCAGAAGGCGGATGGCAGCCGCAGCCACACCGTAGCCTGTGGCGTGGTCCAGCGCCTGGACAGGCAGGGCCCCGGGCCTCCAACCGCCGTCGTCATTGTCCTTTCCGTAGACGCGCACGATTCCGCAGGCCGCCTGGACGATGCTGTCGAAACCCCGCAGACCGCTCCATGGCCCGGCGCTCCCCCAACTGTTGAGGGTGACCACCACCAGCGCGGGATGGGCTGCCAGCAGTTCCCGCGGATGGAGGCCGAAACGGTCCAGGGAGCCGTGCCGGTACCCCGTGACCACGACGTCGGCGCCGTCCAGGAGTTGCTGGAGGCTACGCTGGTTCTGCGGGAGCCCCAGGTCGGTCTCCGCGCTGCGCTTGCCAAACGCCGTGTCCACGAACTGGTCTTCGATTTCGGGGAAGGCGGGCGGGTCGATCCGCAGGACGTCAGCGCCGAGTGCAGCCAGCAGGCGGGTGGCCACCGGCCCTGCGATCACCCGTGTCAGGTCCAGGACCCGCAGACCTTCAAGCGGCAGGCCGTTGCCGCCGTCGTTGCTCTTGCGCTTTTCGCCTTTCCCTTTGTCTTTGCCGTCATCTGTCCTGGTGGTTGCCGCTGCAAGGTCCTGCAGACCCCAACCCGCTCTGGTCCCCTCGGCGAGTTCCACGGCGACCCATGGCCCTGAACCTGCCGCACGGCCGATGTCCGAGGCTAGCCACTCCTCGCGGGTCCTGACGGCCCCAGCAATCCCGCCCAGCCCCTGGATGGCCGCCTCAGCCTCCAATGCCGTCATGGCGCGAAGAGCGTGTTCAGCTCCTTCCGCCGACGTGGTGCCCAGCGCCTGCAGCAGCCGCTGCTCGTGGTGAGGGTAGTTGGCGTGGAGTCGAATCCAGCCATCACCGGTCTGCCGGAAGCCCGACAGGGGTGCGAAGCCCTGCGGTTTGCGTCCGGCAATGCGCAGGTGTCCGAAGGAATCAAAGGCAGCCACTGTGAGGGCGGGTGCGGTGCTGAAGCGGCCAGGCGCACGCGCATAAAGATTCAGCGCCTCCGCGGCGGCTGTCACGGAGCGCAAAGCCAGGCCTTCGACGTCGAGCGGCCCGGCCCACCAGCGGTGCGGGGAAGGTGAGCCGGACAAATTTGAGCCCGCGGCGTCCATGGCGGCGCTACTTTCCCTGCGGCGAGGCTGCGTGAAGCTGGTCCAGGACACGGCCCGGCACGTTGCTGGTGATCTCGTGGATGCCCAACTCCTGGCAGAGCGCGACGTCCTCCGGGGCGTCCACCGTCCACACCCGGAAACGCCGGCCGGAATCCAGCCAGCGGCGGACCGTCGCCGGGCGCTCGCGGACATAGTCGATGCCGGGACCCGCCATGAGCACCTCACGGTCGTCCAAAATGCGTTTGCCCTCCAGCTGCGTCGCCTTCATGAAGTTGGCGATGGCGCTGCCGGTAATTGCCCCCACCCCCAGTCCCCCGCGGATCTCATGGATGGTCAGATCGTCCACCAGTTGGCAGATGTACTGGGGCGGGACGGAACGGAGCAGGTGGCGTACCGAGTCCGGGCTGAAACTCATGAAGGTCACGGCCACGTTGTCCACGGCGGAGCTTTGCGGGTCCCAGCCCTCGCTGCGGAGCACCTCCAACACGCGGTCCTCCAGTTTGAGCTGGTAAGGGCTGGGATGCTTGAACTCGATGGCGAGCTTTACCGGCCGTCCCGCGCCGCGGAGGATGTCCAGCAGCTCCGGAAGCGTGAGGAGCTGCTCCGAGCGTGCCCCATACGCTTCGGGGATGCGGACTCCTTTCCAGGAGGAGAAGTCCAGCTGGTGCAGCTCGCGCAGGGTCCGTTCGGCAACCGGCCCCGTCCCATCCGAGGTGCGGTCCAGGTTGGCGTCGTGGAGCAGGACTACGTGTTGGTCCCGGGTGAGGTGGACATCGCACTCCACCCCGTCGGCCCCGTCAGCCAATGCCTGCAAGTAGGCGGCCCGGGTGTGTTCGGCGTAGGCACCGCTTGAACCACGATGGGCAAAGACCAGTGGCCGCTGCGGCAATGACTCGTCAGTTGTCATGGACACACGGTAGCCGACCGGCCCCCGCCTTCGGGGCTAGGCTTGGCACATGCAGGTGAACTCTGAGGCAACTACTGGGCCAACCACGCAGGAAGCCCCCACCGAAGCCCCGCAGCAGGTGGGGCTTGGCACCGAGGCGGCAGGCGCCGTCGTACGCCGCCAACCCGGCGCCGACGACGCCGAAAAGGCGGCAGCGCTGCGGAAGATGAAGCTGCTGGCGCTGAGCCTGCTGATCGCCATGGCCGTGATATTTGTCTTTGCGTTCGCGCTGCAGAAGGAATATCCGTGGTTGCAGTACGTGCGCGCAGCGGCCGAGGGCGGCATGGTGGGTGCGCTGGCTGACTGGTTCGCCGTGACGGCCCTGTTCAAGTACCCGATGGGCATCAAGATCCCGCACACCGCCATCATCCCCCGTCGGAAGGACCAGATCGGCGCCTCGCTGGGCGAGTTCGTGGAGACCAACTTCCTCTCAGAGCAGGTGGTCCAGGACAAGCTGGCGAGCGTCAACATCGCCCGCCGGGCTGGTCAGTGGCTGGCCGCGCCCGGCGGCGCCGACCGCGTGGCCAAGGAGGGCGCTGCCGTCATCCGCGGCGCCTTCAAGGTCTTGAACGACGACGACGTCCAGGCCGTGATCGAGGGCATGGTGCGCAAGCATCTGCTCACACCGCCGTGGGGACCTCCGGTGGGCAGGCTCGCCGAACGCATTTTCCATGACGGGCACCACCACACGCTGGTGGACCTGCTGGTGGACCGCGCGGCGGACTGGGTGGACGACAACCACCAAACCGTGACCCACCTGGTCTCCGACCGGTCCCCCACTTGGGTTCCGCAGTTCGTGGACGGGTTGGTGGGCGACAAGGTCTACATCGAGATCCTGAAGTTCGTGCGGGCCGTCCAGGCAGACCCCCGGCACCAGGTGCGCCAGTCGATTGACAAGTACCTCAACGACCTGGCGCAGGACCTCCAGCATGACCCAGCGATGATTGCGCGCGCCGAAGACATCAAGGCACAGGTGCTGGGTGACCCCGAGGTGCGTGAACTCGCATCCCGGACGTGGGGCACCGTCAAGAACGCCCTGCTGGGCGCCGTGGATGATCCAGACAGTGAACTCACCATCAAGTTCAAGGCAGCGGTGCGCGATTTCGGATCCCGGCTCGTGGACGACCCCGAACTGGCCGGGAAGGTTAACGCCTGGATCGGTGACGCTGCTGGGTATCTGGTGCGCACCTACCGGTCTGATATCGCCGGGGTTATCACGGACACGGTGGCACGCTGGGATGCCGAGGAAACCTCGCAGAAAATCGAGCTCCAGGTAGGCAAGGACCTCCAGTTCATCCGGATCAACGGCACGGTGGTGGGTTCCCTGGCCGGGTTGGTGATCTTCACGGTGGCGCACCTGCTCTTTGGGTGATTCCCGGGTATTTTTCAGGCGCTGCGCATCTGGGCTTTTCGCAGCGGATATTTGGGGCGCGAAAAGGAACTTTCGCAGCGAAAAGACGGACGACGGCGGGACGGGCTTGGGATGCTCGCTGCGCCTGCGCTAAGGCCCGGCTGAGGCAGGTTTAGCCGGCATGCTTGATTGTCAGTGCCTCGATGGATGATGTTCGTATGGAAATCGGCGCAGGTCATGGGGTGGCTCTGGAGGCTGTGCGTGCCTCTGGTGTTCATGCCTCCCTTGCTGCGCTTGATGCGCTGGACCGCGAGGACAAATTTCTGGCTGTCGGGGCCGGTACTGGGTCTGATGTTGGCGCTGATGTTGATGTGTTGCAGCGGCGGTTTGAGCTCCGGCTGGACCGGTTGGAGGTGGTGAAGCGGCTGGAGGCGCAGCTCGCCGCGGTCAAGGCCCGTGATGTCGCCGAGACCGTTGAGATCCAGCACGCGATGCTTGCTCCGGACGCGCCGGTGCATGAGCGCACCTTCGCGGAGATGTCAGCGGTGGAGGAGATCGCCGGGGTCCTGACCATCAGTTCCGGCGCTGCCGGGGCGTTCGTGGAACAGTCCCGGCGGGTGTGTTCGTTGCCGCCCGTCCTGGCAGCCTTGTCCGCGGGTGCCGTGTCCTGGCAGCACGCCAGGATTGTTGCCGACGAGACCGAAGGCCTGTCCCCGGATGGTGCCGCCGGGCTGGTGGCGCACTTCTTCGACCCGGACGCGCCCAATCCGGCCCGTGGTGCCGCGCCCGGTGAGCTCGTTCCCGCCCGGTTCCGGGCCAAGGTCCGCACCTGGCGCGAACGCCACCACCCCGAGACCCTGGAAAAGCGCCACGCCAAGGGCGTCGCGGACCGGCGGATGGAGTACACCCCGGACCGCGACGGCATGGCCTGGATCTCGCTCTGTCTCCCCGGGCACATCGCTTCGGCGATTTGGAACCGCACCACCGCCACCGCCCGCGGCCTTCAAGGCCCGGACGAGGCCCGCACCCTCAGCCAGCTCCGCCCCGACATCGCAGCATCACTCCTCCTCGGCGCAGGCAGCGCCGGCGACACCGACAGCGCGGGACCCACCGAGGCAGGCCAGGTCCCTACCCCGCGGGCCGATGTGCTGGTCATGGTGCCGGTATTCTCCGTCCTCGGCCAGACGGACGAACCCGCGGTGCTGGACGGTTTGGGCCCGATCCCGGCGTCGATGGCACGCAAACTCGTCGCGGACGGGGCGGAGTCGTTCTACCGGGTCCTGGTCGACCCCCGCGACGGGGCCCCGCTGGAGATCGGCCGCACCCGCTACCGGCTGCCCGAAACCATCAAACAATGGATCAGGATGCGGGACGGGAAATGCACCTTCCCCGGCTGCAGCAACCACACCAACGACAACGACACCGACCACCTCACCGCCTGGGACCACGGCGGCACCACCGGCGCCGGCAATCTGGGACAGCTCTGCCCCAAACACCACCGGCTCAAACACGCACGTGCGTGGATCCCCGACGAGGCAACGAAAAACGAGTCACCCGGCTGGACCTCCCCAACAGGCCGGCACTACAAACCAGAACACCCCGATCCCGAACCAACCCACTGGCCACCCGGCATTATGCCGATGCCTGCTGCAACCCCGTGCCTGGATGCCGGCCCCGAAGACCTCCCGCAGTGGGAACCAGACGACGACCAACTCATAGACCTCAACGACCTGTCACCGGAGGACCCCGTCTGGGCAGAGTTCTTCGCCAAACCGTTCGTGCTGTCCGGGTGACGTTGCCTGCCGTCCGGCGGCAGCAAGCAGCGCAAGCTTTTCCGCGCCCTGCCCTCCGCCGTGCCCCATGCCCCTATGCCCGCTGCCCCTATGCGATGGAGTCCAGGCCCACGCCCGCAGCTTCAAGTCCTGCCCTGATCCGGGCGGCCATCTCTACGGCCCCAGGGCTCCCGCCACGGACGTGCAGTGAGTCCGGCCGGACCGTAACCACGGTTCCATCCACGGCCACCACCTCGCCTTGCGTGGCCAGGCGGACGGCCCGCTCAACCACGAGGTCGACGTCGTGCAGGACTGCGTTTTCCTCGGAGAGCGGCACCAGGCTGCCGTCGGCGAGGTAGGCGCGGTCCGCGAAGGCCTCGATGAACACCGGGTGCCCTGCTTCCTGGGCCTGCTTGAGCAGCTCCGATCCCGGGAGGCCCAGGAACGGAAGGCCAGGATCGTAGGCGTTTACTGCCGCCACCACGGCGGAGGCCTGCTCGCCGTCGTGAACCGTGGTCTCGTACAACGCTCCGTGCAGTCTCACGTAGTCCACCGAGGCACCCACCGCGTGCGCGACGCCGTCGAGCGCGCCCAGCTGGTACAGCACGTCACCGAAGAGCTCATCGAAGCTCATCCCAAGCGTGCGGCGCCCATAACCGGCCAGGTCCCGGTAGCCCAGGTGCGCACCGACGGTGACATCAAGTTCGTACGCGGCCCTGCAGCTGTCCAACATGGTGACAGGGTCTCCTGCGTGGAGGCCACAGGCTATGTTGGCGCTGGTTGCCAGCTGGAACATCGCCGGATCGCCTCCCGCGGTCCAGGAGCCGAATGATTGGCCTACGTCAGCGTTGAGATCCAAGTATGTTGCCTTCCAGCGTCGGGTTGTCCGGCCCGGCAGCGGAAGTCAGCTCCCCGGGAATGGTGTCCGGCATCGGTCCGAACGCCTCCCGGGCATTCTTGGCCACCGCACGGCCCATCACGAGGTTACCCGCTCCGCCGACAACAGCCCCTATGCCGAACGGGAGTGCGCGGCCGAACAAAGCAGTGCCCTGGCGCTTGAGCAGGTTCTTGAGGAAGGCCTGCTGGATCCTCTTCCTGACACTGCCGAACCCGGGCACCACCATGGATTTGGAGAGTGCGTTGCCCCAGGTGTTGTTGGGGCCACCGGATGCCTGCCCACTGAGCGTCCCCAGCAGGGCCGTGCCCTCCTCGCCAAGCATGATGGCCATGACCATGGTGCCGGCCTTCTCCGGATTGGTGAGGCGGATGCCGTGAAGTTCAGCCAGCGAAGTTGCGTAGAGGGCTGTTGCTTCCAGGAAACCAACGGTGGCGGCGGCGGAAAGTCCCAGCGATGCCACGGTCCCAACACCGGGGACGACGGCGGTGGCCCCCACCAGGGCACCCCCACCGGCCACGGCACGCAAATAGTCACGCTCTGCGATGTCCGCCAGCTGGGCAGCGGTGGCACGCGGGTGCTTCTTTTGCAGCCGGCGGATGTAGCCAACCACCAGGGGCCGTTGGATCTGGACTGCCTTCAGGAGCATGTTGTGAACGCCGGGCTTGGGCTTGCCATCGGCGTCGAACATTGCGTTGTGGGCGGTTTCCTGTGCGATGCGTACTGCGGGGTTGCTGCGCCGGGCCATGGTCACCTTCATTCAAATCGACCTGCAGCGGGTAGGCTGCCGTGCTCTTCCCATCCTATGTGGACAAACACTAAGCATGCTGAACTTTCAGCGTCTGCAGCCCGAGGTTGCCGGGCTGCGGCGGCAGGAACGGTAACTGTTCCCGTGTGCCTGCGCCGCAACCCGCCGTCGGGCGTTACCTCCCGGCCTGCTCAACCTCCTGCGCAGCCGGGTCAGCATCCCGGCCTGCGGAATGCCCAGCGGCATCCTGGTCGGCCCGAAGTTCAGCCCGGAAGACCTCGAAGCGGGCCAGGTGAGCGGGACGGCGCCGCAGGATGGCCCACGCCACGCCCAGGATGACGAACCAGATGGGCGTTACCAGCAATGCAACAAGCGTGTCTGGCTGGGTGGTCAGGGCCCACAGGACGAAGGCGAAGAACCCGTAGACCACCCAGACGGCGGGGATGCCGCCGGGCATCTTGAACTTCGACGCCGCGTGCAGGTGTGGCCGGCGGCGGCGGAAGGCGATGTAGCTGGCAAGGATTATCGACCAAACGAAGACGAAACAGACGGCTGACACGGTGGTCACCATTTCGAAGGCCATGCCAACGTCCTGTCCGGCATACATGAGTACGACGCCGGACAGCAGCAGGACGCAGGACAGGAACAGTGCGTTGCTGGGCACCTTCCTCGTGGAGAGTCGGCCGAAAATGCCGGGGGCGTCGCCTTCCTGGGCGAGGCCGAAGACCATGCGGGACGTGGAGTAGATGCCGGAGTTCGCGGAGGACATTGCCGAAGTGAGGACCACCAGGTTGACCACCGTGGCCGCCGCGCCGAGGCCGGCCAGGGAGAACATGCCGATGAAGGGGCTGTGGCCTGCGGCGAACTGGGTCCACGGGGTGACGGCCATCAGGATGACCAGCGCGCCGACATAGAACAGCAGCACGCGGACGGGGATGGCGTTGATTGCCTTGGGCAGCGTGCGCTCGGGGTTCTTCGCCTCGGCGGCGGTGGTGCCCACCAGCTCGATGCCCACGAAGGCGAACACGGCAATCTGGAAGCCGGCCACGAAGCCCATGAACTCGTTGGGGAAGAACCCGCCATGGCTCCACAGGTTGGTGAAGCTTGCCGTGCCCGCGTCGCTCTGGAAGCCGGTGAAAATCATGAAGAGGCCCACGATGATCAGGGCGGCGATGGCGATGATCTTGACCAGGGCGAACCAGAACTCGGTCTCGCCGAAAGCCTTGACGGTGGCGAGGTTGAGCAGGAGCAGGATGGCCACCGTGGCCAGGCCCGGGATCCACAGCGGAAGCCCCGGCCAGAGTTCCTTGGAGTAGCCGGCAATCGCAATCACATCCGCGATTCCGGTGATCACCCAGCAGAACCAGTAGGTCCAGCCGGTGAAGAAGCCTGCCCAGGGCCCCAGGAGGTCGGCTGCGAAGTCACTGAAGGACTTGTAGTTCAGGTTGCTCAGCAGCAGTTCGCCCATGGCCCGCATGACGAAGAAGAGCATGAAACCGATGATCATGTACACGAAGATCACGGAGGGGCCGGCCGCGGAGATGGTCTTCCCGGAGCCCATGAAGAGGCCGGTACCGATCGCTCCGCCGATGGCGATGAGCTGGATGTGCCGGTTGGTCAGCTGCCGCTCCAGGTGGGGAGGTTCGCTGCGGGCCGCAGGGGTGGCGCCATGGTTGCGGGCGGGTTCGCCGTTGGACGTGGGGGGATGAATCGCCATGAGGAACTCCATCGATAAAGCGGCACTTTGGGTACCGCAAAGATTTGGTTCCTCCCCGCTCTGTAGTGAACCTGAGAGTTTCCGCAGCCAGGGCCGCTTGCACCGTCGGTGAGCCAGGGACATGCCTGGCTGCTTTCCAGAGTTGCCTGTCCGCGGCGGTACGTGGGCCTGAGAGTTTCCTGGGGAGGATTTGCTCCTACGGCGCCTGCTGAATGTACCGGCAGGGCTCTCCCGCCGCAGGTCGAAGGCGTGTTCAGTTGGAAGCCGCAGCTTCTTGGGCCGCAGCGGGTCATGCGTCGGGATGGGCGCCGACTGGTCGGCCGCTCCGGATACGTTGAGCCGGCAACCGGCGACGCCAATCCCGGGGTTCAGTGTGGTGTGCGTCACGATCGAAAGTCAAACTTGTCCCGACACAAGCGGGACAGCGAGGTGTCACGTGCCGGTTCCGGGCCCTGACGTCCGCTGCCCGATTTGCCACCGGCAGCTAATCCCGATACCTTGTGAGCCGAATCACCCATATTTTAATAAGCCTTTCGAGCTGTGACGGGAGAGTCCTCCCGCGAAACACCGGGCAGGCGCCGTAGGAGCAAATCCTCCCCAGGAATCTCTCAGGCCCACGTACCGTCACGGCGAGGCGACTCTGGAAAGTAACCGGGCTTCTGCCTGGTTCACCGACGGTGCAAGCGGCCCCTGCCACGAGCAGGCAACGCGGAATCTCTCAGGTCCAATACAGAGCGGGGAGGAACCCATCCCACGCCGTGCCACCTTTGGCCGGCCAGAACTGGAGTTCCTCATGACGATTCAATCGCATCCAACATCGTTTGTTGACCGCCATATCGGCGCGCGCCGCCAGGCCGACATCGACACCATGCTCAAGGCCGTGGGCTACGACAGCGTAGATGGCCTCGTTGACGTGGCCGTGCCCGCGTCCATCCGTCAGGAAACTGCGCTCAGGCTGACCGGCGCCCTGAGCGAAGTGGAGGTCCTGGCTGAGCTGCGCCGGATCGCCGGCAGGAACAAGACCGCAGTCCAGATGATCGGCCAGGGCTACTACGACACCGTGACGCCGCCGGTGATCCGCCGAAACATCCTTGAGTCGCCGGCCTGGTACACCGCCTACACCCCCTACCAGCCCGAGATCTCCCAAGGCCGGCTCGAGGCGCTGCTGAACTTCCAGACCATGGTCCAGGACCTGACGGCCCTTCCCGTGGCCAACGCGTCGTTGCTCGACGAGGCAACGGCAGTGGCTGAGGCCGTGCTGCTGATGCGCAGGGCCAACAAGGACAAGACCGCCAAGGACGGCAAGACGGTCCTCGACGCAGACCTGCTTCCGCAGACCATCGCCATCGTGCTGGGCCGCGCGGAGGCGCTCGGCTTCGAGGTGGAGGTCGCCGACCTGTCCAAAGGACTGCCCGACGGCGCCATCAACGGTGTCGTGCTGCAACAGCCGGGCGTCTCCGGCCAGGTGTGGGACCAGTCCGCAGTGATCGCCGATGCCAAGGACCGCGGCGCCCTCGTCACGGTGGCGGCCGACCTGCTTGCCCTCACCCTCATCACCCCGCCGGGTGAGCAGGGTGCCGACATCGCCGTCGGCTCCACCCAGCGTTTTGGCGTGCCGTTGTTCTTTGGGGGGCCGCACGCCGCCTATATGGCTGTCCGCAAGGGCATGGAACGGACCCTGCCGGGCAGGATTGTGGGCGTGTCCAAGGACAACGCCGGCGTTCCCGCCTACCGTCTGGCTCTGCAGACCCGTGAGCAGCACATCCGCCGCGAGAAGGCCACCTCGAACATCTGCACCGCGCAGGCCCTGCTGGCCATCGTCTCGTCCTTCTACGCCGTGTACCACGGTCCGGACGGGCTGAAGGCGATCGCCGAAACCGTCCACCACAAGGCCAGGGTCCTGGCCACCGCCCTTACGGCTATGGGCCGCGAACTCATCAGCGACTCCTTCTTCGACACGCTTACGGTCCGCGTCCCGGGCAAGGCCGCCAAGGTGATCACCGCCGCCGAAGCCCGCGGCATCAACCTGCGCTTCATCGACGCGGACACGGTGGGAGTTTCCGTTGATGAGACGACGACGGCGGCCACACTGTCGGCCGTCGCCGTCGCCTTTGGCGCCGGTCCCGTGGGTGACGCCCAGGGTTTCGAACTGCCCGAAGGAGTGCTGCGCACCTCGGCGTATCTGCAGCACCCTGTCTTCAACACCCACCGGTCCGAAACCCAGCTGCTGCGCTACATCCGTAAACTGTCAGACCGGGACCTGGCGCTGGACCGCACCATGATCCCGTTGGGTTCCTGCACCATGAAGCTGAATGCCACCGCAGAGATGGAAGCCATCTCCTGGCCCGAGTTCGCCTCGATCCACCCGTTCGCGCCGGACTCCCAGACCGAAGGCTGGCGCGAGCTGATTTCCGGGCTGGAGGCGGATCTTGCCGAGATCACCGGCTACGACCAGGTGTCCATCCAGCCCAACGCCGGTTCCCAGGGCGAGCTCGCGGGCCTGCTCGCAATACGCGGCTACCACCACTTTCGCGGCGATCAGCAGCGCAACGTCTGCCTCATCCCGGCCTCGGCGCACGGCACCAACGCCGCCTCCGCCGTCCTGGCCGGCATGAAGGTTGTCGTCGTCGCTACTGCTGCCGACGGCACCATTGACCACGCGGACTTGCAGGCCAAGATCGAGGCCCACAAGGACGTCCTCTCGGCCATCATGATCACCTACCCGTCCACCCACGGTGTGTACGATTCCGACGTCCGCGAGGTTTGCGATGCGATCCACGCGGCCGGCGGCCAGGTGTACGTTGACGGCGCGAACCTGAACGCCCTCGTTGGCTTGGCACAGCCGGGCAAGTTCGGCGGCGACGTGTCCCACCTGAACCTGCACAAGACGTTCTGCATCCCGCACGGCGGCGGCGGACCCGGCGTTGGACCCGTTGCCGCCAAGGCCCACCTGGCACCGTTTATGCCGGGTGATGCGAATAAAGCTGCGCATGAGGCTGGGCACGGTGTTGCGATTTCCGCTTCGCGCTTCGGTTCCGCTGGTGTGCTGCCGATTTCCTGGGCGTATGTGAAGCTGATGGGCGGCGAGGGCCTGACCGAGGCCACCAAGTCCGCGCTGCTCGCAGCGAACTACGTCGCCTCCCGGTTGAACGAGTACTTCCCGGTCCTCTACACGGGTGAGGGCGGCCTGGTGGCGCACGAGTGCATCCTGGACCTGCGCGACCTGACGGCCAAGACCGGGGTTACCGCCGAGGATGTGGCCAAGCGGCTCATCGACTTCGGTTTCCATGCACCCACGCTGTCCTTCCCGGTGGCGGGCACGCTGATGGTGGAGCCCACAGAATCCGAGGACCTCGCCGAGATCGACCGCTTCATCGAGGCCATGATCAGCATCCATGGCGAGATCCAGCAGGTTGCCAGCGGCGACTTCACCCTGGAGGCATCGCCGGTGCGCAACGCACCGCACACGGCGGCCGCCGTCGTCAGCTCTGACTGGGACCGCGCGTACCCGCGTGAGCAGGCCGTCTTCCCCGTTGCCTCGCTGCGCCAGGACAAGTATTTCCCGCCCGTGGGCCGGATCGACGGCGCCGCCGGCGACCGGAACCTGATCTGCTCCTGCCCGCCCCTCGAAGCGTTCGAGGACAGCACCGTCGATTTTGAGAACTAAGGATTTCCAATGACCGAGAATTACACCGCTCTCTTTGAGCAGCACAAGAAGGCCGGCGCCTCCTTCACGGACTTCGGCGGCTGGCAGATGCCGCTCAAGTACGAGTCCGAACTCGCCGAACACCACGCCGTGCGCAACGCGGCCGGCCTGTTCGACCTCTCCCACATGGGCGAAGTCTGGGTCACCGGTCCCGACGCCGCAGCGTTCCTGGACTACGCGCTGGCCGGCAAGCTGTCTGCCGTGGCCGTGGGCAAAGCCAAGTACTCACTGATCTGCGACGCCGACGGCGGCATCATCGACGACCTCATTTCCTACCGCCGCGCAGACGACACCTACCTGGTGGTCCCCAACGCGGGCAACGCCGCCATTGTGGCCAAGGAACTCCGGGAACGCTCCGCCAACTTTGACGTCACCGTGGCTGACGCCTCCGCTGAGACTTCGCTGATCGCCGTGCAGGGACCGAACTCCGAAGCAATCCTCCTGGCGCTGGTCCCAGCCGAACAGCACGCGCTGCTCACGGAGCTGAAGTACTACGCCGCCGTCGAAGTGGGCATCACTGTCAACGGTGCTGTCCAGGACCTGCTCGTCGCCCGGACCGGCTACACGGGCGAGGACGGGTTCGAAATCTACGTTCCCAACGTGGACGCGCCCGCACTGTGGGAGGCGCTGCTTGGGGCTGGCGAAGGCTTCGGCCTGGTTCCCGCCGGCCTCGCCGCCCGCGACTCCCTCCGCCTCGAAGCCGGCATGCCGCTCTACGGCAACGAACTCTCCCGCCAGGTCAACGCTTACGCGGCCGGTCTGGGTCCCGTGGTGTCACTGACGAAGGAGAGCGGCTTCGTGGGCAAGGAAGCCCTGGCCGCCATCAAGGCCGCGGGAGTGGGTTCAGCCATCGGGCAAAAGCTGGTGGGCCTCAAGGGCACCGGACGCCGCGCCGCCCGCGCCCACTACCCCGTGCTCAAGGACGGCACCCTGGTGGGCGAAGTAACCTCCGGCCAGCCCTCCCCCACCCTCGGATACCCCGTCGCCATGGCCTACGTCGACGTCGAATTCGCCGAAGTCGGCACCGTCCTGGACATCGACCTCCGCGGCAAGCCCGAGCGCTTCGAAGTAGTCAACCTCCCGTTTTACAAGCGCCAAAAGTAAGCCCCCGCGGCTGGCCCGAAGGGCCAAACGCCCGCTCACCTTTGACATGTTTTGGGCCATCGCCCGCTCACTTTTCACATCGAAACCTAAGGAAGATAGACAATGAGCAAAGTTGTTTCTGAACTGAAGTACTCCGCCGAGCACGAGTGGGTTGCTGTTGATGGATCCGGGCCTACCGGCGTCGGTATTTCCGCTGTGGCTGCCGACGCCCTGGGCGACATCGTGTACGTTGACCTGCCCGAGGTCGGCTCCACCGTGACGGCCGGTGAGACCTGCGGCGAAGTGGAATCCACCAAGTCGGTCTCGGACCTCTACGCCCCCGTCACCGGTGAAGTGGTGGAGATCAACGACGAAGTGGTCTCCGACCCCGCCCTCATCAACAACGATCCCTACGGTGCAGGCTGGCTCTTCAAGGTGGCCGTCACTGAAGAGGGCCCGCTGATGTCCGCTGAAGAATACGCCGCAGCGAACGGCGGCGAACTGTGAGCGGCGCGGGCATGACCACAACGGCGGCCTTCGAGCAGGTAGTCTCCCCGTCGCTGGACGCGAAACTGTCCGCCCTGGACCCCGAGATCGCCGCAAAGATCGACGACGAACTCACCCGCCAGCGTGACGGCCTGGAGATGATCGCCTCCGAGAACCACACCGCCGTCGCCGTGATGCAGGCGCAGGGCTCGGTGCTGACCAATAAGTACGCCGAGGGCTACCCGGGCAAGCGGTACTACGGCGGCTGCGAGCACGTGGACGTCATTGAACAGCTCGCCATCGACCGGATCAAGGCGCTGTTCGGCGCGGAGTTCGCCAACGTGCAGCCGCACTCCGGCGCGCAGGCCAATGCCTCGGTGATGCACGCGCTGATCAAGCCGGGCGACACCATCATGGGCCTGAACCTGGCCCACGGCGGCCACCTCACCCACGGCATGAAGATCAACTTCTCCGGCAAGCTCTACAACGTGGTGCCGTACGGCGTCCGCGAAGACACCCACACGGTGGACATGGCCGAGGTGGAGCGTCTGGCCCAGGAGCACAAGCCGGCACTGATCGTGGCGGGCTGGTCCGCCTACGCCCGGCAGCTGGACTTCGGCGAGTTCCGCCGCATCGCCGACTCTGTTGGCGCCTACCTGATGGTGGACATGGCGCACTTTGCTGGTCTCGTGGCGGCGGGGCTGCACCCATCGCCGGTGCCGCACGCGCACGTCACCACGTCCACCACGCACAAGACCCTCGCCGGTCCGCGCGGCGGCATCATCCTGACCAACGACGCCGGCATCGCCAAGAAGATCAACTCGGCCGTGTTCCCTGGCCAGCAGGGCGGCCCGCTGGAACACGTGATCGCGGGCAAAGCTGTGGCGTTCAAGATCGCAGCGTCCGCCGAGTTCAAGGAGCGCCAGGAACGTGTTCTGGCCGGCGCCCGGATCCTGGCCGAGCGCTTGGTCCAGCCCGATGTCAGCGCCAAGGGCATCAGCGTGGTCTCCGGCGGCACCGATGTGCACCTGGTCCTCGTTGACCTGCGCAACTGCGAGCTCGACGGCCAGCAGGCCGAGGACCGGCTCGCGGCCATCGACATCACGGTGAACCGCAACGCCGTGCCGTTCGACCCCCGCCCGCCGATGGTCACCTCCGGCCTGCGGATCGGCACCCCCGCGCTGGCCACCCGCGGCTTCGGCGAGGACGCCTTCCGTGAGGTTGCGGACATCATCGCCGAGGCATTAATTGCCGACGCCGACACAGACCTTTCCGGCCTGCGTCACCGCGTCGAGGCCCTCGCCGCCGCCCACCCGCTCTACCCGGGCCTCGCAAACCTCGGCTGACCTGTGCAGCTTCGGGCCCGGCGGACCGGACATTTTCACGCGTGCTGCTCCTTCGTCGCTTTGACGCACGCTTTCGAAAAGTCCGGCTCCGCCGGCCCCTCGTGCGCACGCGGTTGTGCGCGGACAGGGTCTGGTCGTACAGGAAGAGAGCGGAGGCAGACGGCGTGCGTGTGTCTTTCTGTTCCGGTCCACACGCCTTCCGTGTTCGTTGCCTGCTTGCCCGCTTGCCTGTCGCTCTGGTGAGGGGTGTTGGCGACTGGTCGGATTCCGGAGACGTGCGTCTAAGGGAGCGTCGCGTCCGCTTAGCGGGCGTCTTCGCGACCGAGCACGCGGAGGAATTCGGCCGGTCGCACCCAACCCCGGCCACAAGCAACCGAACAAATTTTAGTTAGGACTACCCGTTATGGCTGTTGGAGTCTTTGACCTGTTTTCTATTGGAATCGGACCTTCCAGTTCCCACACTGTGGGGCCGATGCGGGCTGCTGCCGTTTTTGCGGAGGAGTTGAAGGCTTCCGGGCTGCTGGCTGGGGTGGCGTCGTTGCGGGTGGACCTGTACGGGTCGTTGGCCGCGACGGGGCATGGGCATGGGACGATGACCGCGGTCCTGCTCGGGTTGGAAGGGTTTCACCCGGAGTTGATCCTGCCCGAGGAGGTGGAGGAGCGGCTGGCTTCGATCGCTGAGACCGGGACCTTGAACCTCGCTGGTGCGGTGCCGTTGCCGTACGGGGTGAAGGACATGGTGCTGCGGCCGTTGACGGTGCTGCCGCGGCATACGAACGGGATGACGTTCACGGTGTCCGATGCCGGCGGCCAGGTTTTGCATTCGGCGACGTTTTTCTCGGTGGGTGGCGGGTTCATCGTCCGCGAGGGCGAGGAAGACGCCGCGCAGCAGGAACTGGACGCGTCCAAGGAGGAACTGCCGCTGCCGTTCCGGACCGCGGCGGAACTGCTGGAGCACTGCCGGAGCACCGGTTTGGGCATCAGTGACGTGATGCTCGTGAACGAGAAGGCGTCCCGTACGGAGGAGCAGATCCGGGAGGGTTTGCTGCACATCTGGTCGGTGATGGAGGACTGCGTGGCCACGTCCCTGAAGCGTGACGGGGTGCTGCCCGGGGGACTGAAGGTCCGCCGCCGCGCCCCTGACTGGTATGACCGGCTGAAGAAGGAAAGCTCACGGCCGGACGGTGAAGGCCAGGACGAGGACTTCTATGACCAGAAGTATTGGCAGGAGTGGGTTAACTTGATCGCGCTGGCGGTCAATGAGGAGAACGCCTCCGGCGGCCGGGTGGTCACCGCCCCGACCAATGGGGCGGCCGGGATCATCCCGGCGGTGCTGTTCTACGCCCTGCACTTCGCTCCCGGCATGGACCAGGCCGGCCAGGAGGACCGGGACGGTGTGGTGGTGAAGTTCCTGCTCGCCGCCGGCGCCGTCGGGGTGCTCTACAAGGAGCAGGCCTCCATCTCCGGGGCCGAGGTGGGCTGCCAGGGCGAGGTGGGCTCCGCGTCGTCGATGGCCGCGGCGGGCCTGGCCGAGGTGATGGGCGGGACCCCGGCGCAGGTGGAGAACGCCGCCGAAATCGCGATGGAACACAACCTGGGCCTGACCTGCGACCCGATCGGCGGGCTGGTCCAGGTCCCCTGCATCGAACGGAACGCCATCGCCGCCGCGAAAGCGATCAACGCCGCGAAAATGGCCCTCTGGGGCGACGGCACCCACCGCGTCTCCCTCGACGAAGTCATCATCACCATGCGCGAAACCGGCAAGGACATGAGCTCCAAATACAAGGAAACGGCCATGGGCGGCCTCGCCGTCAACGTCGTCGAATGCTGAAAGAAGAGAACCACATGACATTGGCACCTGAAGGCCGGAAGATGCTGCGGATTGAGCAGCGCAATGCTGCAGTCCCGGTGGAGCGCAAACCGGAATGGATCAAGGCCAAGGTCCAGATGGGCCCGGAGTTCGTCGGGCTGAAGAACCTGGTGAAAAAGGAAGGCCTCCACACTGTGTGTGAGGAGGCCGGCTGCCCCAACATCTTCGAGTGCTGGGAAGACAAGGAAGCCACCTTCCTGATCGGCGGCTCCGAATGCACCCGCCGCTGCGACTTCTGCCAGATCGACACCGGCAAACCCTCCCCCGTGGACATGTTCGAACCCACCAAGGTAGCCCGGTCCGTGCAGTCCATGCAGCTGCGCTACGCCACCGTCACCGGCGTGGCCCGCGACGACCTCGAAGACGAAGGCGTCTGGCTCTACGCCGAAACCGTCCGCAAAATCCACGAACTGAACCCCGGCACCGGCGTGGAACTGCTCATCCCGGACTTCTCCGGCAACCCCGACCACATCAAGGCGATCTGCGACTCCGCCCCCGAAGTGTTCGCCCACAACGTCGAAACCGTACCCCGGATCTTCAAGCGGATCCGCCCCGCATTCCGGTACGAGCGGTCCCTGGACGTGATCACCCAGGGCCGGAACCTGGGCATGGTCACCAAGTCCAACCTCATCCTGGGCATGGGTGAAACCCGCGAAGAAATCAGCGAAGCCCTGAAGGACCTGCACGAGGCCGGCTGCGACCTGATCACCATCACCCAATACCTGCGCCCCTCCGAACGGCACCTGCCCGTGGACCGGTGGGTCAAACCGCAGGAATTCGTGGACCTCCAGCACGAAGCCCAGGAGATCGGCTTCCTCGGCGTCATGTCCGGCCCCCTGGTCCGCTCCTCCTACCGCGCCGGCCGCCTCTGGGCCACCGCCATGCGCAAAAAAGGCCGCGACATCCCCGCCGAACTCGCCCACATCGCAGAAGGCATCCAGGACTCCGGCACCACCCGCCAGGAAGCCGCCACCCTGCTGGCAGGCTAAAAGTAGTGGAATAACGACGGCGGCAGGAGACTGAAGTGGGCCGGCGGAAGTAGCTGCCGGCAAGCCGCCTCAGCTGTTGCCGCGCACCACGGGGATGCTCGCCGTCGGCAGTCCGCTGGGGAACACCGTGGGCTCCGGCTCCGGGACGCGCTCCAGGTGCACCTGCACGGGCTGGCCGCCGACCGTGGCTCGCTGGCCACGCACGTCCACCTCCAGCGGCTCGCCCTCCTGGACGGTGAGCGTGATGGCATCGGCGGACAGCTGGACCAGCAGCAGGCGTCCACGGATCTTCAGGTGGAAGGCAAGTCCCTCCCACTCCGCGGGAAGGCGGGGATCGAAGAACGGGACGGGGCCCTGGTCGCGCATGCCCGCGAAGCCGCATACCAGCGAACTCCATACGCCCCCGGTGGAGGCGATATGCACGCCGTCGATGGTGTTGCCGTGGGTGTCGTCCAGGTCGATGAAGACTGCGTTGGTGAAGTGGTCCAGGGCTTCCCTTGAATAGCCAACTTCGGCCGCCATGATCCCCTGGACGCAGGCAGACAGGGTGGAGTCGCCGGTGGTGATGGGGTCGTAGAAGTCGAAGGCGCGCTGCTTTTCCTCCGCCGTGAAATCCTGCCACTGCAGGAACATGGCCAGGACCGTGTCCGCCTGCTTGAGGACCTGGTGGCGGTAGATCACCAGCGGGTGGAAGTGCAGGAGCAAGGGGTACTTGGACCGCGGCGTGGTCCAGTCCCAGGCCTCCAGGGTCATGAAGTCATTGTCCTGGGAGTGCACCTGCATCCGCTCGTCGAACGGCAACTGCATCCGGCTGGCTGCCGCCTCCCACAGCTGCCGCTCCTCGAGGGTGATTTCGGCGTGCTCAAGGGCGGCGGCGGCGCGAAGGTTGAAGCGGGCCATCACGTTCGTGTACAGGTTGTCGTTCACCACGGCGGTGTACTCATCAGGGCCTGTGACACCGTGGATATGGAAGAGCCCGTCCTTGCCGAAGAAGCCCAGCGAGATCCACATCCGGGCGGTCTCGATCAGCAGCTCGGCGCCCATCCCTTCCCGGAAGGCGGAGTCGCCGGTGGCCCAGAGGTACCTGTTGGTGGCAAAGGCGATCGCGGCCGCGATGTGGAACTGGGCCGTACCGGCAGCGTAGTAGGCGCTGGCCTCGAGCCCGTTGATGGTGCGCCACGGGAAGAGGGCGCCGTCCACGCTCAGTTCCTTGGCCCGGATCTTGGCTTCGGGCAGCATGCCGTGGCGGAACTCCAGGACCTGGCGGGCGCCGTCGGGATTCGTGTAGGTAAGGTACGGCAGCAAGTACACTTCCTGGTCCCAGAAGTAGTGCCCCTCGTAGCCCGAGCCCGTCACGCCCTTGGCAGGGATGCCGGCAACATCCGCGCGCGCTGTTGCCTGCGCCAGCTGGAACAGGTTCCAGCGGATGGCCTGCTGCAGTCCGGGCTGGCCCCCATCAACCACAATGTCCGACGTTGCCCAGTAGCTGCGGAAGTGGGCTTCGCTCTCGGCAAAGATGTCATTCACCGGGTGCAGGGCCTCTTCCGCCACTGCGGCTGCGTCGACATCCGGGTCCTGGACGGTGCGGCCGGCGGCGTAGCTGACGCTCTTTTCCAGCCGGAACGGCTCATCGGCATCCACTGCCAGGACGTACCGGACGCTGCTGTCATCCTGGTCCACCAGTGTCTCGAACGGCTGGTGCCCGGCGGAGGTCCAGTGGTCAACCGCGATCCCCACGCGCTGCTTGGATTCGGACGCCTCCCAGGACAGGCGCAGCGAGCCGTCGCCGCCGTCGAGCCGCACGGGCAGCAGCACACGCCCGGCATGGCGGCCGGCGCGGCGCGGATCATGCACCGAGTGGTCTTCCACCGGCTGGTCCTGGCGGTTGATCACGGAGGAGATGACGTCCAGGGAGACCTGACGGTCCGTGGCGACTTCCAGGGAGATGCCAAGGCTGCCGCGGGAGGCGAAGCCCACGGCCCGCCGTTCCGTGGTGGTCACCGTGGCCCCGGACCGGCACTGCCAGGTGATGCGGCACTCATAGATGCCGGTGCGGAAGTCGACGGTGCGTCGGTAGTCGAGGACCTCGGATTCGGCCAGGCTGAGGTTTTCGCCGTCCACCACCACGGTGAAGTTGTTGGCGTCCGGGATGTACAGGATGCGCTGCCCCGTCCGGGCGAACCCGAAGGCGTTTTCGGCGTGCTTGATGTCCCAGATCTCGTGCAGCCCGTTGATGAAGCTGCCCGGCAGTTCGGCGTCGGCTGTTGCCCAGTGGGCACCCCGGACGCCGAGGTGGCCGTTTCCCAGGGCAAACAGGGTCTCCAGGGTCCCCGCGTTGCCGGTTTCGTAGCGCGTTTCAACGAGCTGCCAGGGGGTGTCGGGGAACCGTTCGCGGTCCGCGGTGATGAGTGCCATGGTCGGGGTCCTTTTGGCGATGCCGTGCGGCCGGGCGGGCCGGCACGGAGTATTCGGGGGAAGTGCGGTACTGGGATTGGTGCTGCCGGGGAAGCAGCAGGGTTGCCCCGGGGAAGGCAACGGGATTCTTGAGCTTTTAGGGGATGAGTTCCTGAAGGTCGTTGACCACCAGGGTGGCGCCGGCGTCCAGCAGCGTCTGCCGGCCGGCGCCGCGGTCCACGCCAATGACCGAGTGGAATGATCCCGCGTGTCCGGCCTGCACACCGGACACGGCGTCTTCCACCACCACGCACTCGGAGCTGGACAGGTCCAGCAGCTTGGCTGCGTATTCGTAGGTGGCCGGGCTTGGCTTGCCGGGCAGGCCCTGCTCCGCGGCCACCACCCCGTCCACCACGACGGCGAAGTGGTGGCTGAGTCCGGCGGCTTCCAGGACGGCGGGGGCGTTGCGGGAGGAGGAGACGACGGCGACCTTGAGTCCGCGCTCCAGCGCGGCTTGGAGGAAGCGCACCGAGCCTTCGAACGGTTCGACCCCGGCGCTCACGATGTCATTGAAGATCGCGTTCTTCCGGTTGCCGAGGCCCTGGACGGTGTCGTTATCAGGGGCATCATCCAGGGGGCCCTCCGGCAGCTTCAGCCCCCGGGAGGCCAGGAAGTCCCGCACTCCATCAAAACGGGGCTTGCCATCGATGTGGTCGAAGTAGTCGCTTTCGCTGTATTCGGAGACCCCGGGCTGCGTGGCCAGGTAACCGTCGAACAGTTCCTGCCAGGCACGCTCATGTACGGTGGCCGTAGGGGTGAGCACCCCGTCCAAGTCAAACAGGATGGCAGACGCGCCGGTCCAGGCGGCGGCGTCAGCTGCAATGTGTTGTGTCATCGGCAGTGCGATGTCCTCTCGATTTGCGGACTGGCGGCGCTGCCGGGGCGGCCTGCAGGAGGGTGATGCTGGCGCGGCATGCGCGCAGCATCGTTTCCTGTCCGCCCACTGCAGGACCGACTATGGCCGTAGACGAGTGTAAGCGCTTGCAAATTTGACTTGCAAATGTTTTTTATGGCTGTTGAAGCATTCGCCTCCGGGTCAGCGCAGCACGTAGTGGCGCAGGAAGGCGCTGACGTCCACCATTTCTGCCTTTGACATGGCGTGCCCCATCCCCGGGTACGTCCGCGCCGTCAACAGGGTGTTCTTTTCCAGCCATTCGGCGGTGTACGCAATGGCGTCTTCGTTGATCACGAGGTCCGCCTTGTCCCGGCCCCAGAAGAACGGCGGTTTGGCCTCGAAGGAATCCATCACGGAGAGGAGCTCGTTGTTGAGCACGAAGCCTGACAGCCCCACAACGGCCTTGTAGTCGTCCGGGTGCAGCCTCAGGAGGGTACTGGCCATGGCCATGCCCTGGGAGTACCCCATCAGGGTGACGCTGCTGTACTGGTCCTTCACCGAGCTAATCCAGGCCTGGACTGCGTTGGCGGCCGAAATAACGTCCGCGAAGTCGTTGGCCAGGAAGTAGTCGAGCAGGAACCAGCCCCAGTGGTCGCCAATGGGCATGGGGGCGCGCAGGGCGGCGAAGGTGAACTCCTGGGGCAGGGACTCGAACAGGCGCACCATCCGCGACTCGTCCGTCCCGTACCCATGCATCATCACCAGCAAGGGCGTGCCGGCACGCTGGCCTTCCGGCTTGGACCACACAACTGTTTCCACCGGACCAGCCTAGCGACGCCCACCGCGCCGTCCCGGGAGGGTCGTTGAATCCGGTATCGCCGCGAGGTAGCGTGTCGCTTGACAGACAGCAGGCTTAGCTTTGGCAGTGTACGCAACACCTTTCCGTAACGCCCTACCAGCGCCGCCCAGGCCGCGGCCATAAGGAGCAAGTCATGAGAATCGGTTCGTCAATCTTCCTTATCGCCCTCGGCGCCATCCTTGCATGGGCCGTTGCGCCCGGCCTGATTCCGTTCGTGGACCAGCAGTTGGTGGGATACATCCTGATGGCGGTGGGCGTGATCGGACTGATCGCTTCGCTCATCCTCGCCTCCCCCGGCCGCAGCCGCCGGGTGAGCGAGTCCCGCTCCGTGGTCGACCCCAATACCGGCGAGCGCATCACCCGCCATGAAAGCCGCGACGGCGGCGTCTGACCAAAGCGGAAACGGGACAGGGATCCCGGAAAGACCAGTGAGACCCGGAAAGCCGGGCTGGACACGACCTGTCCAGCCCGGCTTTCGCGTTCCCGTCCGAAACGCCCGCCTGGGCGTTCCCACCAAAGCGAATATTGTTTCATGTTGGTTTCCATTGACAAACCAACAGAAGCAAAGATAAAGTCAAGTAACTCAACATCGATGTGATGCCAGTCACGCAGCCGTCCGGGAAGTCCGCCGGGCATCAGAACCAGCAGGACCTACGCAACGGAGGGTACGTGTTCGCCGAAGAGCGCCAGCAAAAGATTGCCGAGCTTGTAGCCGGCAGTGGCCGGGTCAGCGTGACCCTGCTGGCTGAGCGCTTCAGCATCACTACTGAAACAGTCCGCAGGGACCTTGCCGCCCTGGAAAACGCGGGCACCGTCCGCCGCGTTCACGGCGGAGCGGTGGCGGCGGACCGCTTCAGCACCACCGAGGAAAGCATCACCGAACGGGCCATCCAGCGGCCTGACCAAAAGATCCGCATCGCTGAAGCCGCCCTCGCCCTGATCCCCCGGAACTCGCCGGCCAGCGTCCTCATGGACGGTGGCACCACCACCGAAGTGCTGGCGGACATGCTGGCGCGGCGCACCGCCGTCGAGCCTTCCGACGGGAACGATCCCCACCACGAACTGGTGGTCATCACCCACGCCGTCCCCATCGCCAGCAAGCTCTCCAACGTTCCCGGCGTTGCCCTGCAGATCCTGGGCGGCCGGGTGCGCGGCATCACCCAGGTGGCCGTGGGGCAGACGACGGTGAACGCCGCCGCCCGCATCCGCCCGGACATAGCGTTCATTGGCACCAATGGCATCCACGCCACGTTTGGCGTCAGCACTCCCGATCCTGAAGAAGCAGCTGTAAAGGCCGCCTTCGTCCAGTCGGCACGCCGCATTGTGGTGCTGGCCGACTCCTCCAAGCTGGACACGGAAACCCTGGTCCAGTTCGCCAACCTGAAAGATCTGGACACCTTGATCACAGACAGTGAACCTGGACCTGAACTCGCAGCTGCCCTGGAAGAGGCAGGCGTCGACGTGGTGGTCGCATGATTGTCACCTTCACGGCCAACCCCAGCCTTGACCGTACTGTCGCCCTCCCCGGCCCACTGGAACGCGGTGAGGTGCAGCGCGCCGTCTCCGTCCGCCAGGAATCCGGCGGCAAGGGCGTCAACGTCTCCCGTGCCTTGGTGGCTTCCGGCCTGGAGTCGCTTGCCGTCCTTCCCGGGGCGGACAGCGATCCCGTCCTTGCGGGCTTGCGGGAAAGCGCAGTTCCCTTCGTGTCGCTTCCCATCGATGAACCGCTGCGCACCAACGTGGCGCTCACCGAGCCCGGCGGCGTGACCACCAAGATCAACGAACCCGGCCCCATCCTGGCCGCCGACCAGCAGGAAGCCCTCATCAAGCTGCTGCTGGAAAGCTCCCGCGGCGCCGGCTGGGTGGTCCTGGCCGGCTCACTGCCGCCTGGATTCCCGGACAACTTCTACGCCACGGTGGCCCGGCGGATCCGGGAGGCGGGTAACGGCACTGCGCCGCTGATCGCCGTCGACTCCTCCGGGGCGCCCCTCGCCGCCGCTTTGGCTGACGCCGGAACCCCCGACGACGGGACAGGCGCCGGCGGAACAGGCACCGGCGGCGGAACAACCACGCGTTCCGGGAAACCGGACCTCCTCAAGCCCAATGCCGAGGAACTGGCGGAGCTGGCCGCAGCTGCCGGTTTTCCCCCGGCCTCCGGTGACGAGCTGGAAGCGGACCCGGCTGCTGCCGCAGCCGCCGCAGCCGCCGTCGTTCGTTCCGGTGTTGGTGCTGTGCTGGCAACTCTCGGTTCCAAGGGAGCTGTCCTCGTTACGGCCGACGGCGCGTGGCTGGCCACGCACCCGCCGGTCGCCGCGGTCAGCACGGTAGGCGCGGGCGATTCCGCACTTGCCGGCTACCTGCTTGCCCACGGCCGGGGCGCCGCCCCCGCCGACTGCCTTCGTCAGGCGGTGGCCCATGGTGCCGCCGCTGCCTCCCTGCCGGGTTCCACTGTTCCGGCAGTAAACCAAACCACCCCGGATGCCGTAACCATCACGGCCCTTCGAAAGGATTGACAGTGACCCAGCTCATCACCACGGAACTGGTCGAGCTCGACCAGAACCTGGGCAACACCCCCGAATCGGTGATCCGGCATCTGGCAAGCAAGGTAGCTGCCACCGGACGCGCATCAGAAGTTGAAGGCCTCTTCGCCGACGCCTTCGCCCGCGAGCAGAAGACTGCCACCGGAATCCCCGGCGGCATCGCCATCCCGCACTGCCGCTCCGCAGCCGTGATCGAACCCACCCTTGCCATGGCCCGGCTGAACCCGAAGGTGGACTTTGGCGCCAAGGACGGCCCGGCGGACCTGGTGTTCTTCATCGCCGCTCCGGACGGCGCGGACCAGGAGCACCTGAAGCTGCTGTCCAAGCTGGCCCGCTCCCTGATCAAGAAGGACTTCACCGCAGCCCTCCGCAACGCTTCCTCGGAGACGGAAATCGTGGAACTCGTCGACGGTGCCCTGGCTGACAAGCCTGCCGCACACGCCGCATCCGCTCCTGCTGACGCAGTCCCGGTTGGCGCCAGCGTTGGCTCCTCGGGTGCCGGCGCAAGTGCCGCCGGTGCATCCGCAGGGGCATCGGCAGGTTCCACCGGCCGGGGCCCCAAGCGCCTGGTGGCCGTGACCGCCTGCCCCACCGGCATCGCCCACACCTACATGGCCGCCGACTCGCTGGTGGCTGCCGCCAGGGAAGCAGGCGTTGACCTGCAGGTGGAAACCCAGGGTTCCTCCGGCGCCAAGGCACTGGACCCCGCCGTCATCGCAGCGGCGGACGCCGTGATCTTCGCCGTTGACGTGGACGTGCGCGGCAAGGAGCGCTTCGCCGGCAAGCCGGTCATCAACGCCCCCGTCAAGCGCGGCATCGACGAACCGGACAAGATGGTCCAGGAAGCCCTGGCCGCGGCCGACAACCCCCACGCCCGGCGCGTCCCGCACTTCGGTGCGGAGGAACAGGCCGAGCATGAGGCCGAGGAACGGGGCGAGCACATCGGGCAGAAGCTCAAGAAGGCCCTGCTCACCGGTGTCAGCTACATGATTCCGTTCGTCGCCGGCGGCGGCCTGCTGATCGCGCTCGGCTTCCTCATGGGCGGCTACCTGATCACCAAGTTCGCGGACAACATCGTGGTGCAGAACAGCCTGTTCAACCTGCCCACGCAGTTCCCGGACAACGCCTGGGGCCCGCTGGGCGCCTACCTCGGCGCGGTGTTGTTCAAGATCGGCGCCCTGTCGCTGGGCTTCCTGGTTCCCGCGCTGGCAGGCTACATCGCTTACGCGATCGCTGACCGCCCGGGCATTGCCCCCGGTTTTGTCGCCGGTGCGGTGGCAGGATTCATGGGAGCCGGCTTCCTCGGCGGCATCGTCGGCGGCCTGCTCGCCGGTTACATCGCCCACGTGATCGGCCGCCTGCAGGTGCCCCGCTGGCTGCGCGGCCTGATGCCCGTGGTCATCATCCCGCTGCTGGCCTCCCTCGTGGCCTCGGGACTGATGTTCGTCATCCTGGGCGGCCCCATCGTGGCCATCACCAACGGCCTGAACAGCTGGCTCTCCGGGCTCACCGGCGCAGGCGCCATCGCCCTCGGCGTCATCCTTGGCCTCATGATGTGCTTCGACCTGGGCGGTCCGGTCAACAAGGTTGCCTACTCCTTCGCCGTTGCCGGCCTGGGTGCCGCCACCATGGACAACCAGGCACCGTGGCAGATCATGGCAGCCGTCATGGCTTCCGGCATGGTTCCGCCGCTGGCCATGGCCCTGGCCTCCACCGTCCTGAACAAGAAGGTCTTCAGCCTCGCTGAGCAGGAAAACGGCAAGGCAGCCTGGCTGCTGGGCGCCTCCTTCATCTCCGAAGGCGCCATCCCGTTCGCCGCAGCCGACCCGCTGCGCGTCATCCCCGCCAGCATGCTCGGCGGCGCGGTCACCGGAGCACTCTCAATGGCCGCGGGCGTCGGATCCAAGGCACCCCACGGCGGACTCTTCGTCTTCTTCGCCATCGACAACTTCCTGATGTTCGTCATCTCGATCGTCGTCGGCACGGTGATCACCGCACTGTCGGTCATCGCACTGAAGCGCTGGGCAGTCAAGAAGACCGTTGATACGGTTGAACCGGTTCCCGTAACCGTCTGAGCCGGCCCACCCGCCTACCCCACCGGCCGCTGAACCGTCAGCACGCCGAAAGACAAAAGGAGCAACAATGCCAGAACGCACCGCAACCGTCGCCAGCCGCGTGGGCCTGCACGCCCGCCCCGCCGCCATCTTTGCGGAGGCAGCCGGCGAGTACGACCTGGACATCACCATCGCCCGTGAAGGCGAACCGGCCGACGAGGCCATGGACGCCGCCAGCATCCTGTCCCTCATGAGCCTGGGCGCCTCGCACGGCGACGTGGTGGTGCTCCGCGCCGAAGGTGCCGGCGCGGACGATGCGCTGAACCACCTGGTGCAGATCCTGGAAACGGATCACGACGCCGAGTAGCCGCACGCTGCCGGACGGCAGCACAATGCCGGCGGCCGCCGTCGGGCTTCCCCTCCTGGGAAAACGCCCGACGGCGGCCGCTTGGCTTTTAAGCGTTGGGCACCCAACTGGGTAGCGGGGTGGCGTGGCTCAGCCGCGTTCGGCGAGCGCCTTGACGTCGGCCAGGAGCTTGTCCCACATGGCTTTCGAATGCCCGGCGGCTTCCTCGGTGGGGTTGTTGTCCTGGGCCAGTGTCAGCCGGGTGGCGCCGCCTTGGTCCTCGAGCGTCCATTCGAGGGTGTGGTAGTTCCCGGGCTCGTCCTCCTGCCCGGACAATGGGCTGAAGTGGGTGTGCACCAGTTTCCGTCCCGGCTCAACCGCCAGGATTTTGCCTCTGTCCTGGTAAGCCTTTCCCTCCCACTCGCCGCGCCAGGTGATGGGGCTTCCAACGTTCCAATCGGTCTCCAGCGTGGTCCCGAACATGAACTCCTTCACGGCAGCAGGATCAGTCATCACCTCCCACACGCGTCCCGGGCTCGCGTTGATGGTGGTGGCCGACGTTGCCACATGGTTCTCCGGCATGGCTCAGGCCTTCTTTGCCGTGAAGAGCAAGTACTCCCATTCCATTTGGAAGGGGACGTCACCGTGGGCGTCGCCGAACGAGTCAGCCAACTCCGTGAGCGCCTGGTCCAGTGCCTTGACCTTGTCCTGGTCCTCGCCCAGTGATTTGTAGACGGAAATGATGGGGCCGTAGTGGGACTTGAAGTACCTGACGAAGTCCGCGGGCTGGTGGAAGCTCTTGACGGCAAGGTTCTGCTTGCGGGTATGGATCCCGGTAATCCTCCCGTCCAACAGCTCGCGGACATGTTCCTCACTCCCCCACAGTGGCGCCGGCTGCGCGCCCGGTGGGGGCGGTGGGGCGAAAGGCTTCAAGACGGCAAACATCTGCCCGATAAATCCTTCCGGCGTCCAGCACAGCAGCCCGATGGAGCCTCCCGGCTTGCACACGCGGAGCAGTTCGTCCGCGGCCGCTTGGTGGTGCGGTGCGAACATGACTCCGATGCAGGACATGACGACGTCGAACTCGGCATCGCCGAATGGCAGGGCTTCGGCATCGCCTTCCTGCCACTCCAGGCTGACGCCGCGGTTAGCGGCCTCCCGGCGTCCTGCCTCGAAAAGCTCGGGGGTGAGGTCGCTGGCCACCACCTTGGCGCCCATCATTGCTGCCGGAATGGCTGCGTTGCCGGTTCCCGCGGCGACGTCCAGGACCCGCTGGCGCGACCTGATTCCGCAGGCTTCGACCAGGATGGCGCCCAGTTCCAGGAGCATCTCGTCGGCGAGGGCGGGGTAATCCCCCGACGCCCACATGGCCCGGTGCTTCTTCTTGAGTTCCCGGTCCGCGTCCGTTAAGTCGGTCTGGTTGTCCATGTCCGTGCCCCTCTACGTGTCCGTTCGAATGAGCGACAGCGCACTGTTGGCACAGCGGAGGCTGCGATGCGACTCATTGTGGACGCGATGCAGGCCCCTGTAAAGGCAGGACTGCAGGCATGTACCGGGGTCAGGCGGGTTTGCGCGCCCTGGTGGTCTTGGCGGCAGGCTTTTCCGCGGTCTTGGTGCCCGTGGCCTTGGTTCCTGTGGACTTGGTGTCCGCAGCCTTGGATGCAGTCGATTTGGACGCCGTTGATTTGGACGCCGTTGTCTTGGACGCCGTTGTCTTCGCTGCCGTTGTTTTGGAAGCCGTCGATTTTGATGCGGCGGCCTTGGTGCCGGATGACTTCGTACCGGACGTCTTCCGTGCCGGTTTGGCCTGCTCCGCCTCCTCGTCCCCGGTGTCCGCTTCGTCGTCGGAATTCCCACTGGAGGCGGCCTCCCCGCCGCCGCGCTTCCTGTCCAGGCTCCGCTTCAGGGCCTCCATGAGGTCGATGACCTCGCCCTTGCCGCCCTCTCCGGCTTCGACGCCGAAAGTCTCCTCCGTATCCAGCGACTCGCCCTGTTCGAGCTTGGCCTCGATGAGCTGGCGGAGCTGCACCTGGTACTCGTCCGTGAAGGACGCGGGGTCGAAGTCGGCAGCCATGGATTCGACCAGCGCCGCGGACATGTCGCGTTCCTGGGCGGAGATCTTGATCGAGGCGTCCAGGGACGGGAAGTTGGCTTCCCGCACCTCATCGGGCCAGAGGAGTGACTGCAGGACCAGCACGTCGTCCTTGATGCGCAGGGCCCCCAGCCGGGTTTTCTCCCGGAGGGCGAACTGGACGATGGCCACCCGGTCCGTGTCCTCGAGCGCGCGGCGGAGCAGCACGTAGGCCTTGGGCGACTTGGAGTCCGGTTCCAGGTAGTAGCTCTTCTCGAACATCATGGGTTCAAGCTGTTCGGACGGGACGAACTGCACCACCTCGATCTCGTGGCTGTTCTCCGCGGGAATGGACTTGAGCTCATCCTTGGACAGCACCACCGTGCGGCCGTCCTCCTCGAATGCCTTCTCGATGTCCGAGTAGTCCACCACCTCGCCGCACACCTCGCACCGGCGCTGGTAACGGATCCTGCCGCCGTCGGCATTGTGAACCTGGTGCAGACTGATGTCATGATCTTCAGTGGCGCTGTAGACCTTCACTGGCACGTTGACCAGCCCGAACGCGATGGCACCTTTCCAGATGGCTCTCATCCATACAGTCAACATCAGAGCGGGCCGGAGGTGAAGCCCCGTGGCCCCCAGTAGGGAACGTGTCCGGGTCGCGGGACGCGAATTGACGCTGACCAACCTGGACAAGATCATCTTTCCGGAGACCGGAACCACCAAGGCGGACGTGCTGGCCTACTACGCCGCGGTGGCCCACGTCCTCATCCCGGCGGCGGCCAACCGTCCGGCCACGCGCAAGCGGTGGGTCAACGGAGTGGGCACCGCGGACAAGCCGGGCGAGGTGTTTTTCCAGAAGGACCTGGAGGACTCTGCCCCGGGCTGGCTGCCGCGGGCCGCGATCACCCACAAGGACCGGACCATCCACTACCCGATGGTCAACGACGCCGCGACCCTGACGTGGTTCGGCCAGATCAACTCACTCGAAATCCACGTGCCGCAATGGCGGGTGGACTCGCACGGGAACCAACTGAACCCGGACCGGCTGGTGCTGGACCTGGACCCGGGTGAGGGCGCCGGCCTGCCGGAGTGCCGCGAGGTGGCACTCCTGGCGCGGTCCATCCTGGAGGACGTGGGCCTGGACCCGGTACCGGTGACCAGCGGCAGCAAGGGCATCCACCTCTACGCGGCGCTGGACGGGACGCAGACCTCCGAGCAGATCTCGGCGTTTGCGCGGGAATTGGCCCGGGCGCTGGAGGCCGACCACCCGGACCTCGCCGTCAGCGACATGAAGAAGTCGCTCCGCAAGGGCAAGGTGCTGGTGGACTGGAGCCAGAACAATGCGGCAAAAACCACCGTGGTCCCCTACTCGCTGCGGGGAAGGCCCACGCCCCTGGTGGCCGCACCCAGGACCTGGCGGGAAATCGAATCGCCCGGGCTCAAGCACCTGGACTACCACGAGGTCCTGCGCCGGGTGGGCGACGGCAAGGACCCTTTCGCCGCCGTCGTCAACGCTGCAGGGGGTGCTGCAGACGGGGCCTCAGCCGGTGCTGCGGAGGACGCGTCAGACGTCGGGCCGGACCAGGGCAAAGCACCCCACGGCGACGATCCCCGCCTGGGCAAGTACCGCTCCATGCGCGACCCCAAGGCAACGCCGGAGCCCTTCGCAGGCATCCCGGCCGGCGGCAACAGCTTCGTGATCCAGGAACACCACGCCAGCCGGCTGCACTACGACCTCCGGCTTGAACACGAGGGCGTCCTGGCGTCGTGGGCCCTGCCCAAGGGCATTCCGGAGTCCGGCACCAAGAACCATTTGGCGGTCCAGACCGAGGACCACCCCATGGACTACCTCACCTTCCACGGCACCATTCCGAAGGGACAATACGGGGCGGGTGTCATGACTATTTGGGACACCGGCACCTACGAGCTGCACAAGTGGATCAACGGCAAGGAAGTCATCGTCACCCTGACCGGGTCCGACGGCGGCGGGCTCGGCGGCACCAGCAAGATCGCGCTCATCCACACGGGGCGCGGACAGGGCAAGGACGCCGAGAGCCAGTGGCTCATCCACCTGATGGACCAGGAGCATCACGGCGGACGACGGCGGCCGGCGGCTAGGGCGGCTTCAGAACCTTCGAAGGAGGCCGGCGAAAGCGAAGCTGCCGCTGATGCGCAGCCCCCTGCCGCTACCGCTGCGGACACCGAAGAAGCGGACCCGTTGGAATACCAGCCGATGATGGCCACCTCCGGGAACATCGGCGACCTGCAGGGCAGCGCATGGCAGTTCGAGCTCAAATGGGACGGCGTCCGGGCCATCCTGGTGGCGGACCGGGAGAAGGTCCGGATCTTCTCCCGCAACGGCAACGACGTCACCCGGACCTATCCCGAGTTCACGGACCGGTCGTGCTGGCCGGAGCATCCGTTCGTGGCGGACGGTGAGATCATCGCCGTCGGGCCCGGCGGAAAGCCGGACTTTGGCCTGCTGCAGGGCCGGATGAAACTCACCCGGGCCGCCGACGTCGCCAAAGCCCGCACCACGATCCCGGTCCAGCTGATGCTGTTCGACCTGTTGTTCGACAATGGGGAAGACCTTCGGCGCCTGCCGCTCAGGACCCGTCGGCGGCGGCTGGAGGAATTCTTCCGCCAGTCCGAGTGCCCTATTAATCTCTCCATGGTGCTGGACGAACCGGTGGAGCTCCTGATGGAAAGCGCGCAGGAGCTTGGCCTGGAAGGGGTCATGGCCAAGCGGACGGACAGCCGCTATGTGAGCGGCCAGCGGACCCGGACGTGGATCAAGCTCAAGACAGAGCAGACCCAGGAAGTGGTGGTGGGCGGCTGGCGGCCGGGAAAGGGCGGGCGCCAGGACACTGTGGGGTCGCTGCTGGTGGGAATTCCCGACGGCGACAAACTGCAGTACGTGGGCCGCGTGGGCAGTGGATTCAGTATGCGCGAACTCACGGAACTGCGCCAAACGGTGGAAAGGCTTGGCCGGAAGACCTCGCCTTTCCATGAAGTCCCCCGCCCCGACGCCGCCGACGCCCACTGGGTGGCGCCGGAGCTCGTGGGCGAGGTGACATACAGCGAGTGGACAGGGCCCGGGAGGTTGCGGCATCCCCGGTGGCGCGGCTGGCGCGTGGACAAGGATCCATCGGAGGTGGTCCGGGAAGGCTGACCCGGTTCTCGACGCGCCCGTCAGCCCACGACGCAGAAATTACCTGGCGCCCGCCAAATTTGGGGGGCGCCAGGTAATTTGCGTGTCGACGCCGGTTTTCGCTGCCGGCTGCTTGTTTTCGGTGCCGGCTACGAGGAGTGCGGCATCTGCGGCCGGCCGGTGCGGTGGACGGCCGTCACGGCTGCCTCGTGTCCCATCCGGCCGTGACCGGCGGCCTGGTCCTTGGGATGCCGGCGCTTCCCATAGCCGTCCGGCCACCCGCCTTGCTGTCCCAGGGGCGCCGCGCCCATGGCTGCGGGACCGGGTGCTGCCGGCGCGTCCATCGCGGCCGCAATGTGGTCCGCCACCTCGGGCTTGATGTGGAACTGGTTGGACTCTTCACCCATTGTGGTTCTTCCCTTCTTTCCTTCGTTCTTCCTTGAAACGAAACGCCAACGAAAGCGTCCGGGCGCGCGCGGACTACTGCCCGGAAAGAGGTGTGTTCATCGCTCTACAATAGGCACGCCAAGGTGTCCTGTGAACCCCTCGAAGGGCAGTGGCCGCCGTCACTTTCGCGGCCGTGGTCACCAGGAAATGGGCCCTCAAACGGTTCCCGGCGGAAAATTTTTGGGAACGCCGCCGTTGATCAGCGCGCTTCCCAGTAATGGCGCGGGAAACGGCGCCACAAAAATTTGCAGATTCCAGCCTTGAAATGGCCCAAAAGGGTGCACTCTACGCCATTGAACTGTCGGTGCGCCAGAGGCATCCCGTAAAATTGAAGGCCTGCCCGGAGCGGGGCAGCTACAAGTCGCAAGCAAATGACCTCCATAGGAGTTGCCCAAATGCCCACAGACCGAAGCAGGACCGACTCTCCAGCAGGCGCCAGGAACGCCCGCGGAACAGACCTTGCAGCCCCCGTGGCTGCCAAGAAGCCCAGGCTGCTGCCACGCCGCCGGCTCAAAGAATCAGATGTCAACGTGGTGGACCAGCCCATGCTCAAAAAGGCGCTCGGCGGAACCATCGTCGGCAACACCATGGAATGGTACGACGTAGGAGTCTTCGGCTACCTCATCACCACCATGGGCCCGGTGTTCCTTCCCGAGTCCGATCCCACCACGCAGACGCTGTTCCTGTTGGGGACCTTCGCCGCCACCTTCATCGCCCGCCCCCTTGGCGGCGTGATCTTTGGCTGGCTGGGCGATAAGCTGGGCCGCCAAAAGATCCTGGCCACCACCCTGATGATCATGGCGGCAAGCACCTTCGCCGTCGGACTCCTGCCGGGATACGCGCAGATCGGGCTGTGGGCCGCGGCGCTGCTGGTGCTCCTCAAGGTCATCCAGGGCTTTTCCACCGGCGGCGAATATGCCGGTGCCACCACCTTCGTGAGCGAATACGCGGCCGACAAGCGCCGCGGCTTCTTCGCCAGCTTCCTGGACCTGGGCAGCTACCTCGGCTTCGCCATTGGAGCCGCCCTGGTTTCTGTCCTGCAGCTGACCCTGGGCCAGGACAGCATGGAGGACTGGGGATGGCGCATCCCGTTCCTCGTGGCCGGCCCGCTGGGCCTGATCGCCGTCTACTTCCGGAGCAAGATCGAGGAATCGCCGCAGTTCCAGGCCACCCTTGATGCCCAGGAAGAGAACGCCAAGAACGCTTCCGCCGGTGACGTGGCCACGGCCAAGGGACCCGTGGGAATCGTCAAGGCCTACTGGCGCCCCATCATCGTCGCCATGGTGGTGGTGGCCGCCGCCAACACGGCCGGCTACGCCCTCACCTCCTACATGCCCACCTACCTGACGGAGTCCAAGGGCTACGACGAAGTGCACGGCACGCTGCTGACGATTCCGGTGCTGGTGGTCATGAGCCTGTGCATTCCGCTGACCGGCAAGCTGTCCGACCGGATCGGCCGCCGTCCGGTGCTCTGGATCGGCGCCGTGAGCACCATCGTGCTGGCAGTACCGGCATTCATGCTGATCGGCGTTGGCCAGATCTGGTCCACCATTGCCGGGCTGGCCCTGGTTGCCTTCCCCGTGACGTTCTACGTGGCCAACCTGGCCTCGGCCCTGCCGGCCCAGTTCCCCACGTCCAGCCGCTACGGCGCCATGGGCATTGCCTACAACTTCGCGGTGGCCATCTTCGGCGGCACTACGCCCTTCATCGTGGCGGCCCTGATCAGCGCCACGGGCAACGACATGATGCCTGCCTACTACCTCATGGCCACCTCCTTTGTGGGCGCCATCGCCATCTACTTCCTGAAGGAATCCGCCAACCGTCCCCTGCCGGGATCCATGCCCAGCGTGGACACCCAGGCTGAGGCAAGGGAACTGGTGGCCACGCAGGATGAGAACCCGCTGATCAACCTGGACGAACTGCCGTTCGAAACCCAGGACGGCATCGACGCGCACGAACACCGTGGGGTTCCGGCGGGGGCATAACCCCAGCCGGCCGCCCGGGCACGCTTGTAGCCCACGCTCACAGGCCCGTCCGTGCGTGCTTCCTTGGGGGAAGCATGCAGGGACGGGCCTTTGCGTGCCTGCCGGATGTCCTATTGTGACTGCCGGCAGTATGAGTCAGTCTGATGCCGGTGATACGTTCCCAAAGGCCTTAGGGCCACGGCAGGGCAACAAGACAGGACAGGTGTCGGGACATGAAGCGCGTGGTGGCACAGGTTCGCGCACTCCACAGGCTGGAACCGGCCAACAACGACCACCTTGCCGCGCTGCGCGTGGCCCTCAGCGTTGCCGTCCCGTCGCTGCTCCTGCTGGCCGCCGGGCGGACGGACCTCATTATCTACGCCGTGTTCGGCGCATTGACCGGCATGTACGGCCGTTTGGAACCCCACCAGCTGCGGCTCCGCCACCAGGGGCAGGGCGCCCTGGTGCTGCTCAGCGGCGTGGCTGTGGGGGTAACGCTGTCCGTCAACCACATCCACTCGTGGTGGCTGGTGGCGGTGGAGGCGAGCCTGGCCGCACTTGGCTCCGTGTACTCGGACCGCGTAAGGCTGAAGCCGAACGGGCCCTTCTTTGGAATCCTTGCCCTGGGTGCGTGCGCATCTGTTCCCACCGCCGTCCCCTGGTATGTGGCCATGCTCATCGCGGCGGGATCATCAGTGTTCTCCATCCTGATCGGCTTCAGCGGCTGGGTGCGGCGAAGGTCATGGGAACCCGGGGCCACCAGGAGCCGGCCGCCCCGTTCAGCCGCAAGGCAGCGGGAACTGACCGTCCACGCCGCCCGCTACGTACTGGCCGTGGGTGCTGCCGGAACAGTGGGGGTCCTGAGCGGCAGCGGCCATCCGCACTGGGCCATGGCCGCGGCCGCCGTCCCGCTTGCCGGCGCCGACCTGCCCAGCAGCGTCCGGCGCGGCGTCCACCGCATCGTGGGGACACTCCTGGGCCTGGCGGTTACCGCCGTCGTGATCCTGCCGGGGCCCTGGGCACTGGCTGGCCTCTATCCCGCACTGAAGGAGCCGGTACACCAGGCCACGGTGCTGGCCCTCCTGGTCATCCTCTTCCAGTTCGCCACCGAGCTGTTCATGACCAGGCACTATGGCCTGGCGATGGTCTGGTTCACGCCCGTCATCCTGCTCATGACGCAGCTGGCTTCCCCTGCCGAACCGCAGGTCCTGATCCTTGAGCGCGCGGTGGAAACCCTGGTGGGCGCGCTGTTGGGGATCCTGGTGGTGGTGGCTGTCCGCCGGCCCGGAGCCCGCACCTGGCCCGCGCGCCCGGGCTTACTTCGGTTTCCGGGCCGGCCCGGCCATTAGCCGCGCCGGAGCCACCTTGGCCACCGCCGCCAGCACCTTGTAGCGTTTGGACGGGATGGACACCGCCTTGCCGCGTTCGTTGTCCGCCAGGCCTTCGCGGACCACCCGCTCGGCGCGCAGCCACGTCCAGGACGGGGCCACGGACTTGTCCATCCCCATCCGGTCATGGAACTCCGTGTGGGTGAAGCCGGGGCAGACGGCCGTGACCTTGATGCCCTGCTTGCGGTAGGCCAGGTTGGCCCAGCGGCTGAAACTGACCAGCCAGGCCTTGGCCGCGGAATAGGTGCCGCGGGGCAGGAACGCGGCCACGCTGGCCACATTGATGATCCTGCCTTCCCCGCGCTCCAGCATGCCCTTCAGCGCCGCATGGGTCAGCACCATGGACGTCTCGGCGTGCAGCTTAAGGTGCTTCTTCTCCTCCGGCGCGTGGTTGTCCTCAAAGTTGTGCAGCAGCCCGATCCCGGCATTGTTCACCAGGATCCCCACAGGCCGGGATGTGTCTTCCAGGCGTTCGACGACGGCCGCGACGTCGTCGTCGTCCGTCAGGTCTGCGGGGAGCACCTCAGCCGTGATCCCGTACCGGCGCCGGAAGTCCCCAGCTGCTTCTGCCAGCCGGGACGCGTTGCGCGCCACCAGGACCAGGTCATGCCCCTGCGCCGCGAGCTGCTTTGCGAATTCATGGCCGAGCCCGGCGCTGGCCCCGGTGACGAGTGCTGTTGTTCGGGAACTGGATGGCGTCATGGTGCAAGCCTAACCAGAGAGCTGCCCGCCGGAGCCGATGCGAACGGGATGGGCCGGCAAGGTGAGTGCCCTGCAAAAACCCCCAAACCGAACGAGAGCCACCTCCGGGAAGGCGTTCCCGCCCATCCCGACTTGTGCATCAATTAGTAAGCATGCTTTGCTTATGGCGTAGATGAACCTCCGCAAGCAGTTCGCGGCGGGGCTGCCAACGCCGGCGGCTCCGTGAAAGAAGCCCAAGGAAGAACATAATGACCACCGCAATGGAAGACCAGCTCACCGCGTTTGGGGAACGCAGCGACGCAGCTGGCCAGCAGCTCTTGGCCGCCACCGGACGCGTGGACGCAGGGCTGCTGATGACCCTGAATTCACGCATGCACTGCCGCATGCCGATGCAGCTTGTTGACCATGGGGAAATGCCGGTCCGTGAGCCCGTATACGTTGACGGGAACTCCGTCGTTGCCCTGCGGACCGGCTTCGTCGCGGAAAGCGTGGTCACCTACCGGTGCGCCTGCGGCTTCACGATTGACGACCCGGGCGCCGCCATGCCGGTATCCGACCAGGCCCTCGCAAGCTAAACAGTCCTTTTCGGCCGGCCGAGCAGCTCTTTCGGCCGGCCCAGCAGCACCTTCCCCTACTGCCCGGCAGGAACGCGGGCGGCTTCAACCGCGTCCCGCGTGTCCGCCAGGACCAGGTCCGCATTGATGGCCTCCGCCGCCCGAAGGCCGGCCGCGGCGGCCGTCATGACCTGGGCCGAAACATCAGTGGCGTTGCCCGCGGCCCATACTCCCGGGCATGACGTCCGGCCGCTTTCGTCGGTCTCCAGGCGGCTGCCCGGACCCTCCTGGAGGGCGGCCGGTTCGAGTCCAAGCCGCTGGAGCATGTTGGCTTTGCTGGTGGTTGCGGGACTGACCACCAGCACGTCAAGGGGCACGGTCCCGCCCGCATCCAGGATGGCGCCGGCGAGGCGGTCGTCGCGGACCTCCAGGGCCCGGACCTTGCCCTCCACCACGCGGACGGACCGCGCCGCCAGTTGTTCCTCCTGGCCGGGGGTGAGTTCCAGGGCGCCGTTGAGCAGGAGCACCACGTCCGGACTCCACTGCCGGAACGTCAAGGCCTGCAATACGGAGTGGGAATCGGCCGCCAGGACTCCGATTCTTTGGTTTCGGACCTCCCAGCCATGGCAGTAGGGGCAATACAGCACATCCCGGCCCCAACGGTCGGCTACGCCGGGAAGCTCCGGCAACTCATCCATGATTCCTGTGGCGATCAGCAGGCGCCGGGCGGCCTGGGTGGAGCCGTCGTCCAGGGCAAGGACGAACTGGTCGCCGTCGCGCCTGGCATACCTGACAAATCCGGACGCCATGGTCCCGCCGTACCGGGCCAGCTCGTCCCGGCCTGCCGCGAGAAGGTCCCTTGGGCTCATCCCCTCCCGGCTGAGGAAGCCGTGGACACTTTCCGCCCCGAGATTCCGCTGCTCACCGGCGTCGATCACCACTACCGAACGCAGTGCCCGCGCCAGGGCGGTCCCCGCGCTCAGCCCCGCCGGTCCCCCGCCAATGACCGCCACGTCGAAAACGGTGTCCTGGTTTCCCGCCACATCGCCCTTCCCGGCCAGCACCGCGGGAACGGCCGGCTAAGCCGGCTTCCTCAACGGGCTTTCACACCCGGCTCCCGCTTCCGGACGGCGCTGGACCTGCCCTGCTGCACATGCCTCTTGCACACACATACCTACACACGCTGTACCCGGGGCAGGCGTGGGAGTAACGGCGGGACGATGCCGGGATGAGGTCAGCGCTCAGGCCAGTCGACGAACTGGCCGTAGCCTTCGTGCTTTCGGAGGTAGCTGGACATGAACGGGCAGTGCGGGATGATGCGCTTTCCTGTAGCCACTACATCATCCAGGGCAAAATGCGCCAGGACTTTGCCGAGGCCCTGGCCTTCGAAGTCCTCCCCGGTCTCCGTGTGGGTGAAATCGATGTGCCCGGGAAGGTCACGGAAGAAGGCCTGGACAGCCAACCTGCCATCCACCAGGAGCTCATACCGTTGCTGTTCGTCATTGCGCAGCAGCGAGACGTTGGCGTGGAAGGTGTCCTCTGCGGACGCGGTGTTCTCGGTCATGGTTCGACACTGGCACTACTTCACGCCGCTGGCAATGCCCCTTCTGCCCCTCTTCCCGGACCCCGCCTCCGGCCCCCGCGGACAGCATGCCGCAGGCGCAACGGCAGGCCGCCCAGCAAGAGGATCGCCGCGGAAAAACATCCGGCGCCTGCTGCCAGCAGCCCCAGCGACAGTCCGTTGAGGGCGGCGTCCGCCACGGGGAGGAAGACCACCACGACGGCGACCCCCGCCACGGCGGGCCTGCAGCGGAAGGCCTGGGGCGCCGTCGTCCGTTCCTCCAGGCGGCCAAAGGCTGCGGCCACCGGCAGGAGCAGGAGGACCAGAGCAAGGACCACGAGGGGGCGTGACCACCACCATTCGGCGGTTCCGGAGGATGGTTTGGGAATTGGCGCCAGGAGCAGCACCCCGGACATCGCCGCCAGCAGCGGCAGGTGCCAGAGGTACACCGTCAGGGATCTGGCACCGGCCACCACCAGGAGCCGGCCGATCCAGCCGATGCCGGCCAGCGGCGCCAGGACCGGCCGCGCCAGTTCCATTTCCGCCAGCTGGGAAACGCCCAGGAGCACCAGGGACAGGTTGGGCGGGTTGAGGTTGACCAGCATGTTGCCCCGATACAGGCCCAGCCCGGTCACGAGTCCCAGCAGCAGATGTGCCGCCACCGCGAGGCCCAGCAGCCCGGAACGGGAGAGGCGGGAAAAATGTCCGTCGGCAGCCAGGAAACCCAGTTGCTGGACTGCACACCAGACGAACACCAGGTTGATATTGGCAAGGTCCGGCAAGGCACCCCGAAGGCAGTCGACGGCGACCACCAGCCCGGTCAGCAGGCCGAAGCCCAGCCATGGCACGCGGTCATGGAGAGCCGACAGGACCGGGATGTTCAGCTGCGCCGCGAGGTAGGCCGCCAGAAACCACAGCGGCATGCCCGCGCCGGTGGCAATGAGTTGGACCACCTGCCGGTCCACGCCGAGCGCGGCCGCCACGGACAGGCCCGCCACCATGGCCGCCAGCAGTGCGGCGGCCGGGCGGACCAGGCGCAGGAGCCGCGCGCGGATGAACTGCGCCGCCGTCCCGCCGGCTGCCTTGAGCCGGCGCCAGGACTGCAGGCCGGTGATCCCGCCGGTGACGAAGAACAGGGGCATGACCATGAAGATCCAGATGACGGGTTCGAACCAGTCCTGTTCGGCCAGGGTGTTCTCGGTTGTCACGGTCCCATCGGGGTGCAGGACCGGGCTGACCATCGTGGAGTGCCCCACCACCACCAGGACCAGGCAGATGAACCGGACAAGGTCGATGGCCGGGTCACGGATTTCCGTGTCCGCCCCGGTTCCCGTCCCCCGCGTGCCGGTGCTTCGCATGGGAACTTACAAGGACTCGACGTTGCCCATGGCACTATTGTGCCCCCGGCGCGGGCGCGGTTTAAGGACTTGGGCCGGTTGCTGATCCTTTTACTGCAGTGTGGCCAGCAGTCCCAAAACGACGGCGAACAGGGGCATGGTGCCCTGCGTTACGGCGGGGCGGAGGTACTTCCGTCCGGTAAAGGCCAGGACGGCGGCCGCCAGCAGCATGGAGCCGCAACAGCTGAAGATGAGGGTCCAGCCCGCCACGGCCTGGGTGGACCCCGCACCGCCGAACGCCACGAGCCCTGTGCCGATGAACGCCCCGATGGCCAGGAACAGGTTGTAGAAGCCCTGGTTGTAGGCCAGGGGCCTGGTGGTCTCGGCATCGGACTGGGAGGCAACCCCAAAGCGCTTCCAGGTGGCGGGCCGGGTCCAGGTAAGCGACTCCATGGTGAAGATGAAGACGTGCAGGGCGCCGGCAAGGAAGGCAAAAAGAAGGGAGGCCAGGGTCATTGCTTGATCCTAGCCTCCCTACCGTTGGAGTTTCCGGCCGGCGTTACCGTGCCAGAGTAGCCAGCGTGGTGGCGGCAAAGCCCTTGGCGGACTGGTTCCAGGTGGCCAGCAGGCCCTGCAGGTTCTCTCCGTCCGCGCGGTGGGCGGGAAGCTGGTCCTGGAGGGTGGCCAGCACGCCGGTCCGCAGTTCGGTGTTGAAGTTGACCTTGCCAACGTTCATGGCCGCGGCTTTGACGAGCTCGCCGGCCGGGATGCCGGAGGCGCCGTGCAGGACCAGCGGAATGTGGACCCGTGCCGCGATGTCCTGCAGTACGTCCCAGCGCAGCCGCGGCTCGCCCTTGTATTTGCCGTGGACATTGCCCACGGCGACGGCCAGCAGCTCCGCGCCGGTGCGGGACACGAAGTTCTCAACCTGGGCCGAGTCCGTCAGCCCGGCGACATCCACGCCGCCCCCGCCGGCCGGCTGGTCCGCGGAGAAGGCACGGTCCTCGTCGCCTGCCAGGCCGCCCAGTTCCGCTTCCAGTACCACGCCGGCGCCCAGCAGGGCCCGGGCCGCCTGGACCAGGGCGATGTTCTCCTCGTAGGGAAGGGACGAACCGTCGGCGAGGACGGAATCCGCCCCTGCCGCCACGGCGTCGGCCATGACCTTCAGGTCGGATGCGTGGTCAAGCTGCACCGCGACGGGCACCGCGGCAGCGTCGGCCAGCCCGCGCAGCGCCGCGATGAGCCGCAGGCCGTTGGCGGTGGCGGCGGTCTTGGGTGCCACCAGCAGGATCACGCCCCGGCCGGATTCCTCGGCGGCGCCCACCACGGCCAGCGCGGTGGTGAAGTCGTAGCAGGTGAAGGCGGGCACCGCGGAGCCCTGCTGCAGGGCGGAGGTGACCAGGTGGTCCAGTCGGGTCTTCATCAGGCGCCGAGGCCTCCCACCAGGATCCAGGCAACGAAGGTCAGCGCGAAGCCGGCCAGGCCCAGGACGGTGGTCAGGACGGTCCAGGTCTTCAGTCCGTCAGAAACTGTGAGGCCGTAGTAGCGGACCACAACCCAGAAACCGGCGTCCGTCACGTGGGACAGGCCCAGGGCGCCGAAACCGATGGCGATCACGATCACGGCAATCTGCGCCGGGCTGTAGCCGCCACCGCTGACCGCCGCGGACAGCAGGCCGGTGGTGGTCACGATGGCCACGGTGGCCGAGCCCTGGGCAGCGCGCAGCGCCAGCGAGATGATGAAGCCGAGGAGCAGCAGGGGCACACCGAGCGTGTCCAGGGTCTTGGACAGCGCGGAACCAATGCCGGAAACCTGGAGGACGTTGCCGAAGACGCCACCGGCAGCCACCACCATCAGGATGGAGGCGATGGGAGGCAGGGAGCCTTCGAAGATTTCGCCGGTTTCCTTGAAGGACCAGCCGCGGCGGACGGCAAGCAGGAAGAAGGACAGCGCCACGGCCACGAGCAGGGCCAGGAAGGGGTTGCCGACGAAGGCTGCGAGGCCGTACAGCGGGTGGGACTTGGCGAGGATGAGGGTGCCGGCGGTACCGAGGAGGATCTGCACGATGGGTGCGGCAATCAGGAAGATGATCAGGCCCGGCCGGGGAGGAGCGATGGCGGCGGCACCGGGTCCGTCATGGCCCACCTTGACCAGCGAGTCGGAGCCGAACTCCTCCACCTGGGTCCTGACGGCGGGCAGCAGCTCATATTCCTTGCGGTTCATGATGGAGGCGACCCAGTAGGACAGGAAGCCCAGCGGAACACAGATCAGCAGGGAAATCAGGGCGATGAGTCCTATGTCGGCGCCGAGCACGCCGGCGCCGGCAACGATGCCGGGGTGCGGCGGGACGGCCACATGGATGGCGAGCATGATGCCGGCCATGGGCAGGCCGAACTTGATCGGGTGGACCTTGGCGATCTTGGCGAAGGCGTACACGATGGGCACCAGTACGATGACGCCCACTTCGAAGAAGACGGGGATGGCCACCAGGAAGCCGACGGCGGTGAGCGCGACGGCCACGCGCCGGGCGCCCAGCTTGCGGGTGAAGTGGTCCGCGAGGGACTGGACGCCGCCGGACACCTCGATCATCCGGCCCAGCACGGCGCCGAGCGCAATCAGGATGGCCACCTTGCCCATGGTGCTGCCCACGCCGCCGGAGACCACGGTGAAGATGTCCTGCAGCGGAATGGTGGCAGCCACGGCCACCAGGATGCTGACGGTGAGCAGCGCAACGAAGGCCTGGATCTTGAAGCGGATGATCATCACCAGCAGGATGGCGATGCCCACCGCTGCGATGGTGAGCAGTACCGGGGTGCCCAGCTCAACGGCGGGTTTGAGGGCCGGGGCATCGGCCGCCCGCTGTATCAGCGGATTCATAAGGTGGTTCACGGGGTGGTGTCTCCTTCGACATGCCGGTCCGGGGGCAGACGGGCATCAGGTCTTACGGCGGGGATGGAACGCTGCGGGAACAGGGTCAGCAACGCTGGGAGGTACGACGACGGCGGAGGGGGGACCGCCGTCGTCGCACCGCTTGGGGGTGGCCTGCTTGGCGGGTGGCTTATTTGGTGCGCTTGGTGGGCGCAACGACCTTGATGACGGCGGAGTCATCGGCGGCGGCCAGGCCCTGGGCCTGGCCCAGGAGGTAGAGCTGCTCGGCGGCAGCGGCAACAGGGGCTGCCAGGCCGGCGGCACGGGTGGCCTTGCCCACGATGCCCATGTCCTTGACGAAGATGTCCAGGCGGGAGAGGACCTCGGCGCCTTCCTCGTCGTAGGCCTCAAGGATCCGGGGGCCACGGTTGGAGAGCATGAAGGAACCGGCCGCGCCGGCTTCCAGGGCGGCGAGCGTCTTGGCCTGGTCCAGTCCCAGCGCGTCCGCCAGGGCCAGGGCCTCGGCAGCGGCGGCGATGTGGACGCCGCAAAGGAGTTGGTTGACGGTCTTCAGGGCCTGGCCGTCGCCGGGCTTGTCGCCCACAACGGTCAGGGTGGAAGCCAGCAGTTCCAGGGCCGGGGCGGCCTTTTCGCGGGCTTCCGGGGAAGCTCCAACGACGATCAGCAGGTCGCCTTCGCCGGCGCGCTTGGGGCCGCCGGACAGCGGGGCGTCCACCAGGTCCACGCCGTATTCGGCCAGCTTGGCCACAGTGGCGGGAATGGCATCGGTACCGACCGTGCTGCCAAGGATAACGACAGCGCCCGACTCCAGCACCGAGGCCACACCGTTCTCGCCGAACAGGACGTCGTTGAGCTGTTCGCCGTTGCGGACGGCCAGGAGCACGGCGTCGGCGCCCTTGGCGGCCTCACGTGCCGTGGTGAAGGTGGCGATGCCGGCTTCCTGCGCGAGCTTGAGGCGCGGTTCGGCGATGTCGAAGCCGTGGACGGTCAGCTGGGAGGCAAGGCGGGTGGCCATGGGCAGGCCCATGGCACCAAGGCCCAGGACGGTGACGGTGTAGTTGCTGGTCATGGTGTTCTCCGTTGAATTCTTGCGGGAAATTAGGGTGGGGATCAGAACTTGGCGCTGAGCTTGCGGGTGACCTGGGCGAGGGAGTCATCGTCGCCCACGTTGCCGGCGAACACGATGTACGGGATGCCCTTGGCCGGTCCGTCCACGGGTTCCCAGAGGCTGACGATGCCGGGCAACATGGGGCCGCGGACAATGGCGTGGCGGATTTCCAGGCCGTGGGCGGCCACGTCGGAGGAGGTGATGCCGCCCTTGGCGATGACAAACCGCGGCGGGAAGGTCTTCAGGGTCCGGTTGACCACGTCCACGACGGCGGCGGACACGGTCCGGGCGATCCGCAGGCTTTCGGCGGGGTCGTCGGTCTTGATGAGCAGGCGGCTGGTGTGGACGATGACGTCACCGGCGCGGAGGGCCGCGACGACGGCGTCCACCGCCTGGTCCAGGTGTGCAGTGGCGTCCGCTTCGTTGCCGAGGAGCTTCTCGACGTCGATTTCGATGATCCGCGCTGAGCTGTGCTCGGCGGTGAGGACGTTGAGCTGCCGGGTGGTGAGGCCAACGTGCGAACCCACCACGATCAAACCCCCCGCCTCCGACGGGGTGTTGCCCGCATAGGCTTCATCGGCGCTCAGGGCGGTGCGGATTTCCTGGCCGATGCGGCCGCGGACGAACGGCGGCCCAACCCGGTACAGGAGTTTCTTGCCGCGGCGTTCTGCTTCGTCCAGGCCCAGGGCCAGGGCGCGGAAGTCGTTTTCAGTGACGATGTCGGCGACGATGGGCGTGGAGTCGGTGGCCGGTTCGATGGCATCGGCAATGGCCTTGGCGGAGATGGCCGGATCCTGCGCGGAAGCGCCTGCCCGGATGATGTCCAGGTCCAGGACAATGACCGAGTCGGCGGGGAATCTGCCCTGCGACTTTTCTGCGACGTACTCAGCCATGACGGAGGTGCTGAAGCCAAAGCTTGCGTCCTTGGCGAACTCGGTCTCGGAGACGGGGACCAGGGCGCCCTTGGCGTCACCGGTGCCGCGCATGTAGTGCACGCCGCCGATGGTGAGCCGGCCGGCGTCGGGAAAGGCCGGAACCAGGACCACGCCATCGGTCTTTTCGCCGCTCACCGCGGCGACAGTGGCGGCGATGACGTCGGGTTCCAGCGGGTAGTGGCCGCGGAGGGTGGAGTCGCTGCGGCTGACGAAGCCCAGGCGGAGCTTGTCGGGTGATCCTGCTGCGGCCAGGGCGTTCCGGACCACTTCTTCATTACGGGCGGCGGCCTCTGCGGGGTCCAGGCTGCGGGTGTTGGTCAGGACGTACACAGCGGGCTTGCCCTGGCCAAAGGCCCAGGCGAAGTCCGCCACGTCCCAGCGAGTGAGCACGGGCAGGTCCGCCACGGACTGCGTGCCGGTCGGATCGTCGTCGAGCACTACCAGCACACGGGGAACCTCGGCGTTGGAAGCGGCCAGCGCACCGGCAACCAGCCCTGCGGGGATCTCCATGTCTGCCGGATAGGCGGCCAGAACGTCTGCTTCAAGCGTCACAGTGCACTCCATTGTGTATGGATCCGGGCGGGCGGATCCTGATGTAAAGGTAACTGTAAGATGTCTGACATCTTGCATTTGAATGTCAGTGTGGCACACGGCATACGGACGCGCAAGTACACTTGTCTGACATATCCGCCAGGCGTGTGCCGGGCACAGGGATCGGGGGCAACATGGCAAGGAAGTCACTTGTCGGCGTGGTGGCCGACGAGCTGCTTGACCGCATCATCGAAGGCGAGTTTCCGCCAGGCTCCACCGTTCCCGGCGAGCATGAACTGAGCGCACGCCACGAGGTCAGCCGCATGACGGTCCGCGAAGCCATGAAGACGCTGCAGGCCCAGCGCATCCTGAGTGTGGAGCGCGGCAGGGGAACGTTCGTCAATCCCCTGAGCCGCTGGGCCTCGCTGGAAGCCGTCATCCGGGCCGCGGCCGAGGGCAAGAACGACGCCGACGCTTCCATCCAGCTCATCGAGCTCCGCCGGATGCTCGAGACGGGAGCCTGCGAGCTTGCCGCCGGCCGGATCGCGGAGGAGGACATCGAAGCCCTCTTCAACTACGTCGCCGCGATGAAGGCCGCGCACAGCATTAACGACGTCGCGGCTTTTGTTGAGGCGGACCTGGCTTTCCATGACGTCATCCTGCATGCATCGGGGAACGTCTTCGTATCAGTCCTGTTCGAGCCCCTGCACCGCGTGCTGGAAAAGCGCAGGACGGAGACCTCTGCCGTTCCGGCAATCCAGAAGCATGCCATCGGCCACCACCGGAACATTGCCGAGGCCCTGGAGTCCCGAGACGCCGTCCGGTCACGCGAGGCAATGGACGCGCACATGCAGCAAACCCTCGACGACCTCAGGCAGCTGGTGCTGGAAGCCAAGTAACCGGCGCGTGGAATGGGTCTGTTCAACGCTCCCGCAGTCCCACTAGGCTTCAGGGACGGCCCGCAACCGGGAGCAATGATGATCACGAGGAGCGAAGTTGTCCAACCACACGTACAGCATTTCTGAAATTGTCGGCACCTCCACCCAGGGCGTGGATGACGCCGTCCGCAATGGCATTGCCCAGGCTTCCAAGACCCTGCGCAACCTCGACTGGTTCGAAGTCAAGGAGGTCCGCGGCCACCTGGAGGACGGGAAAATCGCGGACTGGCAGGTCACCATCAAGATCGGTTTCCGCCTGGAAGAGCACTGAACCAAATAGCTGGCGGGTTAAATAACTGACCCGCAGTCCACGTCCCGGATGTTTACGACGTTGGCTGCGGGTCAGTTCCCCTTTAATCGGCCCTAGTTTGCCGTACCCGGGCTGCGCCGGCGCCAGACCGTTGGGACGCCGTCGAAGGCAGGAAAAATGTGTCCTTCGAAGAAGGACAGGACCGTGTGCGGATCGAGGTCCGGGCTCCAGAGCCCCGAAGCAGGGCAGTGCGAACCGGTAGCGGTGGAGGCGGTGCCGGCTGACGCCTGGCGCTCCTTCAGCAGGGCGATGCGTTTCATCGTTGAGACCATCCTGGGTGTTAAAGACTGGGCAGGGAAAACGTGTATTCCCACCCTAGGAAACCCCTGGTCAGGGACCAATGGGCGGCTGGCCAGAATCACCGCCCTTCGCTGGACGAATGAACAGAAGCAGGGCGCCCGTCAGCCCGCTTCGCCGCTTTCGGCGACCACTGCGGCGTCGCGCTCCAGGTCAGCGCCGGGTACCGCACCGAGGCTGCCCAGCAGGGCAAGGGCGTCCGACGACGGCGATCCCGGCCGTGCGGAATACACCCTCAGCGTCTGGTCGGGATCCTCGGGCAGGACAAGGTTTTCAAAGTTCAGTTCCAGGTCCCCCACCGCGGGATGGTGCAGCCGGACGGTACCGGCCGAGCGGGTGGCCACCCGGTGCCCTGCCCACCACTGGCGGAAGTGTTCACTGTGGACCGCCAACTCGCCCACCAGGTGGCTGGCCTGCGGGTCGTTGGGGTGGCGCCCCACGTCCAGCCGAAGGGATCCCGCGGCCTCCGCGGCCACCGTCTTCCAGTCCCTGAACAGCTCCCGGGCTGCGGGGTCCAGTATGGTCCACCGGGTGAGGTTCCGCTCCGCCGGCGGCAGTGCCGGGAAATCCGTGAACAACAGGAAGGCCATCCGGTTCCCTGCCAGGACGTCGCTGCGCCGGCCCAGCACCATGGCCGGCACCTCCCCCACTGCGTCGAGGAGTTGGCGCAGCGCGGGCCGGACCCCTTGGGCAGTTGCCGCTCCCGGGTCTCGGGGAGCACCGGCGCAGTTCTCGAGCAGGTCCAGCATGTGGGCGTGCTCGCTGCTGTCCAGGCGCAGTGCCCGGGCCACCGCATCCAGGACCGTGCGCGAGGGGTGGATGTTGCGGCCCTGCTCCAGCCGCACGTAATAGTCGGTGCTGACGCCGGCAAGCCGCGCCACTTCCTCCCGCCGCAGCCCCGGAACCCTCCGGGCCCCCGCACTGGGACCCGTACCGGCAACCTCCGGACTCAAGCGCGACCGCATGGCTTTGAGGAATTTTCCAAACTCGGCGCTTTGACCCATGGGAACCATTCTGCCTGCGATGAGTGCCTTACTCTACAACGAAGGTAGGACTGGCAGTCCTAGGAAAAACAGGAACAGCCTTGCCTGCTGACTTGAAGGCGAAAAGTGCATAGGCTCGGGATTGAGCCGGTGGAAACCGTTTTCTGGCGCAGTCCAGCCCGTGGTGAGCCGGCCTCGATCCCCAGCCCCACACTTTCCAAGGAGCACACCATGTCAGAGCCGACACAGAACCTGACCCTGAACAATGGCGTCACCATCCCGCAGCTTGGCTTCGGCGTCTTCCAGGTCCCGCCGGAAGATACCCAACGCACGGTGGAGGACGCCCTGGAAGCCGGCTACCGCCACATTGACACCGCAGCGGCCTACCGCAACGAGGCAGGAGTGGGGGCGGCATTGGCCGCCACCGGGATAGCACGCGAGGAAATCTTCGTCACCACCAAGCTCCGCAACGGCGAGCAGGGCCGGGCGCAGGAAGCATTCCAGAACAGCCGTAAGGCATTGGGCCTGGACTTCATCGACCTCTACCTCATTCACTGGCCGGTCCCCTCGCAGGGACTCTTCGTCCAGGCATGGAAGGAGATGGAGCGGCTGTACGAGAACAAGGAAATCCGCGCCATCGGCGTCTCCAACTTCCTCTCCGACCACCTCGACACACTCCTGGAGTCGGCCGAAACCGTCCCCGCCGTCAACCAGATCGAGCTGCACCCCAGCTACCAGCAGGCGGACCTTGCGGCGAAGTGCCGGAGCCTTGGCATCGCCGTGGAGGCCTACAGCCCGCTGGGGCAGGGCGGTGACCTGAAAGGAAACGCCGTTACGGCAATCGCCAGCACCCACAACGCCACCACCGCCCAGGTAGTGCTTGCCTGGCACCTGGCCAACGGAAACATCGTCATCCCCAAGTCGGCCAATCCGGACAGGATCCGGCAAAACTTCGCGGCCTCGTCCCTGAAGCTTTCCCAGGACGAACTGGCCGCCATCACCGCACTCGAGTCCGGCGCCCGCATCGGGTCCGATCCCGCCGTCGCCGCCTTCACCCAGATGTAGCTTCCGGACACCCAGCCGCCGGAAGGCTTCACCACCGAAAGGATCTGCCATGCAGTACACCCATCTGGGCCGTTCCGGCCTGAAAGTCTCCCGCCTTTGCCTGGGCACCATGAACTTCGGGCCGCAGACGGAGGAAGCGGACGCCCACAGCATCATGGACTCCGCGCACGGGGCGGGCATCAACTTCTTCGATACAGCCAACGTGTACGGCGGTGCCGGCCACCGCGGCTGGACCGAGGAAATTATTGGGCGCTGGTTCGCCAAGGGCGGCGAGCGCCGCGAACACACGGTGCTGGCCACCAAGCTGTACGGCACCATGACGGACCGGCCCAACGAGTCCAAGCTCTCGGCACTGAACATTCGCCGGGCGCTGGACGCCAGCCTCAAGCGGCTGCAGACCGACTACATCGATGTGTACCAGTTCCACCACATCGACCGTGATACGCCGTGGGACGAGATCTGGCAGGCCATCGAAGTTGCGGTGCAGCAGGGGAAGATCCTGTACTCGGGCAGCAGCAACTTTGCCGGCTGGCACATTGCGCAGGCGCAGGAAGCGGCCCGTCGACGGAACTACACCGGCCTGGTCAGCGAGCAGTCCATCTACAACCTGTTCATGCGCCAGGTGGAACTGGAAGTCATCCCCGCGGCCCAGCAGTACGGCCTTGGCCTGATCCCCTGGTCGCCGCTGCAGGGCGGGCTGCTGGGCGGTGTCCTGAAGAAGGAACGCGAGGGCGTGCGGCGCACTGAAGGACGGGCGGCTGAAACGCTGAAGAAGCACCAGGACCAGATCCGCCAGTACGAGGACTTCGCCGACGAACTGGGTCACGAACCCGGCGATGTTGCCCTGGCCTGGCTTCTGCACCAGCCGGCGGTGACCGCCCCGATCGTGGGCCCGCGCACCCAGGAACAGCTGGACGCCGCCATCCGCGCCCTGGACGTCTCCCTCGATGGCGACGCCCTCAAGCGGCTGGACGACATCTTCCCGGGACACCGCACGGCACCGGAAGACTACGCGTGGTAACCCCACCCGCCGGCGATACGGTGGCGCCCCGGAGCATCCTCTTCATCGGCGGCACCGGGGTCATCAGTGCGGCGGCGGCCGAACGCGCCGCCGCGCTGGGCCATCGGCTGACCATCCTGAACCGGGGCCAGTCCACCCGGCCGGTTCCGGACGGGACGGAAGTGCTCCATGCGGATGTCCGGGATGCGGCGTCGGTCCGGGAGGTCCTGGGCACCAGGGAGTTCGACGCCGTCGCGGACTTCATCTCCTACACTCCGGACCAGGCACAAACAAGCATGGACCTGTTCCGGGAGCGGACCGGCCAGTTCGTCTTCATCAGCTCCGCCTCGGCATACCAGAAGCCGCCCACCAGGTTGCCCATCCGTGAGTCGACGCCGCTGAAGAACCCGTTCTGGCAGTACTCCCGGGACAAGATCGCGTGCGAGGAACTGCTCTTCCAGGCCTACCGGGAGCAGGACTTCCCCCTGACGGTCATCCGGCCGTCGCACACCTACGACCGCACCAAGATTGCCATGGTGGGCGGCTGGACGGACATCCACCGGATGCGCAGCGGGCTCCCGGTCATGGTGCACGGCGACGGCACCTCGCTGTGGACGCTGACGCACAGCAAGGACTTCGCCAAGGCGTTCGTCGGCCTGCTCGGAAGGCCACAGGCGGTTGGAGAGAGCTACACCATCACCTCTGACGAGTACCTGCCATGGAACCAGATCTACCGGCTCTTCGCCCGGGCAGCAGGAGTCCGCGAGCCGGAACTGGTGCACGTAGCGTCCAAGACCATCGCCGCCCACGACCAGGAACTGGGCGCCAACCTCCTGGGCGACCGGTCGCATTCGGTGGTCTTTGACAACACCAAGATCAAATCCCTCGTCCCGGACTTCACCGCCACCATCCCGTTCGCGGACGGCGCCCGGGAAATCGTCGCGTGGTACGACAACCACCCGGAGCTGCACCAGGTGAACGAGGCCTACATGCAGCTCTCGGACAAGCTCACAAGCTGGGCGCGGCAGGGCGCCTGAACCGGGGTTGCAGCATCCAGGGCCTGGTGCCGCGGGCCCGCCGCATCCAGCGGCGGGCCGGCGGTGCCTGCCCGCTGTGCTAATTTCGGCGCATGACGTTGCCCCCTTCCGAACAGCCCGTCGACAAGCCTGTGGCCGCCGCCATCCGGCTCCTGGCCGGGCAGGGTTTCGATGCAACATCCGTTGAGGAACTCGCCGAAGCCTCGGGCATGAGCCGCAGCACGTTCTTCCGGCGGTTCGGGTCAAAGGAGGACGTGGTCTTCGCCGACCACGAACGGATCCTGCGCCAGGTCAATGACCGGCTCGCGGAATCGAGGCTGGAGCCCCTGGCCGCCGTTGTGGACGCGGCGCTGCTGGTGTTCGACCACCACCTGCGGAACCCTGAAACGTCCCGGGCCAGGTACGAACTGTTGCAGGCGGTTCCGGCCCTGCGGGACCGGGAGCTGGTCACGTCGCACCGGTACGAGCGGGCCTTCCTGCAGTCCCTGAATGACCAGCTGCCCCGGGACGGGCGGAGCGGGTACAAGGCCGTCGCCTTCGCCGCAGCCGTGGTGGCCGTGCATAACGCCTTCCTGCGGGAGTGGCTGCGTGCGGCGCCGGGGCCGGGAGACGCCGGGGCTGGGGACCGCACAAGGGCTTCAGCCCTTGCAGCCGAACTCCTGGCCCTGTCGGAAACATTCAGGCCTGCACTCCTCGGTTCCGCTGCCATCGCCCAGCCGGCGCCGACCGTCGTCGTGACCGTCCTCCCTGGCCAGGCCGGCAGGGAAGCGATCGCCCAGGCCGTCCTGGACGCCCTCCCCTAACGCGTCCCACACCCCCGTGATACTCAGTTTCTTGACGTGGAACTGCGTTTCAATGCATCCTTAGTCGGTGTGGCGGAAGCCACACGGCTCCACCAGTTCCACCGCTGATGAAGAGGATGCAGATACATGACGACGACGTCGCCCACCCAAGTGCCCCACCGCGCCGAAAACCCTTCCGGCTTTCCCGCCGGCACGGTGGAGCCCGACTACTTCCTGACCGAGGCCCTCGGCACGGACCCCGCGTCCGTCCTGGCCGGCATCAACGATGAGGACCGGGCGTACTGGGACCGCGCACGCCGCTTCGTCCAGGAGGAGGTCCTCCCCGTCATCGACGGCTTCTGGGAACGCGGCGAGTACCCGCTGCATCTGCTCCGGCGCCTTGGCGAACTGGACCTGCTGCGGGACGGCGTTCCGGTGGACGGCTACGCGCCCATGAGCAGCATGGCCGCCGGGCTGGTGAACATGGAAATCAGCCGCGGTGACGGCTCTGTGGCAACGATGATCGCGGTCCAGGGCGGCCTGGCCCTGCGCTCCGTGGCGGAATGCGGGTCTGCGGCGCAGCGGGAGCGTTGGCTGCCGGCAATCGCAAGCGGCACCGAGTACGCGGCGTTCGCCCTGACGGAGCCCACCCACGGTTCCGACTCGGTGGCCCTGGAAAGCACAGCCACCCGTACCGACGGCGGTTTCCTGCTCAACGGCGAAAAGAAATGGATCGGAAACGGCTCGGTTGGGGGTGTCAGCATCGTCTGGGCCCGGGGCGACGACGGCCAGGTCCACGGCTACCTGGTTCCACAGGACTCCGCCGGCTACACCGCAACGAAGATCGAGGGCAAACTGGCCCTGCGCGCCATCTGGCAGGCCCACATCCGGCTGGAGGATGTCTTTGTCCCGGAAGAGAACGTCCTCCCGGGCGCACGGACCTTCAAGGACACGGCCCGTGTCCTGCTGGCGACCCGGCTGGGTGTTGCCTGGTCCGCCGTCGGCCATGCCACCGCCTGCTACGAAACCGCCGTCCAGTACGCCAGGCAGCGCAAGCAGTTCGGCCGGGCCCTGGCCGCCTCCCAGATCGTCCAGGAGCGGTTGGCCCGCATGCTCAGCGAACTTGCCACCATGCAACTGATGGTGGTGCAGATGACCCGGCTCGATGAAGCCGGGATGCTGACTCCGGAGCAGGCGTCGCTGGCCAAGTACACCTGCACCCGGACCGCCCGGGGCATCGCCTCCAACGCGCGCGACCTGCTGGGCGGCAACGGCATCCTGCTGCAAAACCGCGTGGCCCGGCACCTGGCCGACATCGAAGCCATCCACACCTACGAAGGCACAGAAACCATGCAGGCGCTCATCATCGGGCGGGGCATCACCGGCATGTCCGCCTTCGCCTGAGCCCTACAGCCTGACTTCCACCGCCCGTCATTTCTGAAAGGACTGTTCTTGAACCAGTTCGCCAACATCCCCGTCATCCTGGGCGGTGCCCGCACCCCATTCGGCAGGTTCCGCGGCGGCCTCACGCCCTTCTCCTCCAGCCAACTCGGCGCCCATGCCATCCGGGCAGCCCTGGAACGGACCGGCGTGGCCCCGGAACAAATCGATGCCGTGATCGTGGGGCAGGTCATCCAGGCCGGCGCCGGGCAAGGGCCCGCACGCCAGGCAAGCCTGGCAGCCGGAATCGGTTGGGACGTTCCCACGATCACCATCAACAAGCTCTGCCTGTCCGGACTGACTGCCGTGATCGACGCCGCCCGGATGATCCGCACCGGGGAAGCCGACTTCATTGTCGCCGCCGGCCAGGAGTCCATGACCAACGCACCGCACCTGGTCCCCGGGCTTCGCGCCGGCGTCGTCATCGGCGATGCACCCATGCTCGACTCCCTGAACCATGACGGCCTGCAGGACCCGGTGAGCGGCAAGCTCATGGGAGAGGCCACGGACGCCGGGAACGCCCAGCGCGGGATCGCGCGTGAAGAGCAGGACGCAGTGGCGGCCCGCTCGCACCAACGCGCCGCAGCGGCCCGGGCTGCCGGGGTGCTGGCCGACGAGATCGCGCCGATCCAGGTGCCGCAGCGCAAGGGCCCGGCGGTGACCATCGAGCACGACGAGGGCATCCGCCCGGACACCACCGCCGAATCCCTGGCGCAGCTCCGGCCGGCGTTCTCCAAGGACGAGACCGCCACCATCACCGCCGGCTCGGCGTCACCCCTCTCCGACGGCGCGGCGGCACTGGTCATCGCGAGCAAGGCGGCGGCCGAAGCGGCAGGGCTGGAGTGGATCGCCGAGATCGGAGCCCACGGCCAGACGGCCGGACCGGACGGATCCCTGCACTCCCAGCCGGCCCGTGCCATCGAGCGTGCGCTGAAGGACCAGGGGCTTACGGTCCAGGACCTGGACCTCGTGGAAATCAACGAAGCGTTCGCCTCCGTCCTCATCCAGTCCGCCAACGACCTGGGCATCGACACCGAGGCAGTCAATGCCGACGGCGGCGCCATTGCCCTGGGCCATCCCGTGGGCGCCTCCGGCGCCCGGCTGGTGCTGCACCAGGCACTCGCGCTGAAACGCCGCGGCGGCGGCACCGGCGTCGTGGCCCTCTGCGGGGGCGGCGGCCAGGGCGACGCCCTCATCCTCAAAGCATGACCCTCCCAACGAAGAAGCAGGCCATGACCAACACCACCTCCGCCGACGGCTTCGCCACCATCTCGGTAGCAGCCGTCCTGGCAGAATCAGCCAAGAGGACTCCCAACAGCATCGCCCTCGTGGTGGGTGAGGACCAGGTCAGCTACGCCGACCTCTGGGACCAGACCCGCGCCTATGCCGGGGCGCTGCGGTCCCGCGGCATTGGTCCGGGAGATGCCGTCGCCGTCCTGATCCCCAACGTCCCGGACTTCGCCCGGGTGTATTACGCCATCCTGTCGCTCGGCGCCATCGTTGTCCCCGTCCATGCCCTGCTCAAGGCCCGCGAAATCGAATACGTCCTGCAGGACAGCGGCGCCAGGCTCTTGGTCTGCGCCGCTCCCCTGCTCGCGGAGGGGGCGGCGGGTGCTGCGGCCAACGGAACCGACGTCCTGACGGTGATGGCTCCCGACGACGGCGGGTTCCCCCGGCTCGAAGCGGAAGCAGCCGCCGCCGAACCCATCCGGACGTATGAACCGTGCCGCCCCTCGGATACGGCCACCATTCTTTACACCTCGGGCACCACCGGTAAACCGAAGGGCGCACTGGGCACGCACTTCGCCCTGGTGGAACAGACCAGCGTACTGCTGACCAGCGTGATGGACTTCAAGCCCGGCGACGTCCTGTTCGGCGGGCTGCCGCTCTTCCACACCTTTGGCCAGACGGTGGTCCTCAACACGGGCCTGCGTGCCGGAGCCACCATCGTCCTGATGCCGCGCTTCACCGGCGAGGACGCGCTGCGGCTGCTGGCGCGGCACAACGTCAACATCTTCCTTGGGGTGCCCACCATGTATGTGGCGCTCCTGGAAGCTGCGAAGACCGTAGCGGACCGGCCGTCGGCGCTCCGGTACGGCATCTCCGGCGGCGCCTCCCTTCCGCTTGCCGTCATGGATAAGTTCCGCGACGTCTTCGGCGTGGAGATCCATGAAGGCTACGGACTGACCGAGACGTCGCCGGTGGCCGCCTTCAACCATGTGGGCACCGCGCCGCGGCCCGGCACCATTGGGGTCCCGATCTGGGGCGTGGACATCGAAATCGCCCGGCCGGAGACCGTGGAGGCCATCGAGCTGCTGCCCAACGGCGAGCTGGGCGAACTCGTCATCCGCGGCCACCTGCTTATGAAGGGCTACCTCAACCGGCCCGAGGCAACTGCGGAGGCCGTGGTGGACGGCTGGTTCCGCACTGGGGACCTGGGAAGAAAGGACGACGACGGCTACCTCACCATCGTGGACCGCAAGAAGGACATGATTATCCGCAACGGCTACAACGTCTACCCCCGGGAAGTGGAGGAAGTCCTGCTGACCCACCCGGCCGTGGTGAGCGCCGCTGTCTACGGCATCCCCGATGATGTCCATGGGCAGGAGATCGCCGCCGCAGTCGTGCTGGACGCCGGCGCAACCGTCAGCGAAAGCGAGTTGGTGGACTTCGCCAGCAACCAACTCGCGGCCTACAAGTACCCGCGGGTGGTCAGGATCCTTTCCGAACTCCCGCTGGGACCCAGTGGAAAGATCCTGAAGCGGAAGCTGGCCGGCGACCCCGCCTAGGACAGGGCGGGTTGGGACAGGGCAGGTCAGGACAGGGCGGGTTGGGACAGGGCAGGTCAGGACAGGGCAGGTTTAGGGCAAGGCCGGCGCCATTCGGCAGAAAGGCCGAAGGCAGGCCGCCACCCGGCAGGAGACCGAAGGCACGCCCGCCAAGCGCACGGGGCGGGCCCGGCCTGCCCCTCTACAACGTTCTAAATACCGTGCCAGGGCCAGGAAAACAAGGCTTGCCTTCACCCCTCCCCCGGACCTAGATTGCTGGGGAAGCGTTTTCCGGTCTTGAAATTGAAAGGATTCACTGATGAATCCCCGCCTCACCCCCATACGCCTTCTTTCCGTGGGCGCCGCCGGCCTGGCACTGACGGTGGGTTGCCTCGCCGCCCCGGCCTCCGCCGTCGGCCCTTCCCCCAAGCCGGGGAACCCCGGCATCCAGCTGGACCACCTGGACCGGGGCCTGGTGGCCGCAGGCACTTCGGAGGGCGTCTTCCTCAGCTGGCGCCTGCTGGGCAACGAAGCCACCGGCTCATCCGCCACCGGCCTCACGGGCACTGACTTCAACGTATACCGCGACGGGCAAAAGCTGGCCACGGTCACGGACAGCACCAACTTCCTGGACCGCAGCGGAACGGGAGCTTCGGCCTACCAGGTGCGTGCCGTCGTCGGGGGTGCTGAAGCGGACAACAGCGCCGCGGCCACCCCGTGGGGCACCAACTTCAAGGACATCCCGCTCAAGAAGCCGGCGGACGGCGTGACTCCCGCGGGCCAGGCCTACACCTACTCCGCCAACGACACCTCGGTAGGCGACGTGGACGGCGACGGACAGTACGAGTTCATCGTGAAGTGGGACCCGAACAACTCGAAGGATGTCTCCCAGGTGGGCTACACGGGCAACACCTATGTCGACACCTACAAGGCGGACGGCGCCCTCCTCAGCCGGATCGACCTGGGCGTCAACATCCGCTCCGGCGCCCACTACACCCAGCTGCTGGTCAACGACTTCGACGGCGACGGCCGCGCCGAGATGATGATGAAAACTGCGCCGGGGACCAAGAGCACCAGCTTCAACGCCGACGGCAGCGTGGCCGCGAGCTCCTTCATCTCACTTCTCCAGTCCGACCTCGACGCCGGGTATTCCAACGCGGACGACTACCGCATGAGCGCCGCGGACTATTACCAGCACATGGTGAAGACCTTCCAGGGCTGGACCGAGCACCCCGAGGTCAAGGCGGGCCACTGGCCGGCCACCCTTGAGCAGGCCTTCGGCATCGCGCCGCAGTACAAATACCCGCTGTCCCAGGCCGACGCCGAGGCCCTCACCAACTACTTCATGGACGTCTACGCCCCGTCGCGCAGCGCCCGGAACAACCTGCGCGCGTTTGAAGGCTTCATTGTGTCCGGGCCCGAGTACCTGACGGTGTTCGAGGGAGCCACGGGCAAGGAACTGAAGACCGTGGCCTACACGCCGGGCCGGACCGACGACGGCCTCATGTGGGGCGACTACGCCATGCCCCGGATCGAGCCGGGCAACCGCGTGGACCGGTTCCTGGCCGGCGTCGCCTACCTCGACGGCAGGAAGCCGGCGGCGGTCTTCGCCCGCGGCTACTACACCCGGACCACCCTGGCCACCTACACCTGGGACGGGACCAACCTCTCGCCGGTCTGGAACGTCGACTCCGGCTGGACACCGATGACCAACCCCTTCAACGACTCTCCGCACGGCCGCGACGGCACCGACCCCACCTACGGCAAGCTCACCACCCAGGGCTTCCACTCCCTGAGCGCCTCGGATGTGGACGGTGACGGAAAGCAGGAGATCGTCTACGGATCGGCAACGCTCGACGACGACGGATCTGTCCTGTACACCTCGTTCGACACCCTGCCGACCGGCAGCGCCGCGCCCGGACAAGAGGCGCGGCTGGGACATGGTGACGCCATGCACGTGGCGGACATCGACCCGGTGCGCCCCGGCAAGGAGATCTTCACCGTCCACGAAGGTGCCTCCTACGCGCCCTACGGCTACGCCATGCGCGATGCGGCCACCGGGGAGGTGCTGTTCGGCGCCTACTCAGGCAAGGACACCGGCCGCGGCATGATCGGCGACGTGGATCCGTCCGTCCCCGGCCTTGAGAACTGGGCCATCGGCATGCAGTCCGCGGACGGCCGCAAGCTCTCCACCAGTGCCCCCGGCACCAACATGAGCATCAGGTGGGCCGCGGACATGACGACGCAGATCATCAACGGCTCGGGCGAGCAGACCCCCACCATCGATGACTGGAAGCGCGGGCGGTTGCTCACGGCAGACGGCACCCGCACCAACAACAGCACCAAGGGCACTCCCAGCCTGGTGGCCGACGTCCTGGGCGACTGGCGGGAGGAAATGTTGGTCCGCACGGCAGACAGCTCCGCCCTGCGGATCTACCTGAGCACCGAGGTCACCAACCACAAGCTCTACACGCTGATGCACGATCCGCAGTACCGCGCCGAAGTTGCCCGGCAGAACACGGCCTACAACCAGCCCGCCTACACGGACTTCTACTTTGCCTCCGACATGACCTTCGGAAATGTCCCGCTGCGCGCCGCCTGGTTACCGGGCAGCGTCAAGGCATTGCAGGACATCCTGACGGACCTGGTGGACTCCGGCGATGTGGCAGGTCCGGTGGCGGCCCAGCTTGGCGCCAGCGTCCAGCAGGCGGCAAAGGCGGTCCAGGACGGCGACCCGGCCAAGGCTGGCCAGGCCCTGCAGAGGTTCGTGGACTTCCTTGCCCAGCAGAAGGGGCCGGATACGGTATCGAGTACGGCCCGGGTGGCGCTGGACTACAACGCCGGCAACATCCTCCGGGCCTTCTCGAATCCAGGCCGGTGAGGGCGCTGGCGGCCGAAAAAGGGGAGACTGATGGCATGACACTTGCACCGCTCATCGAACTCAATGACGGCAACAGGATTCCGCAGCTGGGGCTTGGCACCTGGCCGCTGGACGACGAACAGGTGGCTGCCGCCGTCGTACACGCTGTGGAAGCCGGATACCGGCACATCGACACCGCCGTGAAGTACGGCAACGAACGCGGGGTGGGCAACGGCATCCGCGCCAGCGGGGCTGGGCGGAGCGAGCTCTTCATCACCACCAAGTTGGACGGTGAATTCCAGGGCGACGACCGCGCGGTGGCAGGACTGGAGGGCTCGCTGAAGCGCCTGGGGCTGGACTACGTGGACCTGCTGCTGATCCACTGGCCGCTGCCCCAGCGCGATGAGTACGTGTCCACATGGAAGACGTTCGAGCGGTTGCAGGCAGAGGGGAAGGTGCGTTCCATCGGCGTTTCCAACTTCAAGCCGGCCCACCTCGAGCGGCTTATGGCCGAAACCGGAGTGGTGCCGGCAGTAAACCAGATCCAGCTCAGCCCGGCCATCACCCGTACGGCCGAGCGGGAGTCCACGAAAAGCACGGAATTATCACAGAGTCCTACAGCCCCCTTGGTGGATCAGGGGCCAGCCTGCTTGATGCTCCCATCCTGTCCCAGCTGGCCGAGAAACACGGAAAAACACCCGGTCAACTGGTCCTGCGGTGGCATATTCAGCACGGACTTGTAACGATTCCGAAAACGGCCAATCCAGACCGGATGAGGGAGAACCTGGACGTCTTTGATTTCGCCTTGGATCCGCAGGATCTAGCGGAATTGGCCATCCTCGACGAGGGTCCCGGCGCAGGCAATGATTCCGATGTAACCGGGCACTGAAACGGGCCTGAACTGCGCTTTTTGTTATATTTGGGGTTGGCAAAGAGATAGTAAGCATGATTACTATTGAGGCAGAAGGATGAAGTGCTTCCGGGATCCGGGGGCCTCCTTTACTTAGGAAGAGGAACGAAAAATGGGATTTATTGCATTTCTGATTCTCGGACTTATTGCTGGTGCGATCGCTAAGGCGATCCTCCCGGGCAGGCAGGGTGGCGGCTGGGTCATCACTCTGATCCTGGGCGTCGTTGGCGCTTTCCTCGGCGGCTGGCTGGGCGGTTTGATCTTCGGCAGTGGACTGCAGGAGTTCTTCTCGATCCAGACGTGGCTGCTGGCGATCGTCGGCTCGCTGATCGTCCTTGCCATCTATGGCATGGTCACCAAGCGAAGCGCCCGCGGATAACTGTACGGGCATGCCAGGAGGCCGGCCTGGGGACACCATCCCCAGGCCGGCCTTCATTTTCTCCGGCAACAGGCGCCCGCTACGCCGGCCGGGACTGACAACCTTCTCGCAGAGCAGGAGTTCATCGTGAAAAACAAGCTTCTTTTGGGTGTAGGCGTTGCCGTCGGCTATGTCCTCGGCTCCCGTTCAGGCCGTGCGGCCTATGACAAGCTGAAAGCCCGTGCCGCCGGCATCTGGGACAGCAAGCCGGTCCAGGACAAGGTATCCGTGGCCACGGAGACCATCAAGGAAAAGGCTCCCGAGGTGGCGGACCAGTTGAGTGAAGCCGCACGCCGGGCTGGCACTGTCATTGGCTCCGCCATACACCGGGACGGCAGCTCTGGGGGGAGCCAGGCCTCGGGAACTGCTGGCACTTCCAGCGGCACCTCGGTGGCGGGCGACGCCACGGGTGAAGACCACATCCCCGCACACAGCACCCACCCGGAGACCACCAACCTTGGCACCTCCGATGAAACCGGCACAAAGGCCTGATCCTGCTTTCGCCCTGATCATTACGCTGGAACCTGCGTTTGACACAGCGGGTTGAAGGCTTTGTGCTACAACTGAATCGCCTTGCCGGCCGTCGCGATCCTTGGGGGACGCGGCGGCCGGCAACGTTTAACCGGGGCTTGAAACAACACCCATCCATGGTTTTCCACATAGGGGCTTGGGCGGGTCCTGATTGTCGGTGGTGGCTGGCAGAGTGGGGTTATGGAGACCATTGGGGAAGATCTTGGGAAGGCGTACGACGCCGGCAGTTGGCTGCCGCGCCCGGCCCACCTTCATGCCGTCCCCGGGGAGGCGCCGGCCACCGGGGAGCCTTCAGCGCAGTCCCTGAGTCTGACAGCTGCCGCGGCACCTGCCGTACGGGCTTTGTTGGGCGGGCTGGCTGGGCAGCTTGCGGCCACTGCCCTGGCCGCCCCGGACGTGCTGGCCTCCGCCTCCTATGTTGAGGCCGCCGACTTCGCCGGCGGCGTCGAGGAACTGGTCCGGACCGCGGAATACCTGCAAATCCTCTCGGCCGACGCTGTGGACCGGACCCGCACCCAGGCCATCAGCGACGCCGCCACGGCCAAAACCCGCCCCACCCGGTCCCGGGGCTGGACCACCGGATGGGACGCCAACGGTGTCGAAACCCTGAACACCGGACCTCAAGCTGTGAACGAGACCGACGCCGAGTGGCCCGCCCCGGCCGCCACACTCAATGCCCTGGGTCTTAGCCAGCTGGTGTCCCCGGCCGCCACACCCGACCAGCCCTCCCGGCCCGGCCCCCTCGTGGCGTCCCCGGCCGATGACGGCTGCCGGAACACCGCAGAGTTCCTCCGGCTGCGGCTGCGGATTCCCATCCGCGAAGCCCGCCGCCGCCTCACCCTCGCCCGGCACGTCCTCCCCGCCAGCAGCCTCACCGGTGAACCACTCCCACCGGCCCGGCCTCACCTCGCCGCCGCCCTCACCCCGGCCCCGCAGACGAACGACCACCCCCAGGGCCCGGCGGTGTCCTCACACGCCGCGACCATCATCACCGCCACCCTGGACCGGCTCCAACACCACACCACCGAAGAAACCCTGGACCGGATCGAACACCACCTCACCCACGCGGCCGCCACCGCCGACCCCGACTTCCTCACCCGCCTGGCCCAACGCTGGACCGACACCATCGACGCCGACGGCACCGAACCCACCGAAGAAGCCCTCCACCACACCCAAGGCGCCTTCATCCGCAAACCCCGCCACGGCCTGCACCACGTCGAAATCTTTGCCACCACCGACCAATACGAACACCTCCTCACCGTCATGAACACCGCCACCAACCCCCGCACCACCACCCCCGAGACCACCAAGGCCACCAGCACCGGGGCCACGGGAACGGGCACGGCCGCCAGTGAAACCACCCCTGGTGAGGACACCGAACCAGGTGGAGCAGGAACTGCACCAGACCTGCCCGACCTGCCCGACCTGGACCTGCGTACCCGCGCCCAAAAACAACTCGACGGCATCATCACCGCCGCCAAAACAGCCCTCGCCACCAACACCCTGCCCACCACCGGCGGCAACCGGCCCCAGATCATCGCCACCATCCACTACCAGGACCTCTTCCCCGAAACCCCCACCACACCCGCAGGCACCACAGAACCCGCCACGGCCGGACGGCCGGAAGCAGGCACCGGAACACCAGCAGGACCAGCAGCGGGCAGGGCCACAGGGACAGGGACAGGGACAGGGACCTTCGCGTTCACCGGGCCCGTCGCCGCGGCCACCCTGCGCAAAACAGCCTGCGACGCCGACATCATCCCCGCCCTCCTGGGCACCCACGGCGAAATCCTCGACCTCGGCCGCAAAACCCGCCTCTTCACCCCAGCCCAACGCACCGCCCTCACCGCCCGCGACCAAGGCTGCGCCTTCCCCAACTGCACCATCCCCGCCCCCTGGTGCGAAGCCCACCACATCACCTACTGGTCACACGCCGGACCCACCACCACCAACAACGGCGTCCTGCTCTGCAGCCACCACCACCACCTCATCCACAAAGAACAATGGAAAATCACAACCACCCACAACACACCCATGTTCATCCCCCCACCCCACATCGACCCCACCCAAACACCCCAACAAAACCACTACTTCAAACCACCACCACCACCCCGCGGAAGCGGATGAGGCAAGGCTCCCGAACGGGTCGCGGATGACCCGGACCGACCTCCCATGGACCACCATTTGAGGTCCCCCGCGCCGGGGTTGTGCCGGCTCAAGGGGCGGTCCCGATTCAAGGAGCCGTGCCGGTTCAAGCGTCCACTGACATCACCCTGCCCGCGTCCCGGCAGCCATCAAGGGGTCCTGCCGGTTCAAGAGCCGGGGCTGGGGCAGGGGCTGAGGCTGGGGCTGGGCTGATAAAGACCCGCGGAATGCTTACCCCTGCGTCATTCCTGCCGCCAGGCATCCAACAACGACGGTTCCATCCACTTCTTCCGAGTGGACCGTTCGGGTGAGGAAACCGGCGGCAGCCAGGATGGCGGAGGTGCCGCCTGCCTGCCGCTGGCTGGTTTCGATGAGTAGGTGACCGCCGGGAGCCAGCCACCCGAGGCTCCCGGCAGCAACCCTTCGGTGGAAGTCCAGGCCATCAGGACCGCCGTCGAGGGAGGCTACAGGTTCGTACAGGCGCGCTTCGGGCGGCATGGTGCGGATGGCTTCCGTGGGAACGTAGGGAGCATTAACCACCAGCACCCGGACCTGCCCACGCAGTGCCGGCGGCAGGGCATCAAACAGGTCCCCTGCATGCACCTGGCCGCCCATGGGCCCAACGTTCCGGCGGGCACACAGAACAGCCGAAGGTTCGATGTCCGCGGCATGCAGTTCCACCCACGGCGCCTGCTGAATGATGGCCGCTCCCACGGCTCCAGACCCGCAGCAGAGGTCTACGACAACCGGGGGCGCCGGCTGGGGCGCGTCGGGCAGCAGGGCCAGTGCCTCGTGGACCAGCAACTCCGTACGGCGCCGCGGCACAAAGACGCCTGGTTCCACAAGAATGCGCCGGCCCGCAAATTCCGCCCAACCCAGGATGTGCTCCAGGGGGACGCCTGCCACCCGGCGCTGGACATTTCGGGCAAGGTCGCCGGGACTGGAGGCCTCGGCCAACAGCAGGCGGGCCTCTTCCTCCGCGAAAACACATCCCGCGGACCGCAAAGCAGAGACGACGCCGTCGAAGACCCCCAATGGCGACGGACTGCCAGAAGGGGAAGGACCGAGAGATGGTGAAGGACTGAGGGACGGGGAAGGACTGTGAACAGCCCGTGGTTCGGGACGTGGCACAGCAGCACCCTCCGCTGAGCCCGCAGCCACCCCCATGCCGGCTAGCCCAGGCTCTCGGGACGGCGCCGGGAGGGGACGGCCACAGCTGTTACAGCGGTCATGGGCCCACCTCCTTCGTCCCTTGCTGGAAATCCCATGCTAATTGTCGGCCGTGTGCACGGGAATGGGTGCCAACCCTTGGCAGGATGGGATCATGACCACGGGAACAGCCAGCAACATTCTTTGGATCGGCACCTACACCCCCGACGGCGGCGGCCGCGCCAAAGGCATCGGAGCTGTCCGGGAGCACCGCGACGGAAGCCTTGAGTGGCTGGGCACGGCAGTCGAGGCCCAGTCGCCGTCGTTCCTGGCCGTCCATCCCACGTTGCCGGTGGTGTATGCGGCGGCCGAGCAGCGCAAAAAGGTCCAAGCCTACCGCCGCCGGGGCGAGTTTGCGCTGGAACCGTACGGGACGCCGGAGCCGGCCGGAGAGGCCACCTGCCATGTAGCAGTGGACCCGCGGGGCCGGTTTGTCACGGCTGCCTGCTGGGGCGACGGGCAGGTCCTGCTTTACGGGCTGGATGACGACGGCGGCCTGACCGGGCGGTTCCCCGCCGTACCGTCGGTTGACCCCCACGCAAGCCTTTCTCCCGGCAGCCCCAGGCAGAGCCGTGCCCACGCCAGCCTGATGCTGCGTGACGGGCGGGTCATGACGACGGACCTGGGCCATGACACCCTCCGCATTTGGAATTATGAGCCGGGCGCCGGGCTGGTGGCTGACCACGAAGTGGTCCTCCCCTACGGCAGCGGTCCCCGGCATATGGTGGAGCACCCTTCGGGCAACGTGTTCATCGTGTCGGAGTACTCCGTAGAGGTGTTCGTCGTCCGGCCCGAGGCCGGCACGTATGAGCTGGTATTCCGTGGACCCGCTACAGCGGGCGGGAGCAAGGAAGGTGATTCCGCCGCCGAAATCTGCCTTGGTCCGCAGGGAGACTTCGCGTATGCCGGCGTCCGCGGATCCAACCTCATCAGCGTCCTGGAAGTAGCAGCGGGCGGTACCGAACTGATCCCCCTCAAGGACTTCGACAGCGGCGGGGACTGGCCGCGGCACCACCTGGTCCGCGGAAACCGGCTGCATGTGGCCCACGAACGGTCGGACAACATCGCCACGTTTGAGCTGGCCCCCGTGACCGGGCTCCCCGGCCCGGTGCTCCATAATTTGGGCACCCCCTCGCCTACTGCCCTGGTATCCGCCGGCTGACTGCATTCCCCGCCGCACTTCGCGCCACGACCCTTCCCCAGACACTGGAGTAATTCAGTGCAAGCGCTTACAGTTGTGACTTGGTTCACAGGTCAGCGTGCTGTCCTTCGAACCCTCCTGCCGCATCCCTTGTCAACGGCAAGCCTGTACAGCAGCGCTGCTTCCCAGGAAGGTCTCACCCTTGTTATTCCGCACCCCTCCCGGCGCGCCCCCACGCGCCCAGCTGCGGGCAAAGCCCGCAGGAACACAGCCCCCCAGAGCCCGTCGGTCAATGCAAGGCCGCGTCGTCGCGGCCAGGTCCGCGGCCGGCCTCCTGGCAGCCGCCGTGGCCATCTCGGCGGCAGTCCTCCCGGCCCATGCTGCGGTGGCCCTTAAGGATCCAGGTCCCAAGGATCCCGGCATCCAGGGCCAGGGATCTTCCTCCGCCCTGCATTCGCTCCGCGGTCCCGTGACGGACGAAAACTTCTACTTCGTCATGGCAGACCGCTTCAGCAACGGCAGCACCGCCAACGACCAGGGCGGGCTGGGGCCCGACCCGATGGTTTCCGGCTTCGATCCCACGAAGAAGGGCTTCTACAACGGCGGGGACCTGGCCGGCCTGCGCAACAAGATCGACTACATCCAGGGCCTGGGCACCACGTCCATCTGGTTGACCCCCAGCTTCAAGAACAAGGCGGTCCAGCCGGAGGACAAGTCCGCCGGCTACCACGGCTACTGGGTCACGGACTTCACCCAGATCGATCCGCACCTGGGCACAAACGACGAGCTCAAGGCCCTGATCAGCGAGGCCCACGCCCGCGGCATGAAGGTGTACTTCGACATCATCACCAACCACACCGCCGACGTCATCGGCTACCAGGAGGGCGACCGCAAAGGCTACGTCTCAAAGGACGCTGTCCCCTACAAGACGGCCTCGGGTTCAGCATTCGATGACCGCGACTACGCCGGCACCGGAACCTTCCCCCAGCTGGACGCGGACACGTCGTTCCCCTACAAGCCCGTCCTGGCTCCCGGCGAAGAAAACCTCAAGGTTCCCGCCTGGCTGAACGACCCCACGCTGTACCACAACCGCGGCGACACCACCTTCACCGGCGAGGACTCGATGTACGGGGACTTCTTCGGCCTCGACGACCTCTTCACCGAAAATCCCACCGTCGTGCACGGCATGGAGGACATCTATAAGTCCTGGATCGGTGACTTTGGCGTGGACGGTTTCCGGATCGACACCATGAAGCACGTGAACAACGAGTTCTGGCAGGAATTCGGCCCCAACGTCCTCAGCTACGCCAAGGAGCACGGCAAGGACGAGTTCTTCATGTTCGGCGAAGTCTTCGATACCACCAAGAGCTTCACGTCGCAGTTCACCACCCGCAACAAGATGCAGGCCGTGCTCGATTTCCCCTTCCAGGACGCTGCCCGAAATTTTGCCTCGAAGAGCCAGGATGCCAAGGCCCTGCAGGCCTTCTTCGACGGTGACGACTGGTACACCGACGCCGACTCCAACGTCTACGAGCTGCCCACCTTCCTGGGCAACCACGACATGGGCCGCATCGGCAGCTTCATCGCCCAGGATAACCCGGCCGCAAGCGACGCCGAGAAGGTGGCCCGCGACGAGCTGGCCCACGAGCTGATGTACTTCTCCCGCGGCAACCCCGTGGTCTACTACGGCGACGAACAGGGCTTCACCGGCCCTGGCGGCGACCAGGATGCACGCCAGACCCTGTTCGCCAGCAAGGTTCCGGACTACCTGGACGACGACCTGCTGGGCACGGACGCCACGCACGCCACCGACAACTTCAACCCGGGCCACCCCCTCTACGCCAGGATCGGCGAACTGGCCGCCCTCGCCAAGGAGCACCCGGCGCTGCGGAACGGCGCGCACCAGCACCGCTACGCCTCCGACGGGCCGGGCATCTACGCCTTCTCCCGCACGGATGCCCAGGACCAGCGCGAATACGTGGTGGCCCTGAACAACAGCGCCCAGCCGCAGACGGCGGAGGTCCCCACGTACATCGCGAAGCGCAGCTACACGCGCATTTACGGCGAGGGCCCCGACGAGGCCAAAACCTCGGACGACGCCAAACTGACCCTGACCGTCCCGCCGCTCTCCGCCGTCGTCTACGAATCCTCGGGACGGATCCCGCACTCCAAGGAGGCCCCCGCCGTCGCCCTCCGGCAGCCGGCCGCCGCCACGGGTGACAACGGACGCATCAACGTGAGGGCCGACGTCGACGGTGCTTCGTTCTACGAGGTCACCTTTGAGGCGAAGACGGCCGGCGGCGAGTGGCAGCGGATCGGCACGGACGACACCGCGCCGTACCAGGTGTTCCACGATGTGGCGGCGCTGGACGCCGGCACCCCGCTGGAGTACCGCGCCACCGTGCTGGACAACGGCGGGCATGCCGCCACCAGCAAGAGCCGTTCAGCGACTGTCCCCGCGCCGGTCCTGACCCTGCAGAAGCCCGCCGAGGGCAGCAGCGTGGAAGGCAAAGTTGAGCTGAGCGCCACCGCTGACCCGGAAAAGGCCAGCCATGTGGTGTCCTTCGAGCGGAGCGTGAACGGCGGGGACTGGACCGCGGTGGGCACCGACTCGTCCTCACCCGTCTACTCCGCAACCGACGATGTGACCGGCGTCGCGGACGGCACCCAGGTCCAGTACCGCGCAACGATGTCCGGCACGGGTTTCAACGTCACCAGCGAAACCAGGACCGTCACGGTGGGCCAGGCCCCGCAGCCCGACTCGGTCACGGTGGCCGGGTCCCTGAACCAGGCAATGGGCTGCAGCGCGCCGTGGGATCCGGGCTGCAGCCAGGCGCGGATGGTCCTGGACCCCGCGGACCGGATCTGGCGGCTGACAGTGGACCTGCCGGCCGGGAAGTACGAGTACAAGGCCGCCCTGAACGGCGGCTGGGACGAAAACTACGGCGCCGACGGCCAGCTCAACGGGCAGAACATCGTGCTGGACCATCCAGGCGGACCCGTGACCTTCCGCTACGACAACAGCACCCACCTGCTCAGCGCCGTCTACGCCTCACAGCAACCGGCCGCCGTGGCAGCAGCCGGAAGCATGGACAGCGAGCTGGGCTGCGCCTCGGACTGGGAACCCGCGTGTGGCCAGGCGCAGCTGGCGCTGGACCCGGCAGACCTCGTGTGGAAGCTGTCCGTTCCGGACCTGCCGGCGGGAAGCTACGAGTTCAAGGCAGCCCTGAACCGCGCTTGGGATGTCAGCTACGGGGCGGGCGGGGCAACGCCCGGCGCGAACATTGTGTTTGAGCACGACGGCGGCCCGGTCACCTTCCGTTACGACCACTTCACCCATGTGATCACCGCGGGCTAGGTTCACCCTCCGACAAGAGGACAACCGGGACGGAAACCAATGAGGCCCCGCCGCTTACCAAGCGGCGGGGCCTCATTGCTTTCAGATCCGCTTATGACCCCTGCAGGGCGCCCTCCACCGCCGCCAGCAGTGAATTGAAACGCTTGTTGGCGGGAAGGTCATCAAGGTAGACGGGTTTTCCGTCCGGGCCGCCCAACGGCACCTGCCAGTTGGGGTAAAGGGCCTCGGTGGTTCCGGGCTGGTTCTGGACCCGCCGCTCCCCCACCGCATCCACCAGCGCTACGCCTAGCAGTACCGACGGCGCCTGGGCCAGCAGCAGGTGCAGCGCCTCGATGGTGTGCTCCTCAGATGCCCCCTCCACTCCGCCGGCAGCCATTTCGGAGAGGTAGCCGCGTTCACGCAGGAGTGCGAACATCTTCTCCAGTGACGCATTGTGCTCCGCGCGTTCCTCCTGTTCGGACCGCTCCAGCAGCCCCAACCGGCTCCGCAGTCCCACGTGGTCCCCGGCAAGGTAGCCGGCGGTCGGCGGGAGATCGTGGGTGTTGACGCTGGCAAGCGCCTGCGTACGGTACTTTTCCGGCGCAAGCGGCGACTCGCCGTCGTACTCAAACCAAAGGATGGACGTGCCCAGGATCCCGCGGGCCGCAAGGTAGTCACGCACCCATGGCTCGAAGGTGCCCAGGTCCTCACCGATCACCACGGCACCGGCGCGGTGCGCTTCGAGGGCGAGGATGCCGATCAGGGCCTCATGGTCGTAACGGACGTAGGCACCGTCCCCGGGAGCGTTCCCCATGGGGATCCACCACAGCCGGAACAGGCCCAGGATGTGGTCCACACGGATGCCGCCGGCGTGCCGGAGCACGTTGGCCAGCATGTTGCGGAACGGTTCGTAGCCCGCCTCGGCCAGGCGGGCGGGGTGCCACGGCGGCTGGCCCCAGTCCTGCCCCTGCTGGTTGTACATGTCCGGCGGGGCGCCCACGCTGGTGTTCGGGGCCAGCACGCCGCGCAGCGTCCAGGCGTCGGCGCTGCTGTGGTCCACACCCACCGCGAGGTCATGCACCACCCCCAGCCGCATTCCCGAGCGCAGCGCCGTCCTCTGGGCGTTCTCCAGCTGCTCGTCGCAGATCCACTGCAGCCAGCGGTGGAACCCGATCCGGTCCGCGAGCTTCTTCCGCAGTGCTTCCGCTTCCGGTGTTCCGATGGCGCACGCCGGGTCTTTCCAGAGCGGATCGTCCGGCGCCAGGTCCTCGCGGATGGCTGACCACAGCGCGAAATCCTCCAGGCCGCTGCCGGAGATGCGGCAGAACTCATCGAACGCGGCCTGCCGGGCCGGTGAACGACGCGTGTGGTAGAGCATTTCCAGCGCCTGCAGCTTTGCCGCGTACACGGCATCGCGGTCCAGCCGGGCACCCTCCTTGTTCAGCCCTGCCACTTCCTCGTGGAGTTTTTCCAGCGCCGCTCGTTTCCTCGGCCGGAGGTACGCCAGCTCGGGGATGGCTTCGATACGGATGTAGAGCGGGTTGAAGAACCGGCGGGTGGACGGCGAGTAGGGCGAGGGCTGGACCGGCGGAACGGGCTCAGCAGCGTGCAGCGGGTTCACCAGCACATAGTCGGCGCCGCGCGCACCACTGATCGCGGCCAGGTCCGCCAGGTCCGCAAAGTCACCGATGCCCCATGACCGCTTTGAGCGGACCGAATACAGCTGCGTGGCCAGGCCCCAGCCGCGGCGTTCCTCCAGCGGCTTTGCCGTGGCCAGCCGCGCCGGCGTCACCACCAGCGTAGCGGTCGCCGTAACGCCTTCCGACTCCGCCTGCAGGGTGTGCCAGCCCAGAGGCAGGTCCTCGGGAAGCGAGAAGGTGGCACGTCCCCTGGAGACGCCGTCGACCTCCCTTGACTGGACCCAGACATCCTGCTGGACGGCCTCCCGCTCCCCGGTTCCCCCTTCCAGGATGACGTTAAGGCGGGCGGTGGCACCGTCCCGGACATGGACCGGCACCTGGGCCGGTTCGCCTTGCTTGATGACGACGGCGGGAGGCAGCATCTGCCGCCAGGGCGACAGTTCCGCCTCCGCCAAGGCAGCCTTGATGAGCTGGTTGGTGTGTGCCTCAACGCCGAGGGCGGCCAGCACCTTGATCAGTGTCGCTTCGGCCACGGAGTGCGGAAGGCCGTCCCAGCCCTGGAAGGACGTGCCAACACCGTGCGCGTCGGCCAACTGCTGCAGCAGGTGCGGATCCACCGGTTCAGGGGCAGCGGCAGGAGGGTCTGCGGGCGAAGTTGACCGTGGTGCGTGCTGCTGGTCTGAAGCCGTCATGGGTGTCCGCCTCGTCTGTGATGGTCCCGGAACTTACAGTGCTGCTGTTGTACCGGGCGCTGACACCCCCGTGCACAACCGTTGGTTCAGATTATTGCAGGGCGGCGCGGAGGCGAAACCCGGACGGCGTGCGGGCGGGTCCTGACAGGTCCCAGGCACGGCCTACGGATCGAAGTGCGTGCTCACTGCCCCGCCACTGACCCGGCCCAGGATCCCGGCGGCAACGTCCCGCAGCTTCTGGTTCCGGTGGCTGGACGCCTTGGTGAGCACGGCCATGGCCTCGTCCTGGCTGCACCGGTTTTGCGCCATGATCACCCCGCAGGCCAGGTCGATGGTGGTACGGCTCGCCATGGCGGCCTTCAGGTCATCCGCCAGGTTCTGGGTATCGGCAATCCGCAGCGCCAACCGCACCGCGCGGGCGGCGAGGTCGGCAAAACCCTTCAGCCCGGTGGACGATGTGGGGGGGCAAAGGTGCCCGGCTCCGCAGCAAAGAAGTTCAACGCCGCGGACTGGTGGTCGTCGAGGGGAAGGGGGACGCCCAGGACGCTGCGGCAGCCATTCTCGGCCAGGACCTTCTGGTAGTTGGGCCAGCGGTTATCGGTCTCGACATTGGACAGGACCATGGGCCTCATGGCCTCCAGCGCCGCGAGGCACGGCCCCTCCCCCAGGGCCTGCTCCAGCTTGTCCAGGATGACGGCGCGTTCACTGCTGCCCGCAATGGTGACGCTGCGTTTGCGGCGCCGGAGGGTCACCCCGCACTCGATGGCCACGCCCGCGTCACCGCTGAGCGTTGACGCGGCAAGAGTGGACAGCTCCGTCAGGAAGTCAGCGACGTTGCTGCTGCCGATGATGAGGTCGTGCAGTTGGACGAACTGGTCGTCACTCTTGATGGTGCCCATCCTTCAATATAGGCACGATTCCGCGCTGTTGGCGCGCCACAAAACGTCATTCCCGTAGCCCCATAGTTACTCCGTGCGACGAAAAGAGAAGGACTAAGGCGGAATTCTGCGGCGGTCCCCGGAAGCTGTGTAGCCTCATGACGATCCAAGGCACGGCAACTGAATGGAGGAGGCCGCAGATGAGCCTGAGCGAACTGCGGGTGTTCGGACGGTCGGGAACCCCCATCAGTCCCCTCACCCTTGGCACCATGAATTTCGGCGAGGGGACCGGCAGCTCCCAGGGCGCCCCCACCGGCGCGGATGAAAGCATCCGCATCATCCACGCAGCCCTGGACGCCGGCATCACGGCCATTGACACCGCGGACGTCTATTCCCAGGGCGAGTCCGAACAGGTGGTGGGCCGGGCCCTCCGCGGCCGCCGGGACGACGTCTTCCTGGCCACCAAGTTCCACGGCCAGATGAGCCCCAATCCAGCACACTCCGGAAACTCCCGGCGCTGGATCATGCAGGCCGTCGAGGGCAGCCTCCGGCGGCTGCAGACCGACCGCATCGACCTGTACCAGGCGCACCGGCCGGACTACAACACCGACGTCCTCGAGACCATCACCACCCTCAATGACCTGATCCGCCAGGGCAAGATCCTGTATTACGGCACCTCCGTATTTACGCCGGCGCAGCTTGTCGAGGCGCAGTGGCTGGCCACCACCAACCACCTGATCCCGCCGCTGGGCAACCAGGTCCCGTACTCCATGCTGGTCCGCGGCAATGAACGGGACGTCCTGCCCATCGCCCAGCAGTATGGCCTGGGCGTACTTGCCTACGGCCCGCTGGCCGGCGGCTGGCTGTCCGGCAGCTTTGTCCTTGAATCAGGCAAACCGCCCACCCGGGTCCACACTCTGCCCGGCCGGTACGACATCTCCGGACCTTCCAGTGAGCGGAAGCTGCTGGCCGCGGACTCTTTGGCCCGGCTGGCGGACAAGCTGGAAATGTCCCTGGTGGACCTGGCCGTGGGATTCGCCCTGACCCATCCCGCCGTCAGCAGCGTGATCATTGGCCCGCGCAACGAGGAGCACCTCCAGGCGTACCTGCGCGCGGCTGACGTCCAGCTGGGCGAGACGGTGCTGGATACCATCGACGACCTGGTGCCGCCGGGAACCAACTTCGTGGAGCGGGATGCGGGCGCCATTGTTCCGTCCATCGAGTTCGCGGAATTACGGCGGCGGTAGGCGGCTTCCGGCTGAGGCCCGGGGCTATTGACTAACCGGTAGAAGACTCCTACGGTCGATATCGATACCGCCGCCCAAGGAAGCAGGGGCCTGCCATGCCAATGTCCGATGAGGAGCGACGCCTGCTCAAGGAGCTGGAGCTGGGGCTGATCGCGGACGATCCCCACCTGGCCATGGAACTGCTGTCCGGCTACCCGGCGCGCCGTTTCCCCGCAGGGCTGTTGCCGGGGACGGCTGCGGCACTGGTCGGCCTGGTGCTCATCATTGCAGGGGCCGGGCTGCCTGCTCCCGGCGCGGTGGTGCTAGGGATTCTGTTGCTGGGGCTGGGCGCCTGCCTGTTGCTTGGCCCCACGTTGCTGGCCCGGAGCGGGGGCCGGCAAATCACCGGCTGATGGCGTTGGTGGTGCGGCTTTCTTTGGGTTTGCGCCTGCTCGGCGCGTTGCTGCTGCCCCTGTTTGCCCTGGTGTCAGGATGAACAGGCTGGCCAGCACGACGGCGGCGCCAAGCCAGGCAAGTGCCGGCAGCCGTTCACCCACCACGAGTACCGCCAGGACGGCTGCCACCACGGTTTCGAGCAGGGAGATGCCGGTGGCCGTGCCCGCCCCCACCCGGGCCAGTCCCCAGCCGAACAGCAGATAGCCGGCAAACATCGGCACCGTGGCCATATACGCGCCCACACCAACGCCGCGCCAGGACTCCAGCAGCGGGCCGCCGGTCGCGGCGAGGACCGGCATCAGGAGGATTCCGCCCAGTCCGAAAATGGCGCCCATGGCGGCGCGAGGGGTGACACCATGGCCGGTCAGCCGGTGGGCCGCCCAGGAATACAGGGCATAGGTGGTTCCGGCCAGGAGTCCCAGGAGGATTCCCACGATCGAGGTCCAGGAATCCGGCCCGGGGCCGGGTGTGGGAGGTACGGGCGCGGTGGGTCCGGGCGCCGCCGGCGAATGTCCGGCGAGTGACAGCAGGGCGGCCCCGCCGATTCCCAGCAGCGCCCCGAGAATCCACTGCCGGCTCAGCGGCTTCCTGTCCGCGAAACGTTCGATCAGCGCCGCCGCCACCGGCGCTGAACCGATGGAGACCACCGTTCCCACGGCCACTCCGGAGAGCCGCATGGAACTGTAGAAGGCCAGGGGGTAGACGGCTACCGCCAGGGCGCCGGGCAACACCAGGCGCCACCGGGCACGAAGGCTGCCCCACTGGACCGCGATATGGCGTGCGGCGTACAGCGCCTGCAGGAGCCCGCCCAGCCCCATTGCCACGGCGCCGATGGCCAGCGGGCTCACGGCGGGCGCGAAGGTGGCGGCTGTCCCTGTGGTCCCCCAGAGGATCGAGGCGGCCACCACGGAGAGTGCTCCGCGGAGTTGGGCCTGCCGGTGGTTAGGCGTGTCGTTCACAGGGCGTCCAGCAGTTGCCCGGCGATGGACCGGGCGTCCCGCAGCGGCGCGTCGCTTCCTTCAAGGCCGGCCCTGGCCATGGCTCCCTCAAGCAGGAACGCCAGGTGCGCGGCAATGCGCGGGACTGATTCTTCCCGGCCCCGCAACAGCCCTGCCACATGCTGTGCAAGGAGTTCCTGCACTTCCTCCTTGTGGCGCCGCACGGCGGCCCTGCCGGGATCCCCTGCGGGCAGTTCCGCTGCGGCGTTGAGCAGCCCACACCCCCTGAAACCGTGCTGGTAGGCGACGTTGGCGTGGTCCAGGCACGCGTCAAAGACCGCCAGAACCCCCTCCCGCGGCGTGCCGGCCGATTCCAGCCGCTTGCGGTAGAGGCCCAGCCACTCCCCGTGCCGGGCTTCCAGGTATGCGGCCACCAAGTCCGCCTTGGAGTTGAAGTTGTTGTAAAGGCTCTTCTTGGCCACCCCCGCTTCGGCCGTGATCGTGTCGATTCCCGTGGCGGCGACGCCGTGCGCATAGAAAAGGCGGGCGGCCGCCTCAAGCAGCAGCTCGCGGGCAGGGCGGCGTGCCGTCACCGCAGGACGTGAAGCAGGCATCGGGTACTCCTTGCAGCGCTGGTAGGTAGCCCAGTCTACCTACAACTCACTGCAGCTGTCTCCGCTCACTCCGTGTGGGACCGCCGGCAGTCGTTTGAACGGGCAGTCCCGCCTGGAGCTCCTGCGCGAGTGATTCCACGAGGACCTCCAGGGGCTGCGTGACGTCGCCCAGGATATGCGGTTCATCGGCCGCCAATTCCTCCAGTGCGGCGAACTGGGATTCCAGCAGCGCTCTCGGCATGAACTCGTGGGCACGCGCTTCCATCCTTGCGCCAATGGTGGCTGCGGTGCCGGCCAGGTGGATGAAGACAACCTCCGGTGCGTAGCTGCGCAATAGGTCCCGGTAACGGCGCTTCAACGCAGAGCAGGCCACAATCGGCGGAACTGTTGCGCCGTCGCCGGCCTTTGCTGCCAGCAGCTCCCCCAGCCGGCCGAGCCAGGGTTCCCGGTCCTTGTCCGTCAGCGGAACGCCGGCGGCCATTTTTTGCTTGTTGGCTGCGGGGTGGAAGTCGTCACCGTCCAGGAACGGCATGCCCAGGCGCTGGCCCAGGAGGGAACCGACCGTGGATTTCCCGCAGCCCGAAACGCCCATCACCACCAGCGGCGGGAGCGCGCTCACGATTGGCTCCCGCCGCCGAAGCTGAGCAGGACCTTCCCGGATTCGGCGGAGTTCCGCGCCACGCCAAAGGCTTCCAGCGCGTCTTCCACCGGGTACTCGTGCGTGATCACGGGCTCGATGTGGAGCGAGCCGTCGGCGAGGGCGGCGATGACGTCGTCGATCTCGTCGTTGAACCGGAAGGAACCCTTCAGCTCGAGCTCCCGCGTGATCGCCAGCGAGATCAGCACCGGCTGCGGCCCGGTGGGCAGCAGCCCCACCATCACCACGGTGCCGCCGCGGGTTGCGCCCTGGATGGCGGAGGCCAGGCCGTGGTGGTTGCCGGAGGATTCAATCACGACGTCGGCCTCGACAGCTGCGATCGCCCCGGCATCACCGGCGGTGATCACTTGGTCCGCTCCCACGGCTTTGGCGATTTGCAGCGGCTTGTCGTGCATGTCGACGGCGGTGATGCGGCTTGCGCCGGCGCGCTTGAGGACGGCGACGGCGAGGGCGCCGATCGGTCCGCTGCCGATCACGAGCGCGGACTTGCCGGCCACGTTCCCGGCCCGCGCCACCGCGTGCCAGGCCACGGAGGCGGGCTCGATCAGTGCGGCGGTGCGCAGATCGATGCTGTCCGGCAGGGTCCGGAGCATGCGGGTGGGGAGGTTCACGTAGCGGCTGAACGCGCCGTCCTTGTGCGGGAACCGTGCAGCGCTGCCCAGGTACGTGCAGCCCGGCGAAAGGTTGGGCCGGTCCGCGGGGTAGCGTGCCGCGCCCGGGCCCGGGGTTGCCGGGTGGACTGCCACCGGGGTGCCCGCGGCGGGACCGGTGCCGTCAGCAGCGGCACGGACCACTGTTCCGGAAATCTCGTGGCCCAGCACCAGGGGCGCCTTCAGGATGGATTCGCCGGCGGCGCCGTGCAGCCAGTAGTGCAGGTCGGAGCCGCAGATGCCGCCGTAGTGCACCTCGATGACTGCCTCGTCAGGGGCAGGATCAGGCAGCGGGACTTCATCAATCCGGAGATCATTGGCGGCGTGGGCCACCACGGCCGGGCCGGCAATGGGGAGGGCTGTCTCCAGTGTCATCAGACCACCACCGTCATTCCGCCGTCGATGAAGATGGTCTGGCCGTTGACGAAGTCGGATCCGCTGGAAGCCAGCCAGACCGTGGGCCCTGCCAGGTCCTGCACGGTCCCCCACCGGTTCGCCGGGGTGCGGCCCAGGATCCAGGAGTTGAACTTTTCGTCGTCCACCAGGTTCTGCGTCATCTCCGTGTGAATGTAGCCGGGCGCGATGCCGTTGATCTGCAGCCCGGACGCCGCCCACTCCGCCGTCATGGCCCGGGTGAGGTTCCGCAGCCCGCCCTTCGCCGCAATGTAGGGCGCGATGGTGGGCCGGGCCAGGTCTGTCTGGACCGAGCAAATGTTGATGATCTTGCCGTGCCCCCGCGGGATCATGAACCGGGCAGCCTCCCGGCCCACGAGGAACGCGCTGGTCAGGTCCGTGGAGATCACCCGTTCCCAGTCCTTCACGTCCAGGTCCAGCATGGGCACCCGGTGCTGGATCCCGGCATTGTTCACCAGGATCTCCAACGGACCCACATGCTCCTCCACCCAGGCAATGCCGCGGGCGGCTTCGGCGTCGCTGGTGACATCGAAGGCGACACTGTGGATACGCCCGGGGGCGAAGTCGGCAGCCATCGCCGCCGCGGCGTCCTTGAGCCGTTCTTCATTGACGCCGTTGAGCACAACTGTTGCACCGGCGTCGGCCAGGCCCCTTGCCAGCGCGTTGCCGATCCCGCGGCTGGACCCGGTCACGAGGGCAACGCGGCCGGTGAGGTCGAAAAGTGAGCTCATGCGAACGGTCCCTGCTGAACGAGGTTGGCCGGAGTCTGGCCGGCGGCCAGCGCCTCGAGCTGTTTCCGGAGGAGCTTCAGGATCCGCGGTTCGAACGCGGAGGCGTTGCCGCCCACATGCGGGGTGATGAGGGCGTTCTGCGTCGACCAGAGGGAATGGCCCTTGGGCAGCGGTTCAGGGTCCACCACGTCCAGGGCGCACTGCAGCCGGCCGGAGACCACCTCATTGGCAAGCGCGTCGGTATCGATCACCGGCCCCCGTCCCACATTGACCACCAGCGCGCCGTCGGGCAATGCCGCCAGGACCTGCGCGTTCACCAGGTGGTGGGTGTTGTCATTCAGGGGAAGGACGGACACCAGGATGTCATGGTCCCGGGCCAGCGCCTCGAGGTCTGCCGGAGCATGCACCGGCCCATGTTCATCGGTGCGGGCGCTGCTCCCCACCCGGGTGATGGTGACTTCGAAGGGTTCCAGCCGGCGGGCCAGCTCCTTGCCGATCCCGCCGATCCCCAGCAACAGGACCTTCCGGTCGGCCAGGGACTGGCGCCGCTGCGGTGCCCAGTTTTCGGCCTGCTGGTCCCGGACGGCCTGGTCGATGCCGCGCAGCTTGGCCAGGATGAGGCCCACGGCCAGCTCGGCAGTCGCAGCTGCGTGGACGCCTGAGGCGTTTGCCACTGCGGCGGCCGGCCCCGCAGCCTCGCGTACGCCGTCGAACCCTGTTGACTGGGTCTGGACGAACTTGAGGCCAGGGACCTTATCCAGGTTCCCAAGCACTGCCCCGGCGTTGATGTACGGGAGGATGACGCCGTCGATGCCTCCGTGGGTCTCGTCCGGCGCCCCCTGCATGTCCCACACCACGCCGCGGAGTCCTTCAGGAAGCGGTGAGAGATCTGCCAGGAGTTGGCGTTCAGGGAAGCTGACGGTTTGTACTAACTGCATCGGGAGGGCCTAACGGTTGGTGATGGGTTGGCTGCAGGGCGGCGACTTCAGTGCTGTGTCCGGTCCTTAGTCCCCGCGGCGGTCGAAGGTGAGGCCGCCCGGAACCTGGAACGTGGGCATGAGCTCAAGCATGCCAACATTCACGTGGCGCGGCGTTTCGATGGCGTAATCCAGGGCGTTGACGATGTCATCCGTGGTGAGTGACTCGTAGCCTTCGTAGTACGTCTTCCACGCCTCTTCCATAGCCTCGGGGCTCCCGCCCATGTTGCGGCCGAAGATCTCCGTCTCCACCCGGCCGGGGCAGATTTCGGTGACGCGGATACGCTTGCCCACGGTGTCGTTGCGGAGCTGCCTGGAGACCTGGTGCACCGCCGCTTTGGTGGCGTGATACACGGTGTGGCCGTAGAAGTTGTAGGTGCCGGCGATCGAGCTGATGTTGACCACGTGGCCCAGGTCGCGCTCCACCATGCCGGGCAGGACCAGCCGGGTGAGCTGCAGCAGGCCGCGAAGGTTGACGTCCACCAGTTCGTCGATGTCCTGCTCGGACGAATCCAAGATGTTGCCCGGCCGGGACACCCCGGCGCAGTTGACCAGGACGTCCACCTTGAGGTCACGCACGACGGCGGCCAGCGCGGCGGTGTCGGTCAGGTCCACCACGTGCGGGATGGCGCCGGTGCGGTCGGCCAGTTCAGTGAGGCGTTCCTCGTTGCGGGCCACGGCGTGGACGGTGAGGCCGCGCTTGGCAAGCCGCTCTGCGATGGCGGCCCCCATGCCGGTGGATGCTCCGGTGACGAGGGCGGTGGTGTAATCGGAAAAAGGCACTTGTACTCCAAAAGTGGGAATTGTCCGGGCTCTTACGTCCGGCGGCGGGGCCGGACGTAAGAGCCCATGGTCAGGGGTGGCTGGGCGCCGGGCGGTCAGGCGTCGCGGAGCGGTTCGTGGGCCCGGTCCTTGACGGTGCTCACCGCGGCCAGCGTGCCGAGTGCGGTGATCACCGCATAGAACGCCGGCATGTAGATGTTGTTGGTTTCCGCAATCAGCCAGGTCATCAGCAGCGGGGCGGTTCCGCCAAAGAGGGCCGAGGAGATGTTGTAGCCCAGGCCGTAGGCGGAGTAGCGGACCCGGGTGGGGAAGAGCTCCACGATCAGGATGTGGATGACTGCCGTGTGGCCGGCGAAGACGATGGCCATGACGGATGCGCCAAGGATGGCCAGGCCCATGTTGCCGGTGGCAATGAGCGCGTAGGACGGGATGCCCAGGATGGCCATGGCGATGGCCGAGCCCGCGATGACCTTCTTGCGGCCCACACGGTCGGACAGGGCACCCATGAAGGGGATGGCGATGCAGATGACCACCAGGCTGCAGGCGGTGACCAGCAGGGCCTGGCCGATGGTGAAGTTCAGCTGCTTGCCCTTGAGGAAGGTGGGCATGTAGGAGAACAGCACGTAGTAGCCCGAGCCGTTCATCAGCGGGATGAAGAGCGCAAGCAGCATGGCGCGGCGGTGCTCGGCGGACTTGAAGGCTTCCTTGAGCGGGTTCTTGGACAGCCCGCCTTCTTCCTTGAGCTTCACGAAGTTGGGGGTGTCGCTGATGGCCTTGCGGATGTACCAGCCGATGACGCCCATGGGGATGGCCACCAGGAATGGGATGCGCCATGCGAAAGCGCCGAACCCGCCGCCGTCGATCGCTGCCTGGGTGAGCCACGGAGACATGGAGTAGGCCACAAGGGTGCCCGTGAGCAGGGCCGCGAAGGAGGCAATCTGGGCGTAGGAGGTGATGACTCCACGCTTGCCTTCGGGGGCGTGTTCGGCCAGGAAGGTCATGGCGCCGGCAGCCTCGCCGCCAACGGAGAAGCCCTGGAGCAACCGGAGCAGCACCAGCAGGACGGGAGCCGCGATGCCGATCGCGGCGTAGTTGGGCAGCAGGCCGATGCCGGCGGTGGCCACGCTGATCAGGAGGATCACGAAGACCAGCAGCTTTTGCCGGCCGATCCGGTCCCCCAGGTAGCCGCAGACGACAGCACCGAGCGGGCGGACGAAGAAGGACACGGCGTAGCCGGCGAAGACGAACAACAGGGCGTTAGCCGGGTTGCCCGGTGCCAGGAACACCAGGGCCAGGGTTCCGGCCATGAAGGCGAAAATGCCGTTGTCGTAGAGCTCCACGAAGATGCCGACGCAGCCGGCGGTGACGACCTTGCGGGCCTGCTTCGCAGTCAAACGGTCATGCTGCGGTGATACCGCATGTGTTGATGTTGACATCTTGGTTTCCTTTAGGAGTTCTGGAAAAGCATTCACGGTGATCAGGCTCCTGACGCTGGGCTGAGTTCATGCCAGCGTTCCCCTGCACCGATGCCGAGCAGTCCGAAGACCGTTTGGATGGTGCTCCGGAGCCTGTCCAGTTCAAGGCAGGCTGCCCGGTGCAGGGCCGTTGCTTCCGCCACGGTGGTCTTTCGAAAGGTGATGGTGTGTCCGGGCCTGGCCTGCGCCAGGACATCCAGGGAGCGGCTCGTGACCACGCCCAGGACCGGGTAACCCGCCGTCACGCCGCGTCCCCGGTGCAGGACCAGCAGCTCCTCCCGGGACGGGACCTCGATGGCCCCGACGGGAACGCCGCGGGAGAGCACTTCGGTTGTGTGCTGCCGTTCGGGCAGGGAACCACCGAGCCGGAGCCCGATGTGGTTGCTGCGGGGACTCACCGTGTACTGCGAGGTGAACAGCAGGTCTGCCGTATCTCCGAATTCCGCCACGTCAGGCCCATCGGTAACATCGATGACCGGGTGCGTGGTGAACGCTGGCTTGGTCAGGCCGAGCCGGAACAGCGGCAGGCCGAAGTGGGGTTGGGTGATGGGGGCAGTGGTCTTCCCCGTTTCGAGCCGGAGGCCCTCCATCAGCTTCAGACCGAAGCCCACCACTGTGTCCGGGGCACAGCTGCCGAGCAGCGTGGGGACCGGGAAGGATCCGTGGACTGCAATGTAGGCACGCAGCCCGGTCCTGATGCCGCGGACGGCCACGGTTTCGCCGGCGCGGACGGAGATGGGTTCCCACTGCGGACAGTCGCGGCCGTCCACGGTGAGGTCCAGGGGTGCCCCGGTAACGGCAACCAGGAGGTCCGTGGTGGCGCGCATCCGGAAGTCGAGGGCGGTCAGTTCCAGCAGCGGATCATTGTCCGCGTTGCCGGCCAGGATGTTTGCGGCCTTGGCTGAGAATTGGTCCAGGGCGCCGTTGACGGGCAACCCGTACCCGGGGCCTTTGGTCCGCCCCAGGTCCGTGACCACGGAATGTCCGGGCTGCAGGATGAGCAGTGCCCCGGTCATGGCCGTGGCTCCAGGAACTGTCCGGCGAGCGGGCCAAAGTCTTCTTCAGGGATCCGGTAGAAACGCAGTTCGTCTCCGGGAACGTAGGGCACCAGCGGTTCGCGGGTTGCGTCCAGGACCGTCAGGGGCGTCTGCCCGATGACGCACCAGCCGCCCGGCGCTGCTGCCGGGGCGATCACAGCCTGGCGGCCGGCGACGGACACGGCACCGGCGGGGACGGACAACCGCGGGTCCTTGAGCCTGGGCACAGGGACCGGGAAGTCAGGCCCATCCATCATGGGCGAGCCGGCCGGCGCTCCGAGGCACCGGATGACATAGGTCTTTGCGGTATGCCTGGCGATGACGTCCTCAACGTCCAGTCCTTGGTGCTGTGCCACCCGTTCCAGGTCGGGCCCGTAGCTGCCGCCGTACACCACGGGCACCTCGAAGCGGCGCGGTTCCCGCAGTGTGCTGCCGGTGAAATCCAGTTGGCGCATGCCCAGGAGGACGAACGCGCGGACCTGCCGCGCGGAGGTGAGGCAGGGATCGAATTCGACCAGGACCGAGTCGTAGGTGGGAACGGCGCCGTGGATACCTTCGACGCCGGCTGTTGCCAGCCAGCCTGCCAGGGAGTGGACGCTGGCCCAGTTGGCTTCCGCGTCACCCGACCGCGCCACCACGCGCAGTGCGGCGTCGCCCGACTCGAAAATGTCCAACACTGTTGGGGTTGCTGTTGTTGCGGTGGCCATGGTCAGGAAACCTTTTGCTTTGCGGCGAGCACCTGGGCAAGCGGGGCGATGGTGACGCCTGCGGCGACCAGTTCAGCGCGGATCAGGCGGGCCAGTTCGACGGCGCCGGGGTTGTCGCCGTGCAGCAGTACGGTGTCTGCGGAGATGGGGATGTCGCTGCCGGACGCGGTCTGGATGAATCCTTCGCAGACCATCCGGACGGTCCGCTCGACGATGGCGGCGGGATCGTGGATGACGGCGCCGGGCTGGCTGCGCGGCACCAGGGTGCCATCCTCCTGGTAGGCGCGGTCCGCGATGCCCACAATTGCTACCGGCAGCCCGCGTTCAGCTGCGGCGTTGGCCAGCTCGCCGTCCTGGGCGAGCACGATCAGGCCGGGATCCACGCGGACAGCCGCGTCAGCCACGGCCTGGGCGTAGTCGGCCCTGGTGGCGACGAGGTTTCCGAGCCGGCCGTGGGGGGCCAGATGGGAGACGGATGCGCCGTGGTAGGCGGCGAAGGCGGTGAGCGCTCCGAGCTGGTAGACGACGTCGTTGCGGACCTCCTCGGCGGTGAGGTCCATGGCCCGGCGGCCGAAGCCGCGAAGATCCGGGAAGCTGGGGTGCGCACCGATGCCCACTCCCTTGCGGACGCATTCGGTCACGGTGGCATTCATGATGTCCGGGTCGCCGGCATGGAATCCGCAGGCGATGTTGGCGCTGGACACAATGTCCAGCAGGGCTTTGTCGTCACCGATCGAGTAGGCACCAAAACCTTCACCAAGATCCGCTACGAGATCAACTGTGGGCATTGCGGGCCTTCCTCTGCTGGATAATTCGGTTGTAGATGAGTGTGGCATTGGGATTTCTGCCGTACAAAGACGTAATCCGCGTCATGGGATAGGGAATTTTTATGATCCCCATCCGCCGGATGGGAGCTGACCCAAAGAATGTACTTTTCGCTTGTTTCGTGAATGTAAAGGAAATGTGGCCAATTTCGTCATGCCTTGATTATGCAAAATGCATATGCGGTCATCGGAAGCGGTTATGGCCGAATCGGGGATAGAATGTTCTGGTCATTGAAAAGTCATCTGCAATTAACCTATGCCCGAGACGGGGATCACACAAAGACGTAACTCCTGTCCCGCCATAGCGCTAACGTATGACCCCCAGATGCTGTGCCGTCCCGTTGAAAGAGGAGCGCTATGGACACCCGGAAGCTGGCGTACTTCGTGAAGATCGTGGACTCGGGAAGCATCACCAAGGCCGCCGCTGCCCTGCATGTGGCGCAGCCGGCGCTAAGCCAGCAGGTGTCCGCCCTCGAAAATGAACTGAAGCAGCGGCTCCTGATCCGCAGCAAGCAGGGGGTGGAGCCCACCGCCGCCGGCCATACCCTGTACCGGCATGCCCAGACCATCCTCCGGCTGGTGGAGCAGGCCAGGGTTGATGTGGCGGCCTCCGGAGCTGCGCCGTCGGGCCGCGTGTCCATCGCCATCGCCCCCTACAGCATGGCCTCCAGCCTCACTCCGCGGATCATCAGCGAAGTGGGCCGCCGCTACCCGGACATCGTCCTCCACCTGACCGAGATCTACGGCGGCGTGCTCAGCGAAGCCATCAAGAACGGGCGCCTGGACATGGCGCTCATCTATGAGCCCGGGCCCATCCGCGGGGTGCAGTTCACCACCTTGATCGTGGAGGACCTGTACTTGATCGTGAACCCGCGCCGGGAACTGCCGGTAGCCGCGGACGCGGAAACCATCACCCTGGAAGAGGCAGCCGCCATGGGTCTTTTCCTGCCGGAACAGATCCACACCCTGCGGCAGGTGGTGCAGGCGGGCATCGAAAGCAAGGGCATGAAACTCAAGCTGGTGGGCGAAGTGGAATCGGTACCCTCCCTCACCAGGCTGCTGCGCACGGACCTCGGGGCGACCATCCTGCCCAAGTCGGCGGCGGATGCCCTGTTCCACGAGGAGGACTTCCGGGTCCTGCGGATCGTCGATCCCGCGCTGCAGTGCAAGATCGCCCTGTGCACCCCCGACCACGAGCCGCTGTCCGAGGCCGGATCCGCGGTCCTGCTGGTCCTGAAGGAAATGCTCCAGGAAATGCTGCGCAGCAAATACCCGCCACTTCCCGCGACCAGCCTGCCCGCATCATAAGGGCGGCTTATCAGGGCACTTTTGTTTTGTCTTATTCAGCCAGTTCCCCAAGTTCTAGGATAAAAGCCATAAAGGTCCGCTGAAACAGCGTTTACCCTGGCACATAATTCCCTGGAGCCCGCAATGAAAAAGATCGCCACCTTGCAGTACCGGAAAGCATCGGAAAGAAGAATCGATGTGAAGGCCGGCACCGGTTCGCACTGCCCCACCAACGGATTCTGGCGGCCGGAGGACGGACCATCCACTGAGCCGGTGTTCGTGTTCGAGGGAAGCATCATGCCGCCAGGCAAGCGCGGCTCCACCATGTGGTACCTGGACGACTCCCAGGCGGGTCCGCCCGCCTACCTCCTGCCCGGCATGAACTAACCCGGCATCAACTAACCAGGCATGAACTAACCAGGCATGAACCAGGCAACACCCCGGCCGCAGGAAACCGCGAGCAGGAGGCCCGGCGTTCCGAAAGGAACCCGGGCCTCCTGGTTTATCCATCCATTGCCGAGTACCTGCCGTTTAGGGGACTCATAACGGCAGGTACCCGGCAATCGATACCGATAATGCTGGGCTACAGGGCCAGCTCCAGTTCGGCGTCCTCCACGAGCAGGCCCTTGGCCTTCAGGACGTCCGTCAGCTTGCACAGCTCAATGGTGGTGCCGCCTTCCTTGTAGCGGCGGATGAGGTCGTCCTCGGCGTCGACGCGGGCCTGGGACAGCCGGATGACTTCCTCGATTTCGTCCTTTCGAACCACCACGACGCCGTCGGCATCGCCCAGGAGGACGTCGCCCGGGTAGACAATCTCGTCGCCAAAGACCAGCGGGTGGTTGATGGGGCCGATGGTTTCCTTCACGGTCCCCTTGATGCAGACGCTGCCGGAGAAGACCGGCAATCCAAGTTCGATGAGGTCCTTGGTGTCCCGGACACCCGAATCGGTCACCATCCCGGCCAGGCCTTTCGCCTTCATGGCATTGCCGAGCACGTCACCGAACGTCCCGGCTTCCTCGTACTCCCCGGCGGAGACCAGGACAACGTCGCCCTTTTGTGCGTAGTGGATGGCGACCTGGAGCATCAGGTTGTCCCGCGGGGCACAGACCACAGTGACGGCCGGGCCGCAGAAGGACATGCTCCGGTCGATGGGCTTGATCCTGGAGCTCAGGGCGCCCCTGCGGCCCTGCGCTTCGTGGACGGTGGCGGAGGAGAACCTGGAGAGGCGCTGGATGGCGTCTTCGGAGGGCCTGTCGAATTTGGTTTTGACGTGGATCATGGGATCGCTCCTGTACATGGAAGGGTGGAATCAGTAGTGGGTTTCGGCAGCAGGGATCAGGCGAGTGCCTGGACAGCTTTCTCAATCGCAGCGATTGATTCCTTGATCACCGGCAGCCCGGTGGCATAGGAAATCCGGAAGTAGGGGCTCAGTCCGTAGGCCGACCCCTGGATAACGGCCACGGAGGCCGCCTCGAGCAGGTAAAGGGTGAAGTCCTCGTCGCTGGTGATCCGCTTGCCTTCCGGTGTGGACTTGCCGATGACACCGCTGCAGTTGACGTACGCGTAAAAGGCGCCGTCCGGCGTCGAACACTGCAGGCCGTCGATCGCATTGAGGCCGGCGGCTGCCGCATCCCGCCGTTCGCGGTACACCTCCACGCTGTCGCGGACGAATGACTGATCGCCGCTGAGTGCCGCGGCGGCGGCAGCCTGGCTGATGGACGACGGGCAGGAAGACATCTGGGACTGCAGCTTGTTGATGGCCGCCACCAGGGGCGCCGGCCCGCCGGCGTACCCCAGGCGCCACCCCGTCATCGCGTACGCCTTGGAGACGCCGTTGGTGACAAGCACGCGGTCTTTGAGCTCGGGTGCCACGGCCACAAGGCTGGTGATCGGCTCTTCGCCGAAGTGGATTTCGTCATAGATCTCATCGGTGAGGATGTAGACGGACGGGTGGTCCCTGAGGACGGCGGCCAGGCCGGCCAACTCCTGCCGGGAATAGACCGCTCCGGTGGGGTTGGAGGGAGTGTTGAGGATGAGCCATTTGGTGCGCTCTGTCAGGGACTCCGCCAGGGCCGCGGGGGTGAGCTTGAACCCGGTTTCCTCGCCGCAGGGCACGATCACGGGGACGCCCTCGTTGGCCAGCACCATGTCCGGGTAGGAAACCCAGTACGGGGCCGGGATGACCACCTCATCGCCCTGGTCCAGGGAAGCCATGAAAGCGGTGAAGATGACCTGCTTGCCCCCGCCGCCAATGGTGATTTCGGCCGGCGTGTACGGCTGGCCGGTTTTGCGTTCCAGCGTCTGCAGGATGGCCTTCTGGAGTTCGGGGGTACCGGTAACAGACGTGTATTTGGTTTCACCGCGGCCGATGGCGGTGATGGCTGCGTCCTTGATGTGCTGTGGGGTATCGAAATCCGGCTCCCCCACCGTTAGGTCCAGGATCGTGCGGCCCTCGGCCTTGAGCTCCCGGACACGTGCGGCGGCCGCAACGCTCGGCGAGGATTTGATGCGGGTTACACGGGATGCGGGGACGAATTCAGGCATGTTCTCTTCCAGGTGTTCCGGGGGACGAGTGCGGTTCATTCGAGCCTAGGGAGGGGAGGGCCGGCTTGGATAAGACCTAAAGTGCGTGGACGGATAAGCGGCCCTTATGACACGGGCAGCCAGAAGTTCCGCCTATTGCGCCACGTACTTTTGGTATTGCCTGGCGGTCCTTGATGCGGCGTAACGTGCAGTGGACAAGGGCCCGCATAAGGAACGACGGCGGCCCGCCCTTGGGAAAACGGCTATGGAAGAAGGGGCAGTGGTGGCCGGGAGGCAGACAGACAAGCGCGTGCTTCCGCTTTCAGGAGGCAACGGGACCGGCAAGGCAGCCCCTCGGGCCTACCGGTACCGGGGCCCCGCCAAACCGGATCCTGCCGCCGCCCGGGCACGGGAAGTCCTGGCCCTGCTGGCCGGGCAACGGAAGACGATCGCCCTGCGCTCCAGCCGGATCCGTGCCCTCGTCAACGAGTTGCATGACCGCATTGGCCAGGCCGTCTGCGACGGCGTGAAGGTTGCCGCGGTGGCGCAGGTGTCCGGGATGCCTCCGGCCGCGGTTCGAACGAGTGCCCGGACGCGCGATGACCTGTACCCGTCGGGTCAAACGCCTCCCGAGCATCTTTGCCTCATCGAGGCGCTGGCAGCCGAGTTGAGGGCTGTCGAAAGCGCGCGCAACTCGGTTGAGCAAAAGCGTACCGAGGTCCTTGCCCTCGCCAGGAAGTCCCGGCTGCTGGACGACTACCAGCTTGCCTGCGCCAGCGGCCTGAAGCATGAAGAAATCCGCAAGATGACAAGGGGCGTTGGCTGCGGCGCGGCCTGACGTGACTGCCCTTGACAGGCCTGGCCGGCCAGCTCTAAATTCAAGAGAGTTATTTTTAGAGCGAGGCTCCAATGTCCAGTGAAATACAAGTGCGGTTCCCCTCCCGCGCAACTGCCTCCCCCGTCGGGCCCCTCCGGAGTTGGGCGGCATGAGATGGACTGGCAAGGTTGGGGGCTCTTCGGCCTCCTGGCAACTGCCCTCCTGACGCTCATCATGATTGCGGCTCAGATGGCCGGGCTGACCCGGCTGGACCTGCCGCTGGTGCTGGGCACCCTGGTGACGCCCGATCCTGACCGGGCCCGTGTTGCCGGCTTCTTCATCCATCTCGCGGCGGGCCAGGTCTTCGCCCTGGGTTATGTGGCAGCCTTCGCCCTCCTGGGCAGGGCCACCTGGTGGATCGGCGCGCTGTTGGGCCTGCTCCACGTGGGGGTGGCCCTGACGGTGATCCTGCCGCTGCTGCCCGGCGTGCATCCAAGGATGGCATCCACGCGGGCGGGCCCCGCCAGCACGGCAGTGCTGGAACCCCCGGGCCTGCTGGGCCTGAACTACGGCATCCAAACCCCGGCCGTGGCGATCCTCGCCCATGTCGCGTACGGCGCCGTGCTTGGCCTCCTCCTGAGGGCACTGTGAGGGCGGGGGGCACCGTGAAACTGAGTGCACTGTGAAGCTGAGTGCACTGTGAAGCTGGGGGCATTGTGAAGCTGGGGGCATTGTGAAAACCGCACCCGGGCCGAAGGGACCTGCCGCACCTGGTAGGCAGTCCGCCGTCGGGCCCTTCCCCGCGGAGGCCTGGCAGCCCGCGCCGATCGCCGACTACGGCCTGCTCGGGGATACCCGGACTGCGGCCCTGGTCTCGTCCATCGGTTCAGTGGATTGGATGTGCGCCCCCACGTTCGACGGCGAGCCGATCTTCGGAGCGCTGCTGGGCGGACGAAAGGCCGGGCAGTTCGTGGCCGGTCCTGCCGGAGCCGCGCACCTGCTAAGCCGGCGCTACCGCGGCAACACCGCCACGCTCGAAACAGCGTGGTCCTCCGGCGGTGGGCAGTTGACCTTGACTGAGGCCATGGTTGCTGAAGTATCCGGCACGCTCCTGCCCGCCACGCTCTTTGTCCGGCGGCTCAGCGCCAAGGGTGCTCCGGTAGCCGCCGTCGTCCGCTTCACCCCACGACTGGGCGAGACCCACCGCCGGCCACGGGTCAGCAGGCGCGGCCGGGACCTGGTGTGCGAGTGGGGCCCGCTTGCGGTGTCGCTCGGCTTCAGTGCGGGGTGCCCGCTGCCGCGGGGCGAACAGCAAACGGTGGTGGTGCGCCCCGGCCGGCCCGTGACACTTGTCCTCACCGTCGCCTATGGCGAACCGCTCATCCATGTGGATCCGGAAGCGGCCTGGGATCTGGTGTGCAGTGACGAGCGGCGGTGGGAGGACTGGGCCGGGGAGGTGGACGCGGCCATCCCCTTCCACGCACAGGTGCTGCGGAGCCTGCTCACGCTGCGGCTGCTGACATACTCTCCTTCAGGCGCACCGGTGGCGGCACCCACCACGTCATTGCCGGAGAACCCCGGCGGCATACGGAACTGGGATTACCGGTTCGCGTGGCCCCGCGATGCCAGCATCGGCGTGGCCGCGTTCCTGCATGCGGGAAAGACGAATGAAGCCCTGGGCTTCCTGGGGTGGCTGCTGCATGCCAGCCGGCTCCAGCGGCCCCGGCTCCCGGCCCTGCTCACGCTGTCCGGTGGCCGGGTGCCGCGTGAGCGCGTGCTGCGCGGGTGGCCTGGATATGCAGGAAGCGTGCCGGTGCGGACCGGCAATGGCGCGGCCGGGCAGCATCAGCTCGACGGGTATGGCTGGGTGCTGGACGCAGCCTGGGTGCTCGTTGAGGGTGGCCATCGGCTGTATTCGGAAACGTGGCGGGCCATGCGCGGGTTCGCGGACCTGGTGGCGGACACCTGGTCTGCGCCGGACGCCGGGATCTGGGAGATCCGTGCTGACGCCGCCCACCACGTCCACTCCAAACTCATGGCCTGGCTCGCCCTCGACAGGGCGTTGCGGATCGGCGCCACGCACCGCCTGTCCAGCCGGCAGCGCCGGCGCTGGCAGTGCGCACTGGACCGGCTTGGGACGGAGATCCGGAGCAAGGGAGTGGACCCGGCCCGGAACTGCTACACCCGGGCCTACGGGTCCACTGACCTGGACGCCGCCCTGCTGGTGCTTCCCTTGATCGGGCTGGAGGACCCCGCGTCCCCAGTGGTCCGGACAACCATTGACGAAGTCTGGAAGGAACTGGGTGCCGGCGGCCCCCTCCTGTACCGATACCCGCCCGGGCAGGACGGGCTGGAAGGCGGTGAGGGCGCCTTCCTGCCCTGCTCATTCTGGCTGGTGCAGGCATTGGCCATGACCGGCAGGACCAGCGAGGCGCTGGCAACCTTCGGCGCGCTCCTGGACCTGGCATCACCGCTGGGCCTCTTCAGCGAAGAAGTGGATCCTGCCTCGGGCGCCTTCCTGGGCAACTACCCGCAATGCCTTACCCACGCCGCGATGGTCCAGGCCGCCCTGGCACTACGTGATAACGCCGTAACATAAGCCCAGGACGGGCTGGGCCATGGGCGCGTGCCGCCCGCCGCAGCCGGTCCCCGCCCAACCTGGCCCGGGAATTTGTTGCCCGCGTCCGGCGTTGTCGATCTGTCCAGAACAATCTGGACATCAGCAGCTGGACAGGAGAACACACTACATGTCAGTTGACTACGACGCTCCGCGGGTGACACCCGAGGAAGAGCCGAACGTCGCGCTGGAGGAGCTGAAGTCCGACAAGTCCGGGCGCCGGGAGGCTGCTCCCGACATGGACGAAACGGACCTGGCGGACAGCTTCGAGCTGCCCGGCGCGGACCTCTCCAACGAGGAACTCCAAATCCAGGTAGTTCCCGTGCAGTCAGACGAATTCACCTGTATGTCCTGCTTCCTGGTCCACCACCGCAGCCAGTTGGCCCGGGAGAAGGATGGCAAGAAGTACTGCAAGGAATGTGAGGGCTAGCCGGGGACGACGGCCGGCCGCATTGGGGTTTCAACCATTGGAATCCACGCTCGTGGTCCGAGCGATGGGCAGCCATGATGTAGGTCACGCTCCGGCAAAGGCCGGCCCACTGGAAAGAAGGAAACCATGTCCCTCAGCGTTGAGGAAATGAACAAGCAGCTCCCGGCGGCCAACGTGCTGCCCGGAGAGGCAGTCCCGTATTACATGGCATCGGGCGAGGGCGCACGCTACGAAATCAACGGACAGCTGGTGACCGTCATCGCCCGCGCCGCCGATACGGGCGGCATCTTCAGCGCCGCCTACATCTCCGGCGGCATGGGGGCCGAGTCCCCCTTTGTCAGCCACAACATCGAGCACAAGACCCTCTACGTCTTCGACGGGATCCTGCACGTCTGGCTGCCAGGCGAGAGCAGGATCCTCACCCCCGGCGACTCGGTGGTCATCCCGCCGAACACCCCGCACGCCTACCGGATGGCCAGCCATTACACCCGCTTCCTGAACTGGATGACGCCCGGCGGCGGCGAAAAGTACTACGAGCGCGTGGGCACGCCCATCGATTCCCACGTCCCGCCGGTCCGCTCCGGGCACCAGGCCGGCCTGCAGGAGCAGGCCGAGGTGGGTGCCGAGTTCGGCATCACCTTCCCGGACGTGGAGCGCGTGGCACCGTCGTTCAAGCACGACGCCGACCTCCCGCCCGCCCTGAGCCCCTACTTCCTGAGTGCCGGGGAGGGTGAGCGGCTGGTCAGCTACCAGACCATGTTCACCTACCTGTCCCGGCCCGCCAACACCGGTTCGAACTACTTCGCCGTGCACACCAAGGGCGCCAAGTCCCCCTACATTCCGCTGCACTTCCACTCAGAGCACACGGAAAACTTCCTCTGCACGGAGGGCCGGATGTGGCTGTACGCCAACGGCCGCGAGATGCTCCTGACCAAGGGCGACTTTGTCCACGCACCGGCCGGGACCGTCCATTCGTTCGCGTTTGATGCCCACAATACGCAGATGGTGGGCTTCCTGACGCCATCCGTGTTCAACGGGTTCTTCGAGTACTTCAACCAGCCCACCGAGGACTACATGTACATCGAAGGCGGCGAACCCTACATGGACATGGAAGGCTTTGGCCGCGCCCAGGCCGAGATGGACCTGACGGTGGTGGGGCCGCCGCCGCAGCGCCGCGCCGCCCTGGACATCCCGTAACCTGCCGCCCCAAAGAACGGCCCGTCAACATCTGTTGACGGGCCGTTCTTTTGTCAACTAATGTTGACGGCATGGAGGTGGACCGGATGAAGACGCTGGTGGGATCAATGGATGGAAAAGGACCCGCGGAGGCCCTGTACGCTGTGGCCGAACTGCAAAAAGAGGTGGGCCGGGCCGAGGCATCACTGGTCCGGCGCGCACGGCAGGCCGGCTTGTCCTGGGAAGCGATTGCCTTGTGCCTGGGCGTCAGCAAACAGGCCGTGCACCGCAAGTACGGGAAGCAGTAGGGCCGGACTTCCACATGGAAGCCCGGCCCTGCCGGGCTTGCTCAATCCATTGCTCCATAGGTGTCGTTTACGGCGTTTAAATCGACACTTATGGAGCAACCGATGGGTGCTGCTTGACCAGTTCGCGGCCGTAGTCGTTGCCGTTGGGGGTGCGGACCACGGTGTGCATGTGGAACGGGGCGGGCTCGTCGTTGCTGAGGAACACCCCGGTGTGGTGGTCGAGTTCCAGGACCGCTACGGGGCTCTGCAGGCGGAAGTAAAAGGCTTCCTCCCCTTCCCAGCCCCCGATCCAGCTGAAGAAAGACTCGCCGTAGTGCTCCTGGATTTCCCGCCGGCGCGCGGCGCGGGGCCCGTCCGGCAGGTAGGCGATGAAGTCCTCCACCACCGCGTCCAGCAGCTCCCGGGCCTCCGCCGGCATCTCGGCCACGAGGATCCCCTCGTAGGGGATCACCCGGTTGTCCTGGAAGCAGCCCCCAAGGTGCCGCTCGTCACCGGGGTGGAGGCGGCCCTCCGGCATCGCCGGGTCCACCATCAATGCGTAGACCGTGGCATCCGCCTGCAACGGGGCCGGCAGGGCGCCCATCAGCTGCCGGGCCAGGGCGATGCGCTCCTTGAACACCTGCACGCCCCGATTCGGGCCGGCGTCGATCATGTCCGGCTCGGCGCCCATGAACACGGGTGAGATCACCAGCTGTGTCCCAGCCGCCAGGCAGTTCAATGCCGCGTGGTGGCCAAAGAGCTGCCACCCCCACGGTTCGGTCTCGGACGGTTCGCCGTACAGCGCGAAGTTGTAGCTGAATTCGTTCATCAACAGCGGCAGCTCCACCAGGTCGCCCAGGAAGCCGTTGATCCGCATGAGGTTCCGGACCAACTCAAAACCGGCCGGGCTCAGGGACGCCTCCACCACGCCCAGGACCGCGTCGCGGACGGGCGGTTCCAGCTCGTCCAGGCGTAGCCCGGTGTCGTGCTGCATGAATTCGGGATTGGCCCAGCTTTGCCACTCGGGCGCATCCACGGCGTGGCTGAGCTTCCGGGTCTGGTCCGCAGTGACGGTACCGAGCAGCTTGCGGGCCGCGGCCACCATCTCCGCGGCGGGTGCCTCCTCCCCGGGCAGGGCCGGGGCCAGCGGGTACAGGCCTTCGCGGCGCACGCCGTCGCTGGTGATGCCGGTGAAAGGCTGCGGATACAGCTTCTGCCAGCCCTCGATCATGGGCCCGGCGAACGGGTCGGTCTTGGCTGCTTCGGCGTACTCGCGGGCGTTCAGGCCCCGGATGCCCGCCACGCGGGGGTGGTCCGGGGCAAACAGGTAATCACGGAATGACGGCGTCGACACGGGTGCTCCTGGTGTTTTCAAGGGAAGCTGCCTGTTCAAGGGAAACCGCCCGTTCGGGTGATGCGGTCAGCGGGACGCTTGCCCACCCCGCAGCGACGGGCAGCGCTGCGGCAGCCTCATCTGCGGAGTTGCCCCGCCACGCCACGTGCTGGTCCGGGCGGACCAGCACGGCGTTGGCGCCCCAAAGCCGGGAAAGGGGCGTGCCGTCGTCGGAACACCCGACGGCGGTGACGGTCGCCGGAATGCCCTGCCGTGCGGCAGCCGCCAGGACGGGGGCGAATGCCTCATCGGCGGGCACTCCGCCAAGCGTCCCGGCGTCGGCCAGCAGGGTGAAACCGGCCCCCAGGGAGCTGTAGAGGGAGGACGATCCGGCCAGCCAGGCATGCGGAAGCAGGGCGCCGGGAACCGCTGACGGGACGTAGCGGATGGGGTCCTCGGCGGGAAGGGGTGAACCGTCCGGCACCACCACGGGCGAGTCGCCGTAGGCGTAGCCCAGCACCAGGCCCAGCGAATCAAACTCACTCTGCTTCACGGCGAGCGCGTCGTGGGCAGCCCGGCGCGCAATCTCACCGACAGGGCCGGCGAGCGCAAGGTCCGGATCCGCAAAGTGGTAGGCCAGGGCCTTGCCGTTCTCCGCGGCGTCGCGGATGGTCCGCGCTGCCACCGGCCGGCGTTCATCCGCGTAGCTCGCCAGGAGGCCGGGGCCCGCCCAGCCATTGATGACCGCGGCGAGCTTCCAGGCCAGGTTGGCGGCGTCACCGATGCAGGTGTTGAAGCCGTGGCCGCCCCAGGGCGGGTTGAGGTGCGCTGCGTCGCCCACCAGGAAGACGTTCCCACGGCTGTACTCCGGGGCCAGCAGCATGCGGGCGGTCCAGGGATCGGTGGCCACCACCTCGACGTCAACGTCAACACCCACGAGCGAGCGGACCATCGCGGCAGCATCGCCGGCGGTGACGGTGATGGCAGGATCCACGCCCTGGACAATCGCCCACCACGTGTCTGCAAGGTCCATGGGCCCCACCATCCCCGAGGTTTCCGACCCCACCACCCAGTACTGCACGGCGGGATCCAGCGAGACGGCGGAAGCCAGTGACTGCGAGCGGAACAGGATGCTGATGTTGGACAGCGCGGCGGAGCCGCCCTCCAGCCGGATGCCCAGGCTGCGGCGCACCGCGGAGGACCCGCCGTCGGCCCCGATCACATAGTCAGCGCGGATGGTGCGGCGGGCGCCGGAGGCATCAGTAACGGCGACGGCGTACGGCGCCGTGGCTGCCCCACCGTGGGGACCGGCGTCAGGAAGACCGCCGTCGGGAAGACCGCCGTCGGGAAGGCCGGCGTCGCCTGCTGCAATACCCGGCCCCCGGAGCTCCTGGACGGACCATCCGGTGACGAACGTGACCAGCGGGTTGTCCGCGACGGCGGCGCGGAGCACCTCCTCGAGCACCGGCTGCGGGACCTGCTGGCCGCACTCCGGCTGGGGCCCGTAGGTGCCCGGAACCAACTGGAAGGCGTTGCGGAACCGGCGCAGCTCATGCGCGGAAGGGCCGGTCAGCCCGGTGCAGAAGATGACGTCCTGGGCGTAATCCACCGGCAGCGGTGACGCTTTCCGGAGTGCATCGGCGAGACCCAGCCGGCGCAGGTGCGTCATGGTGCGGGCGTTGGTGGTCTTGGCCCGGGGCCGGGTGGGGTCCACGCTGGTCCGCGGGTCGATGACGGTGCTGGGGACGCCTCGGGACGCGAGGTCCAGGGCCAGGAACAGCCCGCTGGGGCCGCCGCCGGAAACCAGGACCCGCGCCTGCCCCGGGATGTCCGCGGCGTTGGCGTTCTGGAACGTGCTCATCAGGCGCGGCTCCGGAGGGAGGTATCGCCCACGGGCGTTGTGAGGGTGCCCAGCTTCTCGATCTCCACCTCGACGGTGTCGCCGGGCTGCAGCAGCCACTGCGGGGTGCGGGCGTACCCCACGCCTTCCGGGGTTCCCGTGGCAATGACATCGCCGGGGTGCAGCGTGAACGTCTGGCTGATGAGCGCGATGATGGCCGGGACGGAGAAGATCATGTCGCGGGTGTTGCCGTTTTGGGCTTCGATGCCGTTGACGCGGGTGCGGACCTGCAGCCCGTCGCGCAGGTCGCCTACTTCGTCCCGGCTCACCAGTGGACCCAGGGGGCCGCTGAAGTCGCCGTTCTTGCCCAGGGTCCACTGCGATGTGAGCTTCTGCGCCTTCCGGGACGTGATGTCGTTGAAGGTGGAGTAGCCAAAGACGGCGTCGGCAGCGGTTTCCTCGTCCGCGGACTCGACACGCCGGCCGATGTAGGCGGCCACTTCGCCCTCCCAGTCCAGCCCGGCCTCGCCCGCAGGGACGGGAACCGGGACGTCGCCCACGGACAGGGACGCCGTCCACCGGGCAAACAGGGTGGGGTATGGCGGCAGTTCCTGGTCCTTGAAGCTGCCTTCGGCCACGTGCGCCTTGTAGTTCAGGCCCACGCAGATGACCCGGGCGGAAGCAGGGACGAGCGGCACTTCGGTGATGCTGCCGCGCTCCAGCCAGGCGCCGGCGTCGGACGCGTCATGCTCCGCCGCGCCGGCCAGCAGGCTTGTTGCCTTGTCCTGCCAGCCCTCCGCGTCGGACCAGAAATCGGCGACGGCGGCGAGCGGGAGGATGCGGGAGCCCGCGAGCGCCGCTGCCCAGGGTTCGCCGTGGTGGGTGATGCCAATGAACTGCATGGAGGGGCCTTTCAGGTCTGTTCCGGGGGGCGTTGTGCCCGGAGGAGGTGGGGATGTCAGTGCTGCTTTGCCAGCCGGCAAAGGAAATCGATGGTGGCGGCGGTTGCCTGCCCGGCGGCCGCGCTGCTGCCGTCCGGCAGTTGCCACATATGGTCCGCGTCCTCCAGCAGGAGAAGTTCGACGGCGGCCCCGGCGCCTTCCAGCGCCTCGGCAAGGCTGGTGGACTGTTCCACGGGCACGAACCGGTCCGCCGTTCCGTGGATGAGGAGGAAGGGGGGCGCGTCCGGATGCACGTAGGTGAGGGGGCTGGCTGCCCTGGCCCTCTCCGGGGCGTCCGCCGGCTGGGCGCCGAGCAACAGCGACTCACGGGAGCCGGGATCATCCGCGCGGGCAACGGCGTCCGGCCTGGCCTGTTCTCCCATCCGTTCCAGGTCTGTCGGCGGGTACCAGGCGACGACGCCGGCAACATGGTCGTCCCCGTCGGCGTCGGGGGTGCCGGCGGGCTCAACGGATACTTTGCCGCCGGCGGTCAGGCCAAGGAGGGCGGCAAGGTGGCCGCCTGCCGAATCGCCCCAGGCATAGATCCGGCGCGGATCCACCCCGTACTCAGCGGCGTGGGTGCGGAGCCAGCGGACCGCTGCCTTGGCATCCAGCAGCTGGGCGGGAAACGTGGCAACGTCCGTCAGGCGGTAGTTGGCGGAGGCCACCACGAACCCGGCGTCCGCCAGCTGTTCGATGGGGCTTAGGCCGAAACCATCCACGCCGGGTCCCAGCGAGGACCGCTCCCCCGTCCGCCAGCCGCCCCCATGGTAGTGGATCACGGCAGGCCGGCCGCCCTGGTCCTGGGCGTCCGTGGGAGCACCGGGAACGTAGAGGTTCAGCAGCAGCGGGTCCGCGTTCTGTGGCCGGGCGAACCCGATCCCCCGATGGATCCGCAGTGCCGTCATCGTTGACTCCATGTGTGCCGCGCCGTTTCTGTCCTGTGTAGCCGGGAGCGGACCACTACCGGCGTCCGCCTTCATGGACTCAACTCTGGGCCATGGGCGGGGCCGGACGCGCTGCCGGTTTCACTGAATGAAACCCCTTTGGGAAGCATCAGTATGCCAACTGAAACAGCAAAAGCCAGGACTTGAACCTGACGCAGCGTCAGGTCCTACGGTGGGGATATGGATCATCTGGACGAACAATGCTGGAGCATTGGCGAGCTGGCGGCACTGACGGGCGTCACCGTCAGGGCACTGCACCACTACGACAGCATCGGGCTGCTCCGGGCAAGCGTCCGGACCACGGCAGGCCACCGCCGTTACACAAGGCAGGACCTTCAGCGCCTCTACAGCATCCGGACGTTGCGCAGCCTTGGTGTGCCGCTGGGCGGGATCGCCGCCGTGCTGGACCAGTCCGATGCGGGTTCGGAGTGCATCCGAAATCTCTTGCAGCGGCAGCTGGACGCCCTGGGAGTGCAGGCCCGGCAGCTGGAGCAGCTCCAGCGGACCATCCGGGAGCTGCTGGACCGCATCAACCACGACGGGGACGCAGCCCCCGCCTTATTCGTGACCGTATTGGAAGGCATGAGCATGTTTGAGAACTACTTCACGGAAGATCAGCGCCGGGAGCTCGCCGAGCGGCGCGCCCACCTGGGCCAGCAGGCCACGGAGGACGCACGGACCGAGTGGGCGGGCATGGTTAAGGAGGGCCTGCGCCAGGTCGACGCCGGGATCCCCGCCGACAGCCCCGAGGCCAGGGACCTGGTGCGCCGCTGGGACGAGCTGGGCTCCCGCTTCCACAGCAGCGAGGGCACCAAAGCGGCAGCCCGCGCCATGTGGAACGGAAACAGTGCCGAACTCAGCAAGGCCCTGCCATGGACTGCCCAGCAGATGCAGGCACTGGTGGCGCACCTGCAGGAAGCCCGCGACGCCTGATGACCCCTGGTCGGGAGCCCTTCAGCTCACCAGGACCTGGGTGGCGGACTCCTTCAACTTCCCGTTGGCCCACTTCATCTGGCGGATGGTCTGGGGATGGCATTTTTCGGCCAGGGCCAGGAGGTCTTTGTCCTTCATCCCCTGCGCGGCCTGGGCCAGCAGTTCCCAGTCGGCGGATACGCCGCAGGCCTTCAGGTACAGCTCCCGGAGGTCCCGCAGCAGCAGCATCCCGGTTTCCGGGCGCCGGCCCGCCAGCTCGCTGCCCTTCTCCCTCAGGGTTTCCATGAGGCCTGCCTCGCCGCGCGGCTCCGGATCCAGGTCCTGGCCGTAGTTCCCGCCGATCGCGGCGATATCCCGCACGTGCTGCTGGGACCAGCGCGCCAGGTCCCGGGCCAGGTGGTAGATCTCGTGGTCCACCTTGTGCCGCTCTGAGATGGTCAGCAGGTGGTGCGCCAGGTCGTTCTCCGAGCGGTGCATTTCCTCAAGGACAAGCCCGAACTTCATCGTACCCCTCCTGCCGTGTCCATGGCTTCGTCCGCCAGTGCGGAGGCGATTCCCTTGGTCCTGGCTTCTTCCGGGAAGTCGCCGACCGGGGCCGACGCAGTGGTGGTGGGCGCCGGGGACGGCTCCTCACCACCGGAAACCCGGGTAATGCGTGCCGCCGCCGTCTTGAAGATGGGCTGCTTGGAGGCGGCGTCCCAGTCCGTGATGGTCAGCTCGTTGGCTGCCCTGCCAGCCCCGTCCGGCTGGTGGCCGCCCTCGGTGTCCCAGTAGCCGTAGTGGAACGGCAGGAACAGGACGCCGTTCCGGATCCCGCTGATCCGCACCCGGGCACGGACTGAACCGCGCGGCGTCTCCACCTCCGCAACGTCCCCCTCGGCAATCCCGTACGCGCCGGCGTCGTCCGCTGACAACTCCACCCAGACGTCAGGTGCGGCCGCCTGCAGCTCCGGCGTCCTGCCCGTCTTGGTGCGGGTGTGGAACTGGTAGAGCGTGCGGCCTGTGATCAGCTGCAGCGGAAAGTCCTGGCTGGGCAACTCGTGTGGAGGCATGTACTCGGCGGCCTTGATGATGGCCTTGCCCTCCGGGTTGAGGGCCTTGTATTCGGACGGGTCCACTGGAGCGCCGGTGATCAGGTCCCGGCCGTAGGTCTCGCAATACTCGGGGTCTGCCCAGAACTTGCCGTCAGCGTAGATGCGTTCCGTGCCGTCAGGGTTCTCCTCGTTGCACGGCCACTGGATCCCGGAGCCGCCCCGCAGCTTGTCATAGGTGATGCCGGTGTAGTCGCAGGGGCGGCCGCGGGAGCATTCCTTCCACGCTTCGAAGGCGGACTCGGGATCGTGCCACTTGATCAGCGGCTGCCCGTCCTTGTCCTGCAGGCCCATCCGGTGGGCGTAGTCGATGAAGATGTCCAGGTCCGGCCGGGCCTCGCCGGGCGGATCCACCGCCTTCTCCGACAGGTGGACGGTGCGGTCCACGTTGGTGAAGGTGCCCGTCTTTTCGCCCCAGGTGGCGGCGGGCAGGACGACGTCGGCCAGCTGGGCAGTCTCGGACAGGAAGATGTCCTGCACAACCAGGAAGAGCCGGTCCTGCTCGAGGATGCTGCGCACGCGCGCCAGTTCGGGGAGGGAGACGGCCGGGTTGGTGCCGCTGACCCACAGCATCCGGATGGAGCCGTCCTCCGCGTACCGCATCATCTGCATGACATGCGTGGGCGGCGAGTAGTGCGGGATGGACATGGGGTCGACGTTCCAGACCCTGGCGAGGTCCTGGATATGGGCATCGTTGGACCAGTTGCGGAAGGCGGCCAGGTCGCCGTCGGCCCCGCATTCGCGGGTGTTCTCCGCGGTGGGCTGGCCGTTCATCTGCAGGATGCCGCAGCCGGGCTTGCCCAGCATGCCGCGGATGATGTTGATGTTATTGACCTGCACGGCGGCGGCAGTGGCCTGGTTGGACTGGTAGAAGCCCTGGAGCACGGTGGACAGCAGCCGCTCGGCGTGGCCGATGATGCCCGCGGCTTCGGAGATCTGCTCCGCCGGGACACCGCAAATCTCCGCAGCGAGCGCCGGCGGATAGTTCTTGACCTCTTTTTCCAGTTCCGGGTACCCCACCGTGTGGGCCTTGATGTACTCGTGGTCCACCCAACCATTGGCGATGATCTCGTGCAGGATGGCGTTCATCAGGGCCACGTTGGTGCCGGGCCGCGGGGCCAGGTGCAGGGTGGCGGCCCTGGCCACCGGGGTGGGGCGGGGGTCCACGCAGATGATCTTGGGCGGGTTGGGTCCGGCCAGGCGGTCCAGCATCCTGGTCCAGAGGACGGTCTGGGTTTCCGCCACGTTGTGCCCGTAGAGCGCGATCACGTCCGCGTGGTCCACGTCCGTGTAGGAGCCGGGCTGGCCGTCGCAGCCGAACGATTCCTTCAGCGCCTCCGCAGCCGTCGCCGTGCAGAGCCGGGTGTTTCCGTCCACATGGTTTGTGCCGATCCCGCCGTGGGCCAGCGTGCCCAGGGTGTAGTACTCCTCGGCGAAAAGCTGGCCGGTGGTGTAGAAGCCGATGGCGCTGGGGCCCTGCTCCGCCAGCAGCGCCTTTGACCGGTCCACCACGCGCTGCATGGCGGTGTCCCAGTCGGTTTCCACCAGCTTCCCGCCCTCGCGGATCAGCGGTTTGGTGAGCCTGTCGGGTGACGCGTTCGCCTGCCAGCCGTACAGGTCCTTTGGTCCCAGCCGGCCGTGGTTGACCCGGTCCGACGCCCGTCCGCGCACCCCGACAATCCGGTTGTCCTTAACGGCGATGTCCATGGCGTCACCGTTTGAGTGGAGCAGCGACGCCGTCTGGACCCACCTGTCCACGTCCTCCGGGGCCACCCCCTCGGCAAGGTAGGTGTCCACCCTGACCGGCCACTCACCGCCGCTGCCGTACGGCGTCCGTGTCCCCCATGGTTCGGCTATTCGGTCAATCCGCGCCATCTGTCCATCTCCTGTCCGGAACCGGCAGGCAACGTCGGGGAACGACGTTGTCCCTACCGGATCCTTTACCCAGGAGCCGCAGCTGGTAACAGGTGTTTTGTGTGCCGCCTGGCAGTGGCCGTGCTGGTCAGGCGCTTAGGCCCGGTTTTCCCGCAGCGGCCTCTCCTGCAAGGGACGGCGCGCGAGCCAGGCAGCGACAATGGCGCCGGAGATGTTGTGCCACAGGGAGAAGACGGCCGACGGCAACGCGGCCAGCGGACTGAAGTGGGCGGTCGCCAGCGTCGCGGCCAGGCCGGAGTTCTGCATCCCCACTTCGAAGGCGAGGGCGCGGCGGGCCTTGTCGTCCAGGCGGCCGAGCTTGCCGGCGAGGTAGCCAAGGCCCAGGCCGAAGCCGTTATGCAGCACCACGGCGAGGAACACGATGGCACCGGCTCCAATGATCTTGCCGGCGCTGCCGGCCACCACGATGGCCACGATCAGGGAAATCACGACGGCGGACGCCCACGGCAGTGCCGGCAGCACCTTTGCGACGAGCTTCTTGAGGAAGAGCCGGGCGGCGAGGCCGGCCACCACCGGCAGCAACACGGTCTTGACGATGTCCAGGACCATGCCGGCGGCGTCGATCTGGAGGTAGGAACCGGCCAGGAACAGGACCAGCAACGGGGTGACGATCGGGGCGATCAGCGTGGACACGGATGCTACTGCCACGGAGAGGGCAACGTCGCCCTTGGCCAGGAAGGCCATCACGTTGGAGGCGGTCCCGGAGGGCGCGCAGCCCACCAGGATGACGCCGACCGCGAGCTCCGGCTCGAGGTTCAGGGCGCCCGCGATCAGCCAGCCCGCGCCGGGCATGATGATGTAGTGGGCAACGATTCCCAGTGCCACCGCCCAGGGCCGCTTGGCCACCGCCGCGAAATCCGGCGGGGTCAGGGTCAGGCCCATGCAGAACATGATGATGCCCAGCAGGTAGGGGACGCTGGGCGCAAGGGGTTTGAAGACTCCGGGGAGCAGGAAGCCGATGACGCCTGCGGCCACCACCAGGAGGGGGAACACGGTCACGGCAACGCGGGCGATCCTGCTTTCCGCTTCCAGTGCGGGGTTGACGGGCGTCCCGTCCGGGGAATTCTGGGGTTTAGTTGCCTCAAGCATCCAACCATGCTGGCACCGGCCGCCATGGTTCCGCCAATTGATGACCGTGAACGGTAACAACGGCGGAACCATCCGGCCTGCGGGGCTCCTCAGTGGACCTGCTTGCGGAGGTCCATTTTCCGGATCTTGCCGCTGGCCGTGCGGGGCATGTCCGCGACCACCACCAGCGATTTCGGGATCTTATACCGGGCAAGCCGGCCGTCCAGGAAGCTGCGCAGCTGCTCCTCCGTCAACGATTCGCCTTCCCGAAGGGTCACGATCGCCTGGGGAACCTCCCCCCATTTGTCGTCGCTGACGCCGATAACCGCCACGCTGCTGACGGCACCGTGCTCCGCGATGACGGCTTCCACCTCGGCCGGGTAGATGTTTTCCCCGCCGGAGATGATCATGTCCTTGAGCCGGTCCGAGACGAAGAGGAAGCCTTCCTGGTCCCGGTAGCCCAGGTCCCCGGAACGGAACCAGTGCCCGTCCGCGTAGCTGCCCGCCGTGGCCTCCGGCCGGTTCCAGTACTCCCTGATCACATTGGGCCCGGAGATCTGGATCTCCCCCACCTCGCCGGGGGCCACGGCACCGCCCATCGGATCGGCGATCCGGACGTCCGTGAAGAAGTGCGGCAGGCCTGCCGAGCCGGCCTTGTCCCTGGACCTGTCAACCGGAAGCATGGTGACGCCGGGGGCCGTTTCGGTCATGCCGTAGCAGCTGGTGAAGCCGATGCCGCGGTCCTCGTACGCATCCAGGACCCGGCGGGGAATGGCGGAGCCGCCGCAGGTGAGCTTGTCCAGGGAGCTGAGGTCCGCCGCCGCCCATCCCGGATGCTCGCAGAGCAGTTGGAACGTGGTGGGCACCCCGTTGAGGGTGGTCACTTTGTGTTCCCGGATCAGTTCAAGGACCCTGGCAGGATCGAACTTTGCCTCCAGCACCACGGTGGCGCCCTTCAGCAGCATCGGCAGCAGGCCCATGTCCAGGGATGCCACATGGAACAGGGGCGAGATCATCAACGCCACATCGTTGCGGTTCAGGTCCATGTCCACGATGGTGTTGATGCAGTTCCAGGTGATGTTCCCGTGGGTCAGCAGGGCGCCCTTGGGCTTGCCCGTGGTCCCCGAGGTGTAGAGGATCATCGCCCCGTCCTCGTGCCCCACGGCCACGACGACGGTGTCCGGGGAGGCTGCCTGCAGCGCCTTCTCATACCGTTCGACGGCGGCAGGTGGCGTGGCGGCGGAAGGTTCCGTCCCGCCGTCGGCCGCTACCACCAGGCGGTGGGTGACGCCGGTTCCCTCCAGCGCGGCGGAGGCGGACGCCTCCAGGGCGCCGGCGTTGACCAGGAGCCGGGCTCCGGAATCCTGCAGCTGGAACTGCAGTTCAGGCGGCGCGAGCCGGGTGTTGAGCGGCACGAAGATGGCGCCCAGGAGGCCGCAGGCAAAGAATGTTTCCACGAAGGAAGGGTGGTTCTCGCCCAGGTAGGCCACCCGGTCGCCCTTTGCCACTCCCCTGTCCCGGAGCGCGTTGGCCAGGCGGCCGGCCCTTTCAGCCAGCTCTTCATAGCTCAGCGCGTTGGTTCCGGACAGGAGGGCTGTCTTGGCACCCGACTTCCGGCGGCGGCGCTGCAGCCAGGATCCAACTCCGTTGTTGTCCATGCGTTCTCCTAACGGACCGTGGTGAGGTCGTTGTTCTTAGATTCCCGCGTCAGGGCGATGAAGACAATCGAGACGAGGGCCATGACGGACAGGAACACCACCACCGGAATGATGCTCTGGCCGGAGTCCTTGTAGAGGCCGGCGATGATGCCCGGGGTGAAGCCTGCGCCGATCAGGGTGGCCAGCTGGTAGCCGACGGCGGCGCCGGTGTACCGGGACGTGGTGCCGAACTGCTCCGAGACGAAGGCTGCCAGCGGCCCGTACAGGCATGAGTGCAGGATCAGTGCCACGGTGAAGGCCACGAAGACAAGGCCGACGTTGCCGGATCCGAGCATGCCGAACATGGGGAACAGGTAGGCGATGAACAGGGCGAGCCCGGCGATCATCACGGGCCGGCGGCCGAGCCGGTCGGACAGGCGGCCGCCAAGAAGCACGAAGATGATGGAGATGGCGGAGGCTCCGGCGAAGGCGTAGAGCACGCCCTGCTGCGGTGCCCCCTTGGACACGGCGTACGTCACCGAGAACGTGGGCAGCACCACCTGGAGGCCGAACCCGGCGGCACCGGCGAACATGATCATGATCAGTGCCTTGGGCCGGCGGAGCACGTCCAGCAGCGGGATCTTGCGCTTGGTGCCCTGTGCGTCTTCCTTGGCCACGGCCTCGGCGAAGATGGGGCTTTCGGAGACCCGGAGGCGGACGAACATGCCCACGATCAGGAGCACGAAGGACAGCAGGAACGGCACCCGCCAGCCCCAGGCCAGGAACGCGTCCTGTGGCAGGGCTGAGAAGATGCCCATCACCACGGTGCCCAGCACGGCGCCGGTGGGGGCGCCGGCGTTGACGAAGGAGGCTGCGAAGCCGCGGCGTTTGGGGTCCGCGTGCTCCAGGGCCATGAGCGCGGCACCGCCCCATTCACCGCCGACGGCGATGCCCTGGCAGACGCGCAGCAGCACCAGGATGACGGCGCCCCACGGCCCGATCACGCCGGCGCCGGGGATCAGGCCGATCAGCGTGGAGGCGATGCCCATCATGGCCATGGAGATGATCAGCATCCCCTTGCGGCCCACCTTGTCACCGAAGTGGCCGAAGATCACACCGCCCAGCGGCCTGGCTACGTAGCCGGCGGCGAAGGTGGCGTAGGCAGCGACGACGCCCACCCATTCGTCCGTGCCGGTGAAGAAGACCTTGGGGAAGGCTACTGCCGCGGCCGTGGCGTACAGCAGGAAGTCGTAGAACTCGATGGTGCTGCCCAGATAGCTGGACAGGATGACCGTGCGCGCTTCCTTGCGCTTGGCGGCCGTGCCCGCAGGTGCGAGCGTGGTGTGTCCGGACATGGCTGTTCCTAAGGACGGAGGGAATGGGACGGAGGGATGGGGTGCGCAGGGAAGGCGTGCGCAAGGAAGGGGTTTTGGGGTTGCCTGCGGAGGCGGTGCCGTGGGGTACCGCCGGTGTTGTGAAGGGGTTGCTGCCGGTAGTGCGGCTTACGTGTAGAAGCGGCTTATTTATAGAAGCGGGCGAGGAATTCGGCGACGACGGCGGGGCGTTCCTGGCCTTCGATTTCGATGGTGGCGTTGACCTTGATCTGGGCGCCGCCCTTGACTTCGGTGACCTCGGCGATGGTGGCCTGCATCCGGACCTTGGAGCCGACCTTGACCGGGGAGGTGAAGCGGACTTTGTCCAGGCCGTAGTTGACCTTGGTGGTGACCCCGTCGACGTCGAACAGTTCGCCCCAGAACGGGATGATCAGGGACAGGGTAAGGAAGCCGTGCGCGATGGGGGCACCAAACGGGCCGTCCTTGGCGCGTTCGGGATCGGTGTGGATCCACTGCTGGTCGTCGGTGGCGTCGGCGAACAGGTTGATTTGTTCCTGCGTGATCTGGCGGTAGTCGGTGGTGCCGAGGTCCTTGCCGGACAGGGTGAGCAGGGTGTCGAAATCGACGACGAGATTGGGCATCGTTGCCTCCTGGCAGTTTGTTGTGGGTAAGGGAGTTGTGGTTTAGCGGGTGAAGGCGCTTTCGCCGGTGAGGGCGCGGCCGATGATGAGGGCGTTGATGTCGTGGGTGCCTTCGTAGGAGTACACGGCCTCGGCGTCGGCGTGGAACCGGGCCACGTCCGTGGCCAGGGTGATGCCGTTGCCGCCCACCACTTCGCGGGCGAGGGCCACGGTGTCGCGCATGAACAGGGACGTCTGCATCTTGGCCAGGGCAGAGTCCTGGTCCCGGTAGATGCCCTTGGCCTGCTGCTCGGTGAGCCGGACCACCAGGGACAGGGACGCGGTGACGTTTCCGAGCATGCGGGCCAGTTTCTCCTGGACCAGCTGGAAGGAACCAAGGCTTCGTCCAAACTGCTGGCGTTTGGTGACGTAGGCCAGGGCGGCTTCGAACGCACCGGCGGCGATGCCGGTGGCGATCCAGGCCACGTCCGATCTCATGGCCTGCAGCATCGCCGCGACGTCCTTGAAGGAGTTCACGTTGTGGAGGCGCATCGCCTCCAGGACCCGGACATTTTCGAGGGTGATGTGGGCGTTCTGCATCATCCGCAGCGAGGTCTTCCCGGAGATCTTTTCCAGAGTCACGCCCTGCGCCTCGCGGTCGACGAGGAAGGCTTTGACCTGCCCGTCGGCGGTGTCCCTGGCGAATACGGCCAGGACGTCGGCGCTGGCGGCGCCGCCGATCCAGCGCTTGGCGCCGTCCAGGATCCATGAGCCGCCGTTGGCATCCTCTTCGAAACGGGCCGTCGTGGCCAAGCCGCCGGCAATGTCCGACCCGTGCTCCGGCTCAGTCAGGGAGAAGACTCCCTTGAGCGAAAAATCGATGACCTGGGGCATCCACTCCCGCTGCTGCTCCTCGGAGGCGCCGACGCGGATGGCGGTCCGGAACAGGCCTGCCTGCGCGGTGTACCAGGTGGCCAGGGAGGCGTCGGTACGGGCCAGTTCGAAGATCCGGAAACCCTGGTAGATGCCCCGCGCGGGCCCGTCCGCGGTGAGTTCAGCGGGCTCCATGAGGTCCAGGTCGATCAGCGGCCGGGCGAGCTGTTCCGGGAACTCTCCCCGTTCCCAGTACTCGGCCAGCAGGGGCTTCGCTTCGCGGTCCAGGAAGTCCCGGAGCCGGGCCAGGACCTGGCGCTCGTCCTGGGTGAGCAGGGACTCGGCGTCGTACCAGTCCGCTGCGGAGTAGAGGCGGGCACCCAGCCCGGGTGCCGTCGTCGTCAGGCTGTTCATCTCAGCCGCCTAACCCGAGGAGGCGGACCGCGTTGTCCTTGAGGATCTTGGGCCGGACCTCATCCTTCAGCGGCAGGTCAGCGAAGGCGCCAAGCCACTTTTGCGGGGTGATCAGCGGGAAGTCGGTGCCGAAGAGCACCTTGTCCTGCAGGTAGGAGTTGGAGGCCTTTACCAGGGACTGGGGGAAGTACTTGGGCGACCAGCCGGAGAGGTCGATGAAGACGTTGGCCTTGTGCGTGGCGATGGAGTTCGCCTCGTCCTGCCACGGCACCGAGGGGTGGGCCATGATGATCTGCAGGCCGGGGAAGTCCGCTGCGACGGCGTCCAGGAGCAGTGGGTTGGAGTAGGCGAGCTTGATGCCGTATCCGCCGGGAAGGCCGGCGCCCATGCCGTTCTGGCCGGTGTGGAAGATGGCGGGCAGGCCCAGTTCCTGGAGCGTTTCCCAGAGCGGGTAGAAGCGCTCATTGGAGGGGTCGAAACCCTGCAGGGACGGGTGGAACTTGAAGCCCCGGGCGCCGAGCTCGATGGCTTGGTGCTTGGCTCCGGCGATGGCGTCCTCACCGGTGCGGGGGTCCACGCTGCCGAACGGGATCAGGACGTCGTTGTTCCGGGCGGCACCGGCGATCAGCTCCGGGATGCTGTTGGGTTCGTGCTTGAGCTGGGTACGGGCGTCCACGGTGAAGACGACGGCGGCCATGTTCAGTTCGCGGTAGACCTCGGCGATCCGGTCCAGGGACGGGGTGCGGTCTTCAGCCTTGAAGTACTTGGCCGAGGCCTCGGTGAGGGCCTCCGGCAGGGACACGTGCCCGCAGCTGTCCACCTCCAGATGGACGTGCATATCGATTGCATTGAGCTTGGCGGCGTCGATGCCCAGTTCGTAGCGGTCAGCCATGATCAGCGGGCCTGTGCCGGTTCGGGCTGCAGTTCGGCGGGCAGGGGCAGGAATTCCTCGCCGTAGCCTTGCAGCGTGTCCTGGTTGAACAGCTGGCCGGCGTTGTCCAGCAGCGCCTCATAGCTCCAGCCGCCCTCGCGGTATTCGGTGGTGGCCGCCGTCGGGTGCGTCCAGACCTGCAGGCGGTCACCGCCGGCTCCGATCGCCTGGCCGGTAATGTGGGCGGCTTCATCGGAGGCGAGGAAGGCAACCAGTCCGGAGACGTCGTCGGCCGTTCCAAAGCCAAGGTCGTGGCGGAAGAAGAACGGCATGGCTTCACCGCGCTCCTCCGCTTCCACTGCCTTCTGGAAGTACGGAACGGTCTTGGTCATGGCCGTCGCGGCCACCGGGATCACACTGTTGACGGTCACGCCGGCCTTCTTCATCTCCAGCGCCCAGGTGCGGACCATGCCCACGATGCCGGCCTTCGCCGCCGCGTAGTTGGTCTGGCCGAAGTTGCCGCGCTGGCCCGTCGGGGAACCGATGGTGATGATCCGGCCCTGCCCGTTGTTCTCCTTGAAGTACGCGTAGGCTTCGCGGACGCAGGTGAACGTGCCCTTCAGATGCACGTTGATCACCAGGTCGAAGTCCTCGTCCGTCATCTTCAGGATGCTCTTGTCCCGCAGGATCCCCGCGTTGGTGACCAGGATGTCGAGCCGGCCGAACGCGTCCACTGCTCCGGCCACCAGGGCCTTGGCTGCGTCAGTGCTTCCTACCGGAACCACCACGGCGGTGGCGCGGCCGCCGTCGGCCTCGATCTGCGCCACGGCCTGCGCGGCGGTGTCCGCGTTCACGTCGTTAATGACGACGGCGGCACCCTGGCGGGCCAGTTCCCTTGCGTAGGCGAGGCCGAGGCCCTGCCCGCTCCCGGTAACGATTGCAACCTTGCCGTTCAAGCTCATGGCCTGCTCCTTCGCATGCGCCGGCCGAAGCCGTTGGGGTGGTCCCACTGCTGTGTGAGATCCTTGTTGAACTCAATGAAATTACGAATCATTGAAAAAGTCAACGATTGTTTTTTACCAGTACCGGAGTTGTGATGGCCACCTTGGGCACAGACGTTCAGACCCCGCGCCTTGCGGCCGCCAGGATCGGCAGTGATGTGGGCCTGCTGCTGGCCAAGCTGCATGCCGCGGGCTCGGTCCTGAACAACAAGGCGCTGGCGGATTTCGGCCTGCGCGAGCGTTCCTTCTCCGTTCTGACGCTGGCGTGCAGCGGGCTGGAGCCGACGCAGCGGGAACTGGCGGATTTCCTCAGCCTGGACCCCAGTCAGGTGGTGACGCTGGTGGATGACCTGGAACGCCGGGGGCTGGTGGAGCGGGCACAGGGGAAGCAGGACCGACGCGCCAAGATCATCGTTTCCACCGCCGAGGGACGGAAGATGCACACGAAGGCACGGGCAGCACTGGACGAGGCGGAGCTAAAGCAGCTGGCCGGACTTTCCGACGAGGAGTCGCAGGAGTTGAAGCGGCTGCTCCGCAAGGCATTGTGGGGCTCGGCGGAGTAGGCGCACGCGCCGGCGGCACCCGGGGTTCTTTCCCCCAATCGGACTGTTCAGGCTGTGAGGGGTGGCTTACGTGGCTGCCCGCAGCCCTGAAGCCAGGCTGGATAGCAGTATGCCCATGATCAATGACAGACGAGTCCCTCGGCCGGACTCAAAGCGCCTAACCTGTGTCGCCATCGCGTTGTCCTTCCTCTCCCCGAATCGGAGTCGGTTAGGGATTGTCCCAATGTTCTGAGGGTTTCGAGGCGCAAAGCATCGAAGCCGGTAGAGTGCGCTTCATGACATTGGGGGATGCAAAAGCCACTCGTGGCCGCCGCCCGTGGACCTTCGCCGGGGTGTGCGTCATGGTCGTCTCGATGGCGCTGCTGCTGTTTGGTTTGGCCCAAGTGCCGCCCGTACAGTTGCTCCCCGGCTATGTGGTGGCCTACCTGTTGATCGGGGCTTGCATCTTTGGGCCAACAGGAAAGGTGTCGTTGCGGCAGGCTGGTGCTTTTCTGTTGCCCGGCGTCCTGCTTGCTGTCCTGGCGCTGCTGAACTTGGGGTTCTGGGCCGGGGGCTGGTTGCTCGGGCTCCCGGCGTGGGGCCTGCTGCTGAGTCAATGGATTCCAGAAAACCCGCTCAGGATTAGCCAACTGCTGGAGTTCCTCGGCCTGCTGGTGCTTGGCTTGGTGATCTTCACGTTCAATGCGATCTACCCGATTCCCAGCCTGGGCCTGTTCCTGCTGCCGGTGATTCCGTTGGTCCGGCTGGCCTACCCGGAGTACCGGGCCAGGCCTCTGCGGGCTGCCATGGAACTTGTCCTGGGTCTAGCCACCCTTGTGGTCGCATTCGCGATTCCCGCCCCCGAGGGCTCATGGTCCTCCCCATGGACCCTCGCGGGCGGAGGCGCCACCGTGGGACTCATGATCGCGTACTGGGCCCGGCGCCTTCCCGATCGGTCCAGGCGACTGCAGCTCAACGAGGGAGCCATCCTTTAGGCACTGCGAGGTACCTTTGGCAGCGCCCGGTAAAGGATCCTTCACCCGGTGCTTCAGGCTGGACTTAGACGTTGGCCCGTCCGGGACGCACTCTCCGGGAAGCAATGAGATCGACTGGACTGGGGAAGTCACCGTGCAGTCCCTGTGTCAGTGGGAGAAGTTTGCTGAGATCTCGGCAAGGGTGCGCCCCTTAGTCTCAGGCGCGAGCCATTGCGAGAGAACTGCGCCGAGTAATGCGACGGCGGCGGCTACGACCATGCTTGGGCCCATGCCGATGTTGCTGATCGCCCATGGCAGGGCGAAGGTGCCGAGTGCGGCTCCGATGCGGCTGAATGCCGCGGCGAAGCCCATGCCGATGCCGCGCAGGTGGCCGGGAAATACCTCGGCCGGATAGACCTGGGTCATCGTGGTGTAGCCGGCATTGAAGAAGGAGAAGGCGAGAAACAGTACGAGCACGAGAATCGCTGGTGCGTTCGCCCAGATTCCGATGATCAGCAGGATGCCTGCGCAGAGCCACTGTCCGGGCACGGTGAGGATTCGGCGGCCGAGCTTGTCAATCAGAAGTACGGTGGTGACAACACCCGCGGCCGCAAGTGCGGACAAGCCGACTCCACCGGCCCAGCCGCCGCCGAAGCCGAATTGGTTGAGCACGTCGTCGGCGAAGGTCGCGATCGCGAAGTACGGAGTGACCGCGCAGAACCAAAAACCTGAGGTGAAGAGGGTGGTGCGCCAGTGCTGCCTCGAGAACAGCATTCCGAAGGAGGCGCCCTTGATTTTGGTCCTACTCTGCGCGGCTTGGGCCTCCTGGATCATCCTCAGATCCATCTCTTCGGTGATGCTGTTGTGCATCTGGGGCGATTCGACATATCTGCGTGCGATCGCGAGTGCTTCGTCATGCCGTCCCTTCGTAATAAGCCAGCTCGGCGATTCGGGGAGGCCCAAGCGGGCGAGGAACAGAACGAATGCGAGTATCGTGCTCGTGCCGATTACGAGGCGCCATGGGGTGCCGGCGTCGTGCAGGAGCGTGCCGATGATGAATGCCATCATGAAACCGACGTACCAGGCGATCAGAGTCAGCCCGAGCAACCGCCCGCGGAGCTTTGGAGGGGAGAACTCTGATAGCAACGGCCCACCGATTGAGTACTCGCCGCCGATCGCGACGCCCATAAGGAACCGGATGGCGGCCAGCTGGATCACGGCCCCATCTCCGGAGGTTACGAAGAACTGCGCCGCTGAGGCGACCAGGAACAGGCCCATGTCCACGAGGAACATGGGCTTGCGTCCGAACTTGTCAGTAGCCCAGCCGGCAAGCGGGGAGCCGACGAAGATACCAGCCAGCGGGCCTGCAGCGATCATGCCCAGAGATAGTGCGTCGAGCTGGAGCTCTGACCGCATGGGTCCAGTGACGGGGCCGATGATTCCGAGGATGTAACCGTCGAGGAACATCCCACCGATGAAGACAGCGACAAGCCGCACCATGAAGCGGCGTTTGAACGTGGAGCTGGTCTCTTTTGATATGGAGGTGTCGACGGAGGCCGTCGTCCTGGTCGGATGGATCATTGAGATGTGTTCCCTTCTGGCTTCAGCACAAACCGCTGGCGGCACCAGAGCGCCGTTTCATGCACGCGCGGACAGCCGCAGCCCCTAGCAAACAGTGGACTGTGACATATGACTCATATATCAGAACTCTAAGGGTGCGGTCCGCACCGATCAAGAGTGTGACAAGTTAATTGGTTTATCCGTCGACTCTCCGCGTGGTCTGTCTGGGCCGGCGCAGGTTCCGCGTCTGGCGTGGCTCATCCTTTTATCGTAGTAATGGGCGGCTTCTCGACTGTCACCGACAGGCCGGTACCTCCGGCTGCGTTCGCACCACGGACGATGTACCAACGACCTCCTGAGTGGAATGCTGTGTTGATGGATATCCAAGTGTGGTGGCCTTTGCTCGATGCCGAGACCCGCGACTGGCTCATTGAACACAACGGCGAGCCACTGCCACCGAAAGTAGTCGCCGGCATCAGGGCGGCTGCAGGCGGCACCGCCGATTCCAAGTGGTGGGCCAGCGAATCAACAGACGGGCCCCAGCTTTCCGACGATGCTGTGGATTGGATCGAGGGTATCGCGAACGACGAGGATCCGACTGCCAGCTGAATCACTTTCGAAGCGTCCCGCAGAAGGATCCTCCATCGGACGCCCCAAGATCTATCCGCCTGCTTCCTTCTAAGTGGAGGATGCCTTGCCCGTTTTTCGGCGCCTGGCTCCGAGCACCGTCAGTCGCCGAGGAGCCTGCGTTGGTGAGCGAACGCAATTAATTGCAACCTGGTGCGCAAAGTCAGTTTGTCGAGGACGCTGCGCAAGTGTGTTTTCACTGCAAGCAGGAATTCCGGTTCTGCGCTCTTCAGTAGGTATCCGCTGGCTCCAGCTTGGACAGCGTCCAATACCGCATGGTCGCGATTGAACGTCGTCGGTGCACATGCCTGCCACCCTATCCACGGCGGTCAGGCCCTTCGGGACATATCCGGCCGATCTCCCCCCAGGAGCCAGGACGTTTCAGCCTTCAGGTCAGGGCGCGACCCTCTGGTCGGGTAGCCCGTCCGCTTGGTAAGGGTTGACACTTAGCGCTGCGACAGACCGAGAACCAACACTGCATAGCGGCTAC
>NZ_JAUZUY010000012.1:0-129556 GCF_031844305.1 Pseudarthrobacter sp. BRE9 | reverse complement strand
CTGACCTCCTGCGTGTCAAACCGGCGTCCGCAACCATCCTCAGCGTAAGCTTGGGGTTTCGGTTTTCCGTCTGACTCCGTGGAGCAGCGCGGAAATAAACTGTACCACCACTCAATCCGGATCGCCAGTCCGACGTCGGGAGGCATCCTTCGGACAGCCGAAAGGCCCGGAATCGCGCGGATTCCGGGCCCTTCAGGCGCAGCCCTTGACGGGTACCGGCAGGCCGACTCAGTCAGCCGTTGAGGCTCCTGGCTTGAAGTAGGAGGCTCCGAGTGGAGGCAGCGTGACGGTCAAAGTGGCCGGCTGCCCATCCTGCCCCTCGTTCGTGGCCTTCAGCTCTCCGCTGTTCAGCACACCGGATCCACCGTAGGTGGTGTGGTCCGTGTTCAGGACCTCGGTCCACGCGCCGGCCGTGGGCACTCCCAGGGTGTAGCCGACGTGGGGCGTGCCGGAGAAGTTGATGGCGCAGACAATCGGGTTGCGGTCGGCGTCCCACCTGATGAAGGAGAGGACGTTCCGGTCGGCGTCTCCCCCGTTGATCCATTGGAAACCGGCAGGAACATTGTCCTGCGCGTAAAGGGCGGGCGTGGCAGCGTACAGCTCGTTCAGGTCCTTCGTCAGCAGCTGCAGTCCCCGGTGCGCGGGAATGTCCGCAAGCCACCAGTCCAGCCCGTGCTGCTCGGACCACTCGGCTTCCTGGCCGAACTCGGTTCCCATGAAGATGAGCTGTTTGCCGGGATGTGCCCACTGGTAGGCAAAGAAGGCCCGCAGGTTGGCCAGCTGCTGCCAGCGGTCGCCCGGCATCTTGCGGAGCATGGAGCCCTTGCCGTGGACAACCTCGTCGTGGCTGATCGGCAGCAGGAAGTTCTCCGTGAAGGCGTAGACCAGGGAGAAGGTGACCGTTCCGTGGTGCCACTTGCGGTTGTAGGGGTCCTCGGAGATGTACTTGAGGGAGTCGTGCATCCAGCCCATGTTCCACTTCAGGCCAAAACCCAGGCCGCCGTGGCTGGTGGGGGCGGTGACGCCGGGGAAGGCCGTGGACTCTTCCGCAATCATGACGGCGCCGGGATGCGTCTTGTAGACGGTGGCGTTGACTTCCTGCAGGAAGGATATGGCCTCGAGGTTCTCCCTGCCACCAAAGCGGTTGGGCCGCCACTGGCCTTCCTGGCGTGAGTAGTCGAGGTAGAGCATGGAGGCCACCGCGTCCACGCGCAGGCCGTCGATGTGGAACTCCTCCAGCCAGTAGAGGGCGTTTGCCACCAGGAAGTTCCGGACCTCGGTGCGGCCGAAGTCGAAGATCAGGGTGCCCCAGTCAGGGTGTTCCCCGAGTGCCGGGTCCGAGTGTTCGTAAAGCGGCTCGCCGTCGAACCGGGCCAACGCCCAGGCATCCTTCGGGAAGTGTGCGGGCACCCAGTCCAGCAGTACGCCGATACCGGCCTGGTGGAGGGCGTCCACCAGGTAGCGGAACTCGTCAGGATGTCCGAACCTGGACGTCGGGGCAAAGTAGGACGTGACCTGGTAGCCCCAGGAACCGCCGAACGGGTGCTCCGCAACGGGCATGAATTCCACGTGCGTGAACCCGAGCCACTTGACGTATTCCACCAGTTCCTTGGCCAGTTCACGGTAACCAAGACCCAGCCGCCAGGACCCGAGGTGTACTTCGTAGACGCTCATGGCCGAGTTGTGCGGGTCCTGCTTGGCCCGCGCTTCCATCCATTCGTCGTCCTTGAACGCGTAGGAAGGTTCCACCACCCTGGACGCCGTCAACGGAGGCACTTCGGTGCCGAACGCCAGCGGATCGGCTTTTTCAACCCAGTAGCCGCCGCGGGTCAGGATCTCGTACTTGTAGCAGGCGCCTGCCGGGACGCCGGGAATGAACACTTCCCAGACCCCGGAGGAACCCAGCGACCGCATGGAGTTTTCCCGCCCGTCCCAGGCGTTGAAATCGCCCTTGACACGGACCGCCTGGGCGTTGGGGGCCCAGACGGCGAAGGAAACACCGTTGACGTCCCCGAGCGATGACTTGTAGTGCCGGACGTGGGCACCGAGCACCTGCCAGAGCTTCTCATGCCGGCCTTCGCCGATGAGGTGGAGGTCCACTTCGCCAACCGTCGGCAGGTAGCGGTAGGGCTCATCAACGGTCACCGGGTCCTTGCCGGGATAAGTGACGGAGAGCCGGTAGTCGGGAACGTGGCCCTGTTCCTGCGGTTCCAGGACGGCAACCCATACGCCGTGCGCTTCGTGCTGCATGGGCACTTCACCGGCTTGGGTGACCACCGTGATCGCTTCGGCCAGATGCTTCACGGTGCGGATGGTGACGTGCCCGTAGTCGTCCAGGTGCGCGCCCAGGACGGAGTGGGGGGCGTGGTGTTCACCGTTCGCGATCCTGCCCAGGGTGCCTTCATCCACGTGCAGCGGCACCCCCGGGCGGTCAGTTCGTGCTGAGCCTGTCATTTCGTTACCTTCCGATGCTGCGCCGGCGTGATCGCCGGCGCCATTACCGCTTAGGAGCCGCCTGGAGGCGTTTACTGGTATCGCCACCCAGTCGGGCCTGTTACGCATTTCATAAACAACTTCGTACAGTGCCTTGTCCAGCCACAATGCCACAAACAGGGGCGAGGTCCGGTCCACCGTGCCCGGAATGACCCCCGCATACCCGGCAAGGAAGGCATCGGCGCAATCGTCGACCCAGCTGTCCGGGACCTGCGCGCCTTCCTGTTCGCGGTGCGCTGCTCCGGCTGCGTAGTCGAAGGACCGGAGCATCCCCACCACGTCGCGGAGGGGTACGTCCGGGACGTTCCGTTCGGAGATGGGCCGCAGTGGCTCGCCTTCAAAATCCAGGATGGCCCACCGCGACTCGTCGCCGGATTGCCCGGTCACAAAGAGGATCTGGCCCAGGTGCAGGTCGCCGTGGATACGCTGCAGCGGCCCGGCAGGAACCTTGTCCAGGTCAGCCAGCAGGGCGTCCAGGGCCTCGTCGTAAGGCCCGACGGCGGCACGCGCTTCTGCCCAGGCGGCGCGGACACGCTGGGCAACAGCGGGTCCTGGCGCCTTGCCGGGTCCAGGCTCGGCTGATTGCCCAAGTGCCTCCGCCAAGCGCTTGTGCACCGTGGCTGTGGCCGCACCCAGGGCGCGGGCTTCTGCCGTGAAGTCGGTGCCGGAGCGGGCGGCGTCCACCGCCAGCCGCCAGGCGTCGCGGCCCCCGGCGAGGAATTCGTGGGCCACCGCAAGCTCACCCTGGACGTAACGGCTGCCCTGGCCGGCGTCGCCCGGTTTCCCGAGCCACTCACCGCGTACCCAGCCAAGGGTGGCGGGGACTTCCGCGGTGCCCGCCTTGGTCAAGGCAGCCCCCACTTCGATCTCCGGGTTGGTCCCGTCCGACAGGACCCGGAAGAATTTCACCATGGCGGCTGATTCGCCGTCGTCCACAATGACGGAACTGTTGGACTGCTCGCCCGAGAGTACCTTCACAACTCCCTTGGCCGTGGGCAGGCGGTGCGGCCCTTCCACCCGGAATCCGGTGGCAGTGCCGCTGGAGGCCTTTGACTCCTGCCGGATGAGGCCGAGCCAGGCGCCCACGAAGTCGGGGTCGTGAACGGCGTCGTAGACCCAGGGGCGGGTGGGATCCATTCCTGCGGCTTCGCCTATCAGCGCGCGTTCCATCCCGCCGGCCGGTGCCGGCCGGAAGCTCAAGGGGACCTGGACCACGGCGGTGCGCGGGCCGCCGTCGGGCCCCTCAATGGTGACATTGAGGAGGAACACGGCCAGCGCGGCGTGCCCGCTGGGGTCCTCCAGGCCCAGGCTGCCGGCCTGCGAGACGGTGAATTCGGGGGTCTTGACGGGGAACCACCGCTGCTGCGGCAGCCATTCCTTGAGCAGCGCGGTGAGGGCAGGAGTGAGGATTGGCTGGTTCATCTCAGTTCTCTATCGACAGGATGGGCATGGCCTGGGTGTAGGGCGACGACGGATTGGACCCCGCCGACCGCATTCGGAGCCAGAAGAAATCGTGGCTTCCGATGGTCAGGGTGAGGGTGCCGTCATCGCCGATGCCGGGGAAGATCTGGCCACCGAAGACGTCACGCAACCCGCGCCCGGCGTATTCGGGGATGCGCAGCGTGGCAGCGACGGGGTGCTGGGAGAGGTTGAAGGCGCACAGGATCGTTTCGCCGTCGACTCCCGCCGGATTGCTGTCCGGCAGTTGGCGCAGGTAGGCCACGACGGCGTCGTGGTCTGCCTCCACATGCTTGAAGCTTCCGAGCCCGAACGCCGGGTGGTTCTTGCGGACACTGAGGATCTGCCGGGTCCAGCGCAGCAGGGACCCGGAATGGGCGGCCTCCGCTTCCACATTGGCCATGCTGTAGTTGTAGACCAGCGACTGGATGGGCGGCAGGTACAGCTTCCCGGGATCAGCGTGGGAGAAGCCGGCGTTCCGGTCCGGGTTCCACTGCATGGGGGTACGGACGGCATCGCGGTCCTCGAGCCAGATGTTGTCCCCCATGCCGATCTCGTCCCCGTAATACAGGAACGGGCTGCCCGGGAGCGAGAGCAGGAGGGCGTTGATCAGCTCAATCTCGGCCCGCGAATTGTCAAGCAGCGGTGCCAGCCTGCGCCGGATGCCGATGTTGGCGCGCATGCGCGGGTCGGGGGCATACCAGCCCAGCATTGCCGCGCGCTCGTCGGCCGTGACCATTTCCAGGGTCAGCTCGTCGTGGTTCCGGAGGAAGGTGCCCCACTGCGCGCCCTCGGGGATGTCCGGGGTGTCGCGCATGGTTTCGATGATGGGCGCGGCTTTTTGGTCCCGCAGCGCGTAATAGAGGCGGGGCATGATGGGGAAGTGGAACGCCATGTGGCATTCGGGTTCCTCGACGGTGCCGAAGTACTCCACCACCTCGGTGGGCGGCTGGTTTGCTTCGGCGATGATGACGCGGCCGGGGTAGCGTTCGTCCACCATGGCCCGCAGCTGGCGGAGGAACTCGTGGGTGGCCGGAAGGTTCTCGCAGTTGGTTCCCTCTTCCTCGAAGAGGTAGGGGATGGCGTCTGCCCGGAAACCGTCGATCCCCTGGTCCAGCCAGAACCGGACCACATCGAAGACGGCGTCGATTACCTTGGGGTTTTCGAAGTTCAGGTCCGGCTGGTGGCTGAAGAACCGGTGCCAGAAGAACTGCCGCCGGATGGGATCGAACGTCCAGTTCGATTCCTCGGTGTCAACGAAGATGATGCGTGCGTCCTGGTACTTCTCATCAGTGTCGCTCCAGACGTAGAAGTCCCCGAAAGGCCCGTCCGGGTCCTTCCGCGATTCCTGGAACCAGGGGTGCTGGTCGGAGGTGTGGTTCAGCGGCAGGTCGATGATGACCCGGACGCCGCGGGCGTGGGCTTCAGCCACCAGGCGCTTGAAGTCGCTGATGGTGCCGAATTCGTCCAGGACCGAGTTGTAGTCGGAAATGTCGTAGCCACCGTCGCGCAGCGGTGACTGGAAGAAAGGGGGCAGCCAGAGGCAGTCCACGCCCAGCCACTGCAGGTAGTCCAGCCGGTCGATGAGCCCGGAGAAATCCCCGGACCCATCGCCGTTGGCATCCGCAAAGGCCCTGACAAGTACTTCGTAGAACACGGCCTTGCGGTACCACAGCGGGTCATGCTGGAGGCCAGGCGCATTTAGCTCGAACGTGCTCTTTGGGGTGAAGTGGCCGGAACTTTGCGGATTGAAATTCACGAATGCATTCTCCTCACGCTCAGGACGTGGGCCGGCTCCACATGCGGGTCAAGCCGCACGTAGTTGAACTCGCCCCACTCCCAGCTTTGGCCGGTGATCAGGTCGTCCACGTAGAAGCCGCCGCCCGGGGTGCGGTCCTGCGGGTCCAGCTCCAGGGCTGCCAGGTCCAGGGCCACGCTGCATTCCTTGGTGACATGGGGGTCCACGTTCACTACCACGATGATGGTGTCCTTGGACCCGTCGGGAAGGGTCTTGTGCTTGGAGTAGACCACCGTGGAGTTATCCGTGCTCTGGTGGACCGTCAGGTTCTGCAGGTCCAGCAGAGCCGGGTGGTCACGCCGGATGTGGTTCAGCCGGGTGATGTACGGCGCCAGCGAGCGTCCGGATTCCGCGGCGGCATCCCAGTCACGGGCCTTGTACTCGAACTTCTCGTTGTCGATGTACTCCTCGGCGCCGGGCCGGGCAACGTGCTCGTACAGTTCGTAGCCGGCATAGACGCCCCACAGCGGGCTTCCGGTGGAGGCAAGGACAGCCCGGATCCGGAACGCCGCCGGCCCGCCGTACTGCAGGTATTCGGTGAGGATGTCCGGGGTGTTGACGAAGAAGTTGGGGCGGAAGAACGCCGGGGATTCGTGGCTGACTTCGTCGAAGTACTCCTCGATCTCCTTCTTGGTGTTGCGCCAGGTGAAGTAGGTGTAGGACTGCTGGAAGCCGGCCCTGCCCAAGGCGTGCATCATGGCGGGGCGGGTGAATGCTTCGGCGAGGAACACCACGCCGGGCTCGGTTTTATTCACTTCGGCTATAAGCCATTCCCAGAACCACACCGGTTTGGTGTGCGGGTTATCCACCCGGAAAATCTTTACGCCGTGGCTGACCCACAAGAGGACAATCCGCAGAATTTCCTGGGAAAGGCCTTCCGGATCATTATCGAAATTGAGCGGATATATGTCCTGGTACTTCTTTGGCGGGTTTTCGGCGTAGGCAATGGTGCCGTCCACGCGGGTGGTGAACCATTCCGGGTGGGACTCTACCCAGGGGTGGTCCGGAGCCGCCTGGAGCGCAAGGTCCAGGGCAACTTCCAGGCCCAGCTCGTTGGCCCGCGCCACGAAGGCGTCGAAGTCCTCGAAGGAACCGAGATCGGGATGGATGGCGTCGTGGCCACCCTCCCTGGCTCCAATGGCCCAGGGTGAGCCGGGATCGTTGGGCCCGGCAACCAGGGTGTTGTTGGGTCCCTTGCGGTGCTGCACGCCGATGGGATGGATTGGAGGCATGTACAGGACGTCGAACCCCATGGCGGCCACGGCGTCGAGCCGCTTTGCCGCGGTCCGGAAGTTTCCTGATGTCCACACGCCCGTGTTGTGGTCCTTTACCGCGCCTTCAGAGCGGGGGAAGAACTCGTACCAGGCGCCGCGGCCGGCCCGGTCCCGCTCCACCAGCAGGGGGAACTTCTGGGAGACCGTCACCAGTTCGCGGATGGGCTGGCGGGCCACGATGTCCGCGATCTCCTGGCTGAACCCTGCGCCGAGCCGTTCCTCGGTGCTGCGGGACTGGTCGGCCAGGATGTCGGAAGCGCGCCGGAGCGCTGCCCGGTCAACCTCGTCCCGGAAGTCCTCCGCGGACGCTTCGCCCAGCAGTTTGGCACCTTCGGTGAGCATGAGTTCGACGTCGATCCCGGCGTCGATTTTCACCTCCGCGTTGTGGTGCCACGTGCCATAGCGGTCGTGCCAGGCTTCGATCACAAAGGACCAGTTCCCGGTTTCCGACGGCGTGAGCACGCCTTCCCAGCGGTCCGTTCCCATGCCGCGTTCCCCGCGGGGCGGCGCAAGCCGCACGCGCTGGCGCTCTGCACCGGAGGGGTCCAGGAGCACGGCGCTGACGCCGAGCTGGTCATGCCCTTCCCGGAAGGCGGTGGCGCCCACCACGATGCCTTCGCCGGGCAGGGCTTTGGCCGGAAACCTGCCGCCCTCGACGACGGGCTGCACGGCGGTAATGGGAAAACGCCCGAACCGCAGGCCCTCGGTGATGCGGCGCTGGGGCATTTTGGTGGATGCGGCACTGGTTCCTGAGTTAGTCGTCACAGGCTCGACGTTAGCGAGAAATGGCCAGGATTGCTAAGCGTGCTCACTAAATTCATCGTGCCGCGGCCCAATTTCTTCATGCCCCTGTCATTTACCCAAAAGAAACCGAAAGCTGGTTCCAGCCGCGCATGTTGTCGGTTAGTGTGACGCAGGTGAAGGCAATCCGCAGGTTTACGGTCCGTACAGTCCTCCCCGAGCCCATCCGGCCACTGGCCAGGCTGGCCAGCAATTTACGGTGGTCCTGGCACCGCCCAACCCGGGAGCTTTTCGCCGGACTGAACCCCCGCCTCTGGGAGGAAAGCGGGCAGGATCCCGTGGGCTTCCTGGGGATGGTCAGCCGGGAGGAATTCCAGCAGCTCGCTGCGAACCAGTCGGTGGTGGACCGGGTGCACGCGGCCGAGGAGGACCTTGACCGGTACCTTGAGGAGCCGCGCTGGTACCAGGGCCTGGGCCCGGAGGCCCCCGCCTCCATTGCCTACTTCTCTCCGGAGTTCGGCATTACCGAGGTGCTCCCCCAGTATTCGGGCGGCCTGGGCATCCTGGCCGGCGACCACCTGAAGGCTGCCTCGGACCTGGGTGTTCCCCTGATCGGTGTGGGGTTGCTGTACCAGGCCGGCTACTTCAAGCAGTCACTGTCGCGCGATGCCTGGCAACAGGAGACCTATCCCGTCCTGGATCCGGACGGGCTGCCCCTGACCCTGCTCCGCGAACCGTCGCCTGACGGCAACGGTAAAGCCCTGCAGATCTCGCTGCCCCTCCCCAACGGACGGCGCCTGCTGGCACACATCTGGCGTGCCGACGTCGGACGCGTTCCCCTGCTCCTCCTGGACTCCAACGTGCCGGGCAACGACGACGCCGCCCGCAGCATCACGGACCGGCTGTACGGCGGCGGCGGTGACCACCGGCTGCAGCAGGAACTGCTGCTGGGCATGGGTGGGGTCAAGGCCCTGCGCGCCTTCCAGAAGCTGACGGGCTGCGCGGCCCCGGAAGTTTTCCACACCAATGAAGGGCACGCCGGGTTCCTGGGGATCGAACGCATCCAGGAACTGATGTCCGGGGACCAGGCCCTGACGTTCGACGAAGCCCTGGCCGCGGGGCGGGCCTCCACCGTGTTCACCACGCACACCCCCGTCCCTGCCGGCATTGACAGGTTCGAAATCAACCAGATCAGCCACTTCTTCCAGGCCGGCCTGGCCCCCGCGGTGCCGGTGGACCGGATCCTGGAACTGGGCCGCGAGAACTACGCGGAGGGCAACCCGTCCGTTTTCAACATGGCGGTGATGGGCCTCCGCCTGGCGCAGCGCGCCAACGGGGTGGCCAAACTGCACGGCGAGGTGTCCCGTGGGATGTTCTCCGCCCTGTGGCCGGGTTTCGACCACTCCGAGGTGCCCATCACCTCCGTGACCAACGGCGTCCACGTGCCCACCTGGGTGGACAGCCGCATCTCCAAGCTGGCCCGCGACCAGTTCGGCAGCGAGGCTGAGGCCCTGGGCAAATGGGATCTGGCCTACAACGTCAGCGACGCCGATGTGTGGGCGTTGCGCCGGGAGATGAGGGCAGCCCTGGTGGAGGACGTCCGCCGCAGGCTGCGTGCGGCCTGGAAGAAGCGCGGCGCGGCCGACGCCGAGCTGGGGTGGACGGACAACGTCCTGGACCCGGATGTGCTGACCATCGGGTTTGCCCGCCGGGTGCCCACCTACAAAAGGCTCACGCTGATGCTGCGCGAACCGGCGCGGCTCAAGGCACTGCTCCTGCACAAGGATCACCCCATCCAGCTGGTCATTGCCGGAAAGTCCCACCCCGCCGATGACGCCGGCAAGAAGATGATCCAGGACCTGGTCCGCTTCACGGACGATCCCGAGGTCCGGCACCGCATCGCGTTCCTGCCGAACTACGACATCGCCATGGCCAGGACCCTGTTCCCGGGCTGCGATGTCTGGCTGAACAACCCGCTGCGGCCGTTGGAGGCCTGCGGGACGTCCGGCATGAAGGCGGCCCTGAACGGATCCCTGAACCTGTCCGTCCTGGACGGCTGGTGGGATGAGATGTACGACGGCGAGAACGGCTGGGCGATCCCCACCGCCAACAATGACGCCTCCCCGGAAGAACGCGATGACATCGAGGCCGCGGCGCTGTACGAGCTGCTGGAAACACAGGTGGCGCCGCGCTTCTACGGGAGCACGGTGTCCGAAGGGGCAGGAGCTGCCGGGCCCTCGACCACCAGGAGCGAAACGGTGCCCACCCACTGGGTGTCCATGATCAAGCACACCCTGTCCCACCTGGGTCCGGCCGTCTCCGCGGAGCGCATGCTCCGTGACTACGTGAACATCCTGTACCGCCCCGCGGCGGAAGCAGGCCGCAGCGCCACCGCCAACTCGTACGCCCAGGCCCGTGCCCTGGCGTCCTGGTCCGCCAAGGTGCGCGGCGCGTGGCCCCAGGTGCACGTGGAGCACGTGGATTCGGTGGGTGTGTCGGAGGATCCGCAGATCGGCGACACCCTCCAGGTCAACGCGTACGTGGCCCTGAACGCGCTGACCCCCGAGGACGTTTCCGTGGAGGTGGCCTACGGCCGGGCGGAAGAGAACGACGCCCTTGCGGACATCACCATGATGGAGCTGCAGGTGAAGGAGGACCTGGGCAGCGGACGGCACCTGTTCACCGGCTCACTGGTCATTGACCGCTCCGGACCGTTCGGATACACCGTCCGCGTACTGCCCCGGCATGAAGCCCTGGCCTCGAAAGCGGAACTGGGACTGATCGTCAACGCTTAGCCCGCTGGGCGGATGGGTAAGGCTCCTGGCAGGCAGCGCACCAACCCGACGCAGGAGGGCTCAATGACCGAACGTACCGTGGCCGATGTCATCGTGGAGCGCCTTACCACCTGGGGTGTTGGCCGGGTCTTCGGCTACAGCGGGGACGGCATCAACGGGTTCATGGGCGCCCTGCGCCGGACCGAGGGCCAGGTGGAGTTTGTCCAGGCCCGGCACGAGGAGTCCGCGGCCTTCATGGCCGTGGGCCACGCCAAATACACCGGCGGCGTGGGGGTGGTGACCTTCACCCAGGGCCCCGGCGCCGTCCACCTGCTCAACGGCCTGTACGACGCAAAGCTGGACGGCGTGCCGGTAGTCGCCATCGTGGGACAGCAGAGCCTCACTGTCCTGGGTTCGGCCTACATGCAGGAAATCGACCTCATGGCGCTGTTCAAGGATGTCGCGTCGCAGTTCGTGCAGCAGGTCAGTGCGCCGGAGCAGATACCCATGGTCCTGGACCGTGCCTTCCGGACGGCGAAAGCCACCTCCTCCCCCTGCGTGGTCATCATTCCGCACGACGTACAGTCCGCTCCCGCCCCGCAGCTGGAACAGCAGCACGGCATCGTGGTCACTGCGCCATCCTGGAGTGCAGCGGCCAAGACTCCCCGCGAGGAAGACCTGGCCGCCGCGGCTGCCCTGCTCAACTCTGCGGAGAGGGTGGCCCTCCTGGTGGGCCAGGGCGCCAGGCACGCCGGCAAGGAAGTGGTTGCCGTGGCGGAAAAGCTTGGGGCAGGCATCGCCACCAGCCTCCTGGGAAAGCCCTATGTGGATGAGAACCTCCCCTTCGCGGTGGGAACCATGGGCCACCTGGGCACCACGGCGAGTGCCCACCTGCTGGGCAGCTGTGATGCGCTTCTCATTGTCGGCTCCAACGACCCCTGGACCGAGTTCTACCCGCCGCCCGGCGCCGCCCGTGCCGTGCAGATCGACATCGATGAGAAGAAGATCGGCAACCGGTACCCCGTGGAGGTGGGACTGGCGGGAGACGCCGGATCCGCCCTGGAGGCTTTGAACCAACGGCTGGAACACCGCCCGCGCACCCAATGGCGTTCAGCGGTGGAGGAGGAAGTCAGCCGCTGGCGAATCCTCTCGGCAGACCGGGCCGCAGTGCCGGCAAGCCCGGTCAATCCTGAACGGGTGGTCCGGGAGCTCAACGGCCGGCTGCCGGGGAACGCGCAGCTGAGTGTCGACGTCGGAAGCTGCGTCTACTGGTACGCCCGGCAACTGGTGCTGCCCCAGGGTGTCCCGGCGCATCTGTCCGGGACGCTGGCCAGCATGGGCTGCGCAATCCCTTACGGGATTGCCGCCAAGCTGGCGCATCCGGACCGCCCGTTGGTGGCCCTGGCCGGCGATGGCGCCATGCAGATGCTGGGCGTTGCCGAGCTGGTCACGGTGGCGCACCGCTGGCGGCAGTGGCAGGACCCACGGTTCGTGGTCTGCGTCTTCAACAACCGGGAGCTCACCGAGGTCACGTGGGAGCAGCGTGAGTCGGAGGCCGAGCCCCGGTTTGCCGCGAGCCAGGAGCTTCCCGATTTTCCGTTCGCCGGCTACGCGGACCTGCTGGGGCTGAAGGGCATCCGGGTGGAGGACCCGGAACTGATCGCAGACGCGTGGGACCAGGCGTTCGCAGCGGACTGCCCCGTGGTGATCGAGGTCCTGACCGACCCCGAGATCCCGTTGCTTCCGCCGTTCCCGGCCGGGCGCCAGAAGGCGGAAAGCATGCGCAAGGGACTGGCTGCGGAGGACGACGGCGGCCGGGCCTCTGCACTGCTGGACACCTACGTTGCACATGAGGAGCGCCCTGAGGTCTAGGCGCTGAAACCGGGGACGGCTTTAAAGCAGCACGGCGGTGACGGCAAGGTCCTTGCCCGCGTACCGTTCAGCGTCCTGCAGGATTTCGCAGATGATGCCGAACGACCTGTCGGCCCGGAATGGGGCGGCCACCAGCCACAGGACCGTGACGGGTGGGTTGCCGTTGTCGGTGATGCTGTCGGCGAAGTCGTGCAGCGAATCATTCAGCGCGTCCAGGTTCACGCCGTAGTGTTCGGGAAAGTCCAGGACCTCACCGAACGTTTCCAGGACGACGCGTTTGCTGTCCGCCGGAGGGACCACCACGCTGCGCCGGCCGGCGTCGGCCACCTGTTCCTGCAGCTCTTCCAGGGTCCAGGTGTCTCCGGAGAAGATTCTCATGGTTGCGCTAGCTGCCTTCCGCTATGTACTTGAACGTTGCGTAGTGGTCACTGGTGTAATACTTCTCCCCGCCGTCGCCCGCCACGATGCGCCGAGCGCCCCGGTCCGGTTCGCCGGGGGTGGGGACGGTGTACTCCCGGTAGTAGCCACGGTTCCGGACGGGCAGGACCTGCTCGAAGTTACCGAACACCTGGTCATCCTGGCTGTACTGGAACGGACCACCCTCCCGGATCAGCCCCAGCACCCGGCGGCCCTCCGCAGGAAGGGCGGCCTCCCTGATCTCCGGCAGGCTGGACGGGTTCGCGCTCCGCCGTGGCGGGGACTGCTTCGCTGCCGCGGACGTGGCCGCCCCGCCCGGTGTGGCGGTGCGGCTGGCACCCGTTTCCGGCGTCGTTCGTTCCGTCTGCTGACCCAGCAGCCCGGTGCCGCCGAGCGCCACTAAGGCCAGCACCACCAGTGCGGCCAGGAGCAGTGGAAGGATTGAGCGGTTGCGCATCCGTGGCCTACGTGCGGTAGATGCTGATCGAGTTGGCCTCGGCAAGGTCTGTTTCCCCCGAGGCCACCTGGATGCCTTGCCGCTGCTTGTGGCGGGGCGACGTGGTCAGCCGAAGCTCGAACAGGCTTGGCATCTTCCTCCCGGCGTCCGGCAGGGTGACCAACACGTCCGAGGCGCTGCCGTTCACCACCACCAGGCCGGCCAGTTCACCGCCGTCGTCACCGAGCAGGAGCTGCACGACGCGGTGCTGGGGATCATTCCAGCGTTCAGCGGACATGGGCTGGCCATGCTGGTCGAACCAGTAGAGGTAGGACTGTTCGTCCCGGACGGGGAAGTCGTGCGGCTGGGCAGCGAGGAACTCCTTGCGCAGGCGGATATACCGTTTCGTACTGCGCAGCATCTCATGCGCCTCCGGCGTCATGGTCCAGTCGAGCCACGTAAGGGCGTTGTCCTGGCAATAGGCGTTGTTGTTGCCCTGCTGCGTCCGGGCCAGCTCGTCCCCGGCGGTGATCATCGGAACCCCCAGCGAGACCATCAGTGATGCCATCAGGTTCCGCCGCGACTGCGCCCGCTTCGCGAGGATCACGCCGTTCTCGGTGGGGCCCTCCACGCCGTGGTTGTAGCTGCGGTTGTCCCCGTGCCCGTCCCTGTTCTCTTCGCCGTTGGCCTCGTTGTGCTTGCGGTCAAAGGATACGAGGTCGTTCATGGTGAAGCCGTCGTGGGCGGTGACGAAGTTGACCGACGCCAGGCGGGAGCGGCCGGACGCCTGAAAGAGGCTGGCGGAACCGGACAGGGCATCGGCGAGTTTGGCCATGGTCCCGCCGTGGCCGCCCGAGTCGATCGCGCCGCGGTCCGCGAGCCAGAAGGTGCGGAGGGCGTCGCGGAAGTGGTCGTTCCAGTCCACCCACCCTGGCGGGAACCGGCCCGTCTGCCACCCTCCGTAGCCGATATCCCACGGCTCGGCGATCAGTTTGACCTCGGACAGGACGGGGTCGGCGGCGACGGCGGTGAGGAAGGGATGTTCGGGGTCGAACTCATTTGCGGCGTCCCTGCACAGCGTGACGGCCAGGTCGAACCGGAAGCCGTCGATGTGGAACTCGTCCACCCAGTACCGCAGGGAATCGGTCACCAGCTGGACGACGCGCGGGTCCGCGAAGTTGAGCGAGTTGCCGCAGCCGGTGGTGTCTATGTACTTGCCCTGGCCGTCCACCCGGTAGTACGTGTCCTCGCCCAGGCCGCGGAAGCTCAGGACCGGGCCGTCGGGTCCGCCTTCCGCCGTGTGGTTGTAGACGACGTCCAGGATGACCTCGAGCCCGGCGGCGTGGAGTGCCTTGACCATGGCCTTGAATTCGTCCTGGACCGCCTGCGGGCCTTCCTCGCGTGCAGCCCTGGTGGCATAACCAGGGTGCGGGGCGAAGAACGCGGCGGTGTTGTACCCCCAGTAGTTGGTCAGGCCGAGGTCCTGCAGGTGCGGCTCATCGATGTGGAAGTGCACGGGCAGGAGCTGTACGGAGGTGATGCCCAGGCTGGTCAGGTGCTCCACGACGGCGGGGTGGGCCAAGCCCGCGTAGGTTCCCCTGAGCTCTTTCGGAACATCGGGGTGGAGCATGCTCTGGCCGCGGACATGCGCTTCGTAAACGATGGTGTTGCGCCAGGGAAGGCGCAGGCGTTCGTCGGTCCCCCAGTCGAAGTCGGTGGCGGTCCGGACGCTGGTGAGGAAGCCGTCGCGCTGGTCCACCCCCCGGCCATAAGGGTCCAGGAGCAGGGGCTGCCTGCCGGAACCGTTCCCGTTGGCTGCAGCAGGCCCGGCGGGCAGGGATAGGCCGTCCGGCGTGGGACGGAAGCCGTAGCGGGATCCGTACGGCAGGTCCTCGACGATGCCGTGATGGACCCCGCGCGTAACGTTCGGCAGGGTCTGGATCCGCCACCGGCCGCCTGGCGGGCAGTAAACGATGTCAAGGCTGGACACCGCGGGAGCGAGGCAGGCGACGTTGGCGCGCCCGCCGGCGTGGTGGCGGGTCCCGCCGGAATCAGCGCGCGGAACGCTGACACCGAGGGGAACGGCCGAAGAGGCGTCCATGGCGGAAGCAGTGTCGAAGAGCGGCATGACCATCACCTAAATAGTAGCCGCCAGCGGCACCTGACCTGCCCGTTCGCCGCTGCGGCGCCGGGAAACCAGCCCGGGGATGCCGGGCCTGGGGTGCTTATCCCGCCGCGCGCTGCCGGGAGACCTCGTACAGCGAGATGCCCACGGCCATTGAAGCGTTGAGTGACTCCATGGCGGAATCGATGGGGATGGAGACGATCTGGTCGCAGTTCTCGCGGACCAGGCGGCTCAGGCCCTTCCCTTCCGAGCCCACCACGATGCAGACGGGTTCGGTAGCCAGGGTGAGGTCGGGCAGCGAGACGTCGCCGTCGCCGTCGAGCCCCAGTACGAAGATGCCCATGTTCTTGAACTGCTTCAGGGCGTTGTTCAGGTTGGCGGCGCGGGCCACCGGCACGCGGACCGCCGCGCCGGCGCTGGTCTTCCAGGCCGCTGCCGTGACGCCCACCGAGCGGCGCTCGGGCACGATGACGCCGTGGCCACTGAAGGCGGAGACGGAACGGATGATGGCGCCCAGGTTCCGGGGGTCCGTGATGCCGTCCAGTGCAACGAAGAGCGGAGCGTTGGCGACGTGCCCCTTCTTCCACTTGTCCACGGTGTCCTCGGCCAGTTCGTACGCGTCCTGGTACTCGTAGGGCGGGATCTGCAGCACCAGGCCCTGGTGGACGGCATCGTCCGTCATCCGGTCCAGTTCCGGTTTGCCCGTTTCCATCAGCGGGATGCCACGTTCGGCGGCGAGCTTCAGGGATTCCTTGACCCGGTCGTCCATCTCGATGCGGATGGCGACGTGGAGTGCTTTGGCGGGGATGCCGGCCCGGAGCGCTTCAACGACCGAATTGCGTCCGGTCACCACTTCTTCGGTGGCACGGCCCTTGGGGCCGGATTTGGCGGCACCGGCACTGCGGGCACCGGTTCCGCGCTTGGCAGCGGACCGCTCGGCAAGCTGCTTGGCTTTGTGCGCTTTGTGGTACGGACGGTCCTCGGCCTTGGGCGTGGGGCCCTTGCCCTCGAGGGCCTTGCGGCCATGGCCACCGGTTCCGATGGTTGGGCCCTTCTTCGCTTTAACCGATCGGCGACCATTGTTGGCCATGATGTTCCACCCTTGATTGTGTTGACTGAGTCTGCCTACCAGTCTACTGACCGAAGAAAAATCGGCGGGCGCCGGCCAATTGCGGGGCCAGGCGGGTGTGCGGATCAGTCCCGCTTGAGGCTCCAGGTGGCGCCGTCCGGGCCATCCTCCACTACGACGCCGGCCTGGTTCAGGGTGTCCCTGATGGCGTCGGACGCTGCCCAGTCCTTTTCAGCCCGGGCAGCCGCGCGGGCCGCCAACTGCGCTTCGACCAGAACACCGAGGGCTTCGGCCTCACGGGTTGCCGCAGCGTCAGAGCCTTCAACGGCGTTCAGTCCCAGGACCCTGAGCATGTCGTGGACATGGTGCAGCGCCTGCCGGGCATCCTCCAACCGGTCCTCGGTGAGGGCCGTGTTTCCGGAACGGACGGTGTCATGGAGTACTGCCAGCGCCTGCGGGACGTTCAGGTCGTCGTCCATGGCACGTTCAAAGGCCTCGGGAACCTGTCCGTAGGTGGCAAAGCTGTAGGTTCCATCGGACGAAAGGGCGCGGACAGCCCGGCTGATGAATCCCTCTATGCGTTCGACGGCGGCCGCGGCCTCCTGCAGGGAGGTGGGCCGGTAGTCCAGGACGGAGCGGTAGTGCGCCTGGCCCAGGTAGTAGCGCACCACCCGGGGCGACCCGAGTTCCAGCATCTCCGCCGGGCTGATGGTGTTGCCGATGGACTTGGACATCTTTTCGCCCTGGTAGGTCACCATGCCGTTGTGCATCCAGAAGTTGGCGAACGGGTGACCCGCCGCCTGTGACTGCGCCATCTCGTTTTCGTGATGCGGGAAGCGCAGGTCCAGGCCGCCGCCGTGGATGTCGAATTCGGTGCCCAGGTATTTTGTGACCATGGCCGAGCACTCAAGGTGCCAGCCGGGCCGTCCTGCGCCCCAGGGCGACGCCCAGCCGGCGGTGGCCGGCTCCCCTTCTTTGGAACCCTTCCACAGCGCAAAGTCGCGGGGGTCCTTCTTACCGCGCGGATCGGCGTCGGGCGCTGCCTGCATGTCGTCGATGTTCTGCCGGGTGAGGGCGCCGTACTTGTCCCACGAACGGACGTCGAAGTACACGTCCCCCGAATCGTCCAGCGCAGGATAGGCGTGGCCGCGCTCGATGAGCTGCTGGATCAGGGCATGCATCTCGGGAATGTGCCCGGTGGCCCGCGGTTCGTACGTGGGCCTGGAGACACCCAACGTGTCGTAGGCCTTCAGGAACTCCCGCTCGTAGCGGTAGGCCAGCGCCCACCACTCCTCGCGTGGCACTTCGCCCGCCTCCGGGCTGAAGTCCGGCGCGAAGGAAGCCTCGGATTTGGCGAGGATCTTGTCGTCGATGTCCGTCACGTTGCGGACGACCGTGACGCGCAGGCCCCGGTACTCAAGCCAGCGGGTGAGCTGGTCAAAGGCGATGGCGGAGCGGATGTGGCCCACGTGCGGCATGCCCTGGACGGTGGCCCCGCAGTAGTAGAGGCTGACCTCGCCGTCGACGATGGGGACGAAGTTCCGGACTTCGGCGGAGGCGGTGTCATAGAAGCGCAGGGTCACCGCTCCAGACTAGCTGATGGCGTGGGGCTGCTGCGGGTACACCAGCGCGGTGGCCACCGCGGAAATACCCTCCCCGCGTCCGGTGAATCCCAGGCCGTCGCTGGTGGTTGCCGTGACGCCCACGTGGGCGCCGGCGGCTTCGCTGAGGACCTTCTGGGATTCTTCGCGCCGCGGCCCGAACTTGGGGCGGTTGGCCACAAACTGCACCGCAACATTGCCAATCTCGAAACCCGCTGCCCGGACGATCCGCGCGGCCTCCGCGAGGAGGGCGGCGCCGGATGCGCCGGCGAACTCCGGGCGGTCGGTACCGAAGTGGGTGCCAAGGTCGCCGATGCCGGCGGCAGAGAACAGCGCGTCCGCGGCAGCATGGGCGACGGCGTCACCGTCAGAGTGCCCGGCGAGGCCCCGTTCGCCGGGCCAATGGAGTCCGCCGAGCCAGAGCGGGCGGGGTGAGTCTTCCGGGGCGTAGGCATGGACGTCGATTCCCACTCCGGTGCGCGGCAGAACCATGTCCGCGCTCATCCTTCCACCCACCGGGCACCGAGCGGGCCTTCCAGGAGCCCTTCGGCGAAGATCAGGTCAAGGGGTGTGGTGATCTTCAGGGACTGCGTGGATCCGCGGACGGCGTGAACGGGTGTGCCGACCATCTCCACGAGCATCGCGTCGTCGGTGACGGCCGCGGACTGCTGCTGGTCCAAGGCCTCTGCGGCCTGGTGCGCCTGCAGCAGCGTGCCGATCCTGAAACCCTGGGGCGTCTGCACGGCCCGCAGCTCCTCGCGGCGGGCTGTCCCCGTGACAACCTCCGGTGCAAATGCGGCGTCCTCCCCCGCAGTGGCGGCCACGGTTTTGACCGTGTCCACAACCGGGACCACGGGAATGACGGCGGCAGCACCGGCGGCAAGGGCATCGGATACGCGGTGGAAGACGGATTCGGGCGTCAGGGCCCGGGCGGCGTCATGGACCAGGACGGCCTCTATGCCCTCCATCAGTTCAGCGATGCCGGCGCGGACGGAATCAGCCCGGGTTGATCCGCCGTCGACAAGCGTCAGCAGCGGACCGCCGTCTGCAAGCTCGCCACGGAAACCCTCACACAACTGGCGCAGGCCCTGGTCCCCCGCAGGCAGCGCCACGCACACCTGGCTGGCCACTCCTGATGCGACGATTCCCCGGAGAGCATGCATCAGGATGGGCTCGCCGCCGAGCGGCACAGCCGCCTTGGGCATGCCGTAGCCAAGGCGCTGCCCGGAACCGGCGGCCACAAGGATGACGGCCGTGACCAGCCGCGTGGGTGATTGACTCATGCGGACTAGCCTACGACGCCACCACTCCGGTCAGGTGCCCTGGACACCGCCGGGTGGGGCCAAAAAAAGAAGCCCCGGCGGCACTTGCGTGCCGCCGGGGCTAAATTCTTAGGAAGCCAGGACCTCGTCGAGAACGCTTGCAGCCTTCTCCTCGTCGGTCTTTTCAGCCAGCGCCAGTTCTGAAATCAGAATCTGACGGGCCTTGGCCAGCATTCGCTTCTCGCCTGCGGAAAGGCCCCGGTCGTGATCCCGGCGCCACAGGTCGCGAACAACCTCTGCCACCTTGATGACGTCACCGGAAGCAAGCTTCTCCAGATTTGCCTTGTACCTGCGTGACCAGTTGGTGGGTTCCTCGGTGAACTCGGCACGGAGCACATCGAACACGTGCTCCAAGCCTTCCTTGCCCACTACGTCCCGGACCCCAACAAGGTCAACGTTCTCTGCTGGAACTTCAATGGTCAGATCACCCTGAGCCACCTTGAGCTTGAGATACATCTTCTCTTCGCCCTTGATGGTGCGCATCTTGATTTCTTCAATCTTCGCAGCACCGTGGTGAGGGTAAACTACTGTCTCGCCGACCTCAAATACCATGTGGACATTTCCCCTTTCCCGCAGACCAGTTTATCACGATTCAGGCATATGACCGGCCGGAGAATGGGCTTCCAACCGCGAAAATACGCGGAAAATCGGCCCAATCGACCCCCTTCGCCCCCTTGACGGATGGCTGGATTAGTGCATCAGATGAGCGCTCCCACGGCAGATGTGACACCGCCGAATCCTCGTTTGCCGGTGATTGCGGATAGGCTATGGGCTGAAAAAGACTTCAAATTTCTTGAGGAGTACGTGACGTGCGTTCCACTGCGATGAACCGGGCCCAGCGCGGCAAACTGGCACTGACGGCTGCTGCCCTTGGCGCCAGCCTGCTGACCGCGGGCTGCGGCTACATCACGCCCCAGCAGACCAGCCACCAGTACTCCGCGTCGGACGGCATCCGTGCGGACCTCGGTCCCCTGCAGTTGCGGAACATCCTGATCGTTTCCACGGGCGAGGACGAGCCCGGCCGCCTCATCGGTGCCGTCTACAACTCCTCCTCCAAGGACGTGAAGCTCACCGTCAACGGCGCCAAGGGCTCACAGACCGAGGTGCCGGTGAAGGCCAACTCCTACACGCTGCTCAACGAGGACTCCGACAAGGCCATCCTGAGCACCACCGGCGGCAAGCCCGGATCCCTGGTGGACGTCAAGATCAGCGAGAACGGCACCAACGTCAGCAACACGGTCAAGGTTCCCGTCCTGGACGCCACGTTGGAGGAGTACAAGGGCTACGTGCCTACCCCGAGCCCCTCGGCAACGTCCTCGTCGTCCGCAAGCCCCAGCGCCAGTTCTTCCGCCGACGCGGGCTCTTCAGCCAGTACCGGTTCTTCAACCGGCGCCGGCTCGTCAACCAGCGCCACTCCGAGCGCTACGGCAACCGCCACCAGCCACTAGGCCCACGGCTGCATCAAGCAGGCATAACAAAAGGGAGGGCCGTCCAGGCGCCTCCCTTTTGTCATGCCTGCCGACGTTGTCCCGGCAAGCGGCCTATGGCTCGAATTTGTACCCGAGGCCGCGGACAGTGACCAGGTAGCGGGGAGCAGAGGGGTCCGGTTCGATCTTGCCGCGCAGGCGCTTCACGTGGACGTCCAGGGTCTTGGTGTCGCCCACATAGTCGGAGCCCCATACGCGGTCGATCAGTTGGCCGCGGGTCAGCACCCTGCCCGAGTTGCGCAGGAGCATCTCCAGGAGCTCGAACTCTTTCAAGGGGAGCAGGACCTGCTCGCCTTCCACACTCACTACGTGCCGTTCGATGTCCATGCGGACCGGGCCGGCCTGGACGGTTGATGCGACCAGTTCCTCCGGCTCGCCCTGGCGCCGCAGCACCGCCCTGACACGGGCCACCAGTTCACGGGAGGAGTAGGGCTTGGTGACGTAGTCGTCCGCACCGAGTTCCAGGCCCACCACTTTGTCGATTTCCGAGTCCTTGGCGGTCAGCATGATGACGGGAACGCTTGAGCGCTGCCGGAGCTGGCGGCATACCTCAGTACCGGAAAGTCCGGGGAGCTGCAGGTCAAGCAGCACCAGGTCGGCGCCGTTGCGGTCGAATTCGGTGATGGCGTCAAGGCCGTTGTCCACCACCTCAACCTCGAACCCTTCTTTGCCCAGCAAATAGGACAAGGGGTCGCTGAACGACTCCTCGTCCTCGACAATCAAAATCCTGCTCAAGCGCTGGCTCCTCGTTCTGTTGCGCCTGCGGCGCGGTGTACTTGGGTGAGACTAAGCTTTTCCGGCGCCAGTGCCGGCACATCTGCGGCGGCGGGCCCGGCATCGCCGTCCTGGCCTTCCATCTCGGGCAGCCGGAGGGTGAACGTGGACCCCTGCCCGGGCTGTGACCACAGGGTCACTTCGCCGCCGTGGTTCGATGCCACATGCTTGACGATGCTCAGGCCCAGGCCGGTCCCGCCCGTCTGCCGGGACCGGGCGGCGTCCACCCGGTAGAAGCGTTCGAAGACGCGCTCCTGGTCCTCAGGGGTCAGCCCGTCCCCCTGGTCCGTCACCGAAATCGAGACCAGGCCTTCCCTGGAACGCGCACCGATCCCCACTCTTGTGTTGGGCGGTGAATAGCGGATGGCGTTGTCGATGAGGTTCCGCAGCGCCGTCACCAGCAGGTCCTGGTCACCGAAGACCTTGCCGTCCGTACGGCCGCCCACCACGATGCTGATGTTCTTGCTTTCCGCGGGAAGCTGCGACCGGTCCACGGCCTCGGCGATGACGGCGTTGATGTCCACCGGGCCGCCCTGCTGGGTTACGCTGGCGCCCTGCAGGCGGGATAGTTCGATGATGTCCTGGACCAGGGCGGCCAGGCGGGCGGACTCCTTGTGCATGCGCTTGGCGAAGCGGCGGACAGCTTCTTCGTCGTCTGCCGAGGATTCAAGCGCCTCCGCCAACAGGGAAATGGCGCCCACGGGGGTCTTCAGTTCGTGCGATACGTTGGCGACGAAGTCGTTGCGGATCTCTTCGGTCCGGGTGATCTCCGTACGGTCATCAGCGAGGAGCAGGATGTATTCCTCACCCAGCATGGCCGCGCGGACCTGGACAATGATGGTTCCCTGGCCCAGGGGTCCGCGCGGGAGTTCGAGCTGCTTTTCCAGGATGACGCCGTCCCGCCGGACTCCTGCGCTCATGTCCAGGAGTTCCTTGTGCACTACGGTGTGTCCGCGGACCAGTCCATATGCGTATGCTGCGGGGCTGGCACGGACCACGCCGTCCACGTCGTCCAGCACCACGAAAGCACGGCCAACGACGGCGAGCACCTCCGCTGAACCGGGCGGCAGCGCCAGCTCCCCGGCGTCGATGTCCAGCAGCTCGCGCTGCTTCTCACTGACCCGGTAGGCAAGCACGCCGAACGTGCCAAGCGCCAGGCCGATGAGGCCGGCAACCAGACCAATGAGCATAGGATCCACAGCTCCACTTTATGCTCTTGCCGTATGCCCCTTGCCGCCTTAGGGGCCATCCGGCAAACGGTTCAACTAACGTTCATCTGTGTGGGCATAATCGTTTACCGGACGATGACACAGTTGGAGGTCAGAGCGCCTTATGGCGACACGATTCCTGCTGCCCTGGAGCGGCCGGCGGGAGTTCCAAGGAAAGGACGCCTACGTGCGTAAGGTTTTTCAGGAAGAGCTCACCCAGGTCGGTGACCAGCTGGTGGAGATCTCCCGGCTGGTCAGCGACGCGATCAACAAGGCCACTACCTCATTCCAGGTAGCGGACGTGGACCTCGCGCAGGATGTCATCGCCGCGGACGCGCGCATCGACTTCCTGCAGAACAGCCTCGATGAGCGGGCCATTGACATTCTGGCACTGCAGGGTCCCGTCGCCAGCGACCTGCGCATGATCGTGGGTTCGCTGCGGATGAGCGCATCCCTCGAACGGATGGGTGACCTGGCACGCCACATCGCCCAGCTGGCCCGCCTGCGGTACCCGTCCACGGTGATTCCGGAGTCCATGACGGAAACTTTCACCCGGATGGCCGAACTGGACCAGGAGATCGCCGACAAACTGACGGTCCTGCTGGAGAGCCGCGACCTCGAAGTGGCCCGGGACATCCTCAAAGCCAACACGGCCATCAACGACCTGCACCTGAGCGTCTTCAAGGCCATCGCCGCTTCCGAGTGGAACGAATCCCCCGCCACCACTGTGGACGTGGCCCTTGCCAGCCGCTACTTCGAACGCTTCGCCGACCACGGCGTCTCCGTGGCCCAGAAGGTGACCTACCTGGTCACCGGTGCATGGCAGCCGAACGCCACCGAGCACAGCTGACGCCTTACGAGCGAATAGACGACGGCGGGCTGGCCACTTTCGGTGACCAGCCCGCCGTCGTACGCGTTAAGGCCTTATTTCTTGCCCTGGTTGGCCACGGCCAGGATGGCCTCTTCGGCGGCCTCGGGGTCAAGGTAGGTTCCGCCCGGCTTGATGGGCTGGAAGTCCTCGTCCAGGTCGTAGACGAGCGGAATGCCGGTGGGGATGTTCAGTCCGGCGATGGCTTCGTCGCTGATGCCGTCCAGGTGCTTGACCAGTGCGCGCAGTGAGTTGCCGTGCGCGGTGACCAGGACGGTCTTGCCGGCCTTGAGGTCTTCCTTGATGTCCGATTCCCAATACGGCAGGAGGCGGACCAGGACGTCCTTGAGGCATTCGGTGCGCGGCAGGGCATCGCCGAGGTCCGCGTACCGGGGGTCGTGTGCCTGGGAGAACTCCGAGTTGTCGTCCAGGGGCGGCGGCGGGGTGTCGTAGGAACGGCGCCATTCCATGAACTGCTCTTCGCCGTATTCGGCGAGGGTCTGGGCTTTGTCCTTGCCCTGCAGTGCGCCGTAGTGGCGTTCGTTCAGGCGCCAGTCGCGCTTGACGGGAATCCAGCCGCGGTCCGCCTTGTCCAGGGCGATGTTGGCGGTGTTGATGGCCCGCTTCAGCAGGGAGGTGTACAGGATGTCCGGGAGGATATCGTTCTCCACCAGCAGCTCACCGCCACGCGCTGCTTCCGCGCGGCCCTGGTCGTTCAGGTCAACGTCCACCCAGCCGGTGAACAGGTTCTTGGCGTTCCATTCGCTGTGGCCGTGGCGCAGCAGAATCAGCTTGTAAGTCATGATTTTCATCCTAGCCGAGCAGTGTTGCCGCCCGCCCAGCGTTACAAGGCCAGCTGCGGGGGCACGCCTTCCCCGGGCGGGGATAGGGTTGTGCGGTGGTTCAAAAGGCTGAACGGGTGAACGCCCCGCAACTTTCCGGCAGGACATCCGCCGCCAGGCAGGGCCGCCCGGTAGGCAACGTGACCCGCGGCACCACCAACCCCAACCGGATGCGCCGCGTGGACCGCTGGCTGACCGGACCGCAGGCCTGGCGCCTGCGGTCCGCGGCGGACCCCCTGGTGATTGACCTGGGCTACGGCGCGACCCCGACCACCGCCGTCGAACTCCATCAAAGGCTCGCCACTGTCCGGCCGGACGTACGGGTCTGCGGGATCGAGATCGAACCGGAACGCGTTCGCGCCGCGCTTCCGCTGCAGCGGCCCGGGCTGACCTTCCATGTGGGCGGCTTCGAACTGCCCGTTCCAGGGCGTCCAGTCCTGGTCCGAGCCTTCAATGTCCTGCGGCAGTACGAGGAAGCTGACGTCCAGGGCATCTGGCGGCTGGTGCAGGACAGGTTGGCGCCAGACGGAATATTCATCGACGGCACGTGCGACGAGATCGGGCGGCGCGTGACGTGGGTTACGCTGGACCGGCACCGTCCGCTGTCCCTGAGCATCTCGATCCGTTTCGGCAGCTTTGACCTGCCCTCGGACGCGGCCGAACGGCTTCCCAAGGCCTTAATCCACCGCAATGTCCCCGGCGAACCGGTTCATGCCTTCATGCAGGCGATGGACCGGGCGTGGCTTGGGAGCGCACCGCTTGCCTCGTTCGGCAACAGGCAGCGCTGGGTGGGTATGTGCCGGAACCTGCGCGACGCCGGGTTGCCGGTCCAGGACGGACCTGCCAGGTGGCGCCTGGGCGAGCTGACGGTGGATTGGGAAGCGGTGGCCCCACTTCACCAGGGACCGTAGGGGCCCATGTTGCGGCTCCCGCCGCGGCCTGCGTCCTTCACGGCCGGGCGGACGTCGGCCAGGTAGACGGAGGCTGCCACCACAGCGGCGAGCCCGAACAGGCCGAGGGTGCTGATGATGCCCCCGCCGGCACCGAACAGCGAGATGATGCCCACCAGAAGAGCAGCACCGGTCAGGGCGAGCCAGAAGGTCTTGGTCCGCTTGCCCGTGGCCTCGAAGGCGTTGGCCCGGTGCCTGGCACAGTCGACGAACGCCCACAGTTCAAGGCCCAGGGCCACCAGGCCAAGGATGAAGAACACTGCCTGCTCTACGTACGCGATGATTATTCGACCGTCCACAAGCCCAGCCTAGCCCTCCAGCGTGTCCAGCGCCTGCTTCAGGTCGGCCCAGAGGTCCTCGACATTCTCCACCCCCACGCTTAGGCGCACCAGGTTTTCCGGGACGCTGGCGGGTTCTGCCGAGTGCCGGCGCCGGCGTTCGATCAGGGACTCGACCCCGCCCAGGGAGGTGGCAGGCAGCCAGAGCTCCAGGGCCTGGACCAGTTTGTCCGCCGCGTCGGCACCGCCCAGGCCTGCCGCGGGTGCCACCTGGATGCAGATGATGGAACCGAAGCCCTTCATCTGCGCTTTTGCCCGGGCATGCCCGGGATCGGTATCGAGGCCGGGGAACCGGATGGATTCAATGGCGGGGTGCCCGGCAAGACGTTCCGCGAGGACCATCGCTGACTCCTGCGACCGCTCCACGCGCAGTGCGAGGGTCCGCAGGCCGCGCAGGGCGAGCCACGCTTCAAAGGGGCCGGCGATGGCGCCGTGGATGATGCGCTGGTGGAGCAGCGATGAGCGGATGTCCGGATTGGCGGTGACCAGCGCGCCGAGGACGACGTCGGAGTGCCCGGCGAGGTACTTGGTTACCGAGTGGAGGACGACGTCGGATCCGAGCAGCAGGGGCTGCTGCACCAGCGGGGTGGAGAAGGTGTTGTCCGTGACGACGATGGCCCCGGCGGCATGCGCGGCCTCAGCGACGGCGGACATGTCTGCGATGCCGAGCATCGGGTTGGTGGGACTTTCCAGCCACAGCATTGCCGCGGCTTTCGACGACGGGCCTTGAGGCGCCAGGGCGTCCTTCACCGCGTCGGTGTCGGCAATGTCCACGGTCCGGAGTTCGATGAAGCCCTTTTGGGCAAGTTCCGAGGCCATCACCAGCGAGCCGGAGTAGCTGTGGTTGGGCATGACCAGCACGCCGCCGGCAGGAATCAGAGACAGCGCGGAACTGACCGCCGCCAGCCCCGACGCGTAGAGCAGGCCGGGAAGCGCAGAGCCTTCAAGCTGGCCGAGCGCCTCCTCGAACGGATCCCAGGTGGGATTGGAGTAGCGGCCGTAACCCCGGTCCCCGTCGCCAAGGGGACCGGTGCCGAAGTAGGTGGAAGAGAGCGTGATGGGAGGATTGACCGGCTGGTCCCTTTCCCGCGGCGGACGCCCTGCCGCCACCACCACGGTCTCGGGTGAAAGGGAAGCGGCCTGATGCTCGGAAAGACTCATGGTGAAAAGCGTACTGTTCCTGCCGGATCCGCCGGAAAGCGGTGCCGCTTTATGGACCGGCTCCTTTCACCGGACAGCCACCTTCGATGCAGACGCGGGTCGGGAAATGTCGGCACGCCTCGGTAGGCTTGAGAAGTGAATAAACAGAGGGCCGGCGTATTCATCGCTTTCGAAGGTGGCGATGGTGCCGGCAAGTCCACCCAGGCAGCGCGGCTGGCGGAGGCACTGGAATCCCGCGGCTACACCGTGCTGCGCACCCGTGAACCCGGCGGCACCCCCGTGGGCGAGAAGCTGCGGTCGCTGGTGCTGGACCACGGCAATGGCAAAATTGACGCCCACACGGAGGCCCTCATTTTTGCGGCTTCCCGCGCCGCCCACGCCAGCCAGGTCATCCGCCCGGCTCTTGGCCGCGGTGAGATAGTGCTGACCGATCGGTACATCGACTCCTCTGTGGCTTACCAGGGGGCCGGCCGCAACCTGGGCCTGGACGCGGTGCGCTCCCTTAATGAGTGGGCCACCTCGGGCCTCCAGCCGCACCTCACAGTCCTTTTGGACGTTGACCCCCAACTTGGCCGGCGCCGCCGTACCGCCGGCCAGGCAGCGGAAGACCGTCTCGAATCCGAGGCTGACGAGTTCCATACCCGGATCCGGGAGGCTTTCCTTAACCTCGCCGCGGGCCGACCGGAGTCGTACCTGGTCCTCCCGGCCCAGCTGCCGGTGGATGAGCTGGCGGCGCAGATCCTCGCCCGGGTGGATACGTTCCTTACTGTTCCTGCCGCGGCAGGGGCACGGACGGCGGTGCCTCATGACCGTCTGGGATGACCTCCAGGGCCAGCCCGCCGTCGTCGAACAACTGCGCCAGGCCGCAAGCGGCGAAGGGCTGACGCACGCCTGGCTGTTCACCGGCCCGCCGGGGTCAGGCCGGTCCAATGCCGCCAAGGCGTTCGCGGCCGCGCTGAACTGCGACCAGGAAGACGTGGGCCTGCGCGGCTGCGGGCAGTGCCAGGCGTGCCACACCATCCTCGGCGAGACGCATTCAGACGTGACCTTCGTGCGGACCGAGAAAGTCACCATCACCATTGACGAGGCCCGGGAACTGGTGGCCACCGCGGGCAACCGGCCGTCGTCCGGGCGTTGGCGGATCATCGTGGTCGAAGACGCCGACCGCATGGCCGAGCGGACCACCAACGTACTGCTCAAGGCCATCGAGGAACCCACGCCGCGGACCGTGTGGATGCTCTGCGCTCCGTCCCCGGCCGATGTCCTGGTCACCATCCGGTCCCGCTGCCGCAGCGTTGCCCTGCGGCTGCCGCCCGCCTCGGACGTGGCAGCGCTGCTGGTCCGGCGCGACGGCGTTGACCCTGCCCTTGCGGAGCAGGCAGCCCGTGCTGCCCAAAGCCATGTGGGCATCGCCCGCAGACTGGCCAGGGATCCCGCCGCGAGGGAACGCCGCCTGGAGACCGTCCGCTTTCCGCTTGGGCTGCGTGGCGTAACAGCCGCGGTGATGATGGCCGACAAGCTGGTCAAGATTGCCACCGCTGAGGCGAACAGCTCCAACGAGGAACGCGACGCTGCGGAGAAAACCGCCCTCCTGGCGACGCTGGGAGCACCGGAATCCGGAACCCTCCCCCCTGCCATGCGCAGCCAGTTGAAACAGCTCGAAGACGACCAGAAACGGCGCGCCAAGAGATCCATTACCGACTCCCTGGACCGGACGCTCACGGATTTGTTGTCCTTCTACCGCGACGTACTGATCATCCAGCTTGGGAACGCCGTGGAGTTGGTCAACGTTGAGTTGAGGAGTGAGCTGGAGGAGTTCGCCGCCCGCTCCACCCCGGAAGCCACGCTGGCCCGAATGGATGCCATCAACAAGGCCCGTGACCGCATCACCACTACCAACGTTGCCCCGCTGCTGACCATTGAGTCCATGGCTGCCAGCCTGATCCAGCCCTCCAAGGAGACCCGATGACTGCCCGCCCCCTGCCCGCACGCCATAGGTCCCTGGTGGTCGCCCTACGCGCCGCCGGCACAATGGCCCTGGCCATGGTCCTGGCCTCGTGCAGTCTCCTCAACGGCGGCGACAAGAACCCGCCGGAGCCTGCCACCGCCAAGGCCGACCCCTCCATCGTGGCGTCCGCTCCTGCCGGGCTGGAGAAGTTCTACTCGCAGGAAGTCGTGTGGCAGCCCTGCGAAGGGGAATTCCAGTGTGCCAAAGTGACCGTGCCCATGGATTACGCCAATCCTGGCGGCGAGACCATCCAGCTTGCCGCGCTGCGGGCGGCCAGCACAGGAAAGAAGACCGGCAGCCTCCTGGTCAATCCCGGCGGCCCCGGTGCCTCCGGCTACGACTTTGTCAAGGACGCTGCCGGGACACATTTTTCAGCTGCTGTCCGCAACGCCTATGACCTCGTTGGGTTCGATCCCCGTGGCGTGAAGCGCTCCGCCCCCGTCAGCTGCATGACGGATGCGGAACGCGACGCTTCCCGTGCCAAGATCTACTCGTATGAAACCGATGCCGGGCTGGCGGAGGCACGGGCCGACACCAAGGCCATCGCCGACCAGTGCGCGGCACAAACGGGCCCGGTGTTGGGGCACATCGACACCGTCAGCTCCGCCAAGGACCTGGACGTGCTGCGCGCGGTGCTGAACGACACCAAGCTGAACTACCTGGGGTACTCGTACGGCACGTTCCTGGGCTCGACGTACGCCTCGCTTTTCCCAAACAATGTGGGCCGGATGGTCCTCGACGGTGCCCTCGATCCATCAATCAGCAATGAGGATCTGACCAGTGGCCAGGCGCGCGCCTTCGAAAAAGCGCTTCACAGCTACGTTGCCAGCTGCCAGAAGCAGGGCAAGTGTCCCCTGCACGGCGATGTCGACGCCGGGGTGCAGCAAATCCGGGACCTCATCAACGCCGTTCAGCAGACACCCCGCACGGCCAAGGACGGGAGGCAGGTGAATGCCACCACGCTGGTCAGCGGCCTGATCACCCCGCTTTACAACGACCAAAGCTGGCCGGCCCTCACCCAGGCGCTGGAGGCCGCCCTGTCCGGGGACGTCGGTCTCATGCTGCGGCTTGCCGATCTCGGCGCGGACCGGGCGTCCGACGGTTCCTACACATCCAATTCGACATTTGCCTTCAACGCCATCAACTGCCTGGACTACCCCATGGTTTCGGACACCGAAGGCATGCGGGCTGAGGAGAAACGGCTGGAAAAGGACTCCCCCACCCTGGGCTACTTCTTTGCCTACGGCGGGACCACCTGCGCAAACTGGCCGTACAAGAACGTGCGCACGCCGGCCCCGGTGGAATACAGCGGCGACTCCCCCATCGTGGTCATCGGCACCACGGGCGACCCCGCAACTCCCGTTGACTGGGCAGCGTCCCTGCGCAAGCAACTGGGGAACGCCTCCCTGCTGACCTGGAGGGGCGAAGGACACACGGCCTACGGCCGGGCCAACAGCTGCCTGGAGGATTCGGTGGACAACTACCTGGTGAGCGGCAAAGTTCCGGCCGACAACACGGTGTGCTGAGGATCGCAGCGGCCTCTGCCCGGCCATTTTGACCGGGGCGGCGGGACTCTATTACAGTTGACTCTTGCATGAAGGGCCCGGTTCCGCCGGGAGATTTCGTGCGGTGCTTCCTTAGCTCAGTCGGTAGAGCGTTTCACTCGTAATGAAAAGGTCATCAGTTCGATTCTGATAGGAAGCTCGGGATAAACCCCGGACAGCCCCTTCTTTCAGGGGTTTCCGGGGTTTTTCGCTGGTTAAGAGGGCAGCACTGTATGAGAGCAGGGCACACTTATGGCCCGGTCGCTAGGATCGGGCATATGGACTTTGATTCCATATCCTTAGCTCCTCTGGTTCCCGGTCATCAATAGAAAGACCCCAATGACACCCCCTCCTGACCACGCCGTTCCGGCCCAGGTGCACCTGAAGCAATCCTCCACGCCGGACCACAAGCCCCTGGTTCGCTGGCTCCTCGCCAACCAGGTTGCCCCTGCCGGTCCGGAGGCCGAGGAGGACCACAATCCCAACGCCTGGTGGAAAGTGATGTGCCTGACCGGCGTCGACTACTTCTCCACCTTGTCCTACCTGCCCGGCATCGCAGCCCTGGCCGCGGGGGCCTTGTCCCCGCTGGCCACCCTGCTGATCGTGGCCCTGACGCTGCTGGGCATGCTGCCTATGTACCGGCGTGTCGCCCAGGAAAGCCCCCACGGGCAAGGTTCAGTGGCCATGCTGGAGAAGCTGTTGCCGTTCTGGCGCGGAAAATTCTTCGTCCTGCTGCTCCTCGGCTTCGTCGCGACCTCGTGGATCATCACCATCACCCTCTCCGGCGCCGACGCGACAGTGCACCTGCTGGAGAACCCGCTGATCCCGGAAGCCCTCAAAGGCAGCGCCGTCATCATCACCGTGGTTCTGCTGCTGATCCTGGGCGGGGTCTTCCTGCTCGGTTTCAATGAAGCTGTCGGCGTGGCCATCCCCCTGGTAGCCGTCTACCTGCTGCTCAACGCGGCCATCGTGGTGGCCGGATTCGTTCACCTGGCAGCCGATCCGTCACTTGTGTCCGGTTGGACAGACCGCCTCTTTTCAAGCGGCGGCGGCCCGCTCGGGCTGGTCAGCCCCGCCATCATCGCCTTCCCGCTGCTGGTCCTGGGCCTGTCAGGGTTCGAAACCGGGGTGTCCATGATGCCCCTGATCAAGGCCACCGGAACCACGCCCGATGAGGTCATGGCCTCAAGGGTCAAGAACACCCGAAAACTGCTCACGACGGCGGCGCTCATCATGAGTGTTTACCTCATGTCCACCAGCTTCCTGACCACGGTCATGATCCCGGCCAAGGAGTTCCAGGACGGCGGACAGGCAAACGGACGCGCCCTGGCGTTCCTGGCCCACGACCTGTTCGGGCCCGGATTCGGCACGGTCTACGACATTTCCAGCGCGCTGATCCTGTGGTTCGCCGGCGCCTCCGCCATGGCCGGGCTTATCAACATCGTGCCCCGCTACCTGCCCGCCTACGGCATGGCGCCCGAATGGGGCCGCGCCGTCCGTCCCGTGGTCCTGGTCTACACCGTCCTGAGCATCGGCATCACCATCGCGTTCCACGCCGACGTGAACGCCCAGGCGGGCGCGTATGCCACCGGCATCCTGGCCATGATGGTCTCCGGGGCGGTCGCGGTCACGGTCTCGGCCATCCGGCGCCGGAGCAGGGCCGGGGCCGTCGGCTTCAGCATCCTGACCCTGATCCTGCTTTACGCACTGGGCGACAACGTCCTCGAAAAACCGGACGGCATCCTCATCTCGGCGTTCTTCATCGCCGGGATCATCGCGGTCTCACTCATATCGCGGGTCACCCGCACTACCGAACTGCGCGTGGACACCATCGAGTTCGACGAGGCCGCCCGCCGGTTCATCACGGACTCGATCGCCTTCGACGGCGAACTGCATATCATCGCGAACAAGAAGCAGGCCGGTGACAAGGCAGAGTACGCAGAGAAGGAATACGAACAGCGCGGGCTGAACCCTGTGCCCGGCCCGGCTGACGTCATTTTCCTGGAAGTCGAGATCTCAGACCCGTCGGACTTCACGCATACGCTGCGTGTCGAAGGCATTGAAGTGGAGGGGTACCGGGTCCTTCGGGTGAAGTCCCCGGCGGTGCCGAACGCGATCGCCGCGGTCCTGCTGGCCATGCGTGACTCCACCGGCGTCAACCCCCAGTGCTACTTCGAATGGTCCGAGGGGAGCCCGGTCACCCACCTCATGCGCTACTTGTTCCTCGGCCAGGGTGACACCCCGCCGCTGGTGCGCGAAATCCTTCGCGAGATTGAGCCGGAGAAGGCTGCCAGACCCGGCATCCACGTGGGATAAGTGAGCGGCCGGGCCCTTTGTTACGTGGCGCCACCCCGGGTGCATTGCAAGGTCCAGGGAACGGCACGACAGCCACGGTATCCTCCCCACATGACCCGTTTCCAGGCTGCTTTTCCGCGCGCCGTTGCACCTTCAATGCGCTTTGGCCACGAGCAGCCGCACACCCCGGAGTCCCCGGCCCCGCGGGCCCGCACTTTCGTTGGTACCGCCGCCCGGCGGGGATTTTAGGAGTGGAACCAAACGCACCCCGGCATCTGAGCCAGGACGGGAAAGGCCCGGCGCGCAGGACCCTCCTCCTGGCAGCCGTGCTGACGTTGTCGGCCGCCGTGCCCGACCTTCAGCCACGACCACAGCACCCTTCCGTGGCACGGGACGCGTCTGCGGAAGCCGGCAATGGTCCGGCGAACGTCTCCGCGCCTATTTTGCATACCGGACCCGACGGCGATGAGCCGGCACCCAGGACGCCGGCAGGGCCCGTGCCGTCCCGCACGCAGGTCGTCGACACCTACGCGAAGCGCCAGGCACGATACTGGGGCCTGGAGGCACCCGGTGTCCTGACGCGGCTGCCGCCCGGATCGCAGGGCATTGCCCTCACCTTGGACTTCTGCGGCGGTTCCGGCGGCAGCGGCTATGATCAGGCGCTGCTTGATACGCTGCGCCGACGGCACGTCCCGGCTACGCTCTTCCTGAATTCGCGGTGGGTTACAGCCAACCCGGCCACGGCCCGGCAGCTGGCAGCGGATCCGCTCTTTGAAGTTGCGAATCACGGAACGTCCCATAAGCCGCTGTCCACCGGCGGCAACACGGCCTATGGCATCCCGGGTACCAGGAATGCCGGCGAAGTCTATGACGAGATCATGCCCAACGATGGCGTCCTGGCGGGGATCACGGGCAAACGTCCCAGGTACTTTCGCCCCGGAACCGCGTATATGGATGATGTGGCCGTGGACATCCTGGACGCCTTGGGCGTGAAGGCTGCGGGCTTCAGCATCAATGGCGACGGCGGCGCAACCTATCCGGCCGCCCTTGTGGCGAAAGAGGTGGGAAAGGCACGGGCAGGTGACGTGGTCATCTGCCACGGCAACCGCCCCAACAGCGGAACCGCCGAAGGTATCAAGCAGGCCCTGGACAAGCTGCTGGCGGCAGGCATCGCCTTCACCCACCTGCCCTGAGCGTGCCGGCGCGGTCTGCTGGCGGCGTGTGGCAAGGGGACGCATCCAAGTGCGGGACGACTTCGCGGGGGTGGGTGTTACGGACTGACGACGGCGCCGGCCCCGCTTGAACGTCGATGCGCAGGTGTGCAGGTCCAGACGCGAGGCTCCAGCGGAAGTGCCGGGCGGGGACCTAATCCGGCCTGCCCACCACTACCTGCGCGGGGCTGTGGGTGACGTAGCCGTTGGCCCAGGAGAACAGGGCCCTGACTTTCTGCTGGAATCCGGGCAGCAGTGCCAGGTGCACCGCCAGCCAGGAAACGAACGCGAGGGGGCCCTGCAGTTGCAGGCGCCGGCGCCCCAGCTCCGCGACGGCTGCGCCCCGGCCCACCATTGCCATGTATCCCTTGTCCCAGTAGTGGAAGGGCTGCCGTACTCCGCCGGTAAGGTCCGCATGAATGTTGCGGGCCGCCCATTTGCCTGATTGCTGGGCAACCGACCCGAGCTGCGGCAGTTTGTTTCCGGCGGCGTCGGTGATGTTGGCGGAGTCCCCCAGTACGTACACGCCGTCGACGTCAGGGACTGTCAGGTCGGGCTGGACGTCTACCCTGCCGCCCTTGCCCTGTTTCAGGCCGGACCCGGTAATGATCCGGCCGGCCTGCAGGCCGCCGGCCCACACCACGATCCGTCCGGGAATAACGGTGCCGTCCTTGAGGGTCACGCCGTCGGGACGGACTTCACCGACTGCCTGGCCCATGTGCAGCTGCACGCCCAGCTTGGTCAGGCGGTTCCGCGCATACGCCTGCGATTTCTCCGAAAAGGCGGCCAGCACGTTCGGAACCATATCCACCAAGTGGACATGGCACCTGGCGGCCAGTCCCGGGGAGAAGTATTTGGGCACGATGTATTTGACGTTCTCCGCCAGCGCGCCGGCTGTCTCCACACCGGTGGGGCCACCGCCCACCACTATCACATCAGCTTCCGCCGCCGGCCCGCGGTCAGCTTCGTCCAGGACGCCGGTAATGGCAGCGCTGAGCCGCGTTGCATCCGCCACCGAATACAGCGGGTAGGCGTGCTCTTCAGCGCCCGGTGTGTTGAAGAAGTTCGGCACGGCCCCGGTGGCGATGACAAGTATACGGGCCTGGTAACTGGAGCCGTCTGCGGTGGTGACGGTGCGCCCGGCCGCGTCGATGGAGGTCACCTCCGCTGTGAGGACCCGGACATTGTTGATCCTGCGGAATTCCGACCGGAGCGGCCGGGTGACCGCTGAGACGCCAATCTGGGATGCAGCCACCTGGTAGAGGAGCGGCTGGAACTGCTGGTAATTGTTGGCATCGAGCAGCAGCACCCGGATGCCCTTGCGGCCCAACTCCTCAGCCGCCGTCTTTCCGGCGAAGCCGCCGCCAACCACGATGACCTGGTATGAATCGTCCATTCGTGCAACTTACCCCTCCGGGCGGAGGAGTGAAAGGGGCCCATGCCACTGCCGCGGCCGCAGACATCCTGTCGCTGCACCGGAGGGGGAACGGGCTGGCCGGCTGCAGCACGCCACCTAAGATGGCGGCATGGAAGACGAAGCCCTGGCGGACATTTCGGACAGGCTGTACGGCGGGTCGCTGGACGACTTCGTGGCGGCCCGGACCGCGGCAGCCAAGGACGTTGCGCGGCAGGACAAGGAGCTGGCGGCAGCAGTCCGCGCCCTGCCGAAACCATCAGTGGCTGCGTGGGCGCTCAACATGCTTGCCCGGTACCGGCCGGACGTGCTGGCCGGGCTGGGCGGACTTGGGGTGCGGATGCGGGCGGCCCAGGACTCGTTGGACGCGCCTGCCCTCCGCGAACTGGGCCGGGAGCGCCGCACCATGCTCGCTGACGCCGTCGACATTGCCCGGTCTGTTGCCCAGGAGCAGGGCCGCACCATCAGCGACGTCATGGCCGCAGATGTTGAGGAGACCCTTCGGGCACTGACGGCGGATGAGCGTGCTGCGGCTGCCGTTGGCAGTGGGCGGCTGCTGAAGGTCCTGTCCGCCGACGGCATCAACGACGTCGACCTGGACGGGGCGGTGGCCCTCCCCGGGCTGCTCCCGGCCGCGCCGGCCACCCGCCGCGTCGGTGCTCCCCCGGCTGCAACGCAGGGAACAGCACCGAAGGGGGCAGCGGCGAAGGCAGCAGGGCCCAAGGCAGCAGGGCGCAAGGCAACAGCGGCAAAGACTCGGACGACGGCGGAACATGCTTCCCAGCCAAAGCCCGCCAAGCCACGGCTTGAGGCAGTGCGGCAGGCTCCCCGGCCGGCCTCGCCGCCGGCACTTGAAAGAGCCAAGGCCGCACTGGCCGAGGCACGGGCCGCTGAAGAGGACGCCTCCCGGCTGGCAGGTGAACTGCAGGACCAGGAGGAACAGACGCGGGCGGAAATCGCCGAACTGCAACAGGAAACGGCTGAGCTTCGTAATCGGCTCAAGGCCGCCGAGGAAAGCCTGGACCGTTCCCGCAAGCGGCTTGCCGCCACTTCCGCAGAAGCGAAACAGGCGGTGCGGGCGGCCGACAAAGCCAGCCGTACTGCCATGCTGGCGCAGGAACGCGTACTCCGCCTGGCGAGCAGCTGAGGGAGGCCAACTTCCACTCGGGAGATGCTGGCGGCGGCCCTCTCGCCCCGGACGTCGGCGGGACCTACTGTGGAGCTATGGACGCCGCAGCAGCACACGCCTTTGCGATTCCGCCGGCTTCAGTTCACGCCCCACGACGGCTGCCGAGGACGCCGTCACCCTCGCGGTCGGCGTCTGGCTCCTTACCGGAACCTACGTTGACGGCTGGGCCCACAACAACCTCCGCGACCTTGAGACGTTCTTCACGCCATGGCACGCCATCCTTTACTCGGGCTTCGCGGCCTGCGCCGTCTGGATCGCCGCCCTGACCTGGCGCCGGCACGCCCCGGGAACCCGGTGGTGGGAAGCGGTCCCCGCCGGCTACGGGGCCGCGGCGGCCGGCGTCATGCTGTTCCTGGTGTCCGGAATGGGTGACTTCGCCTGGCACTCGGTGTTCGGCATTGAGCAGAACATCAATGCACTGTTCAGCCCCTCCCATCTGGGACTCGCCACCGGCGCCTTCCTCATCCTGGGCGCCCCCTTCTCGGCAGCATGGCACTCAGCTGACCGGGCATGGCCACAGCTGGTTCCGGCGTTTGTGAGCGCCATGCTCGCCGGCATGGTCGCGGCGTTCATCCTGCAGGAGTTTGCGGTCTTCGCCCGCCATGGCCTGATCCAGACATACTCCAGCGCCGCCGGAACCCAGCCGGCAGTGATCGTTCCCACGTCGTCGAGCATCATGGTCTCCTTGGCATCATTCCTTGTCTCGACGGTCGTGCTCTTTGTTCCGGTCTTGTTGCTGTCACTGCGGTGGCGGCTGCCCGCCGCGGTGCCTGCGGCCATGGCCCTGGTCCCATCCGCGGCCCTGCAGGTCATGGTGGCCCTGCGGGATGCCTGGTTCATTCCGGCGGCCCTCGCCGGCGCCGTCCTGGTGGGACTGGTGTGGGCTGTGGTGCGTCCTGCGCCGGAGCGTCCCGCGCGGCTCGTGACCGCGGCAGGCCTGGCACCCGTCGTCTTTTGGGCCCCCTACTTCGCGGCTGTGGCACTTCATGACGGGGCGCTCAGCTTCCCGCCCGAGATATGGAGCGGAACCCTCACGTGGAGCGGACTGGCAACACTGTCGCTGGCCGCGCTCACGCTGAAGGTGCGCGCGATGGCAGGAACCATCGCAGATTCACGTGCGAGCTAACTCTCCCGGCGCGCCGCCGGGACCCGCCGCGGTGGCAAGTCACAACAACACGCGGCACTGGTTCCAAAAAATGTCAGACCCCGGTTGCACACTGGATTCATGGAAAACCAAGCTGTACAGGAATTTCACGTAACGTACTTCGACGCCGACTGCGGCCGCACCCGCTCCGAGGTCTTTGAAACGCTCGAAGAGGCCGAGCGCTTCGCCTGCCGGCACTGCCAGGGCGAAGACAGCTGGGCGGTGGTGGATGCCGTCACCGTGGAGCACGTCCGGATCGCTGCCTGACCGGTGCCGGAATAACGCTGGGGCAAGCCAGCCGCGTTATGCACCAGCGATGTTAAAGGCGTCAGCCCGCGCTGCCTGGCGGTTGCGGGCAGCGCGGGCTGACGTTGGTTTGGCGGACATTCCCCGGCCGGTTGGGCCGGTGCCGCCGTCGCGGGTTACGCGAAGTCGGAGACCGCGGGATCGGGTCCGATGCGGCCTTCACCGCCGGCGGTCCGGTCCAGGTTGTTGATGGCGTCCACGTCCTCAGCGTCCAGGGTTACCTCAAGGGCGGCAAAGTTCTCCTTGATGCGGGACTCGGTCACGGACTTGGGGATGACCACGTTGCCGATGGCGAGGTGCCAGGCGATGACCACCTGGGCAGGGGTGGCCTGGTGCTTGGCAGCGATGGAAGCAACCACGGGGTCCTGCAGCAGTTCCCCGCCCTGGCCCAGCGGGGACCATGCCTGGGTCAGGATGCCCTTTTCGGCTCCAAATTCCCGCAGTTCGCGCTGGCTGAAATAGGGGTGCAGCTCGATCTGGTGGATGGCCGGCACCACTCCGGTTTCATCGATCAGGCGCTGAAGGCCCTCAGCAGTGAAGTTGGAGACACCGATGGACTTCACCCGGCCGCGCTTCTGGAGTTCGATCAGCGCCTTCCAGGTGTCGACGTACTTGTCCTGCTTGGGCTGCATCCAGTGGATCAGGTAGAGATCCAGTGTTTCGAGGCCAAGCCGGTCCATGGATTCTTCGAAGGCGGCGAGGGTGGACTCGTACCCCTGGTCCGCGTTCCACAGCTTGGTGGTGATGAAGATCTGTTCCGGTGAGAGGCCGGAGCTGGCGATGGCACGGCCCACGCCTGCCTCATTGCCGTAGATCTTCGCCGTGTCGATGTGGCGGAAGCCGGCTTCGAACGCCTGGCGCACGACCTTTTCAGCCACGTCGTCCTCAACCTGCCACACACCGTAGCCGAGCTGGGGGATCGTGTTTCCGTCGTTGAAAGTCAAAGTAGGTGAAGAAGTCATTCCTTCATCCTGCCAAAGGTCCCCGGCCCCAGGACCCCGTTTGGCCCAATGTCAGCCACCCGCTTAACCGCAATATTCTCCTGCCGAACCGGGAATAATTTCGCGGCACTGGCCCAGCTAGTCCCCGCGCAGCTGCCTCTCGGCGTCGTCCACCTGCTGGAACACCGCGTCGGCCCGGCGCCGGACCGATGCCGCACCCACCGGCACCGGACCCACGGCGAGCCGAAGCATTGCCGCCGCTTCCGCCGTGGTGGCCAGCGAGTTGCCGGCCTTTGACAGGGATCTGTGCACGTCGGCAAGGCCTGCCGGTATGTCCAGGCCCTCGCTGGGCGCACGCCGCTGGGCCTCCATGCACACCGCCCGGACGCGCTGCAGGAGGGCAGCGAGTTCGTTCGCGATATCCACCAGTTCGCCGTACAGCTGGTCGTCCTCCACGCCCTCCAGCACCTGGTGGAAGCGGTCAAGTCCCCGCTGGAAGCGGTCGTGCGCGCGGCGCCACAACCCCTTGCCCAATTCCGCGTCATCTTTGCGCCCCTGCCGGGCAGCGCTGAAAAAGCCCAAGCGGAACCTACAGGTATTGCCCGGGACCGTGGTCCGGGTCGTCACGCTGGTTGGGCCGTGCCGGCGGCCCCGGCCGCGCCCCGGCTGGGGCGCGCTGCGGCTCGCCGTTTTCGCCAATGATGACGCCGGGGGCAATCATGGTGCCCGGCGGCAATTGGCGCAGCTGCAGCTGTGCGGCGGCATGTTCGCGGGCGGCGTTCTGCGCCGCGATGGCGGTCTGGATCCCATGGAACAGGCCTTCAAGCCAGCCCACCAGCTGGGCCTGGGCGATCCGGAGCTCGGCGTCAGACGGGGTGGCGTCACCGGAAAACGGCAGGTTGATCCTGTCCAGTTCTGCCACGAGCTCCGGCGCAAGCCCGTCCTCAAGCTCCTTGATGGAGCGGGCGTGAATGGCAGCCAGCCTGCCCCTCGCGGCATCGTCCAACGGTGCGGACTTCACCTCTTCGAGGAGCTGGCGGATCATGGTCCCGATCCGCATCACCTTGGCGGGCTCGTCCACCAGGTCCTGCAGGCTGCTGCCCCTGGACTTGCCGTCCGCGGCGGACGCAGCCTGCACGGGGTCCTGGGTGTCGTCAACGGGAGTGCCTTCTACCGGGAGGTCCTCAGGTGCCTGAGTGTCATTGGGATCGCTCATGCGTTCATACTCTCACGGCCCATCCGCCCGGGGTCCACCCATGAAGCCCTGTGGCGTGCTTGTCCGCTGCCGGCTCAATCAGCAGCACCTGCCCTGCGGGTTGGTGTCCTGGCGGTCCGTGCGGTCCCGCCAGAACTCGCGTTCGCTAAGGGGTGGCTCCTGGTGTCCGGCCGCCCGGTGGTGTTCCAGGTATTTGGCATAAGCATCTGCGCCCATGACCCCGCCCAGGTAGCGGGCGAATCCGCGGAACCCATCGGCAACCAGGGCGATGCCGGCGCTCATCAGTGCCCGGCCCGTTCAAAACGGGCGTCCGCGGGCACCCTGTCCCACTCGGCTGCCAGTTCGCGTTCGGCCGTTGTAGGGACCAGCCCGGCGGGGGCGAAGACCCGTGACGGAACTGCCGGGTCCTCATTGTCCGTAGTGGCTCTCCCAGCCGCCCTGTCACGGAACGCCTTGACGGTGGCGAGCACCGCCGTCGCAATCACGATGATGGTGAGCACCACGAAGATCACGGACAGCCAGCCCTGGATGGCGGTGTTGCGGACAACGGCCTCCATCGCGGCCACGGTCTTGGCGGTGCCGAACTCCTTCTTGCCGTCGGCCAACGCCTTGCTGAAGGCAGCATTGTTGGCGAAGTAGCCCACGGCCGGAGTGGAGGAGAAGATTTTCTGGTAGCTGGCGGTGATGGTAACCACGGCGGCGAAGGCCAGCGGCAGGGCAACAATCCACAGGTACTTGAAGGTGCCGCGCTTGGCGACAATGGCCAGGCACACAGCCAGCGCAATGGCGGCCAGCAGCTGGTTGGCGATGCCGAACAGCGGGAACAGGGTGTTGATGCCGCCCAGCGGATCGGTGACGCCCATCAGCAGCACGGCACCCCAGGCAGCCACCATGATGGCGGTGCAGAGCCAGGCTCCCGGCCGCCAGGATGCTTCCTTGAACTTGGGGACGAAGTTGCCGATCGAGTCCTGCAGCATGAACCGGGCAACGCGCGTACCGGCGTCGACGGCGGTCAGGATGAAGAGCGCCTCGAACATGATGGCGAAGTGGTACCAGAACGCCATCATGGCCGTCCCGCCGATGAACTGCTGCATGATATGCGCCAGCCCGACGGCCAGCGTGGGTGCGCCGCCGGTGCGGGAGACGATGCTCTGCTCCCCAACGTTGGCCGCAGTTTCGCTCAGCAGGCCCGGTGTGATGTTGACGCCGCTCAGGCCCAGGCTGTTGACCCAGGTGGCTGCTGTTTCCACGCTCCCGCCGGTCAGGGCTGCAGGGGCGTTCATGGCGAAGTAGAGCCCGCGGTCGATCGAGATGGCTGCCACCAGCGCCATGATGGCCACGAAGGACTCCATCAGCATGCCGCCGTAGCCGATGTAGCGGGTCTGCCGTTCCTTCTCCACCAGCTTGGGGGTGGTGCCGGAGGAAATCAGGGCGTGGAATCCGGACAGCGCCCCACAGGCGATGGTGACGAACAGGAAGGGGAACAGGGCCCCGGACAACACCGGCCCGTTCTCGCGGCCCGCGAATTCGCTGAAGGCAGGGACGCTGACTTCGGGCCGGACCACGATGATGGCCAGCGCGAGCATCACGATGACGCCGATCTTCATGAAGGTGGAGAGGTAGTCGCGCGGGGCCAGCAGCAGCCACACGGGCAGGACCGCTGCGATGAAGCCATAGATGAGGAGGCCCCAGGCGATGGTGACCTTGTCCAGGTGGAACATGGTGGCGCCCCATTCCGTCTGCGCCACCAGGCCGCCGCCGATGATGGCCGCCATCAGGAGGACGAAGCCGATGACCGAGACCTCCATGACCTTGCCGGGGCGCAGGAAGCGGAGGTAGACGCCCATGAACAGTGCGATGGGGATGGTCATGCCTACGGAGAACACGCCCCACGGGCTTTCACCCAGCGCGTTGACGACGACGAGCGCCAGGATGGCCACGATGATGACCATGATCAGCAGGGTAGCGATGAGGGCGGCTGTGCCGCCGATGACGCCGAGTTCCTCGCGGGCCATCTGGCCGAGCGACCGGCCGCCGCGGCGCATGGAGAAGAACATGACCAGGTAGTCCTGGACGGCGCCGGCAAGGACGACGCCGAGAATGATCCAGATGGTGCCGGGCAGGTAGCCCATCTGGGCCGCGATGATCGGGCCCACCAGCGGACCGGCGCCGGCGATGGCGGCGAAGTGGTGCCCGAACAGGACGTTGCGGTCCGTGCGGACGTAGTCCTTGCCGTCTGCCTTGTATTCGGCAGGGGTGGCGCGGCGGTCATCGGGCTTGGTGATGAAGCGCTCGATCACCTTCGAGTAGAAGCGGTACCCGATGAGGTAGGTGCACACGGAGGCAAAGACGAACCAGATGGCATTGACGGTTTCCCCCCTGACGATCGCCAGCATGAACCAGGCCACCCCACCCAGGAGGGCGATTGCCGCCCAGAGTGCGATCTTGCCCGGCGTCCACCTCCGGTCTTCGGCGTCGAGGCGAGCCTCGTCCACGGCGGGCGGGGGAACATCCGGGTCCGTCGCCAGCCCGCCCTCCGCCCGGGATCCGTTCTTTCGCTGGTCAGGCACTCCGGCCATGTCTCCTCCTTGAGAGATTTCCCACTTTTGCTACTGGGCACCCTACCAACGCCGGTCCTGCCGGGAACGTCCGACGGCGGCGCGGCGCCGGGCTGTGCGGCGAGTGGCGGTGACCCGGCGACGAATGAGCAGGATCAGGTTGACGACGGCCGGCGGCGGCACAGCGAAGGCTCCGGTCCGGTGTTCCGGACGGGAGCCTTCGCCAGGGATGGGGTGGAATGTCAGGCGTGCGCGTAGGTGAGGCAGTCCGCGTTGTCGGCGCCCGGCCCGACGTGTACCTCCGGGGCGTTGCACATCAGGTGCTCGTTGTGGACGCACTCGGCGCGCTGGCATGCGCCGACGTCGGCGAGGACCTTGGGCAGGCCGCCGTGGATGCCGGTCTCGATGAACGTGGCGCAGGATGCGTGGTCCTGGGTTCCGCCAACAGTGATGGCGTGCGCGGTGCAGCCTTCATGGTCGTTGAACGAACAACGGGTGACACTGCAGTCGGCAACATGTGTTGTCATGACGTTCCTCCGTAAGTTCTGCCGCCCGGCGGGCGGCTCCCGGAACCCACCGTAGGCCTGATCGCGGCAATCAAAAAGACCCAATTCTGTGCCCTAATGCCGGACCTGCGGCGGCTCCCGCACGCTCAGCGGCGGCTGTCCGCGTTGAGCGGGGCGTCATCCGCGGCCCCATTGGACATTTTCCGGGCTGCGCCCGTGGCAGCAGCCTGCGCCTGCTGCACCATCCTGGCCTCGCAGAGGTCCAGCCAGCGGACTTCCGCTTCGGTCTGGAAGATCAGCGAATCGAGCACCAACAGCCAGGCGGTGTCCACTGCCCGCTGGTTTGCCGCCGTGTCCCGGCGCGCCTTGGTGTAGTCCTGCAGCGACCGGATGGAGGCCACCCGCTGGGCCTGGATGATGGCCTGGACGTCGACCCCGGGGAGGGTGACGGCGAGTGCCAGCTTGATGGCCAGCTCGTTGCGCGGCGGGTTGCTCCGCTCCACGGGGGCGGAAAACCAATTCCGCACCTCGGCCCCGCCCGCGGGGGTGATGCTGTAGACCACGTGCCCTTCACCGTCGTCGCCTTCCCTGGCCACCAGGGCGTCGCGTTCCAGCCGGTCAAGCGTGGTGTATACCTGCCCGATGTTCAGGGGCCAAGTGGCTCCGGTGCGTTTCTCGAACTCGACCCGCAGCTGGTAGCCGTAACGCGGCTGGTCCTGCAGCAGGGCGAGGAGGCTGTGGCGAATGGACATGCTGCTCCCCCGGGCTGGTCACTACCGGTCTGCAGGCCCCAAGCATTGTGCATACCGCGTATCGGGAGCCTACCGCCGAAAGAACCCGGAATCAATACCGGGTATGCAGCGCCAGGTGCTACATGACGAGGAGAACTTTGCCCACGTGGTCTCCGCTGTCGAAGTAGCGGTGGGCTGCAGCCACTTGGTCCAGCGGAAAGGTCTTGGCAACCAGCGGGCGGATCCTGCCATCTGTCACCAGTGGCCATACGGCGTCCCGGACCGCGGTCATGATGGCACCCTTTTCCGCCACCGGCCTGGGCCGCAGGGCGGTGGCGACCACGGCTGCCCGCTTCTTCAGCAGAAGGCCCAGGTCCAGTTCACCCTTGGTGCCGCCCTGCAGGCCGATCACCACCAGGCGTCCGTAGTCGGCCAGGGCGTCCACGTTCTGCTGGAGGTATTTGGCACCCACCACGTCCAGGATGACGTCGGCTCCCTTGCCGTCGTTTTGGCGCCGCAGGCTCTCCGGGAAGTCCTCCTCTGCATAATTGATGGCGATATCCGCTCCAAGGAAGGCCTTGGCGGTGCCCACCTTCTCGTCCGTGCCGGCGGTGGTGGCCACCTTGGCTCCAAAGGCCTTGGCGAGCTGGATGGCCATGGTGCCGATGCCGCCGGTGGCGCCGTGGATGAGGACGGTCTCGCCCGGCTGCAGCTGCGCCGTCATGATCAGGTTCGAGTAGACCGTTGCAGCCACCTCCGGCAGCGACGCCGCAGTGACCAAGTCCACACCTTCAGGCACCCGCAGAACCTGCTCGGCCGGAACCGCCACCTGTTGGGCGTAGCCGCCGCCCGCCAGCAGGGCCACCACCTTATCCCCCAGGGAGAAGGGCTTGCCGACGCCGGGGCCAAAGCCTGCGATCCGGCCCGACACTTCCAGTCCGGGGATCTCGGAGGCTCCGGGCGGCGGCGGGTAGAAGCCCCGGCGCTGCTGGACATCGGCACGGTTCAGGCCAGCGGCCACCACATCAATGAGCACTTCACCCTGGCCGGGTACCGGGGCATCCGCGTCCCGGACTTCCAGCACTTCCGGGCCGCCCGGTTCCGATATGTAGACGGCTTTCATGGACCTCTCCCGTTCCTGACTCAAATCCTGGCTGCAACCAGTGTGCACCGGTCGCCATCCCCGGCCTGTTTTGTTGCAGGCAAGTGCCTATGAAACACTACTAGCTGAGGAAGGTTGTCCGAGCGGCCGAAGGAGCTGGTCTTGAAAACCAGTGTGCGGTAACCCCGTACCAAGAGTTCGAATCTCTTACCTTCCGCTCTTGGGACCCCTGTTCGCCAACATCATGGCCGGGCAGGGGTCCTTCGTTTTTCCGGAAGCCTGGGACGGGTGGACCATTGCCAGCGTCAGACCCTGCACATAGCCTCTTGGTGTTCCTCTTCGGAATTTATGATCGCTGCAGGCCTGCCACCGCCCAAAGCACCTACGTCACCAGGAGATCCTTATGCCCAGCCCCGACATCAAACCCGGCTCCCCCTGCTGGATTGACCTGATCACCTCGGACGCCGCCAAGGCCCGCGGGTTTTATGGCGAACTCTTCGGCTGGCAGTTCCAGTCCGGCGACCAGGAACTCTACGGCGGCTACATCACGGCGTCACGGAACGGCAGGATGGTGGCCGGCATCATGCAGAAACAGGAGGACCAGGCCGGATTCCCGGACATGTGGTCCACATACCTCTGCACTGACGACGCCGCAGCCACAGCAGCTTCAGTGGCCGCTAACGGCGGGCAGGTCCACATGGAGCCGATGGACGTCCCCGGGCAGGGAATCATGGCGATGTTCGGCGACCCCAGCGGCGCGTCCGTTGGTGCGTGGCAGCGCCGCGAGATGCGCGGTTATGAAATCGCAGGAGAACCCGGAACACCTGCTTGGCACGAACTGCACACCAAGGACTACCAGGGCGCCGTGACGTTCTATGAAAAAGCCTTCGGCTGGCAGACAAGCGTAATGAGTGATGCTCCGGAATTCCGGTACACCACCCTGGGCTCGGGCGAAACCGCACAGGCCGGAATCATGGATGCTTCCAGCTACCTGCCCGGCGAGGTCCCTTCCCACTGGCAGGTGTACTTCGCTGTTGAGGACACGGATGCGACAGTGGAGCGGGCCCTGGCTATGGGCGGAACCCTCCTTGACGGACCGGCGGACAGCGACTTCGGCCGGGTAGCCCAGCTGGCCGATCCCACAGGCGGCATGTTCAAGGTGATCTCCAGCCCGTCAGCCTGACATACATCCACCGGCGTTTAAACCCTGCGCAGGATGGCGGCCGCGATCTCGTCGGCATCCCGGAGGGTGCGCTGGCCGCTGCGGTAGGCGGGGCTGCCCGGCTGGAGGGCTTCGGCAGCGATGGCGGTGCCCCACTGGGTGGAGGACAACTGGAGTCCCAGCACATACAGGTTTTCCGTTACAGACCCGTTGGCGGCAAGCGGGCGGTACGGGTGGGGCTCCACGTCCAGGCCCGTGGACTCGACGGGAGCACCTTCGGCGGTCATCATGAGCCGGGGCCGCACCAGCCCGTCGGACAGCAACTGCTCCAGGACCGGCGAATCGTTGGCCGACACCCGGTTGCCCGGAGCAAGGGCCTCCACCATGGTCCGTGCCCTGACCGGCGGACCCGCCACCCACGGCGAGGAAGCGGTGAACATCGCCAACTTCCGGTCCACACCGAATTTGGGGTCCGGCCCGACAAAGCTGACCACCCCGGCCCTGGCCAGTGCGGCAAGCTGTTCCGCGCGCAGCGCCGGCGGTCCGCTGGCAAGGCCCTCGACGAAGGACTCAAACCAGCCACGCAGCCCGGCGACCCACGACTCATCGGTGATGCCGCCGTCGGCTACTGCCGTTTTGAGGACGGCCCGCCCGTGGTGCAGGGCGCCGATGGCCATCTTGACCGGATCGTCCTCGCCGAGGGCCGAACGGCGGGCATCGTCCAGCAGGAACTCCACCACTGCGGCGTCGTGCTCGCCGCGGGAGGCGAACGAGCGCCCCGCAAGCGGGGCCGCCAGGCCACGCAGGTCCAGGCGGTGCCGCGGACCGACGTGGACGGCCAGGACGCTCTCGACGTTGCCTTCCCAGTTGGCGGCGCTGTGCGCGTGCGGCTGCAGGGCTTCCTCCAGCGCTGCGAGGAAGGCCTTCGCATCGGGGACCGCGCCGGGCTGCGAGCGCACGAGTGTTGAGTAGTAGGCCCAGAGGGCATCGCGGTGCAGCAGGGGCCACAGGTCGTGGTCGAACGAGGGCCGGATTCCGGCCTTCGCCAGCCGCTCCAGCGCGGCCTCGGTGAGGTAGCGGAGCGTGATGGACGTGGCGTAGTAGCCGTTGAGGGCTGCTTTGGCGCGGTAGGGGGTCCCGCGCCGGGATGCGGCAATGATCCGCGGTTCCTGGCCTGACGGTTCATACTCGAGGCGGCTGCCGGTGGACACGAACTTTCCGCCGCGGCCTTCGGTGAGCTGCACCATCGTGTCGAAGAAGTTCAGGCCCATCCCGCGGACCAGGACCGGCTCGCCCGCGGGGATCCGGGACCAGTCCACGTCCGCAGGCGCGGCAGGGGGAAAGTACTGCAAACCCAGCTGGGCAGCTGAGGCCTGCAGCTCACGCTGTTCCGGGTTCAGGCGGGACGGAATGTGCCCCAGGGCCAGCACCACTGCGTTGGCCTGGAGCGTCGCTCCGGTGGCCAGGCCGACGTCGAACCTGCCGTCCCCCGCGGTACGGACCGCCACGGCCGACGTTTCGTGGAATTCGACCGTGACGCCGTCGGGAGCGTTGCCCAGCAGTTCCTCCAGCGTGCACTGAAGGTAGCGGCCGTAGAGTGCGCGGCTGGGAAAGTCATCCGACCCCAGCACCGCCAGTTCCGCCCGTTCCTCGCCGGTGAGGGCCGGCAACGGGTCCAGCTGCTGCTGAACCCGCCACTGGTCGAAGGTGGTGCCGGCAACCGGCGCGGGCAGCGACGGATCCTGCGGAATCAGTGTGGGGTAGAACGACTGGGTGTTCATGAGGAACAACCGCGACTGCCCGGGCTGCCACACGTGGCCGGCGCCCGCCGGGTAGGGGTCAACCACGTCGATGTGAAGCGGCACGGAGCTTTTCGACGCGGCAGCGTGTGCGAGCAGCCGCTCCAGCACACTGGTGCCACGGGGGCCGCCGCCGATGATGACGGCCCGGTTGCTCTGCGATAATTCCACGGCATCCAGCGTACGGGCTGGAAGCGGAGTATGCCGCGGCCGCTTGACTTGCCAGCCTTGGGGGATGTTGTTTGGATGGGGCGCATGACCACCACAGCAGCTGATCAAGCCTCCGTTCCCGGTCCCGGCCAGGACACCTCCGGCACCGCATCCCAGGGAACGGCGCCGGTGCCCGTCGACGAGAATGTGTGGCTGGAGGACATCTACGGCGAGGAACAGCTGGCCTGGGTCAAGGAGCAGAATTCCCGGACCGAGGACCTGCTGGAGGACGCCGGCTACGCCGAACTGGAGACCAGCATCCTGGAGGTCCTGGACTCCACGGACCGGATCGCCATGGTGGGCAAGCGCGGCGACTGGTATTACAACTTCTGGAAGGACAGCCAGAATCCCAAGGGCCTCTGGCGGCGCACCACCTGGGAGAGCTACCTCACTGATTCTCCCGAATGGGACGTCCTGCTGGACGTTGACGAACTGTCCCGCACCGAAGGCCAGGAGTGGGTGTTCCACGGCGCCACATTCCTGCGCCCCGCGGCCGGCCAGCCCTACCGGTTGGCGCTGCTTGCCCTCTCCCCGGACGGCGGCGACGCGAACCGCTACCGTGAGTTCGACGTCGACGCGCGCGGCTTCGTGGATCCTGCCCGGGGCGGCTTCGACCTGCCGACGGCGAAGGGCAACGTGTCGTGGCTGGACGCCGATACGCTGCTGGTTTCCTCCACCGCAGAGGGCCTGCCCAAGACCGCGTCCTCCTATGCCCGCACGGCAGTGACCCTCAAGCGCGGTGCTTCCCTGGCCTCCGCCCCGCGCCTTTTCGAGGTGCCTGAAGACCACATGATGGCGGTTGCGGCGCACGATTCCACGCCCGGATTCGAGCGCACCTTCGCTGTGGACTACATCGACTTCTTCAACCGGACCAACTTTGTGCTGCGGGACGGGGACTGGGTGCAGATCGATGTGCCCACCGACGTCAACGTCAGCGCACACCGGGAATGGCTGCTCTTCCGCCCGCAGCAGGACTGGGTCCTGGGCGGCACCACGTACCCGTCAGGATCACTGCTCGCCGCCAACTTCGAGGACTACCTCGCCGGCACCCGGCAGCTCACCGTGCTGTTCACCCCCGATGCCCACACGTCGCTGCAGTCCTGGAGCTGGACCCGAAATTTCCTGCTGCTCAACCTGCTCAGGGACGTTTCCTCGGAGATCCGGGTGCTGGATCCGTCCCGCCCCACCGTCAGCGCGGACGGCAGCTGGACGGCCACCCTGCTCGACGCCTGCCCGCCGCTGCATGACGTGAATGCCTACGCCGTGGACGACGAAGACGAGGGACCGGCCGACGGCGGCGCCGGCGACGACTTTTGGCTTATCGCCACTGGATTCACCACCCCCACCACCCTGATGCGCGGCACCCTGGAATCCGCCGCTGACGGGACCAGTGGAGTAGTGAGCCGGCATGCCGCGGTGAAGAGGTCGCCGTCGTTCTTTGCCGACGGCGAGTATGAAGTGGAGCAGCACTTCGCCGTGTCCGACGACGGCACCCGGGTCCCGTACTTCCAGATCGCCCCGCGCGGGCTGGCTTTGGACGGGCAGAACCCCACCCAGTTGTCCGGCTACGGCGGGTTTGAGGTCTCGCGGACGCCGGCCTACAGCGGCACGGTCGGCCGGGCATGGCTGGAGCGGCGGACCACCCTGTCTGAGGGAAACGGCGGGAAGGCACTCCACTCCCGCGGCGGCGTGTATGTGGTGGCGAACATCCGCGGCGGCGGGGAGTACGGGCCGGCATGGCACCGGGCGGCGCTGAAGGAAAACCGGCACCGCGCCTACGAGGACTTTGCGGCCGTGGCCCGGGACCTCATCTCGCGCGGCGTCACATCACCCCGGCGGCTGGGCTGCGTGGGCGGCTCCAACGGCGGCCTCCTGGTGGGAAACATGCTCACCCGGTACCCCGAGCTTTTCAGGGCCGTCTCCTGCGGGGTGCCCCTGCTGGACATGCGCCGCTACACCAAGCTCTCCGCCGGGCATTCCTGGATTGCCGAGTACGGGGACCCGGACGTCCCCGAGCAGTGGGAGTACATCAGGACCTTCTCGCCGTACCACCTGCTCAAGGACGCGGTGGAGTACCCGGAGACCTTCATCTGGACGGCGACCTCCGATGACCGGGTGGGCCCCGTGCAGGCGCGGAAGATGGCCGCGCGGATGCTGGCCATGGGCATCCCCAACGTGTGGTTCCACGAGGCCCTGGAGGGCGGCCATGCCGGCGCCTCGGACAACCGGCAGGCAGCCGCGCTGCAGGCCCGCAGCCAGCATTTCCTGTGGAAGGCGCTGGCAGGCTGACCGCCGTGGAATCCGGGCTGGCCGTCCGGCGCGCCGTCGCCGGGGACATCGAACGCCTGGCCCAGGTGCACGTCCGCTGCTGGCAGGAAACATACCGGGGCATGCTGTCCGATGCTTTCCTCGCTGCAGTGGATCCGGCAGACCGGCTGCGGCTCTGGCGGCACCTGCTGGACCGGCCGGAACCTGCCGCGGCGTGGGTGGCGTGCGACGGCGGGACGGTGGTTGGGTTCGCGGGTGCGCGCCTCTTGCCTGCTCCCGGTTCCCCCGAAGGGCACCCGCCGCCGGCGTCCGGAGACCTGGAGCTGTGGGGGTTGTACCTTCTCGTGTCGCACCAGGGCCTTGGGCTGGGCCGCGGCCTGATCACGGCAGCCCTTGGCAACAGGCCGGCGAGCCTGTGGGTGGCCGCCGGGAATGGCCGGGCCATTGATTTTTACCGCCGCTTTGGCTTTGAACCGGACGGCGCCCGGGATGTGCTGGCGGACTGGGAGGATCTGCCTGAAATCCGCATGGTCCGCCAGGCGCAGCGCCTCCCGTAGGGTGCCCGGGCCCGCGGCGGCATGCCCGGGGGCTTGGCGGGGACCGCGTTTTGCACTGCATGGCCGGATCTGCGTATCCTTGGTGGGCTAGGAATAGCAATTGGAGACGTGCCAGAGCGGCCGAATGGACTTCACTGCTAATGAAGGGTCGGGGTTAAACTCGACCGGGGGTTCAAATCCCCCCGTCTCCGCCCGTGGATGCCCGGTAACTCAACGAAGTTGCCGGGCATCCCCCCAAAAACCTCGAAAATCCCCCCAAGCGGTGTTAAAGTTGAGTCATGAAGCCCCCGGAACCGGCGAGTTCTAGGGGATTCCTTCTTTAATCCGGAAATCCGCACGGACTCCCGGCCTACCGATGGGGGAAGTTATGAGTGAACGAGGCGAACAGTTCGACGCCGCAGTAGTCGTCTACGAAGCAGCACAGCAAAGGCTCCTGGACCTGACAGAGCAGCCACCCAAGGACCAAACCGTGACCGAGTACCGCGCCCACCTGAAGGACGCACTGAAAGCCCAGCAACGGGCGCACAAAGCCATGATGGCGGCATGGGCATGATCCCCGCGGAGGCTGTCGAGGCGGCGACTAATTCTGTCATTGCATCCCTGTGCGCTATGGATCTTGGCTGGGTGGACGCAGATGCGCCCGACGGTGTGACCATCGACGTGCGTGAATTCGATCTGACCGCCGCAATAAGGGCCGCCCTCGAAGCCGCGGCACCGTACATGCTCAACACCGAGGGAGAGAAATGAAGATAGCCCCTGACGGCAAGGTTTCCATGAGTGTCAAGCTCAGCGAGGAACAAGTGTTCTCAATGCGCGCTTGGAAAGATCCGCGCTTTGACCGGAAAGCAAACAAGATCACAACGCCGCCGACGCTGGAAGCATGGGAACGCTACCGGGCAGCAAAAGCCGGACTCGAAGCTCTGGAAGCATATGAGGGCACCGAATGGGGCGGGCCGGACTACGGGACCGAAGTCCACGAACCGGCGCCAACCATCACCTTCGAATACCTGGAAACCGTCGAAGAGTGGCTGGCAAGATGCAGGAAACTCGCAGTAGCCGAGGGGGGAGAAATGAGCCACCAAGTGATCCCGGCGGAGGCTGTCGAGGCGGCGGCGAACGCGGCGGGTCTTGTATTCAACGAGCCAGCCAACGCACGCGACATCGAATACATACGAACCATCCTCGAAGCCGCGGCACCGCACATGCTGGCTCCTATCTACGCGCTAGTGGACGGCCCAGAACACTACGACTCACAAGGCCCTTCTAGCGGCTACGTGAGCGTAGACAACCTGCGCGCAGTGTTGAGCAACGCCCGCGCTACCTTTGAAGCAGCATCGCCAGGCGTAGTCCGGGAAGCTCTGGCTAAAGAACTTGCGGAACTAGCCGAGTTGATTGAGCCCTACAGTGGAATCGGCTTGGCTAATGGGGCTACTCGCAGTGAAGTCGCCCAATGGATCCGCAACCGGGCCGCAGGGTACAGGACCACCGATGGCGACGATTGAGGCGCGGAGGAACGCAGCGGGCCGGGTCACGTCTTACCGTGTCGAATGGTACGACGGCGGGCAACGGAAACGACAAACACTCCCCACCGAGCAGGCAGCCAACCAGTGGAAGGGATTGTTAGAAGCCGTCAAACACGACACCATGGCCGCGCAAACAGCACTACTGCGGCAGGTGTCACAGTCGCCCACGTTCGAGGAAGTAGCACTCGGCCATATTGAACGGCTCATCAACGTCCGCGAATACACCATCAAACGGTACCGCGGCTACATCAAAAACCACTTCGACGGGCTGCGACACCTACCCGTGGACCAGGTGACAGAGGATGACCTCATCCGCTGGATAAAAGGCATGACCAAAAAAGGCTGCTCACCCAAAACAGTCGCCAACGTCCACGGATTCGTCCACGCCGCCATGAACAGTGCAGTCCGCCGACGACTCCGCGTAGACAACCCATGCAACGGCCGGCTACTCCCCAAAGACGACGCCACCGAAGACAAAGCCATGTTCCTCACAATGGAGCAAGTCAACGCCATCATCGACCACGCCGACCCCTGGCACCAACCCATGTGGCGGCTCCTAATCGGCTCAGGGCTGCGTCTAGGAGAAGCAACAGCGCTACTGGCTACAGACTTCCAGTTAGACGCCGTGACGCCCTCAGTGCGCATCATGAAAGCCTGGCAGGAAATGGAAGACGGCTGGGCAGTCGGGGCGCCCAAAACCAAGAAAGCGCGGCGGACAGTGGCCCTCGCACCGTCCACCGTTGAAGCCATCCGGGAACGGGTAGAGAGTGCGCCACGAGGTAAACCAGTGTTCAGCATCAGCCCCACCACCACCGTCTACCCGCAACACCGGCAATGGCTCGATGCCTGGTATGCGGCAGTCAAGGCAGCGGACCTCGGGTTAGAAAAGCGGCCTAGGATTCATGACATCCGGCACGCGCACTCAAGTTTGCTAATCGCCGGCGGCATGAACCTATTCGAGCTGGCGAACCGGCTAGGACACGAGGATATTTCCACGACCACTAAGACATACGGTCACCTCGTCCCGGACGTGCATTTTAGGGCAGCCGCAGCGGTTGAGCAGGCACTAACCGGCATCATCGAAGCGTAAACAACTAAGGCCCCGCACTCCCCCAATCATCGGGGGGTGCGGGGCCTGCTTTTTGTTGGGGGTCAGACGCGGCCAGAGCGTGCGCGACGTACCGCGGCGGTCAGTAGCTCCAGCAGGTCCATGTTGAGTGCGCGGCAGATCGTCTCAACGTCGTTCGCAGTGAAACTACTTTCGGCCCGGAGCCGTTTCGACACGTAACTTTGCGACCTTCCAATCATGCTTGCCATCTGCGCCCCACTCACACGCCGGTCAGTCAACAGGTGGCGCACCTCATGACTCACGGCACGGGCGAACGCGCCAGGCTCTGGCTCTTTTCCTGCGGGCATGATCGCCATGCTAACGCTCCTATGGGGTAAATATACCCTTGACCAGCATTTATACCGCAAGTGCGCTCGGCTAGTCCATATAAGCCGATGCCAACAATACTTGCAAGTAGGAAGTGAGATTAAGCAATCAAGTTTTCTTGCGGTAATCTGACTGCGGATTCCACCAAAAAACCCGCCCCATCCGATTGTCGGAGGGGCGGGCTAGTCTCAGGAACCGAAACTTTGTTCTAACCTCGGGGGCAGCCGCAGTGCATAACAACTACATCCACGTAGCTACGATGACCGTTGGTGAACTCTTCACCCTGGCTGCGGCTCGCGGCCTCATGCCCTCCGAGCTGCTGGACGGGAGATTCTGGCTTCGGCGCGCTGCATCAGTAGACGAGGACTAATGCCGAAAGCGGCGGCGATGTCGAAAAGGGTGGTGACTGGCATGGTGCGCTGGTTCTTCAGGTACTTGGTCATCGTTACGGGGTGGATGCCCACTCGTTCGGCCAGCGTCTTCTGATCCATGCCTCGCTCTACAAGCTCGACCTTGATCTGAGTTGAGAGAGCTTCTTCTAAACCCTCGAATGCGTTAGTCATGTGGCTAGCTTATGTTCAAACGGACACGGTTTGCAATAGATCGACTAATTGGGTAAGCCAAACGGGTACTCGAATGACACGCCTGCAATTACTTGCTTATAGGGTTGCGCTTAGTCGGACGACTAAGCTACGGTTAGTCACATGGCTAAGACAAACGCTGGGAAGCAGCCTCGACACGTCACCGCATCCGAACTCATCAACCAGGTACTCGAAGACAAGGGAGTCAGCAAAAACTCCCTCGCAGACCAAACCAACATCCCCTACAAGACCCTCTGCCGCCGGCTCGAAGGCGACGGATTACTAACACTAATCGAACTCCGCAAGATCGCCGCCGCACTCCAAGTGTGGCCCTCCGAAATCCTCCCCGAAGACTTCACCGAAAAACGACAGGCAGCCGCCTAGTCATGGGCCGCATATCCGAGTCCTACGCAACAACACAGGACATGGCAGCTAAGTATCAGGTGGGCACCGATACCGTGAGGCGCAAAGCCCAGTCGGGCGAATGGCCTTGTGACCGGATCGGCAGGCTCTACAGGTTCAGCCCGGACCAGCAAGACGAAATCGCACAAATCGTAGCAGGCGCCAAGCAGTCCGGGTACGACAAGGACCGAATCGCGGAAGCACTCCGCAAACTCTCCGCATAAAGCACCACCGCACCACCCGCCGCAGCCTTAGCGCCGGCCACGCAACACTCTCGCCCGCATCAGGGCACCAACCACACCCCTTTTTCACCTCACCCTTGGGTTCGTCCCTCGGAGATAGGTCTAATTGCCATGCCTAAATGCAGCCTCGCAACCTGGGAAAACCGGATCCGCGAAAACGAACTGAACATTGAACTACCCCGCTCCGCCGTGAAGAAGCTCGCCAAAGCGATGAGCCGCACACACGAGTCCTATATACGGACGCCTGACGAGATGGAGCAGCTACTCGCCTACTGCCTGCACTACTGGGACGAGACGGGCGAAGTTGCTACAGAGAACGTGGACGCCGAACGCGCCGCCCAGAACCATGAAAACGCAGCAAGGAGGCACGCAGCATGACCGCCGCCGCAGTCCTCGAAGATGCCGATTGGCATCTGGATGCTGACCTAGCAATCCTTCGGCTCGCAATCACGGAACCCGAATTTACGGCCGATGCGCTGCGTAAGGTCCTCCGCCCAGCACCTAATCCGAATTGGGTGGGGCTCGCATTCGGAAGGGCATCACGTAACGGCCTCATCGAACCAGTCGCATACCAAACATCAACCAGTAAGACCCGCCGACACGGATCGCTGAAGGTCTGGCGCCGCACCACAACCCAAGGAGTTACAAAGTGAAGAAGTCCCTGATTCCCGCCGCTGTCCTCGCACTGGTTGCGGCCCCGCTGTTGTCTGTTGTTCCGGCGCACGCTGGTTCGGATAAGGTCACGATCTGCCATGCAACGTCCGCGGCGAACGGTCACTGGAACCAGATCGAGGTAGCCAAGGACGCTACGGCTGGTGGACACGCGAACCACCTGGACGCCGCCGACATCATCCCCGCATACAACTGGGTCGATAAGGGTGTGCGGTACTACTTTGACGGGCAGAACACCGACAAGCTCGACATTCTCGCCGCTGGTTGCATGGCGCCGGCTGAGCAGGTTGTCGCCGCACCGAACAAGCCCGTGTATGTTCCGGCATCATGCGCCCGCCCGGAGGAGCCGTTTGGGCGTGTAGTGATCCCGAAGGACCTGGGCGCTGGTGTTGCGGGCGCGTCGTCTGCCCTATCACCCGATAACGCCAAGTTCTCAGTCACTTACGCCCTGGCCGCACCGACCGAAGAGCGCGTCTATTCCTGGCCCGCTGGCGTGACAGGTAACTGGGAGTTCACCGCAGTCCCCATCACACAGGATCCGCTGTACGTGATCGACTCCAAAACCGGTAAAGGCCAGTGCGAACTGTCCAACACCGGCGCGGTCATGACAGCACTCCCCTACGCGGTCGGCGCAACCGGTGTAGGCACCCTCATCTTCGCCGCATCCAAGATCCGCCGCCGCAAGGAAGTGAAGTAAATGATGCTCAATGGTTTGTACGTGTTCGCGTGGGCCGCTGTCATCATCGGAGCCGTAATCTTCATCCCTCGCGCCATAGCCCACGACCGGCTGATGTTCATGCTCGACAACCTGGATGACGAGGAACTGGCCGCAGCGTTGGCTGAGTTCCCGGACCTGCTGAATGGGAGGGCTCAAAGGTGAGTGAGAAGCGTCAGTACATCAAGGGTGTGGTGTTGTGCGCTGGTACTTGCAAACGGTACTTGCGCCCGTCGTATCAGACCGCGGATGAGGCTGAGGTTCCTGGTACGGTTCGCCGGCACGCGAAGGGCATGTGCAAATACTGTCACCGCCGCACGGACCCGACACCGGTAAAGGGCGATCAGAAGTTGATCCGCCCCTGCCAGACCTGCGGGCACATGACCCGCCCCGGCAAGATCAAGGCCGAACTATTCCCCGGAACAAGGATCCGTGTTGGCGAACTGTGCCGGAACTGCGACTCGGCTTGTGCAACGGTCAGCGATGACCGCGCCCGGTATGTGAAGGGCGAACTTGACGCCTACCTGCGATCACGCGGCAGGCTCCAAACCACCACTAAGGACCTGCCATGACCAGCACGAACCCCGCCGCAGTGTTGCGGCTCGCCCAAGCAGTGCCCGAAACCGCTGACAACTACCCGGTGTTGCGGGAACTGATTACCGCGCTCAAGGACCTTGTCACTATCAGCAACGAAGCTAAGGAGGCCAAGTGATGCTCAAGTTTTTCAAGCGCCGCCGCCCGGTTGTCCATGTGCAGCAGTTGTCGCGTGAGGAAATCCAGGAGCTGCTGATTCTTCGCTGGCATGGGCTGACCCCGGAGCAGTGGAACGCGTTGCCGGCCATCGTCAAGGTTGACCACCGCGAGTCTTATTTTCGGGCGTGGGGGTTGGCAGGATGACCGCCGCTGAGTTGAACGCGATAACGGCGGACGCTGCTGGTCGGACGGCCCGGTTTGAGTTGTTGACGAACCAGGCCGAAACAACCGGCGTGGTGTTCGATTACTCCCAGCCCCTCCCGCCCATGCCCCACTACAGGCCCCGCGAATGGGAAACCGACACCAAGGAGACAGTGTGAGCGCCGAGCAGATAGCTGAAGTAATCCGGGCGCACCAGCCCACAACGGGCATGTCCGTAGCGTCTGGCGTGACCTGCCGATGCGGCTACTGGAATGGCGACGAACGCGCTGGGGTAGATAGGCTGCCTGGATATCAGGGCCTCCAGTGGCACCAAGCGCAGGCCCTGTCTGCTGCGGGGTTTGGGTTGGTGGCCGACGCCAAAGCCGAAGCACTGGGTGAGGCTGCCGAGCGGTTCAAGCAGCGATCCGACACCTACCACAACACCATGCAGGAAATGACAGCCAGCAAGGAATATGGGCTGGAAGACATTGTCCGGTATGGCGCCTACTCAGCAGAGGCCAACACGACCGCAACATGGCTCCGAACCCAGGCAGCGAAAACGAGGGCCACCTCGTGAGCCGCAGTGTCCGTCAACCTGACTACCGCAACCCAGTATCCACGCCGGCAAAGGAGCCCGTATGTGTGAATCAGCCGAGCGCAACCTCCGCGCCGTCTTCGCTATCGAACAAATGATGGGCGCATGGGTGATCGACATCGCCACGATCAAACAAATCCTCACCGGCACCGACTGCCACCACGAAGGAGAACAAGGTGTGCAATCCAACATCTCAACCGCCACGACGTGACATGTACGAACTCGAAACCAGAATGAGGACCGCCGAAAACGGTCCTTTTTTATTGCCCGAAAGTGACCGGCGCTGGACCTACCAGGGCATCGAAACACACTACGGCTACACCTACCACCTATGGGAAAACGCGGCCACCAAGCGGAAGTACGCCTGGGAAGTCGAAACCTACCGCCACGCAGCCACCAAGGAGGCAGCCAGTGCCTAAGAAGCCATACATCATCCCGGAACTGTCCAATCAGGCGTACCACGCACATGCCGCACTGGGCTCGACTAGCCTCAAGACGCTCGCAACCCGGACGCCAGCTCACTGGCGCTGGGAACGCGACCACCCGGTACGCAAGGACGCCTACGACATCGGAACCGTGGCGCATTCGCTGATCCTCGAAGGCGACGAATCCGGCGTCAAGGTCATCGACGTAGCCGACAAGCGCGGCGCCAAGTGGACCGGCCCGGCGGACGAAGCCAAAGCCGCCGGCTTGATCCCGCTGACCAAGAAGGAAATGGACGGGATCCGGGCCATGCGCGATTCAGTCATGGCGCATCCCATCGCACGGGCTGCACTGACCGGGCACAAGGCGGAACAGTCCGTCTTTTGGGAGGAGGAAGACGTTACGTTGAAATGCCGCCCGGACGCATGGCAGCCCGGCAAGCTTTGGGACTTGAAGACCACGATCAACGCTGACCCGAAAGAGTTCGGCAAGACGGCGCACAACTACGGCTATCACCAGTCAAACGCGCATTACGTTGATGGCGTGAAGGCGCTGACCGGCGAAGATCTGCCGTTCGGTTTCATCCTGGTTGAAAAGACCGCGCCCTACCTGGTGTCTGTCGTGGAACTTGACTGGGAAGCCATCGAACTAGGCCGGGCACTCAACGACCGGGCTAAGCGGATCTACCGCGAATGCTCCGATAACGGCAACTGGCCCGGCTACCCAACCGTCGAACCCATCAGCCTCCCCAACTACGCGGTCTACGAAACCGAAGACCTACTGGGCATCGAAGAACTGGAGTTGAAGCTATGAAAATCACCGCAGAACCACGCTCCGACCAATGGAACGCCGAGGACTTCCTGCAAGGCCCGAGGGTCTTTGCTATTGCAGGCGTCAAGAACGGCGCGGCGGAACAAAAGTATGACATCGACCTGGCGGGCGAGAGCAGGGTATGGCGTCCACCGCTGACCATGTTGCGCGTTCTGCTCACTGCATGGGGCGACGACTCCGACGCATGGGTCGGGCGCCGCGTGCAGCTCTTCCATGATCCGAACGTGCGCTTCGGTAAGGAAGCGGTGGGTGGTATCCGCATCGCCGCGCTCTCCCACCTTGACGGCCCGCTGAACCTGAAGCTGACAGCCACGAGGGGTAAGCGGGTTACCTACACTGTGCAGCCCCTCCCCGACGCGCCCGCGTTGGCACCGGGCGAGATCCCCGAGTTAGTGGCTACCAACACCGCCAAGGCAGCAGCGGACGGAACCATCGACGCCTACCACGCCTACCTCGCAGAACAAGGCGCCCCCGCCTACATCCTCGAATACGTCAACAACCACAGCAAGGAAAACAAAGCGTGACCATCACCGTCTACACCAAGCCGAACTGCCAGCCCTGCCGCGCTACTAAGCGTTGGCTCGACAAGCGCGGCGTTGACTACTCGACCGTTGATGTCACCACGTCACCGGCTGACCTCGAAGCCATCAAGGCCTTGGGCTATGAAGGCGTGCCCGTCGTCATCGTCTCCAACGGCGACCCGGAAACCGACCTCCACTGGCACGGCTTCCACCCCGACAACCTCAACAAGTACACCCAGCAGGAAGTGGCAGCGTAACTATGGCATCAGTAACCTTCACCGGCAATATTGGCAAGTCTCAGGGCCTCAAGTTCAGCCAGGACGGTAAGCCGCGCCTGTCGTTCTCCGCAGCCGAAACCGCCCGTGTCAAGGACCAGTCCGGGCAGTACGTGGACGGCGGCACAACCTGGTTCAACGTGACCCTGTTCGGCTACCTCGCCGAAGCCACGGACGCGCAGATCGCAGCACAGGGCGGCAAGGGCAAGGTCATCGTCACGGGCCGCATGTCCACCCGCGAGTACGAACACAACGGCGAGAAGCGCGAATCGTTGGATGTCGTGGCTGACTCAGTTGGTTTCGTGCCCCGCAACCAGCCCGCACAGTCCCAGCAGCAGCCGTCTCAGCAGCCCGCACAGGGTGGATGGGGTGGGCAGCCGGCCAACGCAGGCGGCTGGGGTTCTGGTCCGGCCAACGAGCCAGCTTTCTAGTCATGGCGTTCCGCACGAAGCCCCGCGACGAGCAACTGTCCTTCCTGACTGACTGTTACCGGTGCGGCGGGGAGTTGACCGTCACGCATGGCAGGCCCGAGAAACACGACTGCCGCGAACCACAACCGATTACGTTAGCGGATCTACGGGCCGCACTCGACAACCGATAACCAACCCAGCAAAGGGGCGCTCCAACACGGGGCGCCCCTTGCTGCATCCCCAGGAAGGACCTGATGGCCTACGTCTACCGCGGGACCGTGTTTGACGCGGACACCGAACGCAAACCCCTACCCGAACCCAAACCCAAGCCCAAGCGACCACCCAGGCAGCACGACAAGCCGCGCCGCACACGCAACAACACACCCTCACCCTGCGGCACACCCGGAGGTTACGCCCGACACCGCAAACACAAAGAGCCCATCGACGACGCCTGTAGGCAAGCGAACAAAAACGCCTGCCGCGAATACCGCGCCAGACGCAAACAAGAACAGGAAACCTACGGATGACCCCGTGCGCCCGCTCGTGTTGCTGGACACCGCACTGCTGCGGAAAACAACGCTCATGCCCATGCCACTGGGACGAACGGAAACCCGGCGGACTGGCAGGGAGCGCCGCAACACACGCCGATCCAACCGCAAACGAAGCAATCCGCCGAGCCATGAAAGGACAGAAGAAGTAATGGCCTACATTCGCAACGCCCCGAAACAGAACCTCGAAGCCCTCCGCATTCAAAAGCAGATCGCCGCAGCAGCCGTCGAAAAAGCCGAAGCCGAACTCGCCGCACTCAGGGCCGAAGAACAAGAAGTAGCAGCCCTGCAACGCCGCCGCATCCAAGCCACCAAGGAAGCCGAGGAAGCCCGTAACAGGCTCGTCCTCGCAGCACGCAAACTCTCAGAACCGCCCATCATCTGGGGCGGACCAGACGGACTCATCGAAGCCGCCAAAGAATCCGCCCGCTACGACAAACGACGCCGACAGTTGACCGGCAACAAAGCAAGCTAAACGAAAGGAGGGGTCCCCATGAGGATCCGTGGCACCAAACCGGAGTTCTGGAAATCCCGCAGGATCGCGTCAGTATCCTGGGACGCCCGACTCGTCCTAAAGGGCCTCGAATCCTACGTGGACGACAACGGCGTCGGAGTGGACGACATCGAACTTATCGTCACCGACGTATTCCCTCGCGACATGTTCGCTAACCCTCGCGAGACTGTCGCGAGGGTGTCCGAAGCTATTACCGAGCTACACCAAGCCGGTTTAGTGCATCGATACGAGGCCCGCGGGGACAACCTGCTGTACATATCGTTCTGGGAGTCAGCGCAGCGAATAGACAAGCCTGGCAAGGGCAGAAATCCGCGTCCTGACGGGACTTTTGACTACAAAGAGTCAGAAATTCGCGAGAGTGTCGCGAGCCCTCCCGAAACCCTCGCGCCTGTAACAGGGGAACAGGGGAACAGAGGAACAGAGGAACAGGGGAAAAAGACTTGTCCAGCTCCGCAGGACGAGTTCATCGACTGGTACCTCGAATACCCGCGCAAAGAATCCAAAGGCGTAGCAGAGAAGGCCTACGCCAAAGCCAGGAAGCAAGCAACCGCTGAGGCCTTGGTCGAAGGCGCCATCCGATACCGCGAAGACCCCAACCGCGAAGCCCAATACACCAAACTCCCTGCTACATGGCTCAACGGCAAATGCTGGGAAGACGGCCCACTGCCCGAAAAGAACGCGCCGGCAGGGATGCGCCCCACCGGTTCCCAAGTCCGCCTACAGGCCGGCTTTGAACTCATGCAGCGAGCCCAGGCCAAACAGGAACGCCAAACCCAAATGTTCGAAATCGAAGGATGACCCGTGGACCTCATCGGAACAACCCGCCTCATTATCTGGATAAACCAGTTCGACCCGTTCGTCCAGGCCAACGACGCCGCCGCCGACATCTGGCAACACTCCATGGAGCCCATCACCTACGACGAAGCAGAAGCCGCCGTCGTCGCCCACTACCGGGCCAATCCGGGGCAGCAAGCACAGCCCGGCTCCATCCTGAAGCGTGCACTCAACGCACGAGCCTCCCAGGAAGCCAGCACAAGGGCCATAGAGGTCCCAAAAACCCGCCGCGAACTGGAAGCCCAGGACGGCAAGATTCAACGCTCCTGGCGCCAACGTAACCCCGAAGAGTGGGACCGGCTCATGGAACAAGGCCGACAAGAACGCATCAACGACCTAAAAGCACGGGGCCGGATATGAGCCGCATGACCGCCCCCACCACCAACCACCACGCCCCGGACAAGTCTGGGGCTCACGACTTTAAGGAGCAGGGATGACAACGCTCACCTACCCCGCCAAGCTGGCCGACGTCGTAACCGAACTACTCGACTACGGCTGGTCTTTCGTCTTGCAGCACGGCGAAGACACCGGAGACTCACCGTTCATCAGCATCGAGGCAAAGCGGTCAAAGGATATCGACACGATCCGGATCACCTGGCACACCCGCGCAACAGGGAACTACCGGCTGTTCTCCTGCATGGTCAACAAACGCGACGTGACCCTCACCAAAGCCCGCGAAACGATCACCGCATGACCGCCCGCACCTGGACGCTAACCGTGGCATCAGCGGTCCCGATGTTAAACCTGAACCAAAGACATCATTGGGCGAAGAAGGCGCAACTGACGAAGCATTGGCGGACGCTCGCATTGACTAACGCGATGGCCGCTGACCTGCCCCGCAACCTGGGCCGGGTGCATATCGTCGCGCACGTCATCAAACCCACGAACCGGGCCTACGACGCGCATAACTTGCTGCCTACCCTCAAAGCGGCAATCGATGGGCTGGTCGATTACGGGCTCATACCCGACGACACCAACGCCCACCTCATCGGCCCAGACCTACGTCAAGGCGGTAAAGGTGACCCCGCAATAGTCCTCACCATCACCGAACTGGAGGAAGCATGACTTGCACGACTGAGGGTTGCGGCCGAGCGACAAGCCTCTACCTCTGCACCGCCTGCATCGTGGAACTGGACGCCCTACTTGTGGATGTGCCGGCGCTTATCGAGATGCTGGCCGGTGTCAGGGCTGGTACCGCTGTGGTCCGTAACCCTGCCGCCGGTTCAACGGGTGGTCACGCGGGTTCTAAGCCACCCGGAAGCCTAGACGCGATGCTCTTACAGGCGTGGCTGCAACAACTCCCTGAGCGGGCGCACACAGCCGCGCACGACTACCCCGACGCAGGGCAATGGCTCCACATGGCCAGGATCTGGGTCAAACAAGCTCGGGAACTGGTTTGGGGGCCTGAAGAACCTGTCATCAACCACGACGCCAACCGGCAACGACTCAGGGAAGCAGCACCACCCATGCCGACCCGCGAACTACTCCCATGGCTGAGGAAGCACGCGAAGATCACCATCACCAGCATGGACGTAAGGGACTGGGCGCGGCGCGGGAAACTCAGGCCGGTTGAGCGTGACCCGCTGCCGACCTACCACCCGCACGAAGTCCTTGCAGCATGGCACGACACGCGAGCACAGAAGTAGTAATCAACACCACTTAATGATAGTGTGGCAAATTGAAGGCAGAGTTGTCTGCTAAATAGGTTCGGACCGTCGGATGGTTCGGACCTTTTTTGTTGCCCAAAACAAAGCAGGGGGAATCATGACGATCAACAAAGGTGAACGCTTCCGGGTTTTTGGTGCAGACAGCACGGGCGAAGTCGTTGCTGCTTCGCCCGCATCGGTTAGCTACCGGTTCGACCACGCCCCCGAAAAGGTGTGGGCAATGAAGGCGGATGAGTTCGCCAAGAAGACTTACCCGCTGGCCTAAGCAGCCGGATAGAACTACCTGCGAGGACGGCTGGTCGAGACCCCAGCTCACGTAAGCAGGTGACGTGCCCGTCGCGACCCCCCACGCAGACGGCACAAGGGGTATCGGTAACCAAGCCGGCCTAGTCAGGTGCAAGGCCCTGACGCCCCACTGAGCGAACGTCCAGCCGACCAACAATTGAGAACGCGGCCATCGACCAGTAGCTCCACACTCCAACACCAGGGAGGTCAGCGTGACTGAAGCCTGCCCCTGCTGCACCGCATCACTAACCCGATCAGCCCCACACTGCGACTCCCCCAACTGCGACTGGCTAACCTGCGGCAAATGCCGGGCAAGACTATGCATCGATGACGGAACCTACTTCACCCAAACACTCTGGGGCAACGAGGACGGCTACCTGAAAGCCGCCGACTAGATGGCAAGGGCTAAACGCATCTGCGCTAAGACCGGATGCCCAGTCGTTGCAACCACAAGCTACTGCACCAAGCACCAAGCCGAAGCAGACAAAGTCAGAGGCAACAGCAACCAACGCGGATACGGCGCCGAACACCAAGCACTCCGCAAACAATGGGCGCCCAAGGTCGCAAGAGGCGGCGTCCTATGCGGACGATGCAACGAACCCATACAACCAGGCGAACCCTGGGACCTAGGGCACGACGACAACGACCGCACTAAGTACAACGGACCCGAGCACCGCGACCGCTGCAACCGCGCCGCAGCAGGGCGACGATCACACCTCTGACCGACCTGACAAGGGTGGGGGGCACCCCCAAACCGACACCGCCGCGCCAGACCGCCGGTGAGGTCTCTCGGGGGTCCGCAGGGTTCAGAGTTTCCAGAATGGCGAAGGAGGGCACCATGACTAAGGGTGGTTCTCGTAATCGTTCTGGGCCTCCGGCGGATCCTCGGTCTGGCCGTTCTGACTCTCGGGGCTTGAAGTTCACTGCGCTGCCTTCTGAGGGCTACACGGGCGATGTTCCGGTCTATGACTTGCCGGATGCGACTGACCGGGAGCGGGAAGTGTGGGCCGAGCTGTGGGCGACTCCTCAGGCTGCGGCTTGGGCTGCTGAGCCTTGGCGGATCCGGACCGTGGCGATGTATTGCCGCTGGTCTGTGCGGTCTGAGGGTGATGTGCCGGCTGCGTTTCTCGGTCAGGTTCATCGGCTGGGTGATCAGATTGGTTTGACGCCGGCTGGGCTACGTGAGAATGGCTGGGCTATTGCTGCTGATGAGGTCACTGAGAAGCGCACCACGAAGGCTGCTCCTGAAACTAAGGCTGCGCCGGCTCGCAGGTTGAGGGCTGTTAATGGCGGCGGCTGAGGGTTTTCTCGTTGATTTTCCTACGTTGGGCGATTTGCTTGACGCTTGGATAGCTCATCATTGCCGAGTGCCTGATGGGTTTTCGCGTGGTTCTGAGTTTCGGCAGTCTGATTGGCAGTTTTGGTGTACGGCGAACCATTACCGTGTCCGGTCGGATGCTGTGTGGGTTCCCGAGCGGCCTATGTTGAATCAGGCGTTTGTCTATCGGCGTTCGCAGATTGTGGCGCCTCAGAAGACCGGCAAGGGTCCTTGGGCGGCTGCTGTGACGACTGGTGAGGCTGTCGGCCCGGTCATTTTTAATGGTTGGGCTCAGGTTGGCGAGTTGTACGAGTGCTCCGCTAATGGTTGCTCGTGTGGTTGGACGTATGAGTACCTGGACGGCGAGCCGAAGGGTATCCGTCACCCATCTCCGCTGATTCAGTTGACGGCCACGTCTGAGGATCAGGTTGATAACATCCTGCGGCCCTTGAAGGCGATGATTCGCCTTGGTCCGCTGGCTGATTTGCTGCTGATTCGTGAGGATTTTATCCGCATTGTTGGCGAGTCCGGCGATGAGGATATGGACCGGATTGACGCGGTTACTTCTAACGCTCAATCGAAGCTTGGTAACCCTATTTCGTTTGCTTTTCAGGATGAGTCTGGCCTGTACACGAAGACAAACAAGATGATCAAGGTTGCTGAGACGCAGCGCCGTGGCGCTGCCGGCATGGGCGGCCGGACGATTGAGACGACGAATGCTTGGGATCCTGCGGAGAACTCCACGGCCCAGCGGACTTTTGAGTCACAGTCGAAGGATGTTTTCAAGTTCTTCCGGCAGCCTCCCGCTGAATTGTCCTACGGGAACAAGCGTGACCGGGCTAGGATTCACCGTTTCGTTTATGAGGGCTCGCCGTGGGTGAACCTTGACTCGATTGAGGGTGAGGCTGCGGAGCTGATGGAGACGGATAGGGCTCAGGCTGAGAGGTTCTTTGGTAACCGTCTGGTGTCTGGTTCTGGCGCATGGCTGAAGGATGGTTTGTGGGATGCAGCTTACGCCTCGCCCGTGGCTTCCGAATCCTGATGATGGTACCGCTATCTGCCTAGGTTTTGACGGTTCCGAGAATGACGATTACACGGCTCTCCAGGCTGAGACGATTGACGGGTTTACGTTTACCCCGCGTTACGGCCCGGATAGGCGCCCGGCGATTTGGAACCCTGCTGAGTGGGGCGGTCAGATTCCCCGCGGTGAGGTTCACGCGGCCGTTGATGAACTGTTTGAGCGCTACCGGGTGGAGCGGTTCTATTGTGACCCGCAGGACTGGTATTCGGAGATTGGTGATTGGTCGCTGAAGTACGGCGAGAATCACGTTTTCGAGTGGGCTACGAACCGGATCAAGGCCATGTACGCGGAGATTAAGCGGTTTGAGATTGACCTTGCTACTAAGCGGATCAGTCACGACGGCTGCCCTATCGCTGGGCTTCATCTTGCGAATGCCCGTAAGGCCGCTAAGCCGGGGCAGCAGTATGTGCTTATCAAACCTACGAATCATCAGAAGATAGACGCCGCTATGGCGCGCATCCTTGCGCATACGGCTGCTTCCGACGCCCGCGAAGAGGGTTGGACGGATGCGTACCAGTCAAACTCGCGTATTTCTAATGCGGTGTATGGCTTCAACTAAAGAATGAGGTGGTGGCGTGGACGCCAAGCTCGCACGTAACTACCTGGAGATCGGGTTGAACCGGTTGAGCGCTCAGGCTCCGGCTTGGCAGCGCCGTCAGGATTATGTTGAGGGCCGGCAGGATGCCCCGTTCGCGCCTGAGGGCGTGAATACGGAGTACACGTCGTTGCAGAAGCAGTCCATCGCTAATTTCTTGGAGATTGCGATGAACGCCCCGGTTCAGCGTATGCAGGCTGATGGTTTCCGGACTGGTCAGAATGACAGTGCTGACCTGACGGCCTGGAATGAGATTTGGCAGCCTAACAAGCTGGATTCTCGTCAGAAGATCGTCTACAAGCAGATGTATATTCATGGCCGCGGCATCATGTCTGTTTCGCCTGTGAAGGCTACGCCGAAGACGCCGAAGATCCGCCCTGAGAATGGTAAGCGGGTTTGGATTGAGCCGAACCCGGATGACCCGTTTGAGGGTTTGTTTGCGGTCAAGCAGATCGCGGGCCTTGATGGCGTCCTGAATGCTTACGTTTACACGGATGCCGAGTGGGTGCAGTTCACGCAGGCTAAGGGCGATAAGGATTGGACCCTGTCGCTGGGTGGTCGGCATAACCTTGGCGGGTTGCCGTTCGTGACGTTCGATTTCAATGTTGACGCGGATGGTGTTCCTCACGCGCCGATTGACAAGCTGGTTCCGCAGCAGGATGCAATCAACACAATCCGGTTTAACACTCTGTTGGCGATGCAGTTTTCCGCTTACCGTCAGCGCGTCTTTACCGGCTTCGATCCTGTTGCGCGGGATAAGAGCGGCAACGTCATTGTTCGGAAGAACTCTGACGGTACGCCGATGCTGGACTTGAACGGTCAGCCGCTCCCGGTGCTGAATACTCCGGGCCGGTTGGGCGTTGACCGGGCTTTGGTGTTCCCTGGTGTTGATACGAAGGTCTTTGACCTGCCGGAATCGAACCTCGATAACTACATCAAGGTTTACGACACGTTCCTGAACACGTTCTTCAGTACGGGGCAGATCCCGCCGCAGTATTCGCTGACGAAAATGGCGAACCTGACCGGCGACGGTATGGCCGGCGCTGAATCGACGTTCCAGTCACTCATCACTGACTTGAAGATGGCGGCGGGCGAGTCGCTGGAGTCTGTTATGCGACTGGCGGCGCGTTCCCGTGGTGAGTCCGGCGATAACGTGGCGGCTGAGGTTATCTGGGGCAGCTCGGAGATTCAGTCGTTCGCGCAGATCGTGGACGGTGTTGGGAAGCTGATCACGTCGGGCATGTCTCGTAAGGATGCCTGGTCTATGCTGCCGGATGCTACCCCGCCGAAGGTTCAGGAATGGGTGGATAACTCAAATTCGGATGTGGCTCAGCAGGACGCGGGTATAAACGCACTGGCGGCCAAGATCGGCGGTTAGTGTGGGCTTCCCTGATGCCGCTGTTGAGTATGACCGGGCTATGCGTGAGCTTGAGATTGTCGCCCTGGGTATTAGCCGCAGGTTTTGGCGGCAGTTGAACCCGGCGGATCTTACGGGTTCGTGGGTTCGGTCTTTGGCTGGGTTACAGCCTGCTATTGAGCAGGTGCAGTTCCGGGCTGCTGAGCTTGGGGCCGGGTACGGGGCTTCTTCACTGGCGGCGCAGGGTGCCTATTCGGCGCCTGCGTCGTTTGTGGATCCTTCCGGGTTTGTCGGTTCGGCCCCTGATGGGCGTTCCCTGTCGGGATTGCTGTATTCGCCGGTTACTCAGGTGAAGGCGGCGATTGCCGGGGGCGCGTCTCCTGGTGTTGCGTTGCGGTCTGGGCGTGGCGTGCTGGAGCGGAACGTGCAGACGATGGTTGCTGATACGGGCCGGGCTGCTGCTTCTGTGGATATTGTGGCGCGCCCGCGTGTTGGGTATGTGCGGATGTTGTCGGTTCCGTCGTGTCCTCGCTGCGTGGTTCTGGCGGGTAAGTTTTTCCGCTGGAACGCGGGCTTTCAACGTCATCCGCGGTGCGATTGCCGGCATATCCCGTCTACGGAGAACCGCGCTAAGGATGTCAGCACTGACCCTTACGAGTATTTCCACGGCCTCTCTAAGGCAGATCAGGATAAGTCCTTTACTCCTGCCGGCGCGCAGGCGATTCGTGACGGTGGTGACATCTTCCAAGTGGTCAACTCCCGGCGCGGGATGCAGCCGGGCGGCTTGGTCACGCGGGAAGGCACTACGCGGGCCGGGAACTTCGGGCGTGGCCGGCAACCTAGGCTCACTCCCGAAGGTATCTACTCTCAAGGACTGTCGCGTGACGACACGTTGCGGCTCCTGGAGCGTAACGGGTACATCCTGCCTGGCGGTCAGAACCCTTCCGGCGTCCTCCGTGGGCAGGCTGAGGGCTTCGGCGCGCTGGGGCGAGGCGGGACCCGAGTGGGCGTCCGTGAGGCCATCCTAGAGGCGCGCAGGACCGGTGAGCGCAACCCTGCGCTGCGGGCGACTATGACCGCTGCTGAACGCCGCGTGTTCGACGCTAAAGCGAACTGGGATGCGGTGAGCGCCGGCAGGAACCCCTACGGGCGCGGGAAACTCACCCCCGAGCTTGCCGCCGCCGCTGAAAACGACTTCCGCAACATCATCGTGAACGGTGACGCTGCGGCGAAGATCACCGCCCGTCAGTCGATGGGCGGCTAACAAACGCTGGAAGGCCGCACGGCCCGAAGGCAACTACCCGCACGGGAGATAGCACAAATGAGCGAAAACGCTTCAGAGCAGTCCGCGGCTGAAACCACCGCTACTGATACCGCCGAGGCTCCTGCACAGGACGCTACGGATTGGAAGTCGGAAGCCCGCAAATGGGAAGCCCGCGCTAAGGAAAACTCCGCGAAGGTCGCTGAACTCTCCCCGCTTGCTGAAAGGCTCGCGGAAATTGAAGAGTCCAGCAAGACCGCCGAGCAGAAAGCCGCCGAGCGGGCTGCTGCTTTGGAAGAGTCCGACCGCGAAAAGGGCGCAACCATTTCGGGCCTTGAATCGAAGCTGCTTCGGTACGAGGTCGCGGCGGCTAAGGGCCTTGACCTGAAGGCGGCGCTGCGATTGCAGGGCTCCACGAAGGAAGAGCTTGAGGCTGACGCGGACGACTTCGCTAAGTCCTTCATTGCTGGCGGCGTCGGTGAAGTTCCCGGCGCTGGTTCGCGTGGAACAACTGACGTGAAGACTACCCCCGGCTTGGGCACTCTGACCCACGCCTACGAGACCGCAGGTAAGTAAACCCCAAGGGCGATAGCCTGCGGGCCATTTCAAAAAGAAAGAGGTAGGCCACAATGGCTGTCACCCTTGCACAAGCGGCTACCCTGTCGCAGAACACCCTTCAGCGCGGCGTGCTGGAAACCTTTGTCCAGTCCTCCCCTGTCCTTGACCGGCTGCCCCTCATGAACATTGAGGGTAACGCCTACGCCTACAACGAAGAGGGCACCCTGCCGGGTGTTGCTTTCCGTTCGGTGAACGAGGCTTACGTTGAGTCCACCGGCACCGTGAACCAGAAGACCGAGTCTCTGGTCATCCTCGGTGGCGATGCGGACGTGGACCGCTTCATTGTCCAGACCCGCGGCAACCTCAACGATCAGCGCGCTACTCAGACCGCGCTCAAGGTCAAGGCCGCTTCCTACTTCTTCCAGGATAAGTTCTTCAACGGCGACGTGACCGTTGACACCAAGGGCTTCGATGGTCTGAAGAAGCGCATCACCGGCAATCAGGTCATCGCGGCCGGCACCAACGGCGCACCCGTCCTGGGCAATGGGTCCACGGACGCTCAGGCGTTCTTCGACGCCATGGACGCCCTCATCGGCGCCGTCCCCGGCATTGACGGCACCAACGGAGCCATCTACGCCAACTCGTCCATCATCAGCAAGATCCGTTCCGCAGGCCGTCGCCTCGGCGGCGTGGACCTGGTGAAGGAAGACCTGACCGGCAAGCGCGTTGTGACTTGGAACGGCATTCCTGTTCTGGATCCTGGCGCTAACCTGGCCGGCACTTCCATCCTGGCGCAGACCGAAACTCAGGGCACCGCATCCGGGACCACGTCCTCTGTCTACGCCGTGAAGTTTGGCCAGGGTGAAGGCGACCAGGCTGTCACCGGCCTGACCAACGGCGGCGTTATGGTCGATGACCTTGGAATGCTCCAGTCCCAGCCTGTCTACCGCACCCGCATCGAGTTTTACTGCGGTCTCGGTGTGTTCGGCGGTAAGGCAGCAGCTCGCCTGACCGGCGTGCTGAACGCATAAACAGGAAGGAACTAGCATCATGGCTGTTTCAAAGAAGACCGAAGAGACTACGACTCTCGACACGGACACTACCAAGCCGTCTGTGACCGCACCCGGCGATGGGCCGGCGGACACCACGGACCCGAGTGAGCTCGCTTCTACGGTAACCCCTAACCCCGGCGCTGAGGCGCTGAAGGTTGGGACCGTGAACTCCGTCAAACCCCTCCCGAAGGTTGAGGAAGAGGTCGTGAGTGGTGAGGCGCGTACTGAAGAGTACGACGTTATTGCCCCTGACGGTGAGACTGTCCGCGTGGTCCGGAACATCGAGACCGGCGAGTCGAAGCGCAAGTAGTAGTCGAAGGGTAGGAGGGCGCCATGCAGGTCACTGTTGAGCAATCTGACATTGAGAAGGTGTGGCGCCCTCTTACTACCGAGGAAGCCGCGCTGGTTCCGGGGTTGTCTAATCGGGCGTGGATCCGGATAAGGGCACGTTTCCCGGACATTGAGACGAACACGGCGCCTGTCCCGCCGGCCACTGAGCCTCTGGTTTCTGTGGATCTTGTTATGGACGTGATGGCGTCGATGATTGTCCGGGTGTTGAAGAATCCGGAGAGTCTGCGGGTCCGCTCGGAGTCCATTGATGACCATACGGACGCGGCGACGTTGGATGCTGCGATTTCGTCCGGCGAAATGTACCTAACCGAGGATGAGGCCGCACTATTGACCCCGCGGGCTGAAGTTCCGGTGTATGGCATGTACGTTCTGGGCCTGGGTGGAGTATGAGCGCCGAGTCGGCTGTCCTGCGTGGCCGCGCAAAGGCGGAAGCCCTCATGTTCGATTCGTGCGTGGTGGACCGGCCCGGCGCGCCTGTGACTGACCCTGACACGGGCGCCGTTACCCCGAGCCTGTCCCGGATTTATGAGGGCAAGTGCAAGGTGCAGCAGACCATCGCGCAGTCGTCTAACCCAACAGCCGGTGGGCATTCGTTTACGGTGCAGTCCACGCGGTGGGATACGCCGATTAGTGCTGGCCCGTTCGCTGTGAATGATGTGGTGACGATGACGGGCGCGGTCCTGGATCCGCAACTGGTGGGGCGGGTGTATCGGGTTGTGGAGTTGTTCCATAAGTCGGGTGCGACGGCTCAGCGGGTGAGGGTGGAAGAGGTGTCGGCGTGAGTGATGGCAGCGCGGAGTTGAAGCAGCTTGCGGTGAATCTAGGGCATGTGGCCGGGGACGCTTTGAAAGAGGTTGACGCGGTTGTGCAAAAGGGTGCCCTGAATATCAAGAAGGAAATGGCGTACTCGGCCCTGTGGTCTAAGCACTTCAAGGGCATGGCTAGTGCTATCTCTTACGATTCCCATTACCTGCCGGGGAAGGTGCGGTACGTTATCGGGCCCGATAAGAGCCGACGTGGTGGAGGCATCGGTAACGTGGCGTACTTCGGTACTAGCCGCGGTGGCGGCACGCTCGACATTGAGCAGCCTCTCAACTCTGAAGGCCCGCGTTTCCAACGTGCGCTCGCTGACTTGCTGGATAAATGGGCGGGTCAACTATGACCGGGGATGCGCTGGCGTCTGCGTTTGAGGCGCTACTTACCGGGTTCACGGTCTACAAAGACAAGGTTCCCAGTAGCCCGTCGTTCCCTTATGTGCTGGTGTTGACGAACTTCCCGACCGCGGCTGAGCGTTCCATGGCGCGCACGGTTTCGAGCCGTGTTCTGCGGTCCCGGACGACCGTTGTGGGTATCACTGCCAGTTCGGTGCGGGTGATCGCTCAGAAGGTCAGTGACGCCTTGGAGGGCAAGCGCCCGGCTGTTGCTGGTTGGGTTCTGGGTGCTATCGAGTCCGTCCCGAATGAGCAGCCGATCCAACCAGACCTTGACGTGACTATCCCAGGCACTGCCGAGAGCCCTCTGTATCAGCCGTTCGACTGGATCCTGACCGGATCCCCCACTACATAGGAGGCCAACCATGGCTTTTGTGCGAGTGAAAGACAAAGAATCCGGGCACGAGTTCGATGTCCCGGCCGATGACTGGCGGATCAGTGAGGGTATCTTCACCCCCGTCAAGAGCGACCGTTTCCCCGAAGTGGACCGGCCGCGAATCCCGAAACACAACATTCAGCCCATTCGGGCATCCAAGAAAGAGGAAAGCTAAATGGCTGCTGACATCCCATCGACACCGGCGGACGGTAACGTACTCGTCAAGCTCGTTCCCGCTATCGCTGACACGTCCGCCCCGAAGCTCACTGAGCTGAACGTGGCCGGCGCCGTTGACATCTCCTGCTACCTGACTGGCGGCGGTTACAAGCCGTCCCTGTCTGAGCAGGTCATCAACGACGAGCGTCTTTGCACGACTCAGACGTATGAGCAGAAGGGCCGCTCGCAGCGTGGCCTGGAAGTCGAGTACATCGACAACACCAACTCCCCGAACGCTTCGACGTTCAACAAGGCGAAGGACACGCTCGTTCCGGGCACTACCCAGTACCTTGTGGTTCGTACCGGCCTGCCGTACTCGACCGCGCTGGCTGTCGGCCAGAAGGTGACGGTTTACCCGATCACCGCTGGCGAGTACAACGACATGCCGCCGGAGGCTAACTCGGTCCTGAAGACCGGCCAGAAGCTGTTCGTTACCGGTCAGGTGAAGATCGCCGTTTCGACGGTTGCCTGATCCTTCTTGATACCCCTGTTCGCCCGTGTGTTGTGGGACCGCGGGCGAACAGGTCAAGTCCCACTCGTCCTACTCATTTTTCTTTGGAGACAACATGGCTTTGACTATCAAGCGCCCTGAGACTCGGGTGGCGTTCTGCCTTGACGGCAACCTGAAAGCGGAGCATGAGGCGGCGGAAGCTGAGTTCAATGCGGCCCGGAATCGGTCCCTCGCTGACGCCCGCCTGAACGATCCCGTGAAGGAACTTGCCAAGAAGATCACGGACATTGAGGAAGCCATGAAGGCATCCACTGTCGAGTTCGTGATCCGGGGCATGAAGCGGGGCGACTGGAACGAACTGGTAGCCGCGCACGCCCCCCGCGAGGACAACATGCTGGATAAGACCTACGGGTTCAACGTCGAGTCACTTATGACGGTTGCGATTCCGCAGGGCATTGCCGGGGTTGAGAACCAGGCTGGCGAGTCGCTGGACTTCGACGTAAAGACGGAGTGGGATGCGCTCGCTGACGACATGACGGATTCCCAGTACGAGGATTTTGTGCTGGCAACCCTGCGTGTGAACAAGGGGCGCAACGATGTCCCTTTTTCGCTCAGCGCCTTCAGGATGATCCAGGACTCAGATCAGACGTAGAAGCGGCGCACGCTCTCGGTATTTCGTTGAAGCGGTTCCATGGGTGGGAGCCGGCAACGTCGTATGAGTATGACGGGGCGGGGCGGCTCGTGTCGTCCCGTCCTGAGCCTGAGTGGGATGAGGGTGAGCAGACGGTCATGCTTGCGTTGCAGGCTTACCGTAACGCCCTGTGCCCGTTGTGTGGTGGCCCGTTGTCGGTGTGTACGGCGCCGGAGAATGAATTGAAGTTCAAGGGTGGCTTGCCGATCCGCTGCCACGCTACGACGGCGCGAATGATCGCTATCGAACCGTATAAGGGCCAGCCAAACCATGAGGCGCTGATGATCGCCCCGGAGTTGAGCGACTAGCTGTTGTCGTTGTCGCGGATTGCGATGCCGACTATCAGGGTGATGAGTCCGCCGAAGAACAGGACCGCAGGCACCGCGCCGAATGATCCTGCGATGACGGAGAAGATGACGCCTAACACCATGAGGAACCCGCCGATTTGTTTGGCTGTGGTTCCTTTTTTGGCGGGCTTTTTGGTTGTTGTTTCGCTTGTCCCCATCCCGCGATTGTAGCGGCCATTTCCAGAACTGAATACAGGAGGCCCTTAGATGGCGGATAGGTCAATCAGCATCAGCCTTGAGGCCAAGGTTTCCGGGTTCGTTTCGGGGATGAAGACGGCGCAGAAGTCCGCAGAGGATTTCGCGTCTAGGACCGCATCCTTTGCTAAGGACAACGAGCAGCACCTAGACCGGGTTGGCAAGGCGTCCATGGTTATGGGCGGTGCGCTGCTGGCCGGTGTGGCGTTGGCTGTGAAGTCGTTCATGGAGTTTGACTCGGCGATGTCCGAGGTTCAGGCGTCCACGCATGAGACGACCGCGAACATGGAGCTTCTGCGTACCGCGGCGATTGATGCGGGCGCTGACACGTCGTTCTCCGCGAAGGAAGCAGCGCAGGGTATTGACGAGTTGGCGAAGGCTGGCGTCTCTACGAAGGACATTCTGGGTGGCGGTCTGACTGGTGCGCTGTCCCTCGCTGCGGCTGGGTCCCTGGGTGTTGGTGACGCTGCTGAGATTGCGGCTTCGGCGCTCACGCAGTTCAAGCTGTCGGGCGATCAGGTCCCCCACCTTGCGGATCTGCTGGCGGCTGGTGCTGGCAAGGCTCAGGGCTCGGTCAAGGATCTTGGCATGGCGCTGAACCAGACGGGCCTGGTTGCCGCGTCTACGGGCCTGACCATCGAGGAAACCACGGGCGGGCTGGCAGCTTTTGCTTCCGCCGGCCTGACTGGTTCCGATGCTGGTACTTCCATGAAGACCATGCTTCAGCGTCTCACCCCGCAGTCTAAAGAGGCTGCGGAGAAGATGGCGGAACTGGGTATCTCCGCTTACGACTCGTCGGGGCATTTCATTGGCCTGTCTAAGTTCGCTGACAACCTCCAGACCTCCATGAAGGATCTGACCCCGGAAGCGCGTAACGCCGCCATGGGTATCATCTTCGGCTCTGATGCTGTGCGGGCCGCCAACGTCCTGTTTGAGCAGGGTGGCAAGGGTATCGCGGACTGGACTGAGAAGGTCAACGACGCTGGCTTTGCGGCTGTTACGGCGTCCATCAAGCAGGACAACCTGGCCGGCGACATTGAAAAGCTCGGCGGCTCGTTCGATTCCCTGCTTATCAAGAGCGGTGGCGGGCTTTCGGAATCCCTGCGCGGGATTGTGCAGAACCTTGAGGACATGGTTGACGCTGTCGGGAAGATCCCCACGCCGATACTGAACGCCGGGCTTGGTATCGCGGGGCTTGCGGGTGGCGCGCTGCTGTTGGGCGGCGGTCTTATGTCGGCTCTCCCGAAGGTGATGGAGTTCCGGCAGTCGATGTCTGACCTTGCGGAGGCATCCCCCCGTGCCGCTACGGGCATTGGCAAGGTTGCGAAAGCTGCCGGCGCTGCTGCCGCCGTGATGGTGGGTCTGCAAATTGCCGCCGCCGTCTTTAGTGAGAAGAACGTCAAGACTGCCGAGGACTACGGGCAAGCGATACTGAAGGTAGCTAAGGCGTCTGACGCTGCCGGCGCTGGCAAGGGCCTTGATTCGATCTTTACGAAGTTCGACAAGTTCGCCAACATGCCGATCAGCAACATCGACAACATGGCTGATGCTGTGAAGCGGCTGAGTAACCAGACATTCAACGACTCAGGGAACAAGTTCTTTGAGGGGTTCACTAACCTGCTTGGCTTGCCGAAGGGTGAGATTGGGCAGCTTGAGGACCGGCTTAGGGGCCTTGGTGAGTCCATGGGTGACCTTGCAAGGAATGGTGCGGCTGACACTGCGGCTAAGACTTTCCAGGCGCTCACAAAGGAATTTCAGGCGAACGGTAAGGGCGCGAAAGAAGCCCTTGATTCCGTGCCTGGCTATAAGGACGCACTGCAAGGCTTGGCTACTCAGGCGGGCGTTACATTGTCTGAGCAGGACCTGCTGGACTTCGCCATGGGCAAGATTCCAGCATCCATGGCAGGCGCGGCTACGGCGGTGGAAACATACACAACTAAGGCCGGTAATGCTAAGCCGATGACGGAAGCTCTCGCTAAGCAGCTTGAGGAGGTGGGGCTCAGTGCTGAGGGTGCGATTGTTAATATCGACAAATTCGGGCAATCGCTGTTCAACGCGGGCCTGTTGTCGCTGTCTGCTTCTGGCGCGTCCATCGCTTATCAGGATGCTATCGACAAGGTAACCGAGTCGGTGAATAAGAACGGCACCACGCTGGACATTAACACCGAGGCCGGGCGCGCTAACCAGTCGTCCTTCAATAGTTTGGCGAGTGCGGCGATTGCTTCTGCCGAGGCGACGGCTACGGAAACCCTCGCTACGCAGGGGTCCAAGGCGGCGCAGGACCAGTTGCAGGCTTCGCTGAGTCAGAGCTACACGGACCTTATAAAGGCTGCCGGGCAGTTTGGTATCACTGGTGACGCGGCGGACACGATGGCGCGTAAGGCGCTGGGTATCCCTAAGAACGTCAACATTGATGCCTGGATCGCTGACCACGCATCAACGACCCTTGACGGGATTAAGGGCAAGGCTGACAACCTGGATGGCCGGCAAGTTTCGATGGACATCTACGCGTACACGCATGACATCACCTTGAAGAAGACCATTGAGGATCCGGGCGGTATGGGTTCCAGTATTGGCGGCAGGGAGAACGGGTCAATGCGCGGCGGCATGGCGACTGGTGGCCGCGTGTACGGGCCGGGCACAACAACGTCTGACTCTATCCCGGTGATGCTGTCCAAGGATGAGTACGTGTTGAAGGCGTCTGCTGCGAAGGCTATCGGTTACGACAATCTGAACCGGTTGAACGGTGCTGATACGCAACCGCTGCGGGCTGGCTTCCAGTATTCGCCGGCTGCTGCACCGGCCCGTCAGTCTGTGGCTGCTGCTGAGCCTGTCCGTGGTTCTGGTGTGAGTGTCGGTCAGATCAATATCACTCAGGTTGACGATCCTATCGGGACTTCCCATGCGGTTACCCGGAGGATGTCGGCTCTTGCTATCTAGAGGAAGGCGGCTGGGATGCCTTATCCAAGTCCCGTAACGTATCCCAGTCCGTCCCTCTACCCTTCGCTGAGTTCTGACGCTGCGGATCCTTTGTGGATTGCGTTGGGCGATTTGGTGTTGGGGATGTTGGATCCGTCTGGTGTTCGGTTCACGGTGGACAAGTTCGATGGCTGGGGTTCCACGGCTTCGACTGCGAGCCTGACGCAGCGCGCTAGGGGCCATGGCGCTACGTCGTCTGAGGGTTTTTACAGGCCCCGCACGATGACGATTGAGGGCCTGATCTTGGCGCCGGCTGCGGGGATGTTGTCGGCCGCGTCGGATCTGTTGTCTATGGCTGTTTCGTTGGGTCAGTTTCAGATGATTGTGTCTGAGCAGGGCCGGGTGCGGAATGTGATGGCGCAGCGGCAGGATGATGTTCAGTTCACGTACCTGTCTGATCTTGTGGCGCGTTACAGCATTCAGATCGTGGCGAAGGATCCGCGTAAGTTCGGTGACCTTGTTACGGCGTCTACTCGCCTCCCGTTCTCTGAGGGTGGCTTGGTCCGTCCGTCTACGTGGCCGCGTACTTGGACGGGTGTTAGTGGTACGGGCAAGGTGACGATCAATAACCCCGGGAACACTCAGGCGCCGGCGTGGTTGCGGATTGATGGTCCTCTGCCGGCTGGTGGTTGGACGGTGACGCATCAGGGGAAGCAGACTTCGCTGACTTTTGCTACGTCCCTTGCGTTGGGTTCTGGCGAGTTCGTGACGGTGGACATGGACCGGCGCGAGGTTCTGGCTCAGGGTCAGGCGCCGCGTTCTGGTTATGTCACTTCCCGCGGCTGGTTCTCCCTTGACCCTGAAGACAACGTGATTGCGTTCTCTGCCGCCAACTATTCATCTACCGCGTCACTGACTGTGACATCGAAGCCTTCATGGTCCTAGGAGACTGATATGACGATTACACTTCTTGCGCCTGATGGTGTTGCGGTTACAGCGCAGCAGGAGCGGCAGGCTCGTGCGGCTGGGCATGGTGGCGGTTCCGGCCGGCAGTTGGGTGGCCGGTCAGGCTTCCGTGTTGGCACGCCTTCTACTGTGCTGACGGCGACTTCTACGACGTGGACGCTTGGCCCGTGCGCGGCGATGATCGACCCGGGTGCATCCACCCATCAGGGCATGTACGGGTGGTCCAGTGACGCTAACGTTACTGGTTCGGTGACGGCGGCTGATGCGACTTACGCCCGTAAGGACATCGTTTACATTCAGGTGAACGACTCGTCTGCGGGTGACGGTTCGGGTGCTACGTCGGCGCCGGTCCTTTATCTGGCGGGCACGGCGTCGGCTTCCCCTGTTGCACCTACTCTCCCGGCCCGTTCGTTCCTGGTTGGGACTATCACTGTCCCGCAGGCTGGTGGAGGTTCCCCAACGGTTGTGCTGAACACGGCCCGTTACGCTGCCGCTGGTGCGCCTCTGCCGGTGTTTTCGCAGGCTGAGCGTGATGCCCTGTCACTGTTTGACGGTTTGATTGCGCAGCGCCGTGACCTTGCCGGGCGCCCGTTGCAGGTTTGGGATGGTACGGAGTGGAAGCCTCTGGGGACTGAACGGACCCTTGCTACCACGACGGATGGGACGTGGGCGTACAACGTGACCCTGACCCGGTATTGGAACGATGACGGTACCCGGTCTGTCTCGATGGGCATGATTGTGGCGCGTGTTGGTGGTGGCGCGTTCAACGTGAACCCTGGGGCTTGGACAGCGATTTTCGCTGGTCTGATCCCTGCTGGGTGGCGTCCGACTGACAACGTTTTGACTACTGGCGGGTACGAGTTCAACGGGGTCGGTTCGATCTTGGTGAAGGTCAAGATGGACGGCGGTGTGGACATGGCCGGTGTGACTGGTGCTGTTTCGATGGGCACGCCGACGAAGGTGACAGCCACGGCTCACTGGACTGCCGCTTAAGTTTTGACGTGCGGCGGCGGGGATTACGGCCCCGTCGCCGCACTACCCACACGAACAGCCTATCTAGGAGGCATCGCCCGCATGGGTGAAACACAGACTACCCCAGAAGGGGAATCTCAGTTGCGTGATATAAGCGCCCGAAGACGGGTAATGATCGGTCGAAATATCACCCTGAGCGCCGGGATCCTGTACGCGCTCACACGTTCTATCTACTACAGCACCGTCCGGCCCGAGTCGCTGTCTGGCGCGCAGGCGGTTATCACTGCTGACGGGCACCTGTTGGGGTTCTGGGGTGCGGCATGGGGCATGGTCGCTACCTTGTGCATCGCGGACATGGTGAACCGGCACACGAGGCACGGGCTGTCCCTACTTGTGGGTATCGCCGGGGTTTGGGGTGTCAGCTACCTGATTATCTGGGGCGTAACACGGTTCACTGATTTCTCGCTCGTGTCCTCCGCTATCGGCTGGCTTGGGCCGGCGGCGTTCATCCTTGGCTTCCTACTGAAGGTGACAGCGTTGCAGGACATGTTGCGGGCCGTCACTCCTGCCGGGAGGCCGCGTGATAACGATTGACTGGGCCGTCGTCGGCCCATACGTGATCCTGCCGGTAGCTAGTGTCATGACCGCTTTCTTGGTGGCGAAGATCCAGCATAAGGGCAAGCCTGAAAACGCGCTAATAGACCAAATGCAGCAGGAACTCGCCTCGCTGCGTGCGCGGATGAACGGGTTTGAGGCGCGGGACCTTGTTTACATCCCCCACATTCTTCGGCTGAACATGCACATTGAGCAGGGCCTTGGCCCGCCGGCGCCGAAGATCCCGAAGGTGATTCAGTCCTACCTGGATCAGAAGGACGAAGAGGACGCATCATGAGCTATTTGCTTGACTACAATCCTGGCACCCAGCAGTGGGGTTATCCGCGGCGTGGTGGGGCGCAGTTGTCGGGGACGATCATTGTTCACACTGCCGAGTGCGCGGCTGACAATGTTGGTGAGGATACGTCGGCTGAGGGTTGCGCGAACATGATTGCGAACCGGGCCGACTGGGGTTCGTATCACCGGCTCGTTGACTCGGATTCGATCCTCGACATGTTGCCGTGGGAGTACGAGGCGTGGCAGGACACGGAGACGAACAACTGGGCTGTTGGTATCAGCGCAGCCCTGCGCACGTCTGACTGGCTGACGATGCCCGCTGACCGTCGTGACCGGGTGTACCGGAACCTGGCCGCGTGCGCCGCTGACTTTGTGCAGTACATGGCCGGTAAGGGCGTTACGGTTCCGCTGGTTCGGATCACTGGTGCTCAGGCCCGCGCAAGGGTTCCTGGCTTCTGCGCTCACGGTGATTCCGGCATAGCCCGCACGGATCCCGGGGCCGCTTTCGACTGGGCTCTTTTCTTCCGCTACACAGCCGAGGCGCTGGCTGGCGGAACTATCCAACTGCAAAGCACCACCGTAATAGAAGAGGACATCATGGCATCGATCGAGGACTTGGCTAACGTACTGAAGCGGGACGACGTACTGGAGGAAATCGCTAGGCGCATCCACACCCGGCCTGTCCCGTATTTTGACCCGGTAACCGGTCAGGACACGGGCACCGGCACCACGTTGGCGGTCCTTGCTGGGGCATCGGATTTCCAGCACGCCGCTACCCGCCGGACCCTCGCTGAGGCTGCGGGCGCAATCGTGGACGCGGTGAAGGCCGCTCAGCCGCAGGACGCCGCGAACGTCGCCCAGGCAGCCTATGACGAGTTCGTGAAGAAGCTGGACGCCACGACTATCAAGGTGTCTGCCAAGTGAGCATCCGTGACCCGAAGGTCCGCGCATACATTTACGGCATCGTCCTGGCGGCGATACCGCTGTTGCAGTTCTTCCGACTGGTTCCTGGCGAGGCTATCCCGCTGGTGGTGAACGTGGTTACGGCGGTCCTCGGTGTTGGCGCTGCCGGGCTGGCGCTGCCGAACACGCCTAACGCCCCCGTCGCCCCGGTGGTCAACGTGTACTCGACGGTAGACCCGGAAGTGACCGCCGAACAGGTGTCGAGGCGCATCAACCAGACCGGCGTCTAACCGTCACACAAAAATAGTTTGCGTAACATTCTAGGTCTAGCACTCGTGTCAAGAGTGATAATACCTCCCGCACAAATTTAGGTGGTCCGATGGCGCTCTCATGGCTGGCAGTAAACGCTAACGATGGGAGCGTCATCACGGACCTGCCCACCCTGAAGGTGGACGGCGCTTTGAAGGCGACTCTCATGCGGTACGAGTCGCAGACGGCCTCGCTGCCAACCTGGGACCCGGCGTCTGATGATGCCCCCCCGCCGAACTGGATGAACGCGACACGGCCCGGCGCTACGTTCTTGGTGGCGTTGTCTGAGCCGGAACCGAACGAGCCCCGCGGCCTACCACTCTGGGGCGGCATGGTGGTTCGGCGTAACCGTGTTCCCGGCAATGGTGTGAAGATGTCCCTCGTCACGGCTGAGGGTTACATGGACCGCATCTATGTTGGGACGTGGGGCACGACGACCGGGCAGAACAACATGGTCAAGCTGTTGGTTCAGGAGTACGTGCAGAATGGTTATGGGCTGTTGCGTGGTCTGCCGTTGCGTGTGCAGGTTGTTGGCGGCAACGGTGCGGTCAGGGAACGCAGCTACTTGGACTCGTCAGACAAGACCCTGTACTCGGTCCTCACTGACCTGTCAGGCGTCCTTGGCGGGCCTGAATGGACTGTTACGTGGGAATGGGTGGACGAGCGCCGGCTAGGGCTTGTGCTGACCGTTGGTGACCGCATCGGTTCACCCCCGCCGGCTGGCCTGAACCCTAACGCACAGTTCTACCTCCCCGGATCCGTGACTGACGCTGAACTGGTGGAGGGCTATGGGGCGGACGAGGGCGCTAACGATGTCATGGCCGTCAGTTCCGGTACTGAGGATGCCCGCCCTCAATCACCGCACCAAACCAACAACGGCGACCAGCGCCCACGGTTTGAGTACAGGTGGACCCCATCAACCAGCATCACGGACGTAAACACCCTCACCGAACATGCTCAACGCGCACTCGCCGCAATGAAAGACGGATCCCTTGCGCTCACGTTGACGGCGAACCGGGAAGAGGCACCGAAGCTTGGGCGTGACTGGTTCATCGGTGACGACATCGGATTCAGTATCGACGCGCCAGAGTTCCCCGGCGGACTCGTTGGTACCGCCCGCTGCGTCGGCTGGGAACTCACCGACACCACAGTGACACCACTCATCGACGTAACCAACATAGAAGGCGGCATCTGATGGCACAACCAGGGCAAGCCGGTAGCCAATTTCCCAGCGAAGACGCCATGATTCGACGGATCAAAGACCTAGAGCGGGCAGTGCAGGAACTCCGGTCAGCGAACCAGCTCGGACCCGCAGGCATCCGCGCAGTACCTGACGGCATTGTCGTTGAGGGATCAATGGATGTTCAAGGCGCCGAAACTGTCAGCGGCACCTTGAATGTGACGGGCAACGCTGACTTTACCGGGAATGTTCACATCGGCGGCACGCTTGATTTGCCGGCAGGCATCGTCAACAATGACGCGCTGTCGGACCCCATCGTTCCGGGCGCATATCACGCCGACATTCAGAACATCTCAATCACGAGCGGGCCGAATGTTGAGAAATTGCGAATCGACGTACCCGTTCCTGCGGGCTATACCCGTGCGCTAGTGAACCTGACCGCAACCATGAACATGCTGAACAACTCGGGCGCAACCGACAGCGCGTTCCTTGGTGCCAACATCAACGGGATTTCTCCAGGCTGGTCATCGAACGGCACCGCCGCCTCGGGCGCTGAGGTGTCGCTGTCTAACACGGTGGCGTTGCTTGTTGAGGGACTGGCGGGCGGTACGTTTCCGCTCACCGGCAAGGCCTCTAGTAATTCGGGGACGTGGGCCGCGTCAGGTTCATCGGCTGTGATGAACCTGAACGCGACCGTGTTGTTCTTGCGTTAGCGCTTGCCGTTGCCCGTGGACATGGCAGGCCCGTTGATGACGGTGCCTTGTTCGGGGCTTGAAGCAGTCGCTCCTGGAGGCAGGATCTGGTAGGTAACGCCAGCCTGCGTAGGCTCCGGTGCAGGCGCAGGAGCCGGTGCCACGACGACGGGGGCTGGGGCGGGCGCGACGTAGACAGGCGCGGGTGCGGGTGCGGGTTCTTCTGCCACGTAGACGGGCTCCTGTACTGGTGCTGGTGCGGGGGCGACGGCGGCGGGTACTGCGGCCGGGCTGGTGGACGGTTCCGGCGCGGGCGTCACAACGACGGGCGCGGGCTCCTGAGTCGGCGCGGGGGCCACGGTAGTAACGGTGCTGGACGGTGCGGGTGCGGGCGTGGTGTCTGCGTTAGCGACGGCGAACCCCGCGAAAGCAATCCCTACTGCTGCCAACGCAGCGAGGCCCCCACCAATTGCTGATTTTGTTTCCATGCACTGAGTGTAGCCAAACGGTTGATGAATTAATAGTCAGGAGTGACGCGAGTGGCAAAACGTAACTGGGCGGACGGGGTACTAGGCAATACGCCTTTGTCTGCGAAGAGGTTGAACAGCCTTGAATCTGACCTGTCTGCGGCGCTTGTTGCCCTGGCGCGGGATCCGGAGTCGCTGTTTGCTGGCGCGGTTCAGTATGACGCGAACGGGGCACCTACTTCGGCTGTTGTGAAGTGGCCTGATGGTAACGACGGCAACTACTCTGGCACCCCGTCAGTCAACTTCCCCGGCAGTGTCAGCGCGTACACGGTCACGCGGGTAGTCAACGGCACAACTGTCACGTACACGCAGCCCGCGATTACCCGTGACGCTGCGACGGGTAACGTCACGAACCGTCCCCCGATTATCGTTACCGGCGACACCGTTGAGGAATACACCGACCCGGACCCGGTGCAGCCGTCCGACCTTGACGCCGCACTCGTCGGGAAGATCAACGACACCACCAGCGGAACCAGCGCGGCACTATCTGCCACTTATGTCACCTTCAAAAACTTTGACGGCACGCCAGTAATTGGCAAGCACGTGGAGATTACCTTGACCGCTGACGGGACCGACATCGACAACATTAGGGTGGTGACTCCGTAGTGGGGTACATGAAAGATGCCGCCGGGCGTCGGCTTGATTCCTTCAACGCCCCCCGCGACCTACCCAAGTGTGTGGCATGGTTCGACGCGACGCAGGCCACGGGTGTTGACGGTGAAAGCAAGATGCGCTGGCGGGACCAGTCCGGCTACAGCAACGACGCGCAGGCACCAGCTCTGACCAACGCCGCAACGCTCCGCAAAACCGGCGGACGCTCCTACTATAGCTTCGGCGCCACATCCTGGCTCCGAAGCAGCACCTTCGGTTCCGCGTCATGGGGACAATCTGCGCCCTACACCCAGCCGAACACCATCATCATCGTGGCCCGCGTATCCTCCACCGTAGGTACCGGCGCAGAACGCAACCTCATTGCCGGCAACCTGAACTCAAACCGGCACCGCATGTTCGTCAACTCAACCCCGCGCAGCTACGGGCAGATGGCGGCGAACGTATCAGCAGCCGGCGGCGGACCGAACCTCGCGGATGACCAGTGGCACGTCCTCGCGGCGGTGTTCGATTCCACTAGTTGCAGCTTCTACGTGGACGGCTACCTCGTGTCCGCGCTGGCATCCCAAGCGCAAGGCTCAGACGGCTTCCAGTTCCTCAACCTCGGCGCGAAGAACGACGGCACCCTGAACGCCAACGGCGTGGACATCGCGGAAGTCATCGTCTGCAACGACCGCCTCACTCCGGGCCGGATCCTCGACGTGACGCGCACCCTCGCCGCCAAGCACACCGTGCCAGCCGTACTCCCGGCAGCGCAGGATGGCGTAACGTACCTCGATACCACCTCATCGAACGGCCAGGCCATCCGGTACTGGATGCCATCGGGCACGGGCCCGGCGCCGCTGATGATCTACTCCCACCCATCAGGCGGCACCGCCCTTGTTGATCCCGGATACTGGGCCTACCACTATGTGCGGGCCTTTGTGAATGAGGGCTGGATCGTGGCGGCGTCAAACCTACATGGAGAGAACTGGGGAAGCAACCAGGCGCTGGCAGACACGGCCGACCTGTACGCGAGCATCAACGCGCTCCGGACTGTCACCAAGACGGTCATGTGGGGCGGCTCCATGGGCGGGCTCGTGTCGTCCCTCGCGGTCGCCAACGCCACGGTCCCGAACATCAAGGGCGTCCTGCTCCAGGATGGTGTGCTGAACCTTGCCAACATGTACGCCAATGCGGCGTACACCGCGGGCATTGATACGGCCTACGGGATCACCCGCGGCACGCTCAGTGGCGCGACGACCGTGGGCGCAACGTCCATCCCGACAACGGCAAGCTTCCCCACGGTTGGCACTCAGTTGCTCGTCGGCAACGGGACAGCAAACGCCGAAATCGTGACCACCACCGGGGCGAGCACGGGAACCTCAGTTGCCGTCACGGCTTTGACCAAGGCACACGCCTCGGCTGAACAGGTCAGCGACTACCCGACCAAGAGTGCCGGCCATGATCCCATGCTGGTCAGCACGGCCAGCTATGGCGCGGTTGGGTGGAACCTCACCGCATCAACTGCGGATACAACCGTCCCGGAGGTCAGTCACGCGGACCCGTTCGCGGCTAAGGTCACCGGCACGGCGGCTGAGGTTGCCGTGTTCAATCACGGCATGGGACACCTGCATGGTTCGTCCCAACGACCGGCAGACGGTGTTGCGTTCGTGAAACGCTGCCTCGCCCGCTAGGACAACAATCGACCGGTTAAGTTCCCCAGCGTTTTCTAGTTTCGTCCAATTTGAAGGAGCATCATGGTTCTACCGGCAGGCGTTACTACATGCCTTGTGTTTAAGAAAGCGCCTGTCACGTTTGGGGGCGGGCAAGCGAAAGTCAGTCTTGAGGTTACGCCCTCGGTGCGGTTGATCCACACGGCGACCGGCACACCCTTGGCGGACTTCATCGAAACAGTTGAGCCAGCGGACGGCACACCCGCGCAAGTCCTGTTGCCCCACACGGACCAGGCAGGGTTTCAGGATGAGGCTGGCAACGCCTTCACCAACTGGCACTACACGGCCCGTGTCAGGTTCGAGAAGTCCAGCGACAAACGGCACCTGCCCCTGACAACGTTTCAGCTGCCGTCCGGGCAGACGGAAGTTGACCTGTCGTTGATCCCGTCCGGGCCTGCTGCGATGCCAACCCTCGCACCAGTCGCCGCCGTGACGAGCATCAACGGGCGGACGGGCGCGATAGATACCCGCCTGAACGACGCACGCACCCCCGAAGCCATGTTCACCGGCACGATCACCTACGTGGCCGGCGCGCCCACATCAGCCGCCGTCGTATGGCCGGACGGGACCACGGGCGTCTACACCGGCACCGCATCAACCGCGTTCCCCGGCTCCATCGACTCCTACACCCTCACCCACGGCACCCAAACGTACACGCAGCCGCCCGTCACCCGCGACACCAACGGCAACATCACCAACCAGCCCGCCATAGTTCTGAGCTAGGAGAAACAGCATGGGAATCCTCGACCCCAAACCACCAACCCGAGCGGAACTATCTGCCACGTATGGCCCCACCGCCGCTGGGATGCGGGCGGCGTTCCTGCCCCAGCCCGAACTGCCCAGCGCGGTCACATTCAGCACAACGCAGCCGATCGCGGGCGGCACTCAGGTAACGCTCACCCCGTCCTCGCCGGTGTCCTGGCGCGGAGGTGTTCCCGCTACGGACCCGAACGGCATCAAGACCAACCTGGCGACCGGGCAGCTCGGCATGGAGTTCAACGTGTGGGGAACCGCTGTGGCCGTCAAGGTTTACTGCCAGTCCGCCGATTCGACAGTCCGCCTCCATGTTGAGGGGAAGCTCGTCACCGTCCGCAAGGGAACCCCCATCCCCGGCGCCGCAGTCCTCTACACGACATGGGTTTACCTGACCTTCCCAACGGACGGCCCTCACCGGGTCAAGATTTCCGGTAAGGAAGTGTACTGGCAGGCCATCGCCTACACCGCAACGGGCGGCATCTCCCCGGCAACGCAGGCTGTCGCGCCAGTCCGCATGGTGGTACCCGGTGATTCGTGGGTGGGCGGCGCGCTGGAAACCCCTGCCATGAACACCTGGGCGTCACAGCTCGGCAGCCTCCTGGGCATCCCTGAACCGATGCTCGCAGGGCAGGGCGGCACCGGGTACGTCAACACCGGCCCCGGAGCTGATGGCTGGACGCAGGACTTCGGGGACACCCGCAGGCTTGATCCGATCATCGCCGCGAAACCCACCGACGTTGTATGGTTCGGCTCGATCAACGATGGCACGTCCACGGAGGCGGCGATCAAGGCGGCAGCCAAGGCAGCTTTCGCCTACGTTACAGCCGCGCTCCCCACCGTCCGGCACCACGTCATCGTCCCGCAGCCGACCACCACCACGCAGCAGACCAGCGCCGTGCAGGTAGCTAACCGACGCGCCGTGACCGAAGCCGCCCAGGAATCCACCAATGTCTACACGATCATCAACGGCGTGGATGACGGCTGGCTGAACGACGGCAACCGGGCAAGGTTCCTCGGTTCGGACAACACCCACCTCACGCAGGACGGGCACGACTACATCGCCGGGATCATCGCTGAGAAGCTGCGGCCGGCGCTCTCGCCCGGATCGACCGCGCTCGCTACGTTCACTACCTACGCATCCGACACCTACACGCGGGCAGACGGCGCCATTGGCACCACCGAATCAGGCGCCAAAGCCTACTCGGTGGACGGCGGCACCGTGGACGTGAACAGCAACGCCCTCCGGTTCGTCACGGTCGGCGCTCCCGGCTCCGGTTGCACGGCGCTCGTAGACGCAGGAGTCTCCAACTGCGTGATCGAAGCGAACGTCAAGGTCTTCAGCGGCGGCGCAGCAGGCGCTGTCGGGCTCGCGTTCCGGCACATCAGCGGCAACTCGGGCTTCACCCTGGAGAACAACGGCGGCGCGTGGCAGGTACGCAAGCGGACCGGCGTAGCAACGTTCGCCGTCGTCGCCACACTCACCCTGGCAGCGGCGGACGGCCAGCGGCTCCGCGTTGAACTGTCCGGTTCAACGATCACAGCCAAAGTGGACGGAACGCTTGTCGGCACGATTACGGACGCGCTGAACCAGACCGTCACCACGCACGGCGCGTTCGCCGCCTACAACAACCGAGGCATCGACAACCTGGTCATCAAGAGCGCCTAGAAGAAGCCCCCGCCATCCTCAGCCCGAGGGTGTGCGGGGGCTCTTTTTTGTCCCCCCCAATGGGGGGATTCACAGTCGAATAGCCCCCAATGAAGCGGTTTCTGCGGTTTTGAATACTCGGCAGTAATCGGCCTACTTCCCTTTATTTGCAAGTGGGATGCGCTTTCCAGCGATGCTCCTGCAAGGGGGTTCAAATCCCCCCGTCTCCGCGTTTGGCCCCGGTCCCCGGACCGGGGCCTTTTGCGTTCCCGGAACCGACGCATGGCCCGGGCTGCCCCCGCCGCAGGACCCTCGCCCCTTCCTGGAACGCGCTGTCCGAGAAGCGGACGGGAAGGGCGCCGCCTCTGCCGCGGTGGCAGGATTAGCGCATGGCGGAACGCAGCAACCCAAACCAACCGGACGTCGCCCGGGCGGCATGGAATCCGCGCCTGGCACTTCTGGTGGCGGCAACGTTTTTCATGGAATTCCTGGACGGCACGGTCCTCACGACGGCCATTCCGAGTATTTCGGCGGACTTGGCCGTTCCCGCCGCCGACGTCAACATCACAATGACCGCGTACCTGTTGACGGTGGCGGTCGGCATCCCCATCAGCGGGTGGCTGGCGGAACGGTTCGGCGCCAGGCGGGTCTTCTGCTCGGCTATCGCCATCTTCACGCTCGCTTCCCTGGCCTGCGCCCTCAGCCAGGATCTGACCACACTGACGCTCAGCCGCATCGCCCAGGGTGCCGGCGGCGCCATGATGGTTCCGGTGGGAACCCTGGTGGTCCTGCGCGGAACGCCGAAATCCGAGTTGTTGCGTGCCACCGCGTTCCTGGTGTGGCCCGGGCTCCTGGCACCGGTCCTCGCTCCGCTGGTGGGCGGGGCGCTCACTACGTACCTGTCCTGGCACTGGATCTTCCTGGTGAACATTCCCCTGGGTGCGGCTGCGTTTGTGGCCGCCCTGCGCCTGGTTCCCCCGGCTCCCGGGGATCCTGGCCGGCGGCTGGACTGGCCGGGGATGGTCATGACCACGGTGGGGGTGGGTGCGCTGGTGGCCGGCCTGGAGCTTGCCAGCAGCCACCCGGAACTGCCTTGGGCCGGGATCAGCGCCGCGGCCGGGGTTGCAGCATTGGCAGGGGCCGTGTTCTGGATGCGCCGGACTCCCCATCCGCTGTTCAACCTGCAGGTCTTCCATACCCGGACCTTCCGGGCCATGGCCACCGGCGGGTTCGTGTACCGGGTCACCATCAGTTCGGTCCCGTTCCTGCTGCCGCTGATGTTCCAGACCGGGTTCGGCTGGTCCCCGCTGCATGCTGGCGCCCTGGTGGCGGCCGTGTTCGTCGGAAACATCGGTATCAAGCCGGCCACCACCCCGCTGATCCGGAAGTTTGGTTTCAAGGCGATGCTGGTGTCCGCCTCGCTGGCGTCCGCCGTGACTTTCGCCCTCTGCGCCCTCCTGACGCCGGAGACCCCCGAAGCGTTGATGGTGGTCCTGCTGGTGTGCAGCGGAGCCTTCCGCTCCATCGGTTTCTCGGCTTATGCCTCCGTGCAGTACGCCGACATCCCCCCGGCGCAGCTGACGTCCGCCAACACGGTTTCAGCCACCCTGGTCCAGCTCGGCACCGGCTCGGGGATCGCGGTGGCAGCCCTGCTCATCCGGACCTTTGACGGGCTGACCCTCGGACCGCAGGACCCGGCAGGGCCCTTCCGCGGCGCATTCGTGGCGATGGCCGTCCTGATGCTGGCCAGCACCGCGGACAGCATCCTGCTCCCCCGCCATGCGGGGGCTGCCGTCAGCCGGCCTGGGCCAGAACCAGGGGAAGCACCGCTCCCGCCCCGGCCTGCCGAAGGGCGCGCCCCGCGACGGTAAGGGTCCACCGGCTGTCGGCAAGGTCGTCGATCAGCATGACGGCCTGGCCCTGCACGGACTGCAGTGCGGCTTCGAGCTCCGGTCCCACCACCAGTCGGTCCCATACCCCCGCCAGCCGGTAGGCGCTGTTTCCGCCCCGGCCGCCGGTGGGACCGCCGTGCGCCAGCTGCAGCTCGCCAAGGTAGGGGATGCGCCCGATATCGGAGATCCCCCGGGCCAGCGACCCCACCAGCTGCGGTTTGCTGCGGGACGGCATACCCACGATGGCGGCCGGCCTACCCGCCCCGCTCCACCCAGGAATCCGGCCATCACCGGCTCCCCATTCGCGCAGGACCTGAACGCATGCCTGGAGCATCCCGGGGTCCACCGGCCGGTCCTCCGCGCCGGCCGCAAACAGCTCCCGCAAGGCGCCGCCCCACCCCAGGTCGGTCAGCCGGGCCAGGACACGCCCCTCCGAAAGGCCCTCTCCCGGCTTGAGCTTTCCTTTCACCGGTACTCCCAGCCGGTCCATGCCGCTGGGCCACTGAAGGCGCGGTTCAAGGACGCCGCCCGCCCGGCTCAAGGTCTGGCCGGCCGCTGCTGTGGCATCGGCTGCAACGTCCGCCGGGAACCACCGGCCCGCGCAGTTGTCGCACCGCCCGCAGGGACGGGCCGTCTCATCGTCCAGGACCGAGGTGATGTACTCCATCCGGCAGCCTGCGGTGTCCTGGTAGATCACCATGGAGTCCTGTTCGTCCACCCGCGCCTCGGCGATGCGGCGGTAGCGTTCGGCGTCGTAAACCCAGGGCTGGCCGGTGGACCGCCAGCCGCCGCCGACCCGTTCCACCGCCCCGTCCACTGACAACACCTTCAGCAGCAGCTCAAGCGGCGTGCGGCGAAGGTCCACCCTGGCTTCCAGCGCCACCGTTGACAGGGCGGTTCCAGCCTCGGCCAGGGCAGTCAGCACCGCCCCGGCCTTCTCCTCCGAGGGCATGGACGCCGTGGCGAAGTACTGCCAGATGTCCCGGTCCTCCGCTCCGGGGAGCAGCAGGACGTCGGCGTTGGCGGCACCACGGCCGGCGCGTCCCACCTGCTGGTAGTAGGCCACTGGCGAGGACGGCGCGCCAAGGTGGACCACGAAGCCAAGATCGGGCTTGTCGAAGCCCATCCCCAGGGCGGACGTGGCCACCAGCGCCTTGACCTGGTTGTCCTTCAGCAGCTGCTCGGCCCGCTCGCGGTCCGCGGGATCGGTCCGCCCGGTGTAGGCCAGCACATTGTGCCCGGCCTCTGACAACAGGCGGGCGGTGTCCTCGGCCGCGGATACGGTAAGGGTGTAAATGATCCCACTGCCGGGGAGATCGGCCAGGTGGGTCAGCAGCCAGCCCAGCCGCTCTTTGGAGTCCGGGAGCGACAGGACCCCAAGCCGCAGCGAATCACGGCCCAGCGAACCGCGGATGGTCAGGACCCCCTCGCCGAGCTGCTCTTCGATATCGTGCACCACGCGTGAGTTGGCCGTGGCCGTGGTGGCCAGGACCGGGACCGAATCCGGCAGCCGGGTGATGAGGTCCGCGATCCGCCGGTAGTCGGGGCGGAAGTCGTGGCCCCAGTCGGAAATACAGTGGGCTTCATCGATGACCAGCAGGCCGGTCCGCCGGAGGAGTTCGGGCAGCTGGGTCTCCCGGAACGCGGGATTGGTCAGCCGCTCCGGGGAAACGAGGAGCACGTCCACCTCATCGGCGGCCAGCTGCCCACGCACTGCGTCCCATTCCAGCTGGTTGGCTGAGTTGATGGCGACGGCGCGCACCCCGGCCCGGGCGGCGGCGGCGACCTGGTCGCGCATCAGGGCAAGCAGCGGCGAGACGATCAGCGTGGGCCCGGCACCCCGGCGCCGCAGCAGCAGAGAGGCCACGAAGTACACCGCGGACTTGCCCCAGCCGGTGCGCTGGACCACCAGGGCCCGCCGCCCGCCGTCGACCAATGCCTCGATGGCCTCAAACTGCCCGTCGTGGAAGACCGCTTCCAGGTTCCCCACCAGGCCGCGCAGGACCTCAAGCGCTTCAGCGTGCGTGGCGGTGCCGGGCGCGCCGGGGCCTGCCTTGTCTGCAACGGCGGTAGCGGAGACTGTGGACGTGCACTGGTTATCGGCCATTGATTCAGTATCCCAGCACCCTCCGACAGCCTGCACAGCCCTGGGCCGCTATGTGGAAAGCGGGCGCAAGGGCGGACCTGTTACGAAAGTGCTCCCCAAAGCACATTGGCCGTGGGCACCGCCCACGTAAGATAAAGCCCGTGACTAGCGAACAGACAACGAAATTTGACCTTTCGGCATCCTTCAAGGCCTACGACGTCCGTGGGATTGTGGGCGAGTCGATCACCGCCGAAATCGTCGAAGCCGTGGGGGCCTCGTTCGTGGATGTGCTGCAGCTCGAAGGACAGACCATCGTGGTGGGCGGGGACATGCGTCCGTCCTCGCCCGAGTTCACCAAGGCCTTCGCCAACGGGGCGGCAGCCCGCGGCGCCAATGTGGAGCTGCTGGACCTGATCTCCACCGACGAGCTGTACTTTGCCTGCGGGTTCCTCAACCGCGCCGGGGCCACGTTCACCGCCAGCCACAACCCTGCCGAATACAACGGCATCAAGATGGCGAAGGCGGGCGCCGTCCCCATCTCCTCCGAAACCGGCCTCAAGGAGATCCAGGCCCTCGCGGAGCAGTACCTCAACTCCGGGTCCATTCCCGCAACCGGCACCCGTGGCCTCATCAGCGTCCGCGACGTGCTGAAGGATTACTCCGAGTACCTCCGCAAGCTCGTTGACCTTTCCGCGTCCCGCCCCCTGAAGGTGGTGGTGGACGCCGGCAACGGCATGGCCGGCATGACCACCCCGGCCGTCCTCGGTGACGCCCTACTGCCCAAGCTGCCTTTCGACATCGTTCCCCTGTATTTCGAGCTGGACGGTTCGTTCCCCAACCACCCGGCCAACCCGTTGGAGCCGGAAAACCTCCGCGACCTGCAGGCCGCGGTCATCGAACATGGGGCGGACATCGGCTTGGCCTTCGACGGCGACGCCGACCGCTGCTTTGTCATCGATGAGAAGGGCGAGCCCGTCTCGCCGTCGGCCATCACCGGCATGGTGGCACGCCGCGAGATCGCCCGCGCCAGGGCCCAGGGCGAGGAAAAGCCAGCCATCATCCACAACCTGCTCACCTCCCGCGCCGTCGCCGAACTGGTGGAGCACGACGGCGGACGGGCCGTCCGCACGCGCGTTGGCCACTCCTTCATCAAGGCAGTCATGGCCAAGGAAGGCGCAGTGTTCGGCGGCGAACACTCCGCCCACTTCTATTTCCGCGACTTCTGGAACGCGGACACCGGCATGCTGGCGGCCATGCACGTCCTGGCAGCCCTCGGCGAGCAGGACGGTCCGCTCTCCGAACTGGCCCGGGAATACGAGCCCTATGTCAGCTCCGGCGAGATCAACTCCGAGGTGGAGGACAAGCCGGCTGCGGTGGAGCGGGTGCGCCAGGCATTCGAGGACGAGGACCTGACCATCGACAACCTGGACGGCAGCACGTTCACCGCCAACGACGGCAGCTACTGGTTCAACCTGCGCCCCTCCAACACCGAACCGTTCCTGCGGCTCAACGCCGAGGCAACGGACCGGACCACCATGGAACGCATCCGGGACCGGGTCCTGTCCCTGGTGCGGGCCTAGCAGCGGATGACTGACCACACGGGACAGGCAGCGGACAGAAACAGCGGGCAGGAAAGCTGGCGCGATTCCGTCCCCGAGGCCACGGCAACTGATCTGGAGAATCTCCTGGGCACGGGCGTCAGCGCGGCCCAGGAGCAGCTCCAGCGCAACGGCGGCTTCCTGCCCTTCGCCCTGACGGTCCAGAACGACGGCGAGGTGCGGCTGGTTGCCGTCTCGCCGGCGGATGCCGCGGAAGGTACGGACGGGGACTTCGACGCGGACGCCATGATCCACGACCTGCAGGCCCTCCTCCGCCAGAACCGGGACGACTTCCGCGCCGCCGCCGTGGTCTGCGACATCCTGCTGGTGGAGGAGGACTCGGACGCCATCCATGTGGCCGCCGAGCACCGGGACGGTTCCCTTTTTGCGGCCGTGCTGCCTTACGCGGCCAACGCAACCACCCAGTCCTGGGAATTCGGCGAACTCGGCGCGGACGCCAGCGAGCCCGCTATCTGGGTGGACTAGACCGGACCTGCAGCCATGAAGATCAATGCCTTCGCCGACGTCAGCCTGCGCGCACTCATGGTGCTCGCCGCCGTTCCGGACGGCACGCTGCTCACCACCCAGAGCATCGCGGACTCGGTGGGCACGCCCTACAACCACGTCAGCAAGGCCATGGCGAAACTGCGGAGCATGGGCCTGATTGACGTTGTCCGTGGCCGCTCCGGTGGTTCACGGCTCAGCCACGCGGGCCGCATGGCCACCGTCGGCCAGATCCTGCGGCAGCTTGATACCCGTACGGATCCTGCTGAATGCGTGGCGCCCGCCGGCAACTGCCCCCTCATCAATGAGTGCAAACTCCGCGGCGCCCTGGCCCGCGCCCGCGAGGCCTTCTACGCGGAACTGGATTCCGTGGTCATCGCGGACCTTCCCCAGGAGCGGCAGATGGCACCGGTCTTCCAGATGATCGGCCTGCGCCCGGGGCTTTGACCCCCTATCCGGGTGCCCGCTCCCGGTTTGTTTCAAACTTCTACAAGGTGTAGAACTGAGGCAGAAATACTCGTATTTCAAATATGAGTTTTCTTCCGGCCGGACGAAGGCCCCGGCCACAATCTCAGGAGTTTGCATGCTCTCGGACAAGTCCCGCCCGGTCATTGAGGCCACCCTGCCGCTGGTCGGCTCCAGGATCGGATCAATCACCCCCAAGTTCTACGCCCGCCTGTTCGCGGCGCATCCTGAACTGATGGATGGCCTGTTCAGCCGCTCCAACCAGCGCTCCGGCAACCAGCAGCAGGCCCTGGCCGGGAGCATCGCCGCCTTCGCCACCCACCTGGTAAACAACCCCGGCACGCTGCCGGAAACCGTCCTTTCGCGCATCGCGCACCGGCACGCCTCGCTGGGCATCACGGAACCGCAGTACCAGGTGGTCTACGGGCACCTTTTCGCGGCGATCGCCGAGGACCTGGCCGAGGTCATCACGCCTGCGATCGCCGAAGCCTGGACCGAGGTGTACTGGCTGATGGCGGACGCCCTGATCAAGCTCGAAAAGGGCCTCTACGCCGCACAGGCCAATGACAGGATGTGGATGCCCTGGCGGGTGGCGGCCAAGGCACCGGCAGGAACCGGGTCCATGACCTTCACCCTGGAGCCCGCCGACGGCACCCCGGTGACCCCGGCCCTGCCCGGACAGTACATCAGCGTCAAGGTGGCCCTCCCTGACGGGCTGCGCCAGGTCCGCCAGTACTCCCTTTCCGGCGATGCCGGCACCAGCCGCACCTTCACCACCAAGCTGGACGACGGCGGGGAGGTCTCCCCTGTCCTGCACCACACTGTCCAGGTGGGTGAAGTCGTCGAGATCTCCAATCCCTACGGCGAGATCACGCTCAAGGAGGGCGACGGCCCCGTGGTTCTTGCCTCCGCCGGCATCGGCTGCACCCCTACCGCCTCCATCCTCCGCTCCCTCGCCGAGTCCGGCTCCGACCGGCAGGTCCTGGTACTGCATGCCGAAAGCACCCTGGACAGCTGGGCGCTGCGCAGCCAGATGACGGACGACGTGGAGCGCCTGGACGGTGCCGAGTTGCAGCTCTGGCTGGAAAAGCCGGTGGACGGCGCCAGGGAAGGGTTCATGTCCCTGCGCGAAGTGGACCTTCCGGCCGATGCTTCCCTGTACCTGTGCGGCCCCCTGCCGTTCATGAAGAACATCCGCAACGAGGCCATCAACGCGGGCATTCCGTCCACCCGGATCCACTATGAGGTCTTCGGCCCGGACATCTGGCTCGCCAGCTAAATCGATTGCTCCGTAACGGTCCTTTTGAGGGCTGAGAACGGCTAGTACGGAGCAACAGATGGGTGGGCCCACGCCGGCAGGGTTCCCTGGCCGAGCTTGCGGGGCTAGGGAACCGGTGGGGAACAACGGCGGCCCCGCACCTTTTCGAAAAGGTGCGGGGCCGCCGTCGTTGTGTCTGTTTGTCCCCAGCTGGCTAGCTGTGCTCAGCCATGCGTTCCTTGAGGGACTCGAGCTCGGCGCGCAGGGCATCCGGGAGTGAATCCCCGAACTGGGCGTACCATTCCTCGATGGAGGCCAGCTCGGCGTCCCACTCCGCGCGGTCCACGCGGACAGCGTCCTCCACGTGGGCGTGGGTCAGATCCAGGCCGGTGAGGTCCAGCGAGTGGCCCGTCGGAACAAAACCGATCGGAGTTTCGATGGCGTCAGCCTTGCCCTCGATCCGCTCGATGGCCCACTTCAGGACCCTGGCGTTGTCGCCGAAGCCGGGCCAGGCGAAGCCGCCGTCGGCGGTGCGGCGGAACCAGTTCACGAGGAAGATGTGCGGCAGGCGTTCGGGGTTGGCCTTGCCGGAGACGCTGATCCAGTGCTTCAGGTAGTCGCCGGCGTCGTAACCGATGAAGGGCAGCATGGCCATCGGGTCGCGGCGCAGCACGCCGACCTGTCCGGCGGCAGCGGCCGTGGTCTCGGACGAGAGGGTGGAACCCATAAAAATACCGTTGGTCCAACTGCGGGCCTCGGTGACCAGCGGAACGGTGGTCTTGCGGCGGCCGCCGAACAGGATGGCTGAGAGCTCCACGCCTTCCGGGCTGTAGTACTCCTCGGCCAGCATGTCGATCTGCGAGATCGGGGTGCAGAACCGGGAGTTCGGGTGGGCAGCCGGCTTGTCAGAATCCGGCGTCCAGGAGTTGCCTTGCCAGTCGGTCAGGTGCGCCGGAACCTCGTCCGTCATGCCCTCCCACCAGACACCGCCGTCGTCGGTCAATGCCACGTTGGTGAAGATGCTGTGGCCCTTGGCAATGGCGCGCATGGCATTGGGGTTGGTGCCCCAGCCGGTGCCGGGGGCTACGCCGAAGAGGCCGGCCTCCGGGTTGGTGGCGCGCAGCTCGCCTTCCTTGCCGATCCGCATCCAGGTGATGTCATCGCCAAGGGTTTCGACTTCCCAGCCTTCAATGGTGGGGTCGAGCAGGGCAAGGTTGGTCTTGCCGCAGGCCGAGGGGAAGGCTGCGGACATGTAGTACGACTTCTTCTCCGGCGAGGTGAGCTTGAGAATGAGCATGTGCTCCGCCAGCCAGCCTTCGTCACGTGCCATGACCGAGGCGATGCGCAGGGCGTAGCACTTCTTGCCCAGCAGCGCGTTTCCGCCATAGCCGGAGCCGAAGGACCAGATGGACCGTTCTTCGGGGAAGTGGACAATCCACTTGTCCGGGTTGCAGGGCCACGGCACGTCATCCTGGCCCGGGGCCAGCGGGGCGCCGAGGGAGTGCAGGGCCGGAACGAAGAAGGCATTGGTGGCCGTGATCTTGTCCAGGACCTCGGTGCCGATGTTTGCCATGATGCGCATGGAGGCGACAACGTAGGCGCTGTCCGTGATCTCGACGCCGAACTTGGGGTCCTCGGCGTCGAGGTGGCCCATAACGAACGGGATGACGTACATGGTGCGGCCGCGCATGGAGCCGGCGAACAGGCCGCGCAGCTTGTCCTTCATCTCCCGCGGTTCCATCCAGTTATTGGTGAAGCCGGCGTCACGCTTGTTTTCCGAGCAGATGAAGGTCTGTTCCTCGACGCGGGCAACGTCAGCGGGATCCGAGAACGCGGCGAAGGAGTTCGGGAAGAGATCCTGGTTCAGCCGGGTCAAGGTGCCGGCGGCGACCAGCTCGTCGGTAAGGCGGGTGTTTTCCTCTTCGGACCCGTCAACCCAGTAGATGCGGTCCGGCTGCGTAAGCTCAGCAACCTCTTCGACCCATGCCAGCAGGCCGGCATGTGTGGTGGGTGCTTTCTCAAGCAGCGGCTTCTGCGCCAGATCGCCCATTGCAGTTCCCTTCCTCGGGTTCATCGGTGTGAGCTAAATGCTATGGTCCGGACCAGTGGAGTTTTTGGGGAGCTTGCCTGACATCTGCGGTCACCAAAAGTGAATTCCGCGGAAATTCAAGGAATTATCGCTGCGAAAACCCCGATTAAGTGACAAAGGTCACCTATACCGGTCTAGTTGTCGAGATTACAGTCCTTCCGATTTGGCACTACGGGCCCTGCTCGCGTAAAGTAATTCGAGGTTCAGGGAGAGCGGTTCTCCTCCCGGGACACGGAATGCGCCCATAGCTCAGCTGGATAGAGCGTCTGTCTACGGAACAGAAGGTCAGGGGTTCGAATCCCTTTGGGCGCACCAACAAGGTCCGCACCGGTTCGCCGGTGCGGACCTTTTTTGTGCCGTCGGGCCCCTCATCGCGGGCTAGGCTTTGCACATGATGCCCGACGCCACTGAGCGCGAATTTGATGTTGTTGTCATCGGCGCAGGCGCCGTAGGGGAAAACGCGGCAGGCCGCGTCGTGGAGGGCGGGCTCACCGCCGTACTCGTGGAAGCGGAACTGGTGGGGGGTGAATGCTCCTACTGGGCCTGCATGCCGTCGAAGGCGCTCCTCCGGCCCGGCACCGCGCTGCACGGGGCACAGACAACGCCGGGCGCCAGGGAGGCAGTCACCCGCACCCTGGACGCCACCGCAGTCCTGGAACGCCGCAACTACTTCACCTCCAACTGGCAGGATGACAGCCAGGTGGCGTGGGTGGCGGACACCGGCATCGAGCTGGTGCGCGGCCATGCCTGGCTGACCGGGCCCAAGGCGGTGGAGGTGGCAGGCCTGGACGGCAGCCGGCACCTGCTGCGGGCGCGGCATGCCGTGGTCCTCGCCACGGGCTCAACCCCCAACACTCCGCCTATCGAGGGCCTTGAGGATGTGCAGGTATGGGGAACCCGGGAAGCCACATCGGCACGTGAGGTTCCCGCGCGCCTGACGGTTTTGGGCGGTGGCGTGGCCGGCGCCGAGCTGGCCCAGGCCTTCGCCCGCCTGGGTTCCAGCGTCACGCTGGTGGCTCGCAGTGGGCTGCTGGGCAACTTTCCAACGGAGGCGGCGGCACTGGTTGCGGCAGGACTGCGCGCGGACGGTGTCGAACTGCGGCTGAACACGGCCACGAAACGCATCCGCGGGAACGACGACGGCACCCTCACCGTCAGCCTGGGCGATGGAACCGACGTCACCTCCGAGAAGGTCCTGGTTTCCACGGGCAGGCATCCGGCCCTTGAAGGCCTGGGCCTGGAGAGCATCGGCTTCGAGCCGGACGGCTCCGGGCACCTTTCCCTCACCACCGACACCTCCGGACTGGTCCAGGGAACACCCGGCGACGAACCCTGGCTCTACGCGGTGGGAGACGCGGCAGGCAAGAACCTCTTCACCCACCAGGGCAAGTACGAGGCACGCGCCACTGGTGCCGCCATCGCGGCACGCGCCAAGGGTGGGCTCAAGGGCACTCCCGGCGACTGGACCCGCTGGGCCCAGACGGCCAACCAGCATGCCGTACCCAGCGTCGTCTTCACGGACCCGGAGCTGGCCAGCGTGGGACGAACCCTGCAGGCGGCAAGGAAGGACGGGTACAACGCGTCCTCCGTGGAGCTGCCCATCCAGGTGGCCGGGTCTTCCCTCCACTCGGAAAACTATGAAGGCTGGGCCCAGCTGGTGGTTGATGAAGACCGCAAGGTCCTTCTGGGCGCCACGTTCGCCGGCCCGGACGTGGCGGAACTGCTGCACGCAGCCACGATTGCCGTAGTGGGCGAGGTGCCGCTGGACCGCCTCTGGCATGCCGTCCCCTCCTACCCCACCATCAGCGAGGTGTGGCTGCGGCTGCTGGAAAAGTACGGGATGATCGTTATTTGAACTGACCAGTCAGTTCGGTTAGCCTTGATGCAGACCATTTCTGTGAAAGGCACGCCTTGCTCTCAGCACACCAGCTCCAGGCCAAAGGACGCAGGGACCCGCTGCTTCCGCCAACCTCGCTGGAGGTGGGCCGCGGCGGGCTGCTGCTCGTTACCGGCGACCGCCAGGACCAGCGCACCGCTTTGTCCCTCCTGCTCAGCGGGAGGATGAAGGCTTCGGGCGGACAGGTCAGCTGGGACAACAGTTCCCGGACCAAGCAGCTCCGCCTGGCCGCCGCCCTGGTGAACTCCCCCGGCGTCAACGAACCGGAAGAACACCTCAGTGTCCGCGACCTGGTGACCGAGGACCTGGCCCTGATACCCCGCCGCTACCGGGGGGCGCTGCTCAGCGGCCCATGGCTCAAGGTCAACCGTTTCGAGGACATCGAAGGTCTCTGGACCGAGCAGCTGGAACCACGGCGGCGGCTCGAACTGCTGACGGCGCTGGCCCTGGCCAATCCCCGCACGGACCTGCTGGTGGTGGATTCTCCGGACCGCCACAGCGCAGATATGCTCACCTGGCTGCCGCGCCTGCAGGAGTTGGCGTACGACGCCGGGCGCCCACTCGCCGTCGTGGCGGCAGTCAGCGCCGTCCCCGGCTCGTGGGACGGGCCGGTTGCCGCGATCGGCAACGCGGCACCTGCAGCCATGCCCGCCCCCGACCCGGCGGAAGCCGGGCCGGACCCGGATGATGCGGAAAACCCCGAAAACCCCGAAAACCCCGAAAACCAGGAAACCCCACTCGAAACCGAGGTCGCCAAGTGACTGTCCTGCGGCTGGCCCGCTCCGAACTCAAGCGCATGACCGGCGGGCTGCTGCCCAAGCTGACCATCCTGGCGCTGACCATGGTTCCGCTGCTCTACGGCGCGGTGTACCTCTACGCGAACTGGGATCCGTACGGTCACCTCAACAATCTGGACGCCGCCCTGGTGGTCGAGGATACCGGCGCAACCACGGCCGACGGCACGCGGCTGGAGGCGGGGACGAAGGTGGCGGAAAGCCTGGTGGAAGGCAATGTATTCCACTGGGTTCCGGTGGTCAGCTCCACGGAAGCTGACGCAGGAGTGAGCAGCGGGCAGTATGCCTTCGCACTGAAGATTCCCAAGGACTTCTCAGCCAACCTGGTCTCGCCCGGCAGCTTCGATTCCGCCAGCCAGGCCATGTTGAACGTGACCACGAACGATGCCAACAACTACCTCCTGAGCACCATCGTGGACAAGCTGACGACTGCCGTGCACTCCACCGTCGCCAAGGAGGTGGGTGAGGAAACCGCCAACCAGCTGCTCACCGGTTTCGGCACCATCCACGCCAAAATGGTCCAGGCCGCGGACGGAGCCTCCCAGCTGGCCGACGGCGTGGCCACCCTCAGGGACGGAACGGTCACCCTCCACGAGGGGACCTCGGCCCTGAGCAGCGGAGCGGACCAGTTGTACGCCGGCCAGCTGAAGCTGCGCGACGGCGCCAACCAGCTGACCGACGGCGCGGGGCAGCTCAGCACCGGCCTGTCAGTCCTCAAGGACAAGACGGCCACCCTGCCTACGGATACGCAGACGCTCGCGTCCGGCGCCGCCCAGGTGGCTGCCGGGAACGCCCAGCTGAACGCCAAGGTCCAGGACGTGGCGGCGCAGCTGGAGGCAGCGGACCAGGGGCTCCGCTCCCGGGTGGTGGAGTCCAACAGCAGGCTTGTTGCCTCGGGCGTCCTGACGCAGGAGCAGGCGGACAAGGTCCTGGCCGATTTCGACGCGGCCGCCGCATCCAGTCCCGTGGCCGCGGCAAAGAGCAAGATCCAGACGGACGCCACCCAGGTGCAGCAGCTGGCCAGCGGCTCGGAAGCGGTCAGCGTTGGCGCCGCCCAGCTGTCAGCGGGGATGCCCGCCCTCAAGGACGCCATCGCGCAGGCCTCGGCAGGGGCTGACCAGCTGCACACGGGCGCCGCCGCGCTGGCAGCCGGTGAGCAGTCCGCCGTCGACGGCTCCGCCGGCCTTGCGGACGGCGCACACAAGGTGGATGCCGGAGCGGCCCAGGTGGCCGACGGCGCGGGCCAGGCTGCCTCAGGCTCCCGCACGCTCGCCGACGGGATCGGGAACGGCGCCGGCCAGGTCCCCAACCCGGACGATGCCCAGAAGAGCAACCTGTCCCAGGTCATGGCCGATCCGGTGGCGGTCAGCAACGTATCGCAGGCCAAGGCCGGATCCTACGGCGCCGGGCTCGCCCCGTTCTTCCTTACGCTCGCCCTGTGGATCGGGATCTTCATGCTGGTCCAGGCCATGCGGCCCATCACGCAACGGGCACTGGCCTCCAACGCACCGTCATGGAAGATCGCCCTGGGCGGCTGGCTTCCCTTCCTGCTGGTCTCCGTGGTGCAGGCGTCGCTGCTGACCCTGGTGGTGGACGTGGCGCTGGGACTGAATCCGGCGCACCCGGTGCTGATGTGGCTGTTCATGCTGGCCGCCGCCATGGCTTTCAGCGCGCTCATCCAGGGCGTGGTGGCCCTGCTGGGATCACCGGGCAAACTGGTGGTGCTCATCCTGCTGGTCCTGCAGCTGGTGTCATCCGGCGGCACGTTCCCGTGGCAGACCACCCCGCAGCCGCTGCACGTGGTGCACCAGGTCCTGCCCATGGGGTACGTGGTGACCGGAATGCGGCACCTGATCTACGGCGGCGACCAGTCCATGATTGCCCCCACCCTGGTGGGCCTGCTGGGCTACACCCTGCTGGGGGCGGCCATGTCCACCCTCGCGGTGCGCAAGAACAAATACTGGACGCTTAAAACACTGAAGCCGGAGATCGCAGTATGAGCACCGAACCCACGGCCGCGGCCAAAGGGCTCCGGCCCGCCCGCACCAACGCCACCCGCCAGAAACTGTTCGATGCCTCCATGGAGCTGATCGGCGAGCGCGGCGCGGCAAGCGTCACGGTGGATGAAATCGCTGCAGCCGCCGGGGTCTCCAAGGGCACCGTGTACTACAACTTCGGCAGCAAATCCGAGCTGATCGCGCAGCTGCTCCGGCACGGCGTGGACATCCTCAAGGCGCAGCTGCTCGAGGCTGCCGGCAGCGAAGGCACTCACCGGGATCCCTTGCTGGCCATGGAAGCGATGATCGGCCAGGCCATGGACTTCATGGCCGAGTACCCTTCCTTCGCCCGCCTGTGGGTCAGCGAGAACTGGCGGATTCCCAGCGAGTGGCAGGGCACCTTCTCGGTGCTGCGCGGCGAGCTCCTGGAAGTGATCGGGCAGGCCGTGGAACGGGTGGCCAAGGCCTACCCCGTGGACGTTTCAGTGTCCAGGGGGAGCCTGGAAACCGCCATCTTCGGTGCCTGCTTCGTGGTGGGCCTGGACCGGCAGACCTACAACCCCGAGCGCACCCGTGACCAAAGTGTTGCGGCAATCATGGCCATCATGCGCGGCTACGTCCTGAAGGAGTCCACTCCTTGGGGATGATGGAGCACATGCGCCATACGGGGAAGAGCGGAAAGCTCGCGGTCATCTGCGGCATCATCGCTGCCGGGCTGCTGGTGCTCACTGCCATGACGCTGGCCGAGCCGGTGTTCATGGCGTTCCTGGGCGTCCTGGGGCTGGCCTACCTCGCCGCGCTGGCCGAGATCCTGGTCCGGCGGCGGCGCTTTGCCCTGCTGGCGGCGGGCGCCGCGACCGCCCTCGCCCTCGGCTTTTCCCTGGCATTCCTCAGCACCTGGGAGCTGGCGTTCGACGGCCAGTCCTCCTTCCTGGGCACCCCGCTTCCCACCGACGACCCGGACAACTATTTCCTGGGTGCCGCCTGCGCGCTTGCGGGTACCTTCGGCATCCTCTTCCTGGGTGCCCTGTGGCCGGCACGGGCACGGACCGCGGCGGCCCGCAGGCCCTCCCCCGCACGGCGCGGGAGTCCTCCGGCAGCGCGTCCCGCCGGCCCGCGCGCCGGCAGCCAGGCCTCCGCCTCTCAGCGGACCTCCGTCACCCGGACCGCGCCCGGGGGCTCTTCGGCACGAGCCAAGCGCCCGTCGTCGTCCGCTCCATCCCCGGCCAGGCCTGCACCCAGGCCCGGCAGTGGCTCCGCCTCCCGCCGCTGACGCCGCCTGCCTGCTCCGGTGAGCACCGCCGTCGCCACGCCGCCCAGGAGGAGCACGCCACCGGCCAGCTCTGTTGGCGACGGGACCTCCGCGAGGACCAGCCACGCAGCGCTCATGCCCACCACCGGGACCAGCAAGGTGAACGGAACAACGGCCGACGACGGGTGGCTGGCCAGGAGCCGGTTCCAGATTCCGTAGCCCACCAGTGAGGCGAAAACAGCGGTGTACAGGGCGCTGAGCATGGTTGGCGCCTGAATATTCGACAGGGAAGTCCACACCGCGCCCGGCCCGTCGACCACCACCGACAACGCTCCGAGCGGGAGCGGCACCACGGCACCGGACCAGACCACCAGCCCCAGGCCCGAGGCAGCCTTGGCCTTCCTGGCGATGACGTTTCCGGCCGCCCAGGACAGTGCCGCCGCCAGGACGATGACCAGCGGCAGGAGCGGCGCCACCGCACTTCGTCCCACGGCCACGAGGGCGAGGCCTGCGACGCCCAGCCCAACACCCGCCAGCTGGCGCATGCTGGGCCGCTCGCCCAGGAACCCGGCGGCAAGCAGGACAGTCAGCAGCACCTGCGCCTGCAGGACCAGCGACGCAAGACCCGCCGGCATGCCGAGCGCCATGGCCAGGTAGAGCAGGCCGAACTGGCCTGCGCTCATGAAGAGACCGACTCCGATGATGGCTTTCCAGCTCACGTCGGGCTTCCTGACAAAGAAGATCCAGGGGACAACCACCAGGACGAAACGCAGGGCAACGAACAACAGCGGCGGAAAGTCTTGGCCGCCCGCGTGGAGTCCGATGTCGATGGCCACGAAGTTCAGGCCCCACAGCAGGGCTACGAGAACGGCAAGGAGGGAATCGCGGAGGGTCACGCTCCTACTCTGGCAGAGGTCTTAGTGAAGCACCAGCGCGTGATTCGGTATTTCATCATGTACGTTTGCTTCATGATCGACATTGGGTCCTTGCGAGCGCTGGCCGCTATCGAGCAGCACGGCACGGTGGTTGCCGCCGCGGAAGCCATGGGATTCAGCCCCTCAGCGGTGTCCCAACAGGTGAAGAAGTTGGAAAAGGAGGGCGGATTCGCCGTCCTGGAACGCCGCGGCCGCGGGGTCCTGCTTACCGAGCGCGGACTGGCCCTGGCGGCCTATGGCCGGCGCATCCTGGCCGAGCTGGAGGAGCTGGAGTCCACGCTGCTGGCAGATCCGGCCAAGCCCAGCGGGAGTCTTCGCGTAGTTTCCTTTTCTACGGCCTGCCGGGGACTGGTGGGCCCGATGCTGGCCCGTATTGAGCAGTCGGAAGCATCGCTCGATATTTCCGTCCTGGCAGAGGACCCGCGCGAGGCCGTGGCGCGTGTGGCCAACGGCGAAGCCGACCTGGGCCTAGTGCACAACTGGAATTCGGTGCCACTGGTAATCCCGGAGCACCTCACGCTGGAGTGGCTGTGCGAGGACGTGGCCGACGTCCTGGTCCACCGCGGGCATCCCCTCGCACAGCGGACGGAGGTTACGCCCGCACAGCTTGTCGACGAGCGCTGGATCAGCACGCCGGCCGGAGCGATCTGCAATGAAGCCCTCCTGCGGATCTTCGCCGACCTGGGGCGGGTCCCGGATATCAGGGTTTACGATCCCGATTTTGCGACGCACATCGCTTTCGTGGAGCAGGGAGTGGCAGTTGCGCTGGTACCCCGCCTGGGCCGGCCGGGGCTGCCTGCGGACGTCGCCGCCATACCGGTGGTCAACCCGGTCCAGGTGCGGCAGGTGGGGCTCGTGCATCGCAGGACCATGACCGCCAGCCCGGGCATCAGGCACGTCGCGGGGCTGCTGCGCGAGATCGCAGCTAGTGCGACCGGGGCACCGCAAACCGCGTGATCCGCGCATCCTGACCGTCGAGTTCCGCCCACGGCTTCTCCGTCTCCAGGACGGTGAGCGCGTTCGTGGGAAAGCGGGTGGCGGCATCCATGTAGGCGTCGTGGTCGGAATCGCGTGAGGCAAGGTGCATGGCCAGGTCCTGCACGCCGGGCAGGTGAGCGATCAGCATGAGCGTGGTGACGGTGTCCGGGACGTGGTTGACAACGATGAGCATCCGGAGGGCCGAGGCTGCGTACAGGCCGTCTTCGAGCTTGGGCGTGGGTGCCTTGTCTCCGAGCTCGGAACAGACCCACGTGCAGGTCTGCCGGGTGCGCAGGGCGCTGGAGCACAGGATGAAGTCCGGGACGATGTTGTGCTTGAGCAGCCAGCGCCCGGCCAGCGGCGCCTCCCGGTGTCCGCGTTCTTCGAGCGGCCGCTCGTGGTCGGCCACGCCGCCGGGCCAGTCAGCCTTGGCGTGGCGCATGATCACAAGGCGTCGAACGTGGTGCGAACTCATGGCCCAAGCCTAGCCCGAGCAAAAGCACAGGCAGCGCCCCGCGGCCGCGGAGGCACAGTGCGCGGAGAGGCTGCACAAACGCCGAAAGGCGGCATGTCCCGACAGCGCCGTTGTTGCGTGAGGAACGAGCGCAGGCGCCGAGGGATGTGCCGCCTATCGAGCGGAGGTTAGAGAGGAGCTAGATCGAGTACTCAGGAGCGGCCCAGACGACAACTTCCGGGTGCTCGTAGAACCGGTAGCCCTGGCCGCGGACGGTGCGGACGGTGTTGGCGAGCCGGCCCAGCTTGGAGCGGAGGCGGCGGATGTGGACGTCGATGGTGCGCTCGTTGGGCACTTCTTCGGCGTTGCGCCACAGTCCTTCGAGGAGCTCGTCGCGGCCCACGGTGCGGGTTCCGTTTTCGACGAGGTAGTTGAGGAGCTCAAACTCCTTGAAGGTGAGGTTCAGGGATTCGCCGTCGAGGTGGACTTCGCGGCGGGCGAGGTCGATAAGCACGCCGGAGGGGCGCGGTTCCTGCGGCTGGGCAGGGCGCGGGGTTTCGGCGCGCTGGCGGGAGTTGACCGTGGGGTCGCCGAAGGTGGAACGGACGACGTCGAGCGCGGAACCGGGCGTGCCGGCGGGGGCTACTGCCACGGCGGCGTAGCTTTCGGCACCGGAGACCAGCGACTGGGCGTAAGCGCGGATTTCCTGCGCGAGCTTGGCGATGGAGGTTCCGGCTGCTGCAGCGGTCTCCTCGTCAATGCCCATGTAGAGGACGAATCCACGGGCGACGTTTTCGTTGGCTACCGGGCGTACCGGGTTTGGGCCGGCCACTACCGGGGTAGGGGCAGTAACGGGTGCGGACTCTGCGGGGTGCACGGCGCGGAGCTGGCCGTAAGAGGTGGGGTTGTATCCCTGCGGGGCGAAACCTTGGCCGGGAAAGCTGCTTCCGGACGCGGAGGGAGCGAGCGACGGGCGCGGACCGAAACCGGGACGAAGGCCGGAGGGCTGTCCTGCCTTCGCGGCGTTACGGACTGAGATGTGGACGTATCCGGATGCAACTGACATGTTTGGTTACCTCAATGTGAAATGGCCGTCTTCGCGGCTCGAATGCTGGCTTCCCCGTCACGCGGACCAGGGAGGGGCGCCCGACGCTGGGCTGGGGGGCGAATGCCTAAGAACTTCGGTGGGTGGGAAGGTCAGGCGTGCATTCGACAACAGCGCATGTCGGCAGCAGCGGATGTGCTGGGCCAATATTCTGCGGCTGCAGGTGCTGTTGAGTTCTTGTTCACATTGGAAGTGTGCAGCGTAACAATGCCAACTTGCAAGTAACAATGGACCGAACTGTCCGCATCGTGAGACAAAACGTGGAATTGTGCCGTACATCACTATTTCGGAAGAGGGAAATTTTCCTGCCGCTTATCCGGTCGAAGGCCTCACATCGCGCCTCTGTCGAAAGAATCTTTGACTAAATCCCCTTTGACCGAATCTCACGGAAATTCAACCGTTTGACATAGAATCGGCCGGGCAAGGAGCTTCCCTGTCCAACCGGTGTCCCCTCTCCTGCCGTTTTTTTACCCCGCCGGCGTGCACTGCCCGGACCGGACGGGTGCGCAGCGTTCGTTTGGGTGCGTCAGTTGGTGCCGGTGCCGGCGCCCGGGGCGGTCGCGGTGCCATCGCTTTTGACGATCAGGGAGGTTGCAGAGACCTCAGTCACCCTGCCCGCCTGGCCAGCATGGTAGTGATGCTGGTGTCCGAACAGGCTCTGCCGTGATGCTTTGCGGGCCAGCAATTACCCCAGGTCCAGGTGGCTAGGCTGAACCTCACAGCTGGAGCACAGCAATGGCAAAGCATCGCCACACCGACAGATCGGAGGGTTGTCCCATGGCATCCCCGCACTCCATGACCAACAACCTTCCCCAGCTCACCCACCCGGACGGTTCCCCGATCCGTGCCCTGGTGGTGGATGACGAGCCGAGCCTGTCCGAACTCATGAGCATGGGCCTGCGCATGGCGGGCTGGTCGGCGGCCGTGGCAGCGGACGGACCCACTGCCGTCAAGCTGGCCAAAGACTTCCATCCGGATGTCCTGGTGCTGGACGTCATGCTGCCGGGGTTCGACGGCGTCGAGCTGCTTGGCAGGATCCGCGCCTTTGCGCCGGAGGTGCCTGCGCTCTTCCTGACTGCGAAGGACGACGTCCAGGACCGCATCGTGGGGCTGGCCGCCGGCGGGGACGACTATGTGACCAAGCCCTTCAGCATGGAGGAAGTCCTGCTGCGCCTGCACCGCCTGGTGCAGCGTTCCGGGGTTGCCGCCATGGATACCGCCGAACTGGTGGTGGGCGACCTGGTACTCAATGTGGACACCCGCGAAGTCACCCGTGCCGGGGACGGGATCCAGCTGACGGCAACCCAGTTCGAGCTCCTCCGCTACCTGATGGAAAACCCCAAGCGCGTGGTCAGCAAGGCCCAGATCCTGGACCACGTGTGGGATTACGACTTCGGCGGCCAGGCAAACATCGTGGAACTGTACATTTCCTACCTGCGAAAGAAGATCGAAGCCAACCATCCGCCAATGATCCACACCGTGCGCGGAGCAGGCTACGTCATCAAGCCTGCAGACTAGCCAAAGGAAACGCGTGTCTCTTTCCGGTGTCCCCCGGCCCACCGGCCGGTCCTGGTTCAACCCCTCCACCTGGCACCTCCGCACCCGCCTGATCCTGCTGTCCATGGCCCTGCTGGTGGCCATCTCCGGTGCGATCGGAGTGGTCAGTTACGCCTCCATGGATGTGGTGCTCACCAACCAGCTGGACAGCCAGTTGATGCAGGCTTCCCGCGGCCGGCCACCGGAAGGCAATCCTTCCGGGCGGCCTGACCCCCTGGACGCGCGCGGCCAAAGCGTGGGAACACTCAACGCACGCGTGATCAACGGCCAGGTCAGCAGCGCTGCCGGCTTCCTGTCCTCCGACGCCACCCGCACCGCGCTTACCTCCCGTGACATCGCCACCCTGCAGGCGCTGCCCCACAACGGCGTGCCGGTGGACCGAGAGCTGTCCAACGGCGACTACCGGCTGATGGCCACCGGGACGCCATACGGCGACGTGGTGATTACCGGCCTCCCGCTGGCCACCAAGAAAGCCACCGAAGGCTCCCTTGTGCTCACCATGGTGCTGGTCTCCCTGGGCGGCCTGGTCCTGATTGGGCTGGCCGGCACCGCCTTAATCCGCCGGACCATGCGTCCCCTGGAACAGCTGTCCGACGTCGCCACCAGGGTCTCCAAGCTGCCCCTCGATGCCGGCGAGGTGGCGCTCGCCGTCCGCGTGCCGCCGTCGGCAGCCCATCCCAATACCGAAGTGGGGAGCGTGGGCCACGCGCTCAATTTGATGCTGGACAACGTCTCCAGCGCCCTGGAAGCCCGGCAGCGCAGCGAGATGAAGGTGCGCCAGTTTGTTGCCGACGCCTCCCACGAGCTCCGGACGCCGCTGACCGCCATCCGCGGGTACACCGAGCTGATGCGCATGACGGAAACGCTAACTGAGGACGGCCGGAAGTCGCTGGGGCGGGTGCAAAGCCAGTCGGAGCGCATGACCGCGCTGGTGGAGGACCTGCTGCTGCTGGCCCGGCTGGACGAGGGCAAGGCAACCGAAACTACCGATGTGGACCTTACCCAGCTGGTGATCGAAACGGTCAGCGACGAAAAGGTCATGGCACCGGACCACACCTGGCAGCTGCAGCTGCCCGACGAACCGGTCACGGTGCGCGGGGACACCACCCAGCTGCACCAGGTGCTGGCCAACCTGCTCTCCAACGCCCGGAAGCACACACCGGCCGGCACCACCGTCACCACCGGTTTGATGCGGTCGGCAGACGGAAGCGTGGTGGTCACGGTTACCGATGACGGGCCCGGCATCCCCGCCGAATTCCAGGGCAGCATCTTTTCGCGCTTCACCCGGGCCGACGCCGCCCGCTCCGGCCCTGAGGGCTCATCGGGCCTGGGCCTTTCCATCGTCGAGTCGATCGCCATGGCGCACGGCGGCACGGTGGAACTGGTGTCCCGGCCGGGCAGGACCGAGTTCGCTGTGCGCCTTCCCGCTGCCGGCCCCGCCACCCCCTGACACAGGACAACCCGCACACCAACAGTTACACAGGCACGTCACAGGTTGCGCCTAAAGCCTTCAAAACCGGCGGCGCGAATCTGGATGCATGACGCTCACCGACTCCACTTCAGGAACCCTGCAGGACGCCGCGGTGGCGCCGCCGGGCCTTTCGTCCCGGGCACATGCCGTACGGCGCGCACCCGTGGACACCCGCACCACGGTTCCCCTCCTCGATGTCACCATTCCCGTTTTCAACGAGGAACGTGACCTTGAGGAATGCCTCCGCCGACTGCACGCGCACCTGCTGGAAACCTTTCCGCACAGCTTCCGGATCACCGTGGCGGACAACGCCAGCACGGACGGAACCCTGAAGATCGCTGAGCGGCTGGCCCGTGAGTTTCCCGAGCTCCTCGTGGTCCACCTTGACGAAAAAGGCCGCGGGAACGCGCTTCGTAAAGTGTGGCTGGCTTCCCCGTCGCCGGTGCTGGCCTACATGGACGTGGACCTTTCCACCGACCTCGCAGCCCTGCCGCCACTGCTGGCGCCGCTGATTTCCGGGCATTCGGACCTGGCCATCGGCACCCGGCTCACCCGCAACTCCCGCGTCGTCCGCGGGCCAAAACGGGAGTTCATCTCGCGCAGCTACAACCTGATGCTGCACTCCTTCATGGGCGTGCGGTTCAGTGACGCCCAGTGCGGATTCAAAGCCATCCGCGCCGACGTCGCCCGGCAGATCCTGCCCCACACCGTGGACAATTCCTGGTTCTTCGACACAGAGCTCTTGGTCCTCGCCGAACGCTGCGGGCTGCGCGTCCACGAGGTGCCCGTCGATTGGATCGATGATCCGGATTCCAGTGTGGATGTGGTGCGCACGGCGCTGGCCGACATGCGGGGAATGGCCCGGCTCACCCGCGACCTGGTCTACGGCCGCATCCCGGTGCCGGAGCTGCGTGCGGCCCTGGCACGGGGTCCGGTCCCGGCGTCGTCCCGGGCCGATGAGCAGACCCGCGGCAGCAGCCTCTTCGGCCAGCTGGTCCGGTTTGCCGCAATCGGTGCCGCCTCAACCCTGGCCTACCTGCTGATCTTCGTGTTCTGCCGGGGTTTCATGGATCCCCAGTTGGCCAACTTCCTGGCGCTGCTGGTCACCGCCGTGGCCAACACCGGCGCCAACCGGCGCTTCACGTTTGGCATCCAGGGCGGCAACCCCGTCCGGCATCACTTCGAGGGGCTGATCGTGTTCGGCATCGGCCTGCTGCTCACGTCAGGGGCACTCGCCCTGGTACACCGCACGACGACGCCGGACCGGTGGGTGGAAGTCCTCACCGTCGTGGCGGCGAACCTGGCGGCCACGACGGTCCGGTTCCTGCTGTTCCGGCTGTGGGTGTTCCGCGGGAACGACAGCAACAGGCCCACGAAAGACACCACTTCGACAGAAACGGCAGCATCATGACCTCCACGATTTCCCCGACGGACCCCGGCTCACCCGTCGGTCGCGAGCCCTCGCCATCCAGCTACGCCGTATCCTCCGCCGGTGCGGCTGGGGCCGCATCCCGGTGGACCCGCTGCGCCTTCGGCTGCCAGCCACGCTGGGTGCGGCCTTCCGCCGCAGGGCTCCTGGTGGCCACCGCGATCCTCTATCTGTGGAACCTGGCAGCAACCGGTTACGGAAACTCGTTCTATGCCGCAGCCATCCAGGCCGGCACCAAGGACTGGACCGCGTTCCTCTTCGGCTCACTCGACGCCGGCAACGCCATCACAGTCGACAAGCCGCCGGCAGCACTCTGGATCCCGGCCCTTGCAGGGCGCGTCTTCGGATTCTCGCCACTGAGCATGCTGGTACCGCAGGCACTCATGGGTGTGGCCGCCGTCGGCTTCCTCTACCTGGCCGTCAAACGCGTCTCCGGACCGGCTGCAGGCCTGCTGGCCGGCGGCGCCCTGGCCCTGACGCCGGTGGCTGCGCTCATGTTCAAGTTCAACAACCCGGATGCCATGCTCACCCTGTGCCTGGTGCTCGCCGCCTACTTCACCACCCGTGCCATCGAGCGGGCGGGCTGGAAGTGGCTCGTTGCTGCCGGCGGCGTGATTGGCCTGGCGTTCCTCACCAAGATGCTCCAGGGCTTCCTGATCGTTCCCGCGCTGGGACTCGCCTACCTGTGGGCCGCACCCACCTCGATAGCACGCCGCCTGGCGCACCTGCTTGGCGCGCTGGGCGGAATCATCGTGGTTGCGGGCAGCTACATCGCCCTTTTCCAGCTGACACCGGCCTCGGGGCGTCCGTACATGGCCGGGTCCAGCACCAACAGCTTCCTGGAACTGACCTTCGGCTACAACGGACTGGCCCGCATCACCGGTTCCGGGGAGGGCATGCCCGGCATCGGAGCCGGAGGTGCTGCCGGCGGACCCGGAGGTGGCTTCAGCGGCGGCTTCGGCGGCGGCAATGCCGGATTTGGGGGCGCGGCAGGCCTGTTGCGGATGTTCGGCACGGGCTTTGGCGGAGAGGTGTCCTGGCTGCTGCCTGCCGCCCTGGTCCTGCTGCTGGCAGGCCTGTGGTTCACCCGGAGGGAAGTCCGGACCTCCTTGAGCCGTGCGGCACTGATCCTGTGGGGTGGCTGGCTCCTGGTTACTGCAGGTGTTTTCAGCTTCATGAGCGGCATCGTCCACCCCTACTACTCCGTGGCATTGGCGCCGGCGATCGCAGCACTGGTGGGCACCGGCTCCGTGGAGCTGTGGCGCAGCCGCGCCTACTGGCCGGCCCGGATAGTCCTGGCCGCGGCGATCCTGGGCACTTCCATCTGGTCCGCAGTCCTCCTCGGCCGCGACGCATCGTGGCTCCCCTGGCTTCGGGTGGCCATCATCGCCCTTGGTGTCCTCGCGGCCGCCGGAATCCTCCTCCGCCTCGACGCGCTTGGCACCTCCGGCCGGTTCCGTAGGGCCGGCGCGGCCGCCGTCGTCGTCGTGTCCCTCCTGGCCGGAGGACTTGGGACAGCGGCGTGGACCCTGGCCACCGCTGCCTCGGCGCACTCCGGTTCCATTCCGACGTCGGGGCCCGCGGGTTCGTCTGCGGGCCCCGGTAGTCGGCCCGCCGGGTTCGGCGGAACCCGGGCGGACGGCAGGGATGCCGCCGCGGACGCCACCACTGGCACCGGCGGGCCTGATCCTTCCAACGGCCTCGACGGCGCACCGGGCCCCGGCGCTGCCGACGGCGGGGGCGGTGCCAGTGGATCCGCTGGACCCGGCGAAGGAACCGCAGATTCGGCAGTCACGGCACTGTTGAAGGCCACCACCACAAAGTGGTCGGCGATTGTCTCCGGCGCCAGCCAGGCAGCGAACCTGGAACTCGCCACGAACACGAACGTCATCGCCCTCGGCGGCTGGAACGGCGGCGACCCGTATCCCACCCTCGCCCAGTTCCAGGACATGGTGGCCAAGGGCCAGATCGGCTACTTCATTGCAGGCAGCGGCATGGGCGGAGGCGGCACGGGCGGCCGCGGCGGAAACTCCGAGGTGGCTGCCTGGGTCCAGTCCAATTTCCAGGCCCGGACCGTGGGCAACTCCACGGTGTACCAACTGACCAAGTACGACTCCAGGGCCAGCCACTACCCACGCCGGTTCGCGCTCCATCAGCTTCGGTTTACGGGCGCTTGGAGTACCAAAGCGCGGCCACCTCCCGTTGGCGGGCCCAGCAGGACGGTGACGTTCGGCGCTTTAAGTCCGGTCGTGGAGGGTGACGTGATAGCCGTCGGGGTCTGCGAAGGTGAAGGTGCGACCGAATGGGCCATTTATCAGTGCCGAGACGATCGGGTAGCCGTCGGCAACGAGAGCGTCGTGGATGGCTTGGACGTCGGTGGCGTGGAGCCAGATCGCCGCCCCCATGCCGGGCTGGGCAACGGACGCGAGATCGGTGCCGGGAACGATGTCTCGAAGTGCGAACGCGATCGGGGTCGTCTCGAAGACGACGGCGTGAGGCGGGCCCGCTGGTGAGCGGACGAGGCCAAGGTAGTGCTCATAGAACGCCTGCGACGCGTCGAGATCGCGAGCTTGGAGTGAGATGAAGTCAGGGCCTGTCACGGGCATGGGATGCTTCTTTCGGTAGTGTCAGTTTTCTGACATCGCCAACGTATGTCAGAATACTGACATGAGTCAAGAAGGCGTCGACCTCGAAACCTCATTGGGCTACTTGCTGAAAGAGGCATCGAGCGCCCTCCGCGCTGCCATGGAGGCGGTACTCCGCCCACTCGGCATGACCGTTACGCACTACTCCTGCCTCGAATTGCTCGCACAGCGCCCGGGCCTGTCCAATTCTGAACTCGCGCGGGGAGCCTTCGTGACACGGCAGACGATGAACGTGCTGCTGCAAGGCCTGGAACGGGACGGATACGTGACCCGGCCGGCAGAGGCCCGCGTTGGGAAAGTTCTTCCCACGCAGCTCACGCCACGCGGTCGACAGAGCCTCGAGGAGGCGACCGTTGCGGTCCGATCCGTCGAGGTCAGAATGCTGGGCGGCATGTCGCAGGAGGAACGGTCCGGCGCGTATAAAATCCTGCGCAGCATGATCCACTCCCTGCGCAACGATGAGGGTGGATCGCAGCGGTAAGGTGGCCGCCCGGCTGCCCCTAAAGACGGTCCTCCACCGGCCACTATTCGGTCACGGGAGCGCAATCCGACGCGCTGATATCGTGACTTCCGTTACCTAAATGTGACTTTCACTTGTTCTTCCTGTACCGTCGATTGGGTGCAGTCCCCGTTCGGGCTGCATATCCCGGGTTGACGCCAAGCTCTGCCGCTTCCCCGGATTCCGATTGAGCTACGGCAGAGGCGGGGGACCCACCGTCCCGGGCACTGAACGCCCTTGGGGTTAAGCCAGTACGTGATCTTTTCCGTGTGGCCGGATGCCCTCATCCGAACCCGACAGCTAACTCCGCAGGTGTGAGAGGCGATCAATCATGTCCAAAAACACGGCAGAAGCACGCCTGCTGCAGGCCAAGGCTAAACACCGGGCCAAGCAGCAGGCCAAGAAGACCACCTTGGGCCAACGCGTCGGCGTCCTTGCAGCATCGTGCGCGGTGCTGGTGGGGGTAGGCGCGGCAGGACAGGCAAGCAGCATGACTCCGGTGTCATCCACCGCGTCCACCGCAGCGTCCGATGCTCAAATGAGCATCGAGAAGAGCGAAATCCGTTCCAACCCGGCAGCGAGCCCGGCTCCCGCTGCCATCAGCGTGGCACCCCAGGCAGCGGAACCAGCCCCCGCGGCGGCACCTGCCGCGGCACCGGCAGCCCCCGCGCCCGAAGCGCCCGCCCCGGCTCCAAAACCAGCACCGGCCCCGGCTCCAGAGCCCGCTCCGGCAGCCGCTGTCGCCGTCAACGATCCCGCCGGCGCCCAGGCCTACGCGGCCAGCCAACTGGGGGCCTTTGGCTGGGGACCGGACCAGATGCAGTGCCTGCAGACGCTATGGACCAAGGAATCTGACTGGACCACCACGGCCACCAACGCCAGCAGCGGGGCGTACGGCATCGTCCAGTCCCTGCCTGCTGAAAAGATGGCCAGCGCCGGCGCGGACTACCTGACCAACTACCGCACCCAGATCAACTGGGGCCTGGACTACATCAAGAAGAGCTACCAGTCGCCATGCGGTGCCCTGAACTTCCACCTGGCACACAACTGGTACTAGGCAACAACACTCCCTGGACCCTGTTCCCAGCGCCCTCCGCGGGCCGCATCACCATGATGCGGCCCGCGGTTTGGGTTAACCGGCGTTTTGCCCGGTGTCCTGAACAGTGCCCTGGCCGGCCTCTTTCCCCGCGTCCTGCCCGGCGTTCCGCCACGGAATGTACTGGACAGCCCACTTGTTTCCGTCCGGATCGGCGAAGTAGACGAAGTGGCCCCAGTCCTGCACGTCCACATCGCTGACATCCACGCCGTTGTTTTTCAGCTGGTCATGCGCTGCGTTGATGTCGTTGACTACCAGCTGCAGGTTGGAGCCTGTGCCGGGAGGGGCGTCTGTGAGTCCTTCGCCAATGCAGATGGAGCAGGCCGAACCCGGCGGCGTCAGCTGCACAAAGCGGATGGAGTCCGACGGCCGTTCGTCGAAGTCTGCGTTAAAGCCCACTTTGTTGACGTAGAAGTCCTTGGCGCGGTCAACGTCGGACACGGGGAGAAAGACAAGCTCGAGTTTCCAGTCCATCCGCACAGGCTAGCGCCGGGAACGCTTTTGAAAAAGGGGTGGAAGTTACCCGGCGATGCCGTAAAGGCGGTCGCCCGCGTCGCCCAGGCCGGGAACAATGTAGGACTTCTCGTTGAGCTTCTCGTCGATGGAGGCCAGGACGATGTGCACATTGGCCCCGGACAGTTCCTCCTCGAGCCGGGCCAGGCCCTCGGGCGCGGCCAGCAGGCAGATACAGGTGACATCGGAGGCGCCGCGCTTGAACAGGAACTTGATGGCTTCGCGCAGGGTTCCGCCTGTGGCCAGCATGGGGTCCAGGACGAAAACCTGGCGCCCCGTAAGGTCCTCCGGAAGGCGCTCGGCGTACGTGATGATGTCCAGCGTCTCCTCGTCCCGGGCCATGCCCAGGAAGCCAACCTCCGCGGTGGGGACAAGCTTGGTCATACCCTCCAGCATGCCCAGTCCCGCACGAAGGATCGGGACCACCAGCGGGGTGGGCTTGGTAAACGCCGTGCCGATGGTGGTACTGACGGGCGTCTGTATGGTGACGGGCTCGGTGCGGACCTCCCGCGTGGCTTCGTAGGCCAGCAGGGTCACCAGCTCTTCCGTCAGCTGGCGGAAAACCGGCGACGGCGTGTTCTTGTCCCGCAGGACGGTGAGCTTGTGGGCGACCAGGGGGTGGTCAACAACGAGAGTGCGCATCCCCCAAAACTATCACCCGGCGCTGTCCTTCCCACGTCCGGAGGGTCCGCCGTCGTGCAGTTCCTCGGCGACCACGTCACGGACTATCGGATGGTCGAACGACGGCGCTGCACCGGCGTGCTCGCGCCTGCGGACCAGGTGGAACAGCCGGTGGGCCAGGATAACGATGGCCACCCAGACCAGTCCCAGGACCCAGCCTGCCATGACGTCGGTGAGCCAGTGGTGGCCCAAAAAGACCCTGCTCAGGCCCATGGCAATGATGAAGATTGTGCCGGCGGTGATGGCTGTGACCCGGACGCGCATCGTATGGAACTGCAAGCAGATCAGGTAGATCACCAGGCTGATCACAACGGTGGTGTTCAGGGTGTGCCCGCTGGGGAAGGATGGTGAATCCTCGTAAGGGGGAACAGCGTCCGCGTGGTCCGGGCGGGTGCGGCCCACCAGCTTCTTGCCATACGTGGTGGCCGTGACGGATGCTGCCGCTGCGCCGCCGATCAGGACCAGGGGCCGCCAGTTCCTGCCAAGGAAGGTCAGCCATGCTGTGAGGATGCTCGCAAGGATGGGCATACCGATGCCGCCGCCGATATTGGTGAACCCGGTGACGAACGCATCGAGCACGGGACTGCGAAGGGTCTCAGCCAATGCCAAGGCAGGCTTGTCCAGGTTGGCCAACCCGGCGGAGTCCACAACGTCGTCGTAGACCTCAGATCCCAGCAGTGCCAGGGACACGATGACCACGCCGCCCACCAGAATGGTGAGGACCAGCGCCGCGTACGGTTTGAACCAAGTTCCTAAGCGGTCCCGAAGAGTCTCCATGGTGCCTCCCGGCATCGGTAACCTGAGTAACCCCGAAACTATCATTGAGCCATGCAGTTGCCCGAAAAGAAACACGACGCCTGGATGGCCCTTGCCCTCACGGAGGCCCGCCGTGCGCTCGCCACGGAGGATGTGCCCATCGGCGCCGTGGTCATAGGGCCCGACGGCGAAGTGCTGGGTTCCGGACGGAACCAGCGGGAGGAGCTGGGCGACCCCACGGCCCACGCCGAGGTGGTGGCCATCAGGGAGGCGGCAGCGCGACTGCAGGAGCGGGCCCTGCTCGACGGCGGCCGGAGTGACGGCTGGCGGTTGTCCGACTGCACCCTGGTGGTCACCCTTGAGCCCTGCGCCATGTGTGCGGGTGCTATTGTCCTGGCCCGGATCCCCCGGGTTGTCTTTGGGGCCTGGGACGAGAAGGCCGGCGCCGCGGGATCGGTATTCGACATCCTCCGGGAGCGCCGGCTCAACCACTGGGTTGAGGTCTATGCCGGGGTCCGCGAGGAAGAATGCGGACTGTTGCTGCGCGGGTTTTTCGCCGCCCATCGTAGCGTCCCCTAGCCCTGCTGCCGCGCCCCTTGTTCGTCGCGTCCCTGGAGGAGGGCAAGCACATCCTGCGCTGCTTTGTCCCACCCCGGCAGCCTGGTCCGCACCTCCAGGGCTGCTGTCCGCCAGCTTTCGCGGATCTTTCCGTCCGCCAACCACTGCCGGAGGGCATCGGCCAGCCGCCCGGGACTCTCCTGTCCCCCCGCTGGAAGGGAAAGCACTGCCCCCGGGAGGCGGGGTTCGCCGTCGACCGTTACCAGGCCGGCCATACCCAACGCCTCCACTGCTCCTGTCCCCGCACGGACCAGGACCGGAATGCCGTGGGCCAGCGACTCGGTGACAGCCATCCCGAAGGCCTCCACCCGTGATACCAGCAAGGTCAGGTCCGTCCGCGCCCATTCGGACTCCAGTGCTTCGCCGGTGAGCTCGCCCGTGAGCTGGACCCGATCCTGGAGCCCGTGGGCAGTTATGGCAGCACGGACCTCCCGTGCGTAGTCCGGGTCGGCCTGGCCGGAGCCCACCAGCGACGCCGTCCACTCAAGGTCCTGGATTCGGGCCAGTGCCTCCACTGTCAGCAGCTGGTCCTTGTTGGGCAGCAGTGCGGCGACCACCGCCATATGCGGGGGCGTGGATCCCTGTGCCGGGGGTGCGGGATTGACGCCGGGAAGGACAACCTTGGACCGAGGAAGTCCCCTCTCCTGGAGGAGCGATGCCGACGAGGTGCTGGTGCAGATCAGGCCCGTTGCCGCCCGCATAGCCCTGCCCTCGCGTTCCAGGGCTTCAGCGCCGGAACTTTCCTCAACGGGCATATGCACCAGGACCCACGCTTCCCGCCCTGCCTCTGCCGCGAATTCCAGTTCATCCGGGGCACCCACCGCAACCAGCCCATCCACAATGCTCACTGTCTCCTCGGGACCTGTCCCAGGTTCCCCTGCTTGGAGGAGGGAGCCCAGCCGGCGTCGGTCTTCGGCGCCGGCCTCCGGCCAGCTGCCCTCCACGCCAATGACTTCCACGTGGGCCCCGAGCGCCTCCAGCCCGGCGACCAGTCGCGCGTTGTAGACGTTGCCGCCTGAGCTGTGGCGGATATTGCCGGGAACGAGCAGCCGGATGGTGCGCATGGCTAGGCGGTGAGATCCAGGGAGTACGTGGCCCAGGCATCCGGGTTCTCGCGCAGGGTGACGTCGATTCCGGCGAGTTCGCGGCCGTCCTCGCTGTCCTTGATCTGTGCGTCCACCTTTTGGGCGATGTACTCGGCGAGGGCTTCCGTGGTGCTGAGCTTGCCCTGGAAGTCAGGGTGCTCGTCCAGGTTGCGGTAGTTCAGGCCGGCGAGCACTTCCTCGATGATGGTTCCGGCGGCTCCGATGTCCAGGACGATGGCGTCTTCGTTCAGGGCGCGACGGCGGAAAGAGACCTCGGCGACGAAGGTCGCGCCGTGAAGGCCCTGGGCGGGACCGAAGGCCTCACGGGGAAGGCTGTGGGCAATCATGAAGTGGCGGCGGATGGTCAGGCTGAACATGGGTTACCTCAAGTTTTCCGGGTTGTGGACGGCTGGGCTGGGCTCGGGACTGCTGGCCGGGTACTCGACGACGTGGCACAGGGCTTCCAGGCTGCCGTCCGCCAGGCTCTGGACGACGTGCGGCAAATCCTCGAACCGGGACGAGCCGGTCAGGAACGCATCGAAGACGGGGTCCTTGAGCAGTGATACGGCGAGGTCCAGGCGGTCGGCATTGGTGCGGCGATGGCGTCTGGCGCGTGCCACCATGCCTACCTGGCTCGCCCTGATGGACAGCCGCCTGGCGTGGAAGTCCTCCCCCAGCGGGACAGTGACCTCCCGGTTGGCGTACCAGGACATTTCGATGACCTCGCCTTCATCGCCGGCGAGCTGGAGGCTGCGCTCCAGGCCTTCCTGCGATGCCGAGCAGTGGAACACGATGTCGCAGTCCGCCAGGGCGTCATCCGGGTGCGCGAAGTCCACACCCAGGGTGTCTGCGAGCTGCTTCCTGCCCGGGTCGAGGTCGACCAGCTGCAGGCGCTCCAACGGGAAGGTGCGCAGCAGGGTTGCCACCATGCCGCCCACCAGGCCGGCGCCGACGACGGCAATCCGGTCGCCCAGCCGCGGCCCGGCTTCCCAGAGGGCGTTGACAGCCGTTTCCACCGTGCCGGTGAGGACCGCGCGCCGGGATGGAACGTCGTCGGGAATCCTCGTCAGGGAGGTCACCGGGACCACGTAAAGATCCTGGTGCGGGTTGAGGCAGAAGACGCGCTGGCCCTTCCATTCCTCGGGTCCCTCCTCCACGACTCCCACGGAGAGGTAACCGAACTTCACCGGCCCGGGGAAATGCCCTTCCTGGTGTGGGGCCCGCATCTCTTCGGCGACGCGCGGCGGCACCGCTCCCGCATGGACCACCATTTCGGTGCCCTTGCTGATGCCGGAGTACATGGCGCGCACCAGCGCTTCGCCGGGCCCCGGCGCGGGCACGTCTTCGGCCCTGAGCTCGCCGTGTTCCTTGGCGGTGGTCCAGTATGCGGTCGCGTGGATCGGAGTCTGTGAATTTATCATCTTGCTGATGAATCTAACCGGACGCGCAGGGACGGGGAAAGTCCGACGGCGGATGGCGGGGTTTTGCAGCCTGGGCTTGACACCCGTGCAGCCACCGTGGCCCGCCAGGCAGGCGGCGGGCGTCAAAGAGCCACGCCGCGGATTAGCACTCCGCATTCCAACAGCTTCGGCTCATGAGGCAAGGTATTGAACGAGTGCTTCTTCGAGAAGGCTTCGTTGGCCGGGCAGGAACCCGGGAGGCCAGTGTGGTGGTTCCCAGTCCTGGTGTTCGCTTGTGTAGTGCCTGCCGGTGGGTGAGATCCAGCCTGGCGGTTCATTTTTGGTGGCCGGGGTGGGTTTCCAGCCCGTGGTGTGCCGGAGCCTGTGATGTTTCGGGCAGGGCTGTCCCAGGTTCGAGATTCCCGTTGTCCCGCCGTTGGCCCAGGCGAGGATGTGGTCCGCTTCATTGTCCAGGGAGTTGTTGCTGCAGCCGGGGAACGGGCATTTGCCGTCCCGCATCCGCAACCACGCCCGCATCGCTTTCGTGAGCCGGTAGCTGGTCCGTCCGATCTCCAACGGCGCCCCGTCCCGCGGGTCCACCAGGACCCGGTGGAAGGAATCCGCCCCGTCCGCGACGAGCCGCCGTGCCATGGACGCCGGGATCGGCCCGTACCCGTCCAGGACCGCCGGCTCATCGGTCCGGCCCATCAACGAGAACACGGGAACGGTGACCAGCACCTGCGCCCTGATCGGCCAGGACGGGACATCGGCTCCTTCACCGGTCCCGGCGGCGGTCCCGCGGGCGTCCATGCTGGTGGGAGTTCCGCTGCCAAGAACCGCGTCGGCAAAGATGTCCACGCGGAGCTGGGCCATGCTCCGCGGTTCATCCGGGCCCTGCAAGCCGCGGGCCGCAGCGGTGAGCCGGTTCCACCCGGCCAACGCCTGATCCGCCGGCAGACACGCGCTGAGCCAGGCCATCCCGTCCTGGTCCGGCCGGAACTCCACCCGCCGGTCCGCCACAGACCTGGCATGACGCTTCTCGATCGACTCGGCATGATGGCGTTCCCGCCACCTGCGGGCCTTGACCCTGAACCGGTGGGCAGGCATCTCCCCCACCGGGCACCCCCTGGCCGGGTCTAACACGTCAGGGTCCAGGAAATGCGCCTCCAACGCCGCCGCCCCCGCAGGATCAAGACTGGCCGATTCGTCGGCCATCACCACCGCGTGCTGCCAGGAGATCGTTCCGGCCCGCAGGGCTGCCAAGGTCCGCGGCAAACTCGTCGTCAGGGCATGGGAGGTGGCCAGGAACGACGACGCTGCCCGCGGCCCCAGAGCCAGCACGCACCCGATCTCCGCCGCGACCGCCATCTCCTGAGCCACCACCGGCGCATCCGGCCCCGCAACAGCCCAGGCAGTGTCCGAATACTTCACCGCGGCCTTCGCTTTCAACCCCGCGAGGCCAGCCTCCACCTCGCGGGCACCAGCCAGAACGTCCAGGCACCCATCGACCAAGCCCGCCAACGGATCACCCTCAGAGAACGGCTCCAAACCCGCCCCATCCACCTCCGCATCAAGCACAGCAAGGGCAGCACGGATATCCCCGAACGCCTTCGCCACCGCCGCTATCCCCATAAGCCCATCATGGAGGGAGGGTCCGACAATTAAGATCTGCCGCCATCCTTCTATCTCCGGGGAGCGTCTACCTCCGGAGCATCGCTGGGTTGAGACCCTTCAGCAAACGGCGTCGGCATGCGCCCGTTTTGGGGATGCAGGGCATGCTCCGGTACCCTATTGAGGTTGGTGACGTGTCCGAGCGGCCGAAGGTGCAACACTCGAAATGTTGTTTGGTGTAAAAGCCAACGTGGGTTCAAATCCCACCGTCACCGCCACGTAGCGAGGCCCTGCTTCCTTTGTAGACAAGGGAAGCAGGGCCTTTTGCTTCTCCTCATCCTTGATGTCGCGGTGGCCGGCCGGAGGCAAGGTCTGCGTCGACATTCGGATACGTGCCGCTGGTCTCCTGCGGACTGGCCGCAGGCGATGGCTCTTCTTTGGACGCTTGCATGGACCGCCACGCTGCTGCCCCGGCGGCGAGCGCCACGAGACCAGCGATCCACCACCCCATCCTGAAGGCGGGCCGCTGGGAGCGGACCGGGACGCGTTTCGTACCTCGGGCAGGTGGTTTCGGCCCGACACGCTTCAGCTGCTCATGGACCCGTGGGGTCAATGTCTCCACCCCGCCGGCAAGCTCGTCGGCCAGACGGCGCAACAGTGCCTGGAGGCGCGGGGAGGCGGTCTCGATGCCGGTATCCAGCCCGGCCACCGCTCTCTGGAGCGCAGCCTGTACCCCGGGCGTGGCCCATTCCCTGCCCCTGGACAGCTGGCTCATGAGGTTTTCGGAGAGACGATGGATCCGCTCGGTCTCAGTCATTGGTTCTGCTGTGCGCATGGATGCCTCCTTGACGTGGTGGATGACGACAGCCTAGGCCCGGCGGCAGCGCGGAAACAGGGTCTTTGGAACCGGGACACAGTCAGGAGCGTCTGCAACCGGTTTCGGCTAAAGCCATTTGCGGCTGGCCTGTTGAAACATGTAATCCCGGTCCAATCGGGCTGGACTTGGTCGATGGCTGGCACCCGTAGACACTTCCGGCGGGCCGGGGTTACCTTCGAGGCGGACACAGGAGTTCGAGGAAAGAAGGGCGGAACCATGGCAGGTCCTGCTGCAGAGAACCAGGTCCGCGCCGCAGTAGACCGAGCCACCGACGAAATGATCTACATCGGTCCAGACCATCCCTACTACCCCTTGCTGGTTGAGCTGGTTTCAGCTGTCGGTCAGGCGTGGCAGCAGGGGTTTGAGCAGGGCCGGCGCGGCGGACATGAGCCCAACCCCTATACGTGGTCCCGGGGCGACGGGTAGCGGTCGCGTCCCGGAACCCTTCGGGTCGTCGGCCGGAGTCGCGGCGTTCTTTTGCACACCCGATTACGGCGCCGCGTTTCCACCTGCCCTAAATAATCCGCTGGTACATCCGGTGGTCCTGCCATTGGCCAGCGATGTCGAGGTAGGCGCGGGCCGTGCCGTAAGCCTCAAACCCGTTCTTCTCCAGCACTCGCTGCGACGCTGTGTTGTGGACCAGGGTTGCAGCCTCGAGCCGGTGGAGGCCAAGGTCAGCCTTCGCAATGGTCACGGCCGCACCTAAAGCCGCCGTCATAAGCCCTGCACCTTGGAATGCATGGGAGATCCAGTAGCCCACGTGTGCATTCTGGAACGCGCCGCGCACGATTGAGCTCAGGGTCAGCAGCCCGACGATAGTGTCATTTCGTGCCAGCACCATGGGAAGTGCCGTACCCGCGTAAAGCTCAGCCCGCCTTCGCTCAACCACTTCCTGCTGGCCCGCGACGGTGTAAAACTTCTCAGGCCGGACCGGCTCCCAGGGGGCGAGATGTGACCGGTTCGCCTGAAACGCCGCTGCCAGCGCCTCTGCATCCAACTCCCGGACAGCACGGAGCACAACATCCTCAGATATTTCGCAGGAGAAGTCCACTGCTTCACACTAGTCGGCCCCCAGCATCGCATGGAGTCACGCCAGCAGGGCAACGGCGGCACCGAGGAATGCAGGAAGCCGGTGGACCCGGAACACCACGCCACCCGGCCAGTGCGCTTGACGCCGCATCCGGCAGCGGCTAGAAAAGTAAGCAGCCTTATTATTTGTCGATTCTGCCGAGACGTTCAGCACAAGGAGGACATGCCATGAGTGAGAAGCCGGGTAATCAGACCCCGAACACCCCCGATGTCAGTGAAACCGAACTGCGCAACATGAAGGTGGATGAACTCCGCAACGAGGCCAAGGAAGAAAACATCCCTGGCACGTCCGGCATGCGCAAGGAAGAGCTGGTGAAGGAAGTCGCCAAGGCCCGGCAGGAGGGCGCGGACCACAACCAGGGTAAAGATACCGGTGCCGAAGCGGAAGACGCACAAGACCTGGGCGCGGGCCCCGACGGCGGCAAGGTCCGCTACGGCGACGACTCGTCCAAGTCGTTGAAGTATTCCCAGGAAATTACCTCCACGGATGAGGAACCCGAACGCGAGGGCCGCAGCCTGGCAACCACGCACCATGAAGTCATCAGGCAGTGGGCCGAAGAACGCGGCGGCGTGCCGGCAACCGTGGACGGCACCGAACATGGCGACCACCTTGGCGTCCTGCGCATCGACTTCCGGGATAAGGACGCCAATCTGCGCGAGGTCAGCTGGGAAGAATGGTTCAAGACCTTCGACGAACGTCGCCTTAATTTCATTTATCAGGAACAACGGACCGACGGAACCCAGTCAAACTTCTTCCGGTTGGAGAACCCGGACCGCGAGGACGCCTAAGGGGGCACCCGGAACCAAGGTTCCGGGTGCATAGCGTAAGGCCCTGGCCGGGCGCAGCAGAAAGCTGAAGTCTTCTGTCGCCCGGCCAAGGAGTTTAACGTCCAACGCGTTGATAAGGGTTACAACCGGGTGTCGAAGGAACCGCAAAACACGTTCTCGTTGAACGTGCCCTGGAATTCGGACTTGCCCTGGATCTTCTCCACCGCGGCCCGGATGGCTTCCCTCGTCCCCGCGTGGGCATGGATTGCCGTCTTGACCATGGGCACGTCGATCAGGTGGTTGGGCTGGTTCAGGGAGACGAACACGGTGGGCACCTCCGTGACATACCAGGGTATCTCTGCGGCCATCGGCGAGGACCACTTGATCCGGATGGCCGCCTCCTGCGCGAAGCCTTTGACATTGGCAAAGACAAACGCGGCGTCGTACTTCTCCGCGTAGTTCCCTGTGGCTTCCTCGGAGATGACGGACATGAAGTTCACCCCGGCCTCCCCCGCCGCCTCACGTTGTGCTGCAGTCCGGAACAAAAACACCTCGAAGCCGGCCGCCTCCAGTTCCTCCTTCACCACGTCCAGGTAGGCCAGGGGGTCGGCCCGCGTGAAGTCGGCCCCGCCAGATATCCCGTACAACCGGATCCGGGGATGCGTCGCCGGGGTAATGGGGAGGTTTCCGGCTGTGTCCTTGACCAAGGTCACGGTCTTGTCCGCGATCTCCGCGGCGATGGCCCGGTGCCCGCCGGACCCGATGGCGGCAAGCGCCCCGGCAGGCGGCACCAGCTGGTCCGCAGTTTTCAGGTGCAGTCCCAACGACGCTTTCAGCCCAAGGATCCGCCGCAGCGCATCGTGCAGCCTCTGCTCGGTGATGACCCCGGATTTGTACCCGTCCAGCATGTACGCGAAGTCCTCGGCCGGGTTCCGGAAGAACAGGAACATGTCGCAGCCGGCCGCGATGGTGGCCGGCACGAGGTCCTTCCGCTTCATTGCCTGCGTCAGGCCCACCATCTGCGAGGCGTCGGTGAGGACCAGGCCGTTGAAGCCAAGTTCGCCGCGCAGCAGGTCCTGCAGCAGTTCCGGGGACAGAGTGGCAGGCAAAATGTCAGCATCGGCAAGGCCTGGCCGGAAATGCCGGGACACTTCCGGCGCCCCGATATGGCCCACCATGATGGACTGCACGCCGTGGGCAATCATCTCCCGGTACACGTGCCCGTAGGTCTGGTTCCATTCCTCGTAGCCAAGGGTGTTGTAGGACGTCACGACGTGCTGGTCCCGCTCATCGACGCCGTCGCCGGGGAAGTGCTTCATGGCGCAGGCCGTGGGCGATTCACTGATGCCGTCGAAGTACTCCTTGGCCCGCTCCACCACGATCTCCGGCGTGTTGCCGAAGGACCGCGTGGAAATAACCGTGTTCCGCCAGTTGTAGTGGATATCCACGATCGGCGCGAAAGCCCAGTTGCAGCCCAGGGCCACCGTCTCCACCCCTGCCACCTGCCCCATCTGCCGGGCAATGTTCTTGTCCGGGTGCGAACCTGCCTGCAGATGCGTGGAGACGAACGTCCCGTCGTCGCAGCTGCCGGCACCACCCATCTCGGGGTTGGAGGCGATCAGCAGCGGAATCCGGGACTTGGACTGCGCGTACCGGATGTGTTCCTGGACAGCGGCGGACGGGCCGGGCCGGTACCGCATGCCGCCCACGTGGTATTTCTCCAGCACCCCGTCGAGGTATCCGGGAGAGTAGTCGTTGTTGTGGTTGATGAACAGTTGCCCGATCTTTTCCTCGAGCGTCATGGCACCAATGGTGCCCTCCACCCAGGCGATCGCCTCGGCGTCGAGCGTGAACGGCGGTGCTGCAAGGTCGACGTCGAACTGCCGTGGCCGGGTGCCAGGAGTCACCTTCGCGGGAGGTACGACGGCGGCAATCCCCTTGAGTGCCTCGGCGACCACGTCCGGGACGGGCGCGGCGATGTCCACCACTACTCCGCGTTCGTCATCCTGGAGCGGTTCGAGGGTGGCGAGCTGGGAGGTGAGCAGTGCGGGCGGCATGAAGTGCCCGGACCTGCCTTCGACCCGCTGACTGAGGACCTCCTGGCTGCCGTTGAGGTGCAGGAAGATGGTGTCCGGTGCCTGCTCGCGGATGGCGTCGCGGTAGCTGCGGCGGAGGGCCGAGCAGGCCAGGACCAGTCCGCCGTCGTCCGCCGCGGCCAGTTTCCGGCCCACCGTTGCCAGCCAGGGCCAGCGGTCCTGGTCCGTCAGCGGTGTCCCGGCTGCCATCTTTGCCACGTTTTCCACCGGGTGGAGCGAATCGCCGTCAACGAACGGGACATGCAGTTCGCGGGCCACGAGGTCGCCGATGGTTGTTTTGCCGCAGCCGGAGACGCCCATGACCACCACGCGGGGTTTGGCAGTGGCGGGTTTGTTGTTGCTCATCGAGGTTTTCCTTCTTACCAGTCGTGCCTGTCGTAG
>NZ_JAUZUY010000011.1:0-146632 GCF_031844305.1 Pseudarthrobacter sp. BRE9 | reverse complement strand
ACGCCAGCGGCGGGGGGGGCCCCCCCCCCCCCGGGGGGGCCCCCCCGCCCGGTGGTCCAATACAGGCCTACATGATGCCGGTAGGTACCAGCAATGCCCAGGCCAGGGCCGGTGCCACCAGCACCACACCGCCCGCGTAGAACATCAGCTGCTTGTAGACGCGCTGCCGGTCGTCGTCGCGGGCGTTGGCCACTACCAGCGCACCATCCGTGGAGAACGGGGAGACGTCGACGACGGTGGCGGCGATGGCCAGGGCCGCAACGGTTCCGGAGGCGCTGAGCGAGCTGGTGGCCAGGAGGGGTCCGGCCAGCGGGATGAACGCGGTCAACAAGGCGGTGGAGGAGGCGAAGGCCGAGCCGACACCGATCACGTAGCAGAGGACGAGCGCGATCAGCAGCGGCGCCCCCAGGGCCAGGGCCTGCTCGGCCAGGGTATCGATGACGCCCACGTGCTGCAGCAGGGATACGTAGGTGATCATGCCGGCCACCAGCATGACGGTGGACCAGGAGATTCCGCCGATGAAGGTCTTGTGTTCCTTGATGTTGATGAAGGCGAGCAGGAGTCCGGCGGAGAGGGCCACGAAACCGATGGGCATGTGGAAGCCGAGGGTGCACACCAGCATTGCCGCGATCAGCGCCAGCGTCAGGATCTGCTGGCCGTGCGGGCGCCCGGTGGACGAGGTGTCGATGTCCACGTGCTGCCCGCTGGCGCCGTCGCGCAGCTTGCCGATCAGGGCGAACAAAACAATTGTGAGCACCGACAGGATCAGGTTCAGGGCGAAGCTGGCGATGAACAAACCGGCCTGGGAAATCGGGAAATCATTCTTCAGCGCGATGTCATGGACCAGGACGCCGGCCACGGACAACGGGGAAAAGCCGCCGGCGTGTGCGCCATTAATGATGAATGCGCCCATGACCACCGGATGGATCCGGGACTCGTACGCGAACCCGATGGCGGCCGGTGCCAACAGCGCGATGGCGGCGGGGGAGAACGTTCCGAGCGAGGTCAGCGCCGCCGCGATCAGGAAGAACACCCACGGCAGCAGCAGCGTCTTGCCGCGAACCATCCGCACGCAGGCCTTGACGATGATGTCGATGGTGCCGTTCCGCTGGGCCATGCTGAAGAAGTAGGTGACACCGATGATGGTCAGGACGATGCTGGCCGGGAACTCTTCGAGGATCTGCTTATCGGACATCCCGAGCATGAAATATCCGACGCCGAAAGACGCCACGAGCCCCATCACGCCGATGTTCAGCGGCCATTTGGTGGCCACGACGAACATCACCACGAGGATCACCAGCGGGATGATCTGGACAGCGGTCATGGTCGGCTCCGGGTCAGTGGCGGCTCCCTGGTTGAAGATGCCGCCGACAACGAGGGCAATCACACCCAGGATGGCCAGGCCGGCCACCACCCACAGCAGGATACGACGCCGGGAGGAAGCGCGCGCGGGGCGCTCATCCCGTGTTGCCGGTGCGGGCGCTGCGCTGCGCTCCACGTCTTTGGCGAGCGGGCCTTTGGCCAGAGCCTCTTCGGCCTGCGTGTCCTCGGTTTGGACAGTCTTAGTCATGATGGTCTCCTCAGAGGGAAGCACCCGCGAGGGCTGCAGCGGCGACGCTGCCGGAAACCTCGGGGAGATGGATGATGGTGGTGGCGATAGTGCGGGCCGTGCGGTCGACGCCGACGAGCAGGCTCCCGTCGTGGTCTTCGGTCCACGTCTCGATCACCCCGGCCGGGGTGCGGAGGCGCAGGGTCGTGCCCATGGGATCGCCTGTGATGGCGTGCAGTACAGTGCCCGGCGTCCGGGCAGCCAGGGTCAGGGCGATGCTTCCGGTAATGGCCAGCGCGGGGTGCGGCTTGCCCATGGAAAGCATCATGACGTTGACTTCGCATGCCGGGTCGGATGCAGTGGGAGCCCCGACGACGGCGAGCTTGGGGATGGCGCGGGCCGCACCGGCGATGGTGGGAGCCAGTCCCATCCGCACGGCTGCCTGCCGGCGGATCTGTTCCAGGACGTCGAGCTGCTGCTCGATGCCGGACTGCCAGCTTTCATAGCGGGCCGGGTCCAGGCCAAGTTCCGCGGCCCGGACCATCACCACCGGAGCTCCGGCATCCACCATCGAGACGGTCCAACGTGTTCCGCCGGCAGTGATGGTCTCGGTTGCTGCGCCCGTGGGCAGCAGGGCGCCGGTGGTCTTCCCGGCGGGGTCCTGGAAACCCAGCCCCACCAGATGGCCCGCAAACGGTACGCCCGGCATGTGCGCCGCCGGGACGTCCGGCAATTCGCCGGACGGAGTGGCCACCCGCTGGACGATGATCTGCCCGGTGTTCGTGTTCCGGGTGACAACGCGGGTGACGTCGCCGTCGGGAACCACCCAGCCCTTCTCGATGGCGTACAGCCCGACTACTGCCGAGCAGTTTCCGCAGTTGCTGCCCCAGTCCACCGTGGCCTCTTCGATGCCTACCTGGGCGAAGGTGAACTCAATATCCACGCCACCCCCGGCCGCCCGATGCAGGATCACGGCCTTGCTGGTGGTGGAGGTGGCCCCGCCCACGCCGTCAATTTGCCGGGAGTCGGGGCTCCCGTACAGCCGCGGCAGCAGCACATCCAGGCTGGCGCCGCCCTCCTGAAGGTGCCCCGCCTCGAACACCCAGCACTTGCTGGTGCCGCCGCGCATCCATTCCGCTTCGAACCTCATTGTCGTCCCACATCTCCTTGTGCCTGATCTTCGTTTTGGCGCCTGTAACGAGAATGACCCAGCTCACAAATGAAGACAATGTCCAATAACTGAAGAGGGATGTAGCATTGCTTCAGTCACTGATTGGACGGGGCAAGGGAAGCCGCGGCATCTGCCCTGGACGCTGCAAAGGTCCCGCGGGAAACGTGATTTGTGGGACCTCCTTCAGCCACTGAACCAAATCCGGGGAAGGATTAAGCGTTGCTTCACGACGATGAGGACTATTTGTTCGACATCCGCCGGCTCGCCCTGCTCCTGGAGGTGGTGGAGCAGGGATCCATCACCGCGGCAGCCGAATTGAAGCTGTACAGCCCGTCCGCCGTGTCCCAGCAACTCCGCAAGCTGGAGCAGGAGGTGGGGCAACCGCTGTTGAACCGCCGCTCGCGGGGGGTGGTACCCACCGAGGCAGGGCAAATGCTCGCAGGACACGCGCGCAAGATCGTGAGGCAGATGCGGGCAGCGCAGTCCGACCTGAACCAGCTGGCAGGACTCAACCGCGGCTCCCTGACCGTGGGTACGTTTCCCACCCTGGCCGGTTCCTTCCTCCCACTCGTCATCCGGGCCTTCAAAAAGCGCTACCCGGCAATCGGCCTGTCGCTGCGCAGTGCCCGCTTCGACGAGCTCGTGGCGGATCTCGAGTCCGGGGTCACCGGGCTGTGCCTGCTCTGGGACTATCCCTGGAATCCCTTCCATGACGACGCCATCCGCGTCACCGAGGTGTTCCGTGAGAGCACCGTGGTCCTGGTGGCGCGGGGGCACCGGCTTGCGGACCGGGAGCAGGTCAGCATGGAGGATCTCCGCAACGAATCGTGGATTGTGCGTGCGGAGGCGCACCCGGTGGTGGAAGTCCTGCAGCGGTCCGCCCATGACGCAGGTTTCGAACCAGTCATCGCCTTCCAGGCCAACGATTACCAGGAAGCCCAGGCGATGGTGAGCGTCGGGATGGGGGTGGCCATGGTCCCCAAAACTGCGGTGGCACTGCAGCACCCGGACGTGCGGGTTCTTAGCCTGGGCGAGGCCGCACCGCTGCGCCGGGTCTTGCTGGCGCAGCGCCAGGACAAGGTGTACGCCCCGGCAGAGGTCGCCTTCCACTCAACCCTGCTGGAAATCGCGCGGGAACGGGCCGGTGACTACCTCTAGACCGTAGGCTGGAGGCGGGCCGGCGTTCCCCGGCAGGTGTACAGCAGTTCCAGGCGAAAGGCAGGACCATGACCGTTTCCAGCGACGATCCCCAGAACACCGCGGACCTCCGCGGGCCGGGCGACCCGGACGAGGCCAAGGACGAGGCCAAAAAGGCACCGCAGGCCGGCCAGCACCCGGAACTGCCGGGTGCTTCGAACATCCGTGAGGAACAGCAGGCGCATGCCCCCGGAACAGTTCCGGCGTCATATGTGGGAGGCGAAGAAGCAGCCCGCGAGCACAAGCCCGAAGAGGCGTTGGAGGAGGCAGGCAGCTGGGATGACGAAGTCTGACCATGATCACCCGCGCTGACATCGACCAGGCTTCGTCCCGGACCGCCGGCCTCATCCGCAGGACGCCGGTCCTGCAGGCGGACCCGGACAGCACCGAGGGCCAGGTCTGGTTCAAATGCGAGTTCATGCAGCACACCGGCACATTCAAGGCCCGGGGTGCGCTGAACCGGATCCTGGCCAGCAAGGAGCAGGGTGAGCTGCGGGCAGACGTGGCCATTGTGGTGGCCTCAGGCGGGAACGCGGGCCTGGCCAACGCCTATGCAGCCAGGCAGCTCGGCGTGCCCGCAACCGTCTTCGTTCCCGCAGCAGCGCCGGCCGTCAAAGTCAGGAAACTGAAGGCCACCGGAGCCACGGTGGTCCAGGGCGGTGCGGAGTACGCGGCCGCCTACCAGGCCGCCGTTGCGCACTCAGAGGAGACCGGCGCCATCTACTGCCACGCCTACGACCAACCGGAAATCGCGGCCGGTGCCGGGACGGTTGGCTCCGAGCTGCTGGAACAGGTGCCGGACGTCGACACCGTCCTGGTGGCCGTGGGCGGCGGCGGGCTGATGGCGGGAGTAGCCGCCGCCGTCGAAGGCTTCGCCAACGTCGTGGCCGTGGAACCCGAAACCGCACCCACCCTGCACGCTGCCCTGGCGGCGGGGCAACCGGTGGATGTCGCGGTATCGGGGGTCGCCGCTGACTCCCTGGGTGCCCGCCGTATAGGCGACATCGGGTTCTCCGTCGCGGTCCGCTGCGGCGTCGAAAGCGTCCTGGTCTCCGATGAACAGATCATTGCCGCACGCTCCGCGCTGTGGAACGACTACCGGATCGTGGTGGAGCACGGCGCCGCAGCCGCCTACGCCGCGCTGGCCTCCGGCGCTTACGTGCCGGGGAAGGATGAACGTGTTGCGGTCATCCTTTGCGGCGCCAATACGGATCCGGCCACCCTCTAGGCCCGGACACGAAAGAGGACCGGCCGCCTGTCCAGCAGGCGGCCGGTCCTCTTTTGACACTTAGTTCAGCCGCCGGCCTGGCCGCAGAACTTGCTGTAAGTGCTGCCGGCTTCCTGGTAGCCCGACTGGAGATCGGCCAGCTTGTCCTTGTCCGGGTTTTCCTTGGCCTGCTCATCCGTGTACGCAAGGATCGAGGCCAGGGCGGGCTTGAGATCGTCCGAGGCAACCGCGTGGATGGGGCGGATCTGGTTTGCGAGGTTGTTCATGCCCGTCTTGCCGGCATTGTTGGCGGGGTTCGACACAACGGCCTGGATCCGCTCACAGGTTTCAGCGGTGGACAGTTGGTGTGTGGCGGAGCAGGCCGTGGCGGAAGCAATGAGGCCGGCGGCAAACAGGGCTGTGGCGAATTTCTTCATGGGTCCCTCAGTAGTGGTCAGAGGTTTCGATTGTAAGCAGATTGGGTAGCCCCATGCCTTCGCAAGCCCGATACGGGCGCTTAAACTGGCAGCACCAATCGTGCGGAGCTTCCGCAGATGGGCCCCGCGCGCATCAACCCAGACTAAGGAACCAGCATGCGCCAAACAACACGCCGCCGTGCCGCCGCAGGGCTCGTGGCCTCTTTTTCATTGCTTCTTCCCACTGCCCTTCCGGCGCTGGCCGCGTCACCTTCCGGGGAGATAATGCTCGACGGCGCCACCTCCGCCGAGGGCATCGCGGCGGGGGAGGGCAAGACTTTTTATGCAGGGGAACTCTCCACTGGCGATATTTTCCGCGGCGATATCCGCAAGGACACTGCAACCCGCTTCATCGACGCACCGGCGGGCCGCGCCGCCGCCGGCATGAAGGCCGATACCTGCCACCACCTGTTGTTTGTGGCGGGAGCCGCCACAGGCAAGGCATTCGTCTACAACACGGAGACCGGCAAGCCGGTGGCCGACTTCGACCTGGCCAAGGGATTCATCAATGACGTCACGCTGACCAGTGACGGCGCCTGGTTCACCAATTCGGCCGCCGCGGAACTCTACTTCCTGCCGGTGGATGATCACGGCGAACTGGGCAAGGTGAAGACACTTAAGCTCCACGGCCCGGCCGCTGAGCTTAAGCAGGGGTTCAACCTCAACGGCATTGCCGCGTCGGAGGACGGCAAGGTCCTCATCGTGGCCCACTCCATGAACGGTGCCCTGTATACGGTCAACCCCAAGACCGGACACAGTGCTGCAATTAAGGGCGTGAGCGTTCCGTTCGTGGACGGCATCCTGGTACGGGGCGATAACGTCTGGGCGGTGCAGAACCAGCTGAACCAGATAACGCGCCTGGATCTTTCCAGCGACCTGTCCTCCGCCGAGGTCAGGAACGTCATCAAGAGCGGCGCGTTCAATGTCCCCACCACCGTGGCCCTGTTCGGGGAGGGCACGCTCGCGGCAGTCAATGCACAGTTCAACCAGCCGCCCAGCCCGTTCGAAGTGGTGCTGGTACCCGCCTGGAAGTAGTGCCTGAACACCGAACTGGCCGGCAGTAGAAACTGCCAGCCAGTTTTGGGTGGGACGGGAGTTTTGCGCGGGATGATCAGACGGTCCGCGGAGCCTTTGCCAGGTTGTCCTTCAGCTCCAGGGCATTCTGCCGCTTTACGTAGGCAGGGCGGTCCCGCTCCACGCGCCAGCTTTCGGACAGCGGCCCCACGTCCACGGTGTCGAATCCGAATTCGTCGTAGAGGCGGGTCACCAGGTCAGCGGCTTCCGGGTAGTTGCTGGAGGTGGCCAGGGCCCGCCGGTTTTCCGTGCCCGCCGGTGCTCCGTCGGTGGTGATGTCCGCGGCCATGATGTGGTTGAAGCCCTTGGCCACCTTGGACTGCGGCAGGTGCTCCTGCAGCAGCCCGGAGGTGGTGGCTTCGCCGTTGTCCAGGGCGGGGATCCTGCCGTCCCGCTCCCAGTAGTAGTTGTTCGTATCGATCACGACCTTGCCCGCCAGCGGCTCCACCGGGATGTCCTTGTAGTTCTTCAGCGGCACCGTTACTACGGCGAACTCGCCGGCCGCTGCTGCCTCGGCGGCGGTGGCCGCCCGCGCCTTCGGTCCCAGCTCTGAAACGAGGTCCTGCAGGGTCTCCGGCCCGCGGGAGTTGCTGATGACTACGTCGTAGCCCAGTTCCACGGCCTTCCGTGCAACCTGGCTTCCAATATGTCCTGCACCGATGATTCCGATTGTTGTCATATGGGCGGCAACACAGCTCCCCGTGCAGATATTTCAGGTGCTTGCGGGGAATAAAAAGCGGGACCGCCGGCTACTTTCCCAGGTAGCGGCCGGGGCGATGGTTCAGGGCAACGATCAGGTTCAGCAGGGTGGCGCCGGCCGCGGACAGCAGCACCATCAGCGGCGTCACGAGCACGAGCGATGCCAGGACGATGGCGACGTCCAGCACCATCTGCACGTACCCCGCCCGCCATTTCAGTTTGTCCTGCAGCAGCAGGGCAAGGATGTTGAAGCCGCCCAGGCTGGACTGGTGCCGGAACAGGATCAGGAGGCCGACGCCGGCGAGCAGGTTTCCGCCCAGCACGCCGTACACCGGGTCGATGTGCAGCGGCCCCAGGGCGGCAGGATGCAGGCTGGCCATCACGGACACCAGGGCAATCGCGGCGCCGGTGCGGAGGGCGAAGTTCCAGCCTTTCTTCCACACCGCCAGGGCGAAAAACGGCAGGTTCACCGAGAAGAAGATGACGCCGAACGGCAGCGCGATCGAATAGCTGAGCAGCAGCGCCATGCCCGCGGTGCCACCGGTCACTGCCCCGCTCGACTTGAGCAGGAACAGCCCCAGCGACGCCGCGAAGGTGCCGGTCAGGATGCCCAGGACGTCCTCAACCACGGAATGACGGACGGCCGACGGCGGCGCTGAAGGTCCCGCCGTCGGCTCTTCCGGGTGCCGGGCCGGGGCAGTTGGGTTTACGGCAGCCGGGGTTACGGCAGCGGGAGTTTCTGTAGAGGTACTCACCGGACCGTGGCCGCCCCACCCAGGAACCGCGCGCGGTCGGACAGCACGGCAAGGACCCGGTTGTTGGTGGCTTTATCGGCCAGGGTGATGCGGACCCCGTCGACGGCGTAGCCGCGCACCAGGATGTCGGCGTCGGCCAATGCTTCCAGGAGCCGCATGCGCATATCGTCTGAGGCGCGCAGCCAGTAGAAGTTGGCCTGGCTGTCCGGCACCTCCCAGCCGTAGTCCCGGAGCACGTCGATGACGCGGGTGCGTTCACGGGCTACCGCCTCGGTCCGTTCGAGGATCTCGTCCCCGGCCGCCAGCGAGGCAACCGCGGCCGCCTGCGCCATCCGGTTGACGCCGAAGGGGACGGCGGTGCGGCGCAGGCCCTCGGCAATCTCCGGGCGGGCAATGGCATAACCGATCCGCAGGCCTGCCAGCCCGTACGCCTTGGAGAAGGTCCGCAGGATGCACAGGTTGGGGTAGCGGCGGTAGAAGTCGAGCGAGTCAATGCCGGGCCCGCGCTGGAACTCGATGTAGGCCTCGTCCAGTACCACGAGCACGCGCGGCGGAACCGACCGGAGGAACTCCTCCAGTGCGGCCTCACTGATGGACACGCCCGTGGGGTTGTTGGGTGAGCACAGGATCACCAGGCGGGTGCGGTCGGTGATGGCCGCGGCCATGGCGCCGAGATCGTGGTGTTCGTTGGCCAGCAGCGGCACGGGGACCGAAACGGCGCCCGCCACTGCCACCAGGATGGGGTACGCCTCGAAGGACCGCCATGCGTACACCACCTCGTCGCCGTGGCCGCAGACGGCGGAAATGATTTGCTGCAACACACCGGAGCTGCCCGGTCCGGCCGCAACTTCCTCGGCGCTGACATCGAAATGGCGGGCGATGGCGTCCCTTGCCTCCACTGCCCCCATGCTCGGGTACCGGTGGATCCTGCCCGCCTCGGCGGAGATGGCTTCGATGACAGACGGCAGGGGAGTGAAGTGGCTTTCATTCGAGGCCAGGGCAGCCGTCAGGGCAGACTGCGCGCTCTTGCCGGCCACATAGGCGGGAAGTTGGGCGACGGCGGCGCGGACCTCGGGTGCCAAGGCTTCGGGAAGGATGCTGGTCATGGTCAGCATGGTGCGGGAGGCCAGGACGTTTGCGCAACACAACCGTTTTGCAGAGGACAGATCAGGTTCTCGTGGACTGTCCGAGTGGCAAAATGCTCAGTATGCACCTCATTGATGCTCTTGACGCAGAGATCCTCCTCACACTCGACCAGGACCCGCAGGCCACCGTCCTGTCCCTCTCCAGGACCCTGGGCGTGGCCCGCAATACGGTGCACGCCCGGCTCCGCCGCCTGGTCGCCGACGGCAGCCTGGCCCCCTTCAGCCAGCGGGTGCGGACCGAGGCGCTGGGCCTCCCGCTGCTTGCCTTCATCTCGATTTCCATCAGCCAGTCCTCCAGTGACGTTGCTGTGGCAGCGTTGCAGACCATCCCGGAAATCATCGAGATGCACGCCACCACCGGCGATGCCGACCTGCTCGCCAAGGTGGCCGCGAAGGACCCGGCCGACCTGCACAGGATCACCAACGCGATGCTGGCGATCGACGGCGTCGTGCGTACCAGCACTGCCATGTCACTGGTGGAAGTCATGCCCACCCGAACGCTGCCGTTGCTGCAGGCGGCGGCACGCAAATAACAGATCCAACGCCCGCTCACCTCTGGCAGGTTTCTGATCAACGCCCGCTCACCTTTGGCAGGTTTCTGACCAACACCCGCTCATGTTTGGTGCGTTTGAAGCAAACGCCCGCTCACTCCCCGGGTCCAAAGTGAGCTGGCGTTCGGGTGATACCTGTCAAAAGTGAGCGGGCGTCTTGAGGGTGCAGAAGCAAACGCAATGGAACAAATTCTCCCAACCAGTTTCCGTCAAACTGTTGACGCAGTTTGTCAGGCGCTGATAAACCTGAAGGGCAGAAAGCGTTTCCTCAGGCCCTCACCCTCCCTCCAAAGTTCGGAAAGGGAACGTCAGGGCTAAGAATGAAACGTTCCAAACTGTCGTGCGGCAGACTCAGCTGCCGCCGCATCAAAGGAGATGTTCTTTTGGCACACCCCTCAATGTGTTCCCCGAAATCCCCAACGGGCAGGGCCTGGAAGGCGGCGCCCGCCGCAGCAGCGGCCACGCTCACCGCGGCGCTGGCTTTCACCGGCGTCCCGTTTGCTGCCGCGAATCCCGGCCAGGTGAGCCCGGGAGCCCAGACAGCCCAGACAGCCCCGGCAGCCCCGGAAACGTCCGGGCCCACGCGCCAGGTGGAAAACCTGGACCGCGCACCGGTTGCAGTGCTCACGGACCAGGGTGTCACCCTGGGCTGGCGGATGCTGGGCCTGGACAAGGACAGCGTGGGCTTCCACGTCATCCGCGACGGCGTCCAGATCACCGACGAGCCCATCCGCGGCACCACCACCTACGTGGATCCAACGGGAACGGCGGCCTCGAAGTACGTCATCAAGACGGTGGGCAACGGCAATGGGCAGGACAAGCTCAGTGCCGGGTTCAGCCCGATGGCGCAGAATTACCTGCCCATCAAACTGGACAAGCCTGCCGACGGCGTCAGCAAGGACGGCAAGCCGTACACCTACACGGCCAACGACTCGAGCGTCGCGGACCTGGACGGTGATGGCGCCTACGAAATCATCCAGCTCTGGAACCCGTCCAACGCACAGGACAACTCCAAATCCGGCTACACCGGCAACGTGTACGTGGACGCGTACAAGATGGATGGCACTAAGCTGTGGCGCATCGACCTGGGACGCAACATCCGTGCCGGCGCCCACTACACCCAGATGCTGGCCTATGACTTTGACGGGGACGGCAAGGGGGAAGTGGCTTTCAAGACCGCGGACGGCACCACCGATGCGGCCGGCACGGTCATCGGTGATGCTGCGGCTGATTACCGCAACAGCGCCGGCTACGTGCTGTCCGGGCCGGAGTACCTCACGGTGTTCAATGGCGCCAGCGGCACCATTATGGACACGGTTCCCTATGACCCGCCGCGCGGGAGTGTTGCCGCCTGGGGTGACAGTTACGGCAACCGTGTTGACCGTTTCCTTGCCGGTGTGGCCTACCTGGACGGTGAGCATCCGTCCATGTTGTTCAGCCGCGGCTACTACACCCGCACTGTCCTGGTCACTTACGACCTGGTGGACGGCAAGCTGGCCAAGCGGTGGAAGTTCGATTCCGACGTTGCCGGCGCGGAGTACAAAGGCCAGGGCAACCACAACATGTCCGTGGCGGACGTGGACCAGGACGGCAAGGATGAGTTCGTCTTCGGTTCCATGACCATCGACGACGACGGCACGCCCCTCTACAACACCAAGCTGGGCCACGGCGACGCCATCCACACCGGCGACCTTGATCCCTCCCGGCCCGGTCTGGAGACCTTTGCTGTCCACGAGAGCATGAGCCAGAGCGGCAACCGGGGAGCGACGTTCCGCGATGCCGCAACGGGGGAGGTGCTCTGGAGCATTCCGGCCACCAGGGACACCGGCCGGGGCGCCACCGGTGACATCGATCCCCGTTTCCCCGGTTCGGAAAGTTGGGCCGTGGGTGGCGATGCTGCCTGGAACTCGCCGGTCGGCGAGATGCGTTCCGTTAAGGGCGAGCTGATCTCCCAGAAGATTCCCGCCGCCAACTTCATGGCTTGGTGGGACGGTGACCTGCTCCGCGAGGTCGTGGACCACGACTTCGATGCAGCCACCCAGGTGGGCGTTCCGACCATCTCGAAGTGGAACTGGGAGACCCAGGCCAGCGACCGCCTCCTGACGGCCGCCGGCGCCAGGACCAACAATGGCACCAAGGGCAACCCCTCCCTGCAGGCGGACCTGCTCGGTGACTGGCGCGAGGAACTCGTCTACCCGTCGGCCGACAGCACGGAACTGCGGATCTACACCACCACCTCGCCCACTGAGGTGCGGCTCCGCACGTTGATGCACGATCCGATGTACCGCACCGGCGTGGCCCGCGAGACGGTCGGCTACAACCAGCCTCCGCACCCGAGCTTCTTCATCGGCCAGGACATGCAGGCACCTGCCATCCCGGCTGTTTTCTACGCCGGTAAGGCCAAGTAAAACCGTTCCGGACGCTAAAGCGCCGCCCGCCTTGGGGGAAGGCGGGCGGCGCTTGCTGTTGGGTCAGGGCGGGTTAGTGCTGGCCCAGGTTGCCGCTGACCGGGGGCAGTCCGCCGTCATCGCGGCGGAGATCGTCGTCCTGGTCGCGTTCTGCGGCGCTCAGGTTTTCACCGGTCACCGTTTCATCGGACTCGCCGGTGGCGTCCACCAGGCCGTTGGTCTGGTCGAACGGGTGGCCAATCCTGCCATCGTCCAGGTCGGCCACCGAACCGGTGGAACCTGCAGCCGACGTCGTGCCTGCCGTTGTGGTGTCAGCCGTCCCCGTGCCTGGGTAGGCGCTGCCGGTGGTGGCGCCGGTGGTGAGGGGCTCCGCGGGGACCGCGCCGGCGGTGCCGGTGGATGGAGTGTCTGTGGTAGTTGTGTCCGTCGTAATCGGGGTGACAGTGGCCGGCTCGCCGGGAGCTACCGGCGTTACCGTTTCATCGGCGGCCGCTGTATCTCCCTTGTTGCCGCTGGCAGCCATTGCCGCTGCTGCACCTGCAGCCGCTGCGATGCCTACTCCGGCGGCAACCTTGCCGGAGACGCCGGCCTTGCCGGAATCACCGCGGGAAGCACCCGCATGCTCAACGCCGGGCGTGCCGACGGCAGAACCGGCGTTGACCGAACCGCGCCAGGCGCCGCTCGCGTAGCCTTCGTCCTCGATGAATTCCTTGAACTTCTGCAGGTCCGATTCCGCCTGCCGGTCCACGACGTTGAGCTTGTCGCCCACCTTCTCAATGAGGCCTTCGGGCTCGTACTCAAGGGTCAGCTTGATGGAGGTCTGGCCGCCGCCGACGTCCTCGAACTCCACAGCACCGGCGTTGGTGGCGCCTTCGGTCGCGGCCCAGGCAACCTTGCGGTCCGGCACCTGCTCAAGGATCTTGGCTTCCCATTGCCTGCGGACGCCGCCGATCTCAGCCACCCACTCCAACCGGTCGTCACTGAGCTGCGTGACGCTCTTGACGCCGCCCATGAAGTGCGGGAACTCCTCGAACTGGGTCCACTGGTTATAAGCGGTGCTCACCGGTACGTTCACCAGAATGCGTTTTTCCACCTTCGTGCTCATAACGTCTCCTTTGCTTTGTTACCGGGTACTGATGAGTCCGAAAAAATCATCAGCATGCTTACCAACATACCTTTTGGGTGCGGATGTTTCCAGAGCCTAACTTTGCTGGACAAAAGAAAACCGCGACGGCGGCACCTGGCGGGTGCCGCCGTCGCGGTTTGTTCCAAGGAGGTTGCGTCAGTCCAGGTAATTGCCGATCAGCGCCAGGTTCTGGATGACCGCGAGCCCGAACTGGGCGGTGTCATTCGTGGAGACGGTGGGCGCTTCATCCACCGGCAACAGCACATGCGGAGGTTCGATCTTCCGCAGCGTGAACGCTGACTGGTGGTTCAGATGCTCCCCGCCCTCGGCAAAGCTCTCCCATGCCCGGGCTGCCAGGCCAGGGTCATCCAGCTTCGCAGCCGCGTAGGCCGTGAGCCGGCTGTGTGCCTGGGTGAGGTAGATGCCTTCGAGCGGCTGGCCCACGGCTTCCACCTGCTCCTCCTTGCCGGCCAGGAAGAGGCGGCAATACTGCAGCCAGGCCCGCTCGAACTCCGGATCCGGCACCAGGTCCACCAGTTCGCTGCAGATCTCCACCAGCCCGAATACGGCGCTGAGGTGTGAGACCTGGATCTGCTCCCGCCCCGTATCGAACCGGCCCTTGTCCAGGTCGTACAGCGCTTCCCCCGTAAGGAAGCCGTACTTGAGCGCACCGATGTCCGCCATGGTCCCCAGCAGGCGGTCCCGGGACCGCGGGTTGCCGGTGCGTTCCCAGTCCGTCAGCCAGGTGGCGGCGAGAGAGCCCCAGTCCGTCCCCAGCCCCACGCCAAGTGCACCGCGGTTGGGGCGGTACGTGGCGGCGTCCGGCCGGACCTTGCGGACCGGGTCCAGGCCCAGGAAGTTCTGGTCGCTGTCCACCAGTTCGGTGAGCAGGTCCCCCGTGCGCTCGTCCGCCGTGAGGTAGTAGTAGAAGCGGCGGTAGGCGGGCGTGCTGATCCGCAACTGCTTTGCGCTGCAGCCCCAGTGCTGGACGTTATGCCGGGAACCCAGGCCCTTCCAGGGGCCAAGGTGATAAACGTCCACCTCGCCCGTGTGCCGGGTCATCGCCTCGGCAAAGCGGAAGATGTCCGCCCGGCCGGAGCGCAGGTAGGAATACCACAGCCACAGATCGGGCGACAGTTCCGAGTTGTCCCAGGCGTAGCCGCCCACGTCGTACCGCCACACGTGCCGGTCAAAGTCGTAGGTGTGCATCACGTCGCCGTAGTTCCAGAAGCCATACCAGCGCCGCTGCTCCACCTGGCCGGCGTAGAAATCGAACAGGAAGTCCAGCCGGTCCTCAAGCCGCGCCCGCGCCGGAGTGCTCCTGTCCACCGGGTCCCAGTCGCCGAAGATGCCTGCCGTGTGCAGGTACTCCGGGGTGGCCTGCAGCAGGGCGGGGATGGCAGCGGAGGCGGCGTCGGCGGCGAGGCTTTCGGTGGACGGGGTGGCCTCGTAGGCGAACAGGGTCAGTTCATGCGTCCGGGCGATTCCGGTGGGATTGCCGAAGCCTGGTTCGTAGTCCTCATAGGTGAGCTCCAGGCCTTCGAGTTGGTCCTCGAACGTGTCCTGGCCCAGGCCGTCGTGATAGAAACGCAGGTCCATCGGCTGGGCCTCGGGGGAGTAGAGCCATGCCGTCAGGGAGGCTTCGCCGGTGGCGGCGCCGCGAATGTCCAGCTGGCCGGGGTGTGACTGCCAGAAGTCCCTAATGCCCACGCCCAGGCCGCCGCGGGCATCGCTCAGTGAGCAGAAACCGCCTGCGCGGGTGCCGCCGGAGATTCCCACCCAGCCGTGGCCGGCGGCGGTGCGCTTGCGCAGCTCGAATCCATCCGCGCTGAGCTGGCTGAGGGTGTAGTCGCCCCAGGTGGGGATCAGGTGGAGGCGGTGTGATACTTCCGGATTCCATGTCTCCGCAGGGGGAGTGGGCCGGCCGGCCACCTGCGCCTCCCGCACCTGCGCGCCCGGGTCCCTGCGGAGCCCGGTGAGACCGCGGACTGCTTCGGTGAGGAACCCGCCGTCAGCGCCGGCAATGCGGATGTGCCGGTCGTGCAGTTCGGCCTCCAGCGGCACCCCGAACCGCACGCCGAGCCCGGCCAGGAAGTCCCGGTCCGCGTCTCCGTCCCAGATGAAGGAGTGCACCATCCGCACGCTGCGGGCGTTGGCGTGGAAGTAGAAGCGGACCACAAACGGCAGCCAGTCCCGTTTTCCGCTCTCCGGCGTGTCCGGACGGTGGTTGCCTTCCAACCGCACCACCGCCCGCACGGGGCCGCTTTGCTCAAGGACGACGGCGGTGACCCCCCCGGTGAAGGCGTCCCGGCGAACCATTCCCGCCCCCTCGGAAACGCTGTCCTGGAGCAGGCTGACCAGCCGGGCATTCCTGGCAACTTCCCGCCCGTCCCGGGAGAGGCTGCTGAACAGGGTGGACCCGCTGCGGTCGATCACCATCTGCAGGACGCCGGTGTCCACGGTGAAGGCGTCGGCACTTTCGGTGACCGTGACGGACGCACCGCCCGACGGCGGCTGGCTGGCGGCGGAGGCGGTGTCGCCGTCGGCCGTCACGTGGTAGCTGTCCGACGGCGTGTCCGTGGCCGGCAGTGCGATGCCCGCCCACTTCAAGGATCCGTCCGGCCAGGTTGCAATTGGCCACGCCTGGCTGGGGACACGGGTGCCGCTGCTGTCGGCAACTGCCACGGCCTTCGCTCCGGGCACGGTGCCGCGCGGGAACGGCATGCCCCACGTGGTTCCGCCGCTGATTTCTGCCGGTGCCTCGCCGTCGATCCACCTGATGAGGGTGCTGTCCGTCATGTCATCCAATTCCACTGGTGATTGCAGCGCGCAGGAGTCCCGCCGATACCGGGAAAGCGCTTTCTTAGTTCGAACTACAACGTAGTAGACCAGTGGTGTGCATGCAAGGGGATGGCGTCAGGTGAAACTGGGAGGGGGCTTACTTCTTGGCGTCCGCGTCGCCGTTGTCGTCCGCTCCCTCGGCAGGGTCCTGGCTGTGGACGCGGAGGTCGCTGGGGTCAGCGTCCGGATCGCCTTCAGCTGGTGATTCGGCATGGATCCGGTCGTCGTCGTCCTTTGCTGGATTCCCAGTCATGGCTGCTCCTTGTGGCGGTGGTTCGCGGTACCCCTCATTCAGCGCCCCGCTTCCTGACCTGTCAAGGACCTTCCACACCCTCTGGCCGCGGCCCGGCTTGTGTGCTGGACTGGTGACGCAGTGGGCACGAACCGCTGTTTCTTCGCCCCGGGCCCGGGGACGGCACCATTTCCAGCCCTAACTCAGCCAGCCGGCGCGGCCCGGCTGTTGGAAAGGATCACTCATGGCAACGTACAAGATCGGATATTTCGTGGGCAGCCTGGCGAGCGGTTCCATCAACCGGACCCTGGCCAAGGCCTTGATCAAACTCGCTCCGGAGGAATTGGAATTCACCGAGATCCCCATCAAGGACCTCCCGCTGTACAGCTACGACTATGACGCCGATTTCCCGTCGGAAGGCCGCGCCCTCAAGGAGGCCATCGAGGCCGCGGACGGAATCCTGTTCGTGTCCCCCGAATACAACCGCTCCATCCCCGGAGCCCTCAAGAACGCGATCGACTGGGGTTCCCGTCCCTGGGGAACCAACTCATTTGCCCGCAAGCCCACGGGCATCATCGGCGCCTCTCCCGGCAGCATTGGCACTGCAGTGATGCAGTCCTCCATGCGGGCTGTCCTGAGCTTCCTGGACGCGCCGCAGCTGAATGCCCCGGAGGCCTACGTCAAGTACGATCCCGCGGTTTTCGGTGACGACGGCGAGGTCAAGGACGAGTCCACCGCCAAGTTCCTCAGCCACTACATGGAGGAGTATGGGGCCTTCGTGGCCAGAGTCCTGGCTGCCAACGCGCCCGGCCATATTGGCGACCTGGAGCCGGACGCCGCCAAGCTGTCCCGTTAGTTCCCCCCGCGGTTTTCATCGGGCGTACGGATGCCCGCCGTCCCAGCAACGGCGGGCATCCGAGTCTTTGAGCCGGGATCGTGAGCCGGCTGGTCAGTCCAGCGGCAGTGTCACCGTTACGCTCGCGCCCCGTCCGGGACTGGAGCTGATGTCCACGGCGCCACCCGCTTCCTGTACGGCGACTGCCATGAGCCGCAGGCCGTAGCCGTGGTGCCGCCCGCAGGTGGCGAGGTTCCTGTCGAAGCCTGTGCCGTCGTCGGCCACTACCAAACGGATGCCATGGTCAACGGCTGACAGCTGGATGTTGAGGGTGGACGCGGACGAGAATTTGAATGCGTTGCTGAGCGCCTCGCGGGCGGACTGGTACAGGAGGGACGCGCAGTCCGCCGGGATCTCGATGCCCCAGTGCGGAGTATCCCAGTGGACCGCGGTCCCGCGCTGCCGCAGGGGTGCGGTGAGCCGGTCGATGCATCCGGCGAGCCCCAACGTGTGGAAATCCAGCGGCTGCTTGTCCGTCAGCACGCCCCCCACGGTTGTGACTTCGTTGTCCAACGCTGTTCTGCTTCCCATGACTTCCTGCTCCCCACAAGCTGGTTCGGTCCTACGGCTACAGCGTGGACCTGCAATGTCTAGGGATCGCAAGGTTTGCCTCAAGATCGCATCAATTCTGCGCGGGGATGGTGACGGGGTGCACTGCTGCCCTTTCGTTTCATTTCCGCCGCGCTGGGGACGGGAGACGTATGCCTACTTGGTTGATGTCACTCTTATGGGGCACCGGTGCCGGTGCCGCCCTGGTCCTGGGAGCTGCCGTGTCATGGCGGTGGTCCATCCCGTCCAAGATCGTCTCCACGATCATGGCCTTCGGCGCCGGGGTGCTTATTTCCGCGCTTGCCTTTGAGCTGGTGGACGAGGCCGTGAAGGGCGGCGGGCTGTGGCCCACAGTGGCAGGATTCCTGGCCGGGGCGGTGGTTTACGTGGGGGCCAACATGCTGCTGGCCCGGGCGGGCGCCAAGCACCGCAAGCGGTCCGGCGGCCAGCAGCCCTCCGAGAAGGACAGCCCGGGCAGCGGCACGGCCATTGCCGTCGGCGCACTGCTGGACGGTGTTCCGGAATCAGTGGTTCTGGGCGTCGGCCTGCTGGCAGGGGGCGCGGTGAGTCCTGCCATGCTGGCGGCCGTGTTCATCTCCAACGTGCCGGAAGGGCTGTCCGGTACGGCCGGCATGAAGAAGGCCGGCCGGAGCAGGGGCTATGTGTTCGGGCTCTGGGGCGGCATCGCGATCCTGAGCGGGCTGGCCGCGCTGCTGGGATACGTGGCGCTGGAGAACGCACCGGAAGAGCTGGTCGCGTTCATCACCTCCGTTGCGGCCGGCGGCATCCTGGCGATGCTGTCGGACACCATGATTCCCGAGGCCTTCGAGGAACACCACAACCTCACCGGGCTGACCGCTTCCGTCGGGTTCCTGACGGCGTTCACGGTGCACCACCTGGGGTGAGGGGCGGGCGGCGGCAGTTGGCCGGGTGGGACGCCGGCCACATATCCCGTGCAGTACGTTTATTCCACTGCCTATCCAGATGCCGTTGTTCCCTGTTTTTCCAGGTCAGATTATTCACAGGCCACATTGTTCAAAGGAGAATCAATGTCCCGTCCGGTTCCAGCCGTTGATGCCCTTCTTGCCACCTACGGCGCGGCCGACGCCTGCGCGGCCGAGCTCCTGTGCGACAGCCATGATCCCAACACTGTCGCCTTTACAGTGGTCGCAGCGGACCTCTCCGCTGAGGACATCACCTACGGCGAGCTCCGGGAACGCTCGGAGCGGGGAGCCGCCGCCCTGGCAGAGCTGGGGGTCGGTGCCGGAGATGCGGTGGCCACCCTGATGGGAAAGTCGGCAGACCTGGTGGTCATGCTCCTGGCCATTTGGCGGCGCGGGGCTGTCCATGTGCCGCTGTTTACGGCCTTCGCGTGGCCGGCCATCGAGCTTCGACTCACAGCCTCCGGCGCAAAGGCCGTGATCACCGACGCGGACCAGCGGGCGAAGATCCAGGAAACCGCTGCCGCCGTCGTCATTGCCGGTGCCGAAGCATCCGGCCCGGACCTGGCGCTCACGCCGCTCCTGGCCGGGCAGCAGCCGGGAATCGCGGCCGAAGCCGTGGGAGGTGACGGTGCCCTGGTGCTGATCTTTACGTCGGGAACCACGGGTACCCCCAAGGGTGTCCCGGTGCCGCTCCGGGCGTTGGCCGCTTTCCGCCAATATGTCGAACTCGGACTGGACGTCAGCGACGAGGATGTCTTCTGGAACGCCGCCGACCCCGGCTGGGCATACGGCCTGTACTACGGGATCCTCGGTCCCATGGCGGCAGGGCGGCGGAACCTCCTGCTCCGCCCCGGGTTCTCCCCGGAACTCAGCTTCAAAGTGCTGGAGGCATTTTCCGTGACCAATTTCGCGGCTGCTCCCACGGTGTACCGCACCATGCGCGCGAAGGCCGGCGCCGGAACGGGTCCTTTTCAACTTCGGCGCGCCTCATCAGCCGGCGAACCGCTGACCCCGGAGGTGATCAGCTGGGCCCGGGAGGTGCTGGGCGTCCCGGTGCGGGACCACTACGGACAGACCGAACACGGGATGATGATCATCAACGCCTGGCATGACGACGTGAGGACCGAGCTCAGGCCAGGTTCCATGGGCCGGCCCCTGCCGGGGTGGAGTTGCGCGGTCCTCAAGGACAACGCCGATGAACCGGCCGCGCCGGGTGAACTGGGCCGTGTTGCCGTGAACGTGGCCGAAAGTCCCATGATGTGGTTCCGGGGGTACAAGGATGCGCCGGACAAAACGGCTGAAAGGTTCAGCGCGGACGCGAAGTGGTACCTGACCGGTGACGCGGGAATGGTGGACGCGGACGGCTACTATTTCTTCTCCTCCCGGGATGACGACGTGATCATCATGGCCGGATACCGGATTGGCCCCTTCGAGGTGGAGAGTGTCCTGGCCACCCATCCGGCGGTCCTGGAAAGTGCCGTGGTGGGCGCTCCCGACGAACTGCGCGGAGAAGTCCTGGAAGCCTATGTTGTCCTGGCGGAAGGGACCACCGGCAGTGATGCGCTGGTGGCCGAGCTCCAGGCCATGGTCAAGACGCAGTTCGCCGCACATGCCTATCCGCGCCGCATCCACTTCGTGGCGGACCTGCCAAAGACGCCGTCGGGGAAGCTGCAGCGCTACATCCTGAGGCAGCGGCGGGCCGCGGAACTGGGCAAGTAGCAGGACCGGGAAGGACGACGGCGGGGCGGGGCACCGTGGTTCCAAGCCATGGGTGCCGCACACCGCCGTCGTGCTTCCTTCTTGTGGGTCCCCTCAGGCGGCCCCGCCAAGCAGGCCCTGCCTGCTGAGGTCGGCGGTGACCAGGCGGGCCAGTTCCGCCGCGCCTGCCCGGTTGGGGTGGAGGGTATCGCCGGTCATGAACAGGGCCAGTGTTCTTTCCGGCCCGATCTGGGTGAAGTAGGCGGACGAAAGGACATTCAGGTCCACCAGCGGCACGTATTCTTCCTGGGCCAAGGCCGCGGTGGAGTGGCGGTACCAGCGGTCCACCGAGCTGTGGACCCCGTCCACGAAGTCGGTGGCCCGGCCCTGGGGCGTGACCAGGACGGGGGTGGCGCCGGTGGCAGCTACCTGGCGGACCATGTCCCGCATGATCTCCTTGAACTCCGCCTCCGTGGTGGCGTTCTTGGCGGCGGTATCGTTGATGCCCATTTCCAGCAGGAACAGGTCGCCGGGCTTGATGTACTGCAGGATGGCCTCGAGCTGGCCATCGTTGCGGAAGCCGCGGGCGATCTGGCCGCCCGTGGCCATGTTCCGGATATCAAAAGCCTCCGGGTCCACGTACTGCGGGAGCATCTGCCCCCAGCCGCCCTGGATGCTTGTTCCCAGGGGGTAGTAGCTGGCCACCGTGGAATCACCGCCCACCCAGATGGTCGGGTCCATCTCCGGATGGCGGGATACCTTTTCGATTTCCAGCGAGCTCAGGGTGAAGGCCGTTCCCACTTTGCCCTCGGTGACCAGCAGGTTTAACTGGCCGTCCGTCACCGGGATCTCAAAGGAGTCCGTGGCGCCGTTGCCGGTGAGGTTCATGGCCTGGAAAACTCCTTCAGCCGCGACACTTGCCCGGGACGTGTCGCCCAGCCTGACCGTGACTTTGTACAGGCCCTCTTTCAAATCCACATTGAACGTATTGCTGCTCTTGGTGCCGAATTCGAGGAACCGGACGGCGTCACTGCCCGCGCCGGTACCTTTCGCGGGAACGTCGACCATATGCCCAGGGGTGTTGAAGCCGTAGCGCCTCTCCGGGCTGTACGGGTCCGTTGCGCTGACCCCGGTGTAGCCCTGCTCCACGGGGCCGGCGCCGAAGTCGAAGCGGTAGTTGCTGGGCTCGGCGTTGGCTGCGGGAGCGGCCAGCGTAAGTCCGGCGCCTGCAGCCAGTGCGGCCGAGGCCAGGCAACAGGCAAGCGGCTTATGGAACCGCCCCTGGATGGTGGGTCTGGCTGTCACGTTCATCTCCTTTGACGACGGTGGATCAATCCACGCCCTTGTTTGTTGTATCGATTCAAAAATTGCCGAAAGTGGGCCGGCGTTGAGACTCTGCCCGTAGGGCGACGCGCACATTGCCCTTGTTACAAAATTTGTAACAGCGCTCCATGCTCCAGGTCAAGAATTTTTGTGCTTTTACGTGAACTTTTGATCTCTCTTGTTCGAGAGTAAAAGCAGTGCCGGTGTACCGGCGCCATTTGGGTTACGGGCTGTTAGCGTGGAAGCCCAGCCACAGAAGGAGGAGCGATGTCCATCAATTCACCTGATTCACTGCCCGAGGATGAGCCGCAGGAAGGCTCCGCAGCCGGCAAGGGCAATCCCGACGGCGGGATCCCCGGCGGCAAGGACGGCGTCGGGATTTCCGACGGCGCCGAACCCAACACCTTTGAACCCGAAGAGGATCCGGACGCCACGGCAGGGCCCGCTGACTAAGGATCTTTGAGTGCATCCTTTGAGTGCTGCTCAAGGTTGGCTCAAGATTGGCCGAAGGGGCGGATTTTGGACATGTGAGCAGGCTACCGGCGGGTAATTTGTAAGTGCTTCCACGTCAGTTCCCCGGCAGGAAGCACTGGAAGCCCCTGCGCTGGAGCTAGACTCGCGCGGGGGCTTCCCCCCACGTCCAGGGATGCTTCAGCTACCTGCAGCGGTCACGAGCGAGAAGTGCTCCACAACGGGAAACGGCTCATAGAAGCGGTGCAACAGCGACCGCCACTGCTGGTACTCCGGGGAGCCGCGAAAACCCATCGTGTGGTCCTCCAGCTTGTCCCATTCGACGAGCAGCAGGTAGGTGCCTGGGGATTCGATCGAGCGGGACAGCGACAGGGAAACGAAGCCCGGCATCGAAGCAATGATGGGGCGGGCCTGCTGAAAAGCGGCCTCGAATTGCTCCTCCTGGCCGGGAATGACGGGAAGCAGCGCATGTTCAGTAATCACCGGGCAAGTCTGGCAGACCTGTGCCGGGCGTGTTTGTTGGCCGCACACGAGGAGGGCGCTTTTGCCGGGATTTGCGCGCTGCCCTGTACTATCGCCCGGGACCCTCGTTGCGGTCCGGAAGGGGACAATTCATGGCGCGCACTCTTGTGGCAACAACAGCTGTCGGGGATCCGACCGGGCGGGACGAATTACTGCAGGAGTACGGTCTGGCATCCCCAGCCAGTGAGGGACTGCTCGCCGATGCCGAGCAGTCCATGGAGCCTCTTCAGAACCTTGTTGAGCTGGCCGCCAAACTCTGCGGGGTCCCTTACGGGGTGATTAACGTTGTCACGTCCGACGAGCAGCGCCAGGTGGCCGCCGTCGGTTTTGAGGCCGCCGTCTGTTCCCGGCAGGACTCCATGTGCGCCAAAGTCTTCCTCACGGGTGAAACGACTGTTGTTACGGACGCCTCCCTGGATCCCCGCTTCGCCGCAAATCCGTTTGTGACCGGGGAGATTGCCGCCGTTCGCTTTTACGCCTCGGTACCCTTGGAAACCGCATCAGGATTCGTGCTCGGCTCCTTGTGCGTATTTTCCGATTCGCCAGCGGTGCCTGACGCGGACCAGCTGGACATGCTGGAAATCCTGGCCCGTCAGGCAGTGCAACTGCTCGAACTCCAACGCCGGACCCTGCAGCTGAACAGTGCCCTCAACGAAGTGCGTGAAAGCAACACAAAACTGGCGGAGTTTGCGGGCCGCGTCAGCCACGACCTGCGCGGGCCCCTCACCACGATCCTTGGCTACGTGGAGATGGGCGGGGACGACCTCGAGGTGGGCAGCACCCACCCGGCCGCAGAGTACTTTCAGCTCATCGGCGCCAGTGGCCACCGGATGCTTGCCATGCTCCAGGACGTCCTGGACTACTCAAGGGTCGGCGGGGCCCTCCAGCGGCAGCGGGTATCCCTGCAGACTGTGGCGGCCGAAGTGGCCAATGATCTGGGCGTGTCCTTCGGGCCAGGCTCGGTCCTGGACAGTGAGGATTTAAAACTCCAGGTGGACCCCGGCCAGCTGCGCATCCTGCTCCAGAACCTGGTGTCCAATGCCATGAACTACCGGAGCCCGGACCGGGACCTTGAAGTGCGGATCAGCGGGATCTCGAACTATCACGGGACCACCGTGTTGGTGGCGGACAACGGCAAGGGGATCGCCCCGGAGGACCGGCAACGCGTGCTGGAACCACTCGTCCGGCTGCACCGGGAGGGCGACGGACAGGGGTCGGGCCTGGGCCTGGCCACCTGCCGGCGGATTGCGGAAGCACATGGGGGAGAGCTGAGCCTGAAAGAGACGCCGGGCGGCGGCACCACTGTCGTGGTCAGCTTTGCTGCTGAACACTAACCCACGCTTTAGATGTATCCGGGCCGGCTGCGGCATGCAGCCGGCCCGGATACAGGCCTCAGGTCACCGTGGTCACTTCAGGTCGAAGCGGTCCAGTTCCATGACTTTGGCCCAGGCGGACACGAAGTCGTTGACGAACTTCTCCCGGGCGTCCTCGCTCGCGTAGACCTCCGCGAGGGCGCGCAGCTGCGAGTTGGAGCCGAAGACCAGGTCCACAGGAGTGGCCGTCCACTTCACCTCACCGGTGGCAACGTCGGTGATCTCGTAGACGTTCTCCTCCGACTCGGACGCCTTCCACTTGGTGCCCGGCGAGAGCAGGTTGACGAAGAAATCGTTCGTCAGGACCTGCGGCTTGTCCGTCAGCACACCGTGGCTGGAACCGCCAACGTTGGTGCCCAGGGCGCGCATGCCGCCCACCAGCGCGGTCATCTCCGGTGCGGAGAGGTCCAGCATGTAGGCCTTGTCCAGCAGGAGGGTTTCGGGTGGGAGCTTGATGCCGGGACGCAGGTAGTTGCGGAACCCGTCTGCCCGCGGCTGCAGGTACTGGAAGGATTCGACGTCGGTCTGCTCCTGGGCGGCATCGGTGCGTCCCGGGCGGAACGGCACCCTGACGGGGAAACCGGCATCGGCAGCGGCCTTTTCCACCGCGGCGGCACCGCCGAGGACGATTAGGTCAGCGAGGGAGACCTTCTTGCCGCCCGCCTGCGCGGCGTTGAACTCCTCCTGCACGCGCTCAAGGGCCTGCAGAACGGTGGACAGCTGCCCAGGCTCGCTCGCCTCCCAGCTGCGCTGCGGCTCCAGCCGGATCCGGGCACCGTTGGCACCACCACGCCGGTCCGTCTTGCGGTACGTGGCAGCCGAGGCCCAGGCGGTGCCCGCGAGCTGCGGGATGGTCAGGCCGGAGTCCAGGAGCTTGGCCTTGAGGGAGGCAATGTCCTGTTCGTCGATTAGTTCGTGGTCGACGGCGGGAACGGGATCCTGCCACAGCTGCGCCTCCGGGACCCAGGGGCCCAGCATGTGCGGGCCCACGGGGCCCATGTCGCGGTGCAGCAGCTTGTACCAGGCCTTGGCGAACGCCAGGGCGAACTCGTCCGGGTTCTTCAGGAACCGGCGGCCGATTTCCTCGTAGACGGGGTCGAAGCGCAGCGACAGGTCCGTGGTCAGCATGGTGGGGCGGTGCTTCTTTGCGGGATCGTGGGCGTCCGGAATGATCTCGGGAGCGTCCTTGGCAACCCACTGGTGGGCGCCGGCAGGGCTCTTGACCAGTTCCCACTCGTACTCGAACAGGATCTCCAGGAAGCGGTTGCTCCACTGTGTGGGCTTGTCCGTCCAGGTGACTTCGAGGCCCGACGTGATGGTGTCGCCGCCCTTGCCGCTGCCGTAGGTGCTGAGCCAGCCCAGGCCCTGTGCCTCGAGGTTGGCGGCCTCCGGTTCGGGGCCGACATGCGCGTCGGCGGGACCCGCGCCATGGGTCTTGCCGAACGTGTGGCCGCCCGCGATCAATGCGAACGTCTCTTCGTCGTTCATCGCCATCCGCTTGAACGTCTCGCGGATGAACGCGGCAGCCGCCACCGGGTCCGGGTTGCCCATGGGGCCTTCGGGGTTGACGTAGATCAGGCCCATCTCAGTGGAACCGACGTCTTCGGACATCTGGCCTTCGCCCACGTAGCGCTCGTCGCCGAGCCAGGCGTCCTCAGGGCCCCAGAAGATCTGCTCGGGCTCCCACACGTCCTCGCGGCCAAAGGCGAAACCGAAGGTCTTGAAGCCCATCGATTCCAGGGAAACGTTGCCGGCCAGGACCAGCAGGTCGGCCCAGGAGAGCTTCTGGCCGTACTTCTGCTTGACCGGCCACAGCAGCCGCCGGGCCTTGTCCAGGTTGGCGTTGTCCGGCCAGCTGTTCAGCGGCGCGAACCGCTGGCCGCCGTCGCCCGCTCCACCGCGGCCGTCATGGACGCGGTAGGTGCCGGCCGCATGCCAGCTCATCCGGATCATCAGGCCGCCGTAGTGGCCGAAGTCCGCCGGCCACCAATCCTGGGAAGTGGTCAGTACCTCGGTGATGTCGCGCTTGAGGGCCTCGACGTCGAGCTTCCGGAATTCCTCACGGTAGCTGAACGACGGGTCCAGCGGGTTGCTGGCCTTGCCGTGCGCATGCAGCACGGAAAGGTCCAGCTGGTTGGGCCACCAGTCCTGGTTGGTCCGCGGCCTGTGCCCCTTGGGCTGCGGGGAATCGATCGCCGGGTTTTCACTTTCGCTGCCCTGGGCCGTGGCGCTGCCATGGGCCACCGGGCACCCGCCCTCTGCTTTCTGGTCCAGGCCCTGGGCGCTCCCGGGAGTGGGGACCGGGGGATGCTCTTGGGGATCGGTCATGTGCTTCCTTCCATATGGCCGAGGCCGTGGAGCGGACTCGGGCGGCCGGTTCAACCTTTCCATTTGAACATGGGTTGGAGGCCGGTGGAGGTCCCCTTTGTCCCGAAAATCTGCAGGAACTTGTCCGGGAAAACTGCAGGAATAATAGGAACGCACGCGTCGGGTGCTTCCCCTGCCCGGTCTACCGCTGCGGCAAAACGACTGGTCCTAATATGGGCTGGGAGGGGTCGGCGGTACGCAAGGCCAGTGCAACGGCACCGGGCACCTACCAGAAGGAGCACCATGACCATCGGCGCAGGAACAACAGCGGGCAACGGACGGACGGCCCTCGTCGTCGGAGCCACCGGAATCGCGGGGTCTGCCCTGGTGGATACATTGGTTGGCGAAGGCTGGGCGGTCCTTGCCTTGTCCCGAAGGCCTGGAGCCGAGCGCCCGGGCGTCCGGTGGCTCTCCGCAGACCTGACCTCGGCTTCCTCCCTGGCCGCTGTGCTTGGTCCGGAAAACCCCTCACATGTCTACTTCACCGCATGGTCGCGGCGGGACACCGAGGAAGAGAACATCGCCGTCAATGCCGGCATGGTCCGTGACCTCCTTGCAGCCCTCCAGGGAAAGGGGGTGGCCCATGTTGCCCTGATGACAGGCCTCAAGCACTATCTCGGGCCGTTCGAAGCGTACGCCGCCGGGGAAATGCCGGACACGCCCTTCCATGAGGAGGAGCCGCGGCTTCCGGTGCCGAACTTTTACTACGCGCAGGAGGACGAACTCTGGGCGGCAGCGGCCGGGCAAGGGTTTACATGGTCCGTGCACCGCGCCCACACCGTGATCGGGCACGCGGTTGGCAACGCCATGAACATGGGCCTCACGCTTGCCGCGCAGGCCACGCTCTGCCGGGACAGCGGGGAGCCGTTCGTCTTCCCTGGATCCGAGACACAGTGGAACGGCCTGACCGATATGACCGACGCAGGCCTGCTTGCCGAGCACATGCTCTGGGCCTCCACCACTCCCGCAGCCGGGAATGAGGCTTACAACATCGTCAACGGCGATGTGTTCCGCTGGCGTTGGATGTGGCCAAAACTCGCAGCCTATTTCGGGGTGGAGTGGGAGGGATACCAGGGGGAGCCCCGTCCCCTTCAGCAGTCCATGGCAGGCCGTGAGGACCAGTGGCGGCAGCTTGCCGCGAGTCACAACCTCAGCGAACCGGAACTGGGCCGGGTGGCATCCTGGTGGCACACGGACGGTGACCTCGGGCGCGGCATCGAGGTGGTGACGGACATGGGCAAGAGCCGTGATGCCGGCTTTACGGGGTACCGGCGGACGCTGGACTCCTTCATCGCACTCTTTGACCGCTACCGCGCCGAGAAGGTGATTCCCTGATTTTGGTGCCCGCCGTTGGGGCAGCAGTCAGGCTGGGAGTTAGTGCCCTGCGCCCAGTTCAATGAGCAGGACGCCGCCGATGATGAGTCCGAGCCCGAGCATCATGACGGGGGTGATTGCCTCCTTGAAGAAGACGTGGCTGGCCAGGGCCGTCAGTGCCACGCCGGCTGCGGCCCAGATGCCGTAGGCAACACCAAGGTTCATTCCCTGGTCCAGGGTCAGCGTGAGGAGCGTGAAGGCCAGGACATACCCGACGCCGACCGGGATGTACCAGCGCCGCTTTCCGGTGGAGGCGACCCGCAGGAAGAGAGTGGCGGTGACTTCAGTCAGTATCGCCCCGGCCAGCAGCAGCCACATCATGAGTTGGCCATTTCTTTGGCGGGTTCCTTCGCCGGCTCTTTCTGTGAGCCGAGTTCGACGCACAGCACCCCGCCAATCACCATGGCGACGCCGATCATCATTACCGGGGTCAGTGCTTCGCCGAAGATGAGGGCCGCCAGCAGCACGGTGAGTGTCACGCCCAGCGCAGCCCAGATGCCGTAGGCAACGCCGAGGCCCAGGCCCCTGCGGAGGACTCCGGCGAGGAATGTGAAGGAGGCGGAATAACCCAGAACAACCACGATGAAGAGGGCGGGATTATCAAGGGCCGCCTTCAGCGAGAGGGACGCTGTCACCTCACTCAGGATGGCGCCGGCGAGAAAAATCCACTTCATCTAAACAGTCCTTGAAATTCGTGTCGGGCTGGTTCCCGTCGATGCAACGCCGAGATTGCTGCCGGTGTTCCCGGTTTCCCGCCGCCAAGGTCACAGCTGATGTACGCCCTTGGAGAACTGGGGCGCTTTCCCGTAAAAGGCCCGGTTAAAGCCCAGTTTCCGGACGTACACTGACCTTCGCACCACACGTTTGTGGACACTCCGTCAGGTTGGAGCCCGGCCTTGCTTTGGAAGTTGCTTGTCGAATACCTGCGGCCGCACCGGCCGCTGCTCGCCGCCGTCGTGGTTTTCCAGCTGGCGCAGTCCATCGCGTCGCTGTACCTGCCCACGCTGAACGCGGACATCATTGACCAGGGTGTGGCCAGGGGCGACACCGGTTACATCATGTCCACCGGCAGCTTCATGCTGCTCATCACGCTGGCCCAGATCGTGTGCGCCGTCATCGCCGTGTACTTCGGCGCCAAGGCCGCGATGGGCCTGGGCCGTGACCTGCGCGGCGCCATCTTTGAACGGGTGGGCGAGTTCTCCGAGCAGGAAGTGACCCGCTTCGGCGCCCCGAGCCTAATCACCAGGTCCACCAACGACGTCCAGCAGGTCCAGCAGCTGGTGCTGATGTCCGCCACGCTGATGGTCGCAGCGCCGATGCTCAGCATCGGCGGGGTAATCATGGCCATCCGGCAGGACGCCCAGCTGTCCTGGCTGATCGCCGTGTGCGTCCCGGTGCTGCTGATCGCCGTCGGCCTGATCGTCACGCGCATGGTGCCGCTGTTCCGCAAGATGCAGGCCCGGATCGACACCGTGAACCGCGTCCTGCGCGAGCAGCTCACCGGCATCCGCGTGGTGCGGGCGTTCGTGCGCGAGGACATGGAAACGGCCCGGTTCGCCCGCGCGAATAGCGACGTCACGGATGTTGCCCTGCGCGCCGGTCGCCTGATGGCCCTCATGTTCCCGGTGGTCATGCTGGTCCTGAACGTTTCCAGCGTGGCGGTGATCTGGTTCGGCTCGTTCCGGATCGAGGAGGGCTCCATGCAGGTGGGGACCCTGATCGCGTTCCTGAGCTACCTCATGCAGATTTTGATGTCCGTCATGATGGCCACCTTCATGGCCGTCATGATCCCGCGCGCGTCGGTGTCCGCGGACCGAATCGGTGAGGTGCTGGGCACCAGCTCCAGCGTCCTGCCGCCCGAGAACCCGGTCACCAGTGCGGCCATGGCGGGCAGGCAGCGGCGCGGCGAGCTGGAAATGCGCGACGTAGGATTCGCCTACCCGGGTGCCGACCAGCCCGTCCTGTCCGGAATCAGCTTCACCGCCAAGGCCGGGCAGACGACGGCGATCATCGGCAGCACCGGCTCCGGCAAGACCACCCTGGTGAACCTGATGCCGCGCTTGTTCGACGTCACCTCCGGGGCGGTGCTGATCGACGGAGTGGACATCCGGGACCTGGACCCGGACCTGCTCTGGGGGCACATCGGCCTGGTGCCGCAGCGGCCGTACCTGTTCTCCGGGACCGTGCGGAGCAACCTGCTGTACGGCAACCCGGACGCCACCGAGGACGAGCTGTGGACGGCGCTGGAGATTGCCCAGGCCCGCGACTTCGTGGAACAGATGGAGGAGGGCCTGGATGCGCCCATCTCGCAGGGCGGCACCAACGTCTCCGGCGGGCAACGGCAGCGGCTAGCCATCGCCCGGGCCCTGGTGAAGCGGCCCGAGCTCTACATCTTTGACGATTCGTTCTCGTCCCTGGACACCGGTACGGATGCCCGTCTGCGCCAGGCCCTGAAGCGCAGCACCGCCGGCGCTACGCTGGTGATCATCGCCCAGCGCGTGTCCAGCATCGTGGATGCGGACCGGATTTTGGTGCTCGACGACGGCAGGATCGTCGCACACGGAACGCACCATGAGTTGCTGGAGACGTCGGAGACGTACCGCGAGATTGTCTCGTCCCAGCTGGCAGCGGAGGAGACGGTATGAGCCCGGAACCCACTCGTGAAGCGGGCACCAAGGCCGCGCCCGCGTCCAAAACTGCAAGTGCCGACGTCGTACGCATTCCCCGCCCCGCCGGCGGACCGGGAAGGGGCGGACCCTTTGCCGGGATGAACGTCCCTGCCGAAAAGGCGATGAACTTCAGGGGCTCAGCCAAGCGGCTGCTGGCCACCCTGCGGCCGGAACGTGCGTGGCTGGTCCTGGTGCTGTTCATGGCCGTGGCCGGCGTCGTGCTGCAGGTCATCGGGCCGCGGCTGCTCGGCGAGGGCACCAACCTGATTTTCGCCGGCGTGGTGTCAAAGCAGTTGCCGCCGGGCGTGACGCAGGCTCAGCTGATCGCCCAGCTGCGGTCGGCGGGCGAGAACCAGAAGGCGGACATGCTCAGCGCCATGACGCTGACGCCCGGGATGGGGATCGATTTCGGGGCCCTGGCCAGTGTGCTGACGTGGGCGCTGGTTCTGTATGTGCTGGGGTCGGCGTTCATGTGGGGACAGGCGTATGTGCTGAACGGCGTGGTGCAGCGGACCGTCTACGGGCTGCGCGAGCAGATCGAGGCGAAGATCAACCGGCTGCCGCTGCGGTACTTCGACTCGATCCAGCGCGGCGAGCTGCTCAGCCGGGTGACCAATGATGTGGACAACATTTCGCAGAGCCTGCAGCAGTCCATCAGCCAGGCGGTGACGTCGGTGCTGACGGTGCTGGGCGTGCTGGTGATGATGTTCATCCTGTCGCCCACGCTGGCGCTGATCGCGCTGGTGACCATTCCGTTAACGTTGGGCATCACGGCACTGATCGCCAAACGCTCGCAGAAGCTGTTCGTGCAGCAGTGGAAGAACACGGGTGAACTGAACGGGCAGATCGAGGAGACCTACACCGGGCATGCGCTGGTAAAGGTGTTCGGCCGGCAGCGCGAGGTGGGGGAGCGGTTCCGGCAGAAGAACGTGGAGCTGTATGAGGCGAGTTTTGGCGCGCAGTTCATTTCGGGGCTGATCATGCCGGCCATGACGTTCATCGGGAACCTGGTGTATGTGGGCATCGCTGTGGTGGGCGGCCTGCAGGTGGCGTCCGGCGCGATGCAGCTGGGCGACGTGCAGGCGTTCATCCAGTACTCGCGGCAGTTCACCCAGCCGCTGGCGCAGCTGGGCTCCATGGCCAACCTGCTGCAGTCCGGGGTGGCCTCCGCCGAGCGGGTGTTCGAGCTGCTGGATACGGAGGAGCAGTCGGCTGATCCTGTTGGGGCTTCGTTGCAGAGCCCTGATGGTGCTGCGCGCGGGCGGCTGGTGTTCGAATCCGTGTCTTTCTCGTATTCGCCGGACAAGCCGCTGATTTCTGACCTTTCGTTGGTGGCGGAGCCGGGGCAGACCGTGGCCATTGTCGGGCCGACGGGGGCGGGCAAGACGACGCTGGTGAACCTGATGATGCGGTTCTACGAACTGGACGCGGGGAGGATCACCCTGGACGGCGTGGACATCACCACCATGACCCGGAACGACCTGCGCTCGCGGATGGGCATGGTGCTGCAGGATACGTGGCTGTTCGGCGGGACCATCCGGGACAACATCGCCTATGGCCGGCCTACTGCTTCCTCCGACGAGATCCTGGAGGCGGCAACAGCGACCTACGTGGACCGGTTCGTGAAGTCCCTGCCCGAGGGGTACGACACGGTGCTTGATGACGAGGGCGCCAACGTATCAGCCGGCGAGAAGCAGCTGCTGACCATCGCGCGGGCGTTCCTGGCCCAGCCGTCAGTACTGATCCTGGATGAAGCAACGTCGTCCGTAGACACCCGGACCGAGGTGCTGGTGCAGAAGGCGATGAGCGCTTTGCGGTCCGACCGGACGTCCTTCGTGATCGCGCACCGCCTGTCCACGATCCGCGACGCCGACCTCATCCTGGTGATGGAGAACGGCCAGATCGTGGAGCAGGGCACGCACGCTTCACTGCTGGCTGCCGGCGGGGCTTACGCGCGGCTGTATGAGGCCCAGTTCGCGGCACCGGTGGCGGAGGTTTAGCTGCCTCTTTTAGGGGCCCGGTCTTCTGCGGGGGCGAAGGCAGGCGAGCGGGCTCGACGGCAGGGCAGCGGGCCCTCCGACCCTATCGGCATGGGGCTGAAAGGCCTATCTTTGACCGGAACAGCCGAAGGAAAGGAACGATGATGTTCACCTTGCAGATCAGCTATCCCGTCCGGGATTACGAGGCCTTCAAGAAGATATTCGACAGCGATCCTGCAGGCCGCGCTTCCTCCGGCGCCAGGGCTGTCCGCCTGTTCCGGGACACCGAGGACCAGAACAGCGTGGCCGTGCTCCTTGACTTCGACACCAAGGATGCTGCGGACGGCTTCCTGAAAGTGCTCCGCCGCGAGGTGTGGGACAAGCCGGAGGTGATAGGGCAACTGATGACGGCAGCGCCTTCAGCCAGGATCCTGGAGGAGACGGCCCGCGAGGGCCAGGGCGTGGGCTGACCGCAGAACTTCCGGCCGGCGCGCCGTCCTCCGCTCTACTCGAACCGAACGACGTTCCACTCCAGGACGCGGGGGTCGGCAAGTCCTTCGGTGACGAAGGGATCCTGGGCGATGAAGCGCTCGGCATCCTCACGTGAGGAAAAGATCCCCATCGAGCTGCCTGCCGGATCCGGTTTCTGGAACGGGCCGAGTGCGATCAGGCCGCCGCCGGCAGCACGGAAGGCTTCGTAATAGGCCTTATGGCGGGGGAAGACCTCAAGGAGCCTCGCACGCTCCGTGCCCTCACGCAGGCTGTACAACACCACGAATTCCATGGTCGGGATCCTACCCGCAGCGATCAGCAACACGGGGAGTAGTTCAATCGAACGCCTCAACCTATGATTGCGGCTGGAGGTAGCTCTTCACCGTCGAGCGCAGTGCTTCTGTGTGCTCGTAGATCTCCTCAAGTGAATTTATTGGCACTCGCGTTTCTTCCCGGTTGTCGTCGAAGATGCCAATGTATTTCTGGGTTCGGTTGAAGTGCAGGCGCGCGATGGGCTTGCGGTTGTTGTCATCGAGGAGCACCGCGAAATAGGACTTTGCGTCGCGCTGCGCTACGCGGGCTGGTTTTACCTCGCTGCAGACGATGGCGCGCACAATCTGGTAGCCCTCAATCTCCTCAAGGGTTGTCTCCAAGCCATCAGCCTCGGCAAGATCCGCTTCTGCTACAGGAGCGCTAGTGACGGCGGTGGGCACTGCCGTGTCCTCGGTTTGCGGGAATCCAGGATTGCCCAGGGCCTTCTTGAGCCGCTCGTTCACTTGGTCATTGAGGAATTGCTTGGTGGCCTTCCCAACCAGGGTGGTGAACTGCTCGCGCACCTTCTGCGTGTACGGCCCGGTATAGACCCTGGCTGTGAGGAACTTGACCCATTCATCTTCAGGCTCTTTGAACTGGGCAGCGAGGGTTCGCTTCAGCTCGCCGATGTATTTCAGTTCGCCGGCTGCGCTGATGATCGAGTCGAGGTCGAAAACGTCCTTGGACAGTTTCTGCAGCTCCGGAATGAGGGACTGGTCGATGTCGTTCAAATCCAACACAAGGAAAGGTTTGGCATCCATACGGTTTGGTGCGTCGAGGTCTGTGAAGAACTGGTAAACCTCGCCGTTAGTAAGGATGGCGATCCGCGCGTTTGTGACGGCAAAGTAGCGGAAGAGCTGTGATGCATGCTCGATCTTCACGGGCTCCGTGGACTTCTTGCACTCAATCAGGATCTGCACCTCGCCGTCCTTGACGATGGCGTAGTCGATCTTCTCACCCTTCTTGAGCCCCACGTCGGCAATGAACTCTGGGACAACCTCCAGAGGGTTGAATACGTCGTAGCCGAGAATCGTTGAAATGAACGGCATTACGAAGGCATTCTTGGTTGCCTCTTCTGTCTGGATCACACCCCGCTGCTGACGCACCTTTGCCGCCAAAGCTGAAAGCTTTTCCGCGAATTCCATGTCGTACCCCCAGTAAGTTTCCTATAGCCGGACACCACCATGTGCCCCACAACAGTTTCAAGCTGCTGCAGCAAAACTTACATCCGAGGAGCGACATTTACACGCACCCGGCTGATGGTTGCAGTCATGTTGCACGCATCAGCGCCAGAACCCCAGCGCGATACCGACCAGGACCAGCGCCAGCAGGATGCCATATCCCAGCACGATGGATAGGCTGAGCCACTTCGCAGCCATCGTCGCCGTGCCAATGCCCAGTACCGTCAGGACGGACAACGAGACAACGAGCCACAGCTGAAATCAAAATGTCGGACCCTCCTGTCACACTTTGTTTTATGGAGACCGGAGCGGTTGTGGATGCAGAAGTCAGGGCCATTTTGGCCGCTGCCGTCGCGCCCATGGCTGGGCTGGTGGAAGAGCTTGCAGCGGCTGTGGGGGTTTGTTCTCCGGAAGCCCCAGACGGAGTCGGCCCCTCCACTGATCATGATCCGCTTGGCGACCTTGCTGATTCATGCCTGGACGGCTGGGTATTATGGCGCGGATCGAAGCAGTTGCAGCGGCGGCAAAAGTCCGGCTGCTGGCTACATATGCAGAGGCAACGGCCGCGATGGAAGCACCGGCAGAAAGCCCGTATGAGTCGTCGGCGCGTGAGATGAGCCTGATTGCGGAAGTCGCCTGCGTTCTCACCATCGGGGAACGTGCCGCAGCCGCGCTGCTGGGCGAGGCGCATGCGCTGACCACGTCTCTGCCGCCAGTACTGGATGCGTTGCTGGCAGGAAAGATTTCGTGGCAGCATGCCCGGATCATCGTCGATGAAACCAGCGGTCTCGGCGCTGCCCCTGCCGCTGCACTCGCGGCGCACTTCCTGGATCCGGAGGCGCCGAACCCGGCCAGGGGCGCCGCGGCGGGGGAGTTGGCCCCAGCCCGCTTCCGGCGGAAGGTGCGTGTCTGGCGGGAACGCCACCATCCCGAATCCCTCGAAATCAGGCACGCGAAGTCCGTGGAAGACCGACGGATGGAATACTCCCCGGACCGCAACGGGATGGCGTGGGTTTCGCTGTATATGCCTGCAGACAAGGCCTGCGCCATTTGGAACAAGGCCACTGCCCTGGCCCGTGGCCTGCAGGGACCGGACGAACCGAGGACCCTCACCCAAATCAAGGTCGACGAGGCCGTCCGATTGTTGCTGGGCACGCCAGGGAAGAATGCCGGGGCCGGACCATCCCTCAAAGCGGACGTCCTGGTCACCGTGCCGGTCCTCTCCCTCTTTGGCGCCACGGACGAACCCGCAGATCTTGACAACTACGGACCCATCCCGGCATCGATGGCACGCAAACTCGTTTCGGAGGGCGCAGGTTCCTTCTACCGGGTGCTGGTGGACCCGCGGGACGGGGCGCCGCTGGAACTCGGCCGGTCCAGCTACCGCCTTCCGGAATCACTGAAGCGGTGGCTGCGGATGCGCGATGGAAAGTGCACATTTCCCGGCTGCAGCAATTCCAGCCAAGACAATGAAGCAGACCATCTCACTGCCTGGGAGCACGGAGGCGCCACGGGGATCAGCAACCTGGGTCAGTTGTGTCCCAAGCATCATCGGCTTAAGCATCGAACCCGCTGGAGGCCGGGCCCCGCAGCCACGAATGAGCCGCCTGGCTGGGTGTCGCCCTCGGGCCGAAAATACAACGCCGAACGAGCTGACCGGGAACCAACGCTCTGGCCTCCGGGTTGCCTCCCGGACGGAAGCAGCCCGCTGGAGACACTCATCGTTGACTATCTCGTTGCCTAGCAGTCGTCCGACTTTGCCCGGGTGCAGCAAGACGCTGCTTCCCGGGGCAGCGTAAGTGGGCAGGCTCCGCGTTTCCGCTGCCGCGCGCGCCCTGTCAGCGCGGCCGTGACATAACGCCGTGACATAACCGGGACTAAGCACGGCCGCTGATAATCCGGGCACATTGTCCCTCGCAGTTCACCCGCCAGCAACCCGCCGGTACCGAACCGTTCCCCCGCGCCCAGCAGTCTTTTCACGCACCCTCCTGCCCGGCACACCCCAAGCCCGGGCGGATATCCCCGAGGTACCAGGAGTACTCCGTGTTCGTGAAAAGCACTCTCGCAGCCGTCGCCGTCCTCGCTACCCTGGCCGGAACTGCCGTAGCCCCCGCCCAGGCAGACGCGGAGGCACCCAAGCCGGCTCCCGTCGTCGTCGGCCAGCCCCTTGCCGGGACGCACGCCCACAATGACTACGAGCATGACCGCCCCTTGTATGACGCACTGGAGCACGGCTTCACCAGCGTTGAGGCGGATGTGTGGCTGGTGGACGGCGAGCTGCGGGTGGCCCATGACCTGGCCGACGCCAAACAGGGCGTGACGCTCGAAAGCCTCTACCTGGACCCGCTCCAGGACCTGGTCCGCAGCCAGCCCGGCCACAGCGTCTACCCGAAGTGGGACGGCAGCCTGCAGCTCCTGATCGACATCAAGAGCGAAGGCGAGGCCACCTACGCGGCCATCGAGCAGGAACTGTCCGAACACCGCGACATCATGAGCCGCTACACCAACGGCAACACCAAAACCGGACCGGTCACCGCCGTCATCAGCGGCAACCGCCCGCTGGCCACCATGCAGGCACAGACCCAGCGCTTCAGTTTCTACGACGGCCGCTCCACCGACCTCGCCTCCGGCCTGCCCGCGGCCCTCATGCCGCTGGTCAGCGACAACTGGACCAAGCTCTTCACCTGGCAGGGTGTCGGCCCCATGCCCGAGGCTGAACGCACCAGGCTGCGCGCCTTCGTGGCCACGGCCCACGCCAACGGTTACCGCGTCCGCTTCTGGGCCACACCGGACCAGCCCGGCGCCACCCGGGACGCCGTCTGGACCGAGCTCGCCGACGCGGGCGTGGACCACATCAACACCGACGACCTCGCCGGCCTCCAGCAGTTCCTCACCGCCCGCAGCGCCTAAGCCCCCACGAGAAACAGGACCATCCCCATGCCTTCAAAGACGTTGAAAACCGCGACGGCGGCGCTCGCCCTGGCGCTCGGCCTCCTTGCGGCCCAACCCGCCCAGGCAGCCGACGGCACGAGCGACAGCAACCAGGCCTTCACCTTCGCCGCCATCGGCGACATCCCGTACGGCGCAACCGAGATTGCGAAATTCCCGTCCCGCATCCAGGACCTCAACGCCGACAAGGACCTGAAGTTTGTAGCACACGTGGGCGATATCAAGAACGGCTCCTCCGTCTGCTCGGACGACTACTTCTCCTACATCCGCACCCAGTTCGACACCTTCACCCATCCGCTGGTCTACACGCCCGGCGACAACGAGTGGGTGGACTGCCACCGGACCAACAATGGCGCGTACAACCCGCTGGAGCGCCTGGACAAGTTGCGGGAAATCTTCTTCAACGAGCCCGGCAAAACGCTGGGCGCCACCATGCCCGTCAAAACCCAGGAGAACCTGGGCCTCCCCGAGGACGTCCGCTTCACGAAGAACCGCGTGGCCTTCTCCGTCCTGAACGTCCAGGGCAGCAACAACTCCCTTCTGCCCTGGACCGGCCTGGGCAGGACAGCACCCACGCCGGAGCAGCTCGCCGAGGTGGAGCACCGGACGGACGCCGTCATCGCCCAGATCCACCAGACCTTCGCCGACGCCAGGCGCAGCAATGACCGGGCCGTGGTGCTCATGCAACAGGCCGACATGTTCGATCCGTCGCTGCTCGCCAGCGCCACAGCCGACCCGGGCACTGTGTCCGGCTTCCGCGGGATCGTGCAGGCGATCGTTGACGAAACCAACCACCTCGATGCTCCCGTCTACCTGGTCAACGGTGACAGCCACGTCTTCGCCGAGAACCAGCCACTCGCCGCAAGCTCGCCCTGGCTGGACATCTACGGCTCGCCGGCCGCTGACAACCTTCAGCGCATCACCGTGGACGGCGCCAGCAATGCCGTGGATTACGTCCGGTTCACAGTGGCTGGCAACAGCGCCACGGGCGCCGATGTCCTGAGCTGGGAAAAGGTCCCCTTCAGCGGGTAGCCACCCAACGGAAGCGGACGACGGCGGGTGCCCACCCGCCGTCGTCCGCTTCCTTTGCGGAGGTCTGGACCGTGGCCGCGGCCGGATTTATGGTGAAAAGGTGGCGGCTGCCTGACTGGCAGGATGGCAAGCTCTGCCGGCCCGCTGTTGCAGCCGTCCGTCTTGAGGAGGCAGCAGATGGAACACGTTGAAGAGACAGTCGACGTCGCAGTGCCGGTGCGCACCGCGTACAACCAGTGGACCCAGTTCGAGTCCTTTCCGCAGTTCATGTCGGGTGTGGAATCCGTAACCCAGCTCACCGACACCACCAACCACTGGGTCACCAAAGTGGGTGGAGTCCAGCGCGAATTCGATACTGAAATAGTCGACCAGGAACCGGACGACCGCATCGCCTGGCGCAGCACCGACGGAAAGTCCCACGCGGGAATCATCAGGTTTACACCGCTGGACGCCAACCACACAAAGGTCAAAGTCCATTTCGAGTGGGCGCCGGAAACCGTCACCGAAAAGGCAGGCGCGGTACTGAAGATCGACGAGATGCAGGTAAAGGCCGACATGCGGAAGTTCAAGGACTTCATCGAATCGCGCGGTGCCGAAACCGGCGGCTGGCGCGGCGAAGTCAAGGACAGCGGCCCCACCGGGCAGTTCTAGCAGTGCCCGTGCGCCCGGCCGGGGAAGCGGCGCATCAGCAACAAAAAGCGGACGACGGCGGGAGGTTCCCGCCGTCGTTCCCCTTCGGTTTGAGGATTAGAAAGTCAGGCGTCAGCGCCCCACGAGGCCCATGTGCACATCGTTGTAGCGGTTTCCCTGCACCCCAATCCGGCCGGCGACAGCGTTGAGGTCAGCGACCTCGTCGGCGGACAGGGCAACGGCGGTGGCGCCTGCGTTTTCCTCGAGGCGCTCACGGCGGCGGGTCCCGGGGATCGGCACAATCCATGGCTGCTGCGCCAGGAGCCAGGCCAGCGCAATCTGCCCAGGCGTGGCGTTCTTGGCGGCCGCAAGTCCGGCCACGTGATCCACCAAGGCCTGGTTGGCCGCGCGGTTCTCCGGCGTGAAACGCGGAATGCTGCCGCGCACGTCACCCTCGGAGAACTGTGTGGCCGTATCCACGGTTCCGGTGAGGAAGCCCTTGCCGAGCGGGCTGAAGGGAACAAAACCGATCCCCAGTTCCGCAAGCGTGGGCAGCACTTCCGGCTCCGGATCACGCGTCCACAGGGAATACTCGCTCTGCACCGCTGTCACCGGATAAACGGCGTGGGCCGCCCGGATGGTAGCAGCCGAGGCCTCGGACAGGCCGAAGTGGCGGACTTTTCCGGCCTTAACAAGCTCGCCCACGGCGCCGGCCACCTCTTCGATGGGCACATTGGGGTCCACACGGTGCTGGTAAAAGAGGTCGAGCGTGTCCACGCGAAGCCGTCTCAGAGATTCCTCCGCGACGCGCTTGATCCGTTCGGGTGAACTGTCCAGCCCCACGGATTTGCCGTCCTCGATCCTCCACCCGAACTTCGTGGCAATGACCACCTCATCCCTGACCGGCGCCAGTGCTTCGCCGATTAGTTCCTCATTGACGAAGGGGCCGTACACCTCGGCCGTGTCAAAGAAGTTGATCCCCATCCCTGCCGCATCCCGCAGCACCCCGATCATGGCCTGGCGGTCCCCAGGGTTGGGGCCGTAGCTCTGCGACATACCCATGCAGCCAAGCCCAATCGCCGAAACCTGCAGACCCTGCCCAAGTGTCCGTGTATGCATGATGTCTCCCTTGTCCATGGCGGTCATACCTGCCGGCACCCGGTGCCCCGCCTTAACCCAGTCAACGCCTTCCCGGGCGCGTAGGGGAGTCCCTGCTGAAACGGGTTCCGGCAGGGCCACCCTTGCATGCTGCCTTCCCGAGCTGGTTGGGGGTGTCTGACGGACACTGCCACCGGCCGGTCAGGCTGCGTAGCGTGATGGGTGTGGACAGAAAAGACGACATCCGTGAGTTCCTGATCTCGCGCCGCGCGAAGATCAGCCCCGACCGGGCCGGAATCCACAGCTACGGGGAACTGCGCCGGGTGCCAGGGCTCCGGCGTGAGGAAGTGGCTCAGCTCGCGGGGGTGAGCACCGACTACTACACCCGGCTGGAACGCGGCAGCCTCCGCGGTGTCTCAGACTCAGTGCTGGAAGCGGTTGCCGCTGCCCTTCAGCTGGACGAGGCCGAACGTGCGCACCTGATGGACCTGGCCCGGACGGCCAATGCGCCTAAGCGCCGGACGTCAGGGAGGCCGCCGCAGCAGCGGGTCCGTTCCGGGGTGCTGCGCCTGCTGGACGGAATGACCGGGGTGGCAGCCCTGGTACAGAACGGCCGCTCCGACGTGCTCGCCGCCAACCTCTTGGGCAGGGCCCTGTACTCCAACGTGTTCAGCTCCGATGAGTCGTTCGGCCCGGACCTTCCGGGCCGGCTGCCGAACCAGGCGCGCTACCTCTTCCTCGACCAGGGAGCCGGAGACCTGTATCCCGACTGGAACGCGGTGGCCGCCACCACGGTGGCCATGCTGCGCTCGGAATCGGGCCGAAGCCCGCACGACCGTGCGCTCAACGAACTGATCGGGGAGCTCACCACCCGCAGCGGACAGTTCGCCGCACTCTGGGCCGGCCACGACGTCCGGATCCACACCACCGGCACCAAGCGATTCCATCACCCGGTGGCCGGAGACCTGTCCCTGCAGTTCGAGACGCTGCACCTGCCCGGAGACCAAGGACAGACCCTGTTCACCTTCACCGCAGAGCCGGGCTCGGCCTCGGAAACCGGGCTTGCGTTCCTCGCCAGCTGGGCATCACCACCATCGTCCATCCCGGCCCGCGCCAGCGCGCAGGCAGAAACACCCATCACAGGAAAGACAGAACAACCCCATGACTGAACAGACCCTTCCCACATCTCCAACAACCAGCAGGACCGGCCGGAAGGTCTGGTTCATCACCGGCGCCGGCCGCGGTCTGGGCACCGACATCGCCAAGGCTGCCCTTGCGGCCGGGCACGCCGTCGTCGCCACCGGCCGCAACCCCGAAAAGGTGGCGCAGGCCGTCGGCGGCCACGAGGATTTCCTCGCCGTCAAGCTCGACGTCACAGATCCCGCCGACGCGACGGCCGCCGTCCAGGCGGCAGTGGACCGGTTCGGCGGAATCGACGTGCTGGTCAACAACGCCGGCAACTTCTACGCCGGGTTCTTCGAGGAAATCACCCCACAGGACTTCCGGACCCAGATCGAAACCACCATGTTCGGGCCCATGAATGTCACCCGCGCAGCCCTGCCGGTCCTGCGGGCCCAGCGCTCCGGCTTGCTGCTCACCATCTCCTCCACGGCGGGCATCGCAGGCGGAGAATTCCTTACCGCCTATGCCGCCTCCAAATTCGGGCTCGAGGGCTGGGCCGAGTCCCTGGCCCCCGAGATCGCGCCGTTCGGCATCCGCACCATGATCGTTGAACCGGGTTTCTTCCGCACCGAACTGCTCACCCCGGACTCCACCAGCTACGCAGACTCCACGATCGAGGACTACACAGAACGCACGGAGCAGACCGTCAAAGCGTGGAAGAGCATGGACGGCCAGCAGTGGGGAGACCCGGCTAAACTGGCCGACGCGCTGATCCACCTTGCCGGGCTGAGCGAACCGCCGCTGCGCTTCGCTGCCGGTGCCGACGCCGTCGACACCTTCGAGGCCCGGGCCAAGCTGCTTCAGGACCAGGCCGGCGCCCAGCGGGACCTCTCCAGCAACCTCGCCTTCGCCGAGGCCTGACAAACAGAAGCGGACGACGGCGGACGCCCAGCCGCCGTCGTCCGCGTTCCCTGGGTGCCGAGCACCTGGGGCAGCCAACCAACTGGGAGGGAGGTCAGCGTGCCGCCAAAACGCGTCATCAGGGGGCACTTGTCAGCGCGGTGAGGGCGCTCAGCTGGTCCACATGCAGATCGATGTCTGCGGCGGAAGCGTTGGCGCGGAGTTCGCCGGTGTTTTCCGCGCCGACGATGGCGGAGGCGACGCCGGGTCGGGACAGCAGCCACGCCAGCGAAGCCTGGTAGGGCTCGAGCCCCCATTCCCGGCTAAGCCGGTCGACTTCCCGGGCGATGGCGATTTCCTGCGGGGGGAATCCGGGTCCGGCGAAACGCTGGTCACCCGCGATGCTCCGCTCGAGGACGCGAAGATCAGCAAGCAAGCCTCCATGCAAGGGCGCGTAGGGGACGATGGACAAGCCAAAGTGTTCGCAGGCGGGCACCAGTTCACGTTCGGCTGCGCGATCAATGAGGTTGTACTTCACCTGGGCGGCGACAGGTGCGTGGTGCCGGCGGTCCTCGGCAATCCACAGTGCGTGCGTGACCTGCCAAGCGGGATGGTTGGATAAACCGACGTAGCGGATCTTGCCTTCCCGGATCAGATCGTCATAAACGCCAAGGGTTTGTTCCAGTGCCGTGTCCGGGTCCGGGTGGTGTGCGTAGTAAAGGTCGATGTAGTCCGTGCCCAGGCGGCGGAGGCTGGCCTCTACTTGTCGGATGATGTGGCGGCGGGACAAGCCGCGGTCGTTGACGCCGGGTCCGGCGGGGCCGCTTGATTTGGTGGCAATCACCACGTCGTCCCGGCGGCGCCGCAGTGCGCGGCCGAGGATTAGTTCGGCAGGTTCACGGTCGGCAGCGGGCGGGGCGCCAGGGCGATCGAAGACGGGAGTGTTGCCGTACACATCTGCGGTGTCAATGAAGTTGATACCAATTTCGAGCGCTGCCCCGACAATACGGTCCGCTTCTTCAGGGGCGGGGGCCACGCCAAACGTGGCAGTACCAAGGCAAATGCGGGAAACCTTAACGCCAGTCCTGCCAAGGGTTGAGTACCGCATCTGCAGCTTCCTTCATATCTGGATGGGTTATGGACTTGAACACTAACCGAGTGGTAGGTTTTCGTCAACGTTCCGAGGGAAGGAGGATGGCGGTGTGCGCTAACGTCGCGTCTCCCGCGCGCGGCCCCTATAAGACGGGTGTCCGGCGGAGGGAACAGATCGTCCAAGCTGCGATGGCAATTTTTGGAGAGCGCGGCTTTGCGGGCGGGTCCATCCGCACCATTGCCGAGAGCGTCGGGGTCTCGCATGCCACGCTGCTCCAACACTTTGGAAGCAAGGAAGGCCTCTTGACGGCGGTCCTGGAGGAATGGGACCGGCAAACCGTTGAAACCGGGCTGACCGACGTCTCAGGGCTGGACTATTTTCGGCGCCTGCCACAGGTCATGGGCGGGCACCTGGCCAACCGCGGCCTTCTTGAGCTGTTCATCACCATGGCGGCGGAGGCGTCCGGGCCTGGCCATCCAGCCCACGACTTCATCCAGCGCCGCTACAGGCGCAACCTTGCCACCCTGGCCGGCCACTTGCAGGAGGCTGTCGATGCCGGCGACGCAGCACCTTTGACCACAGCCCAAATCAATGTCGAAGTCATCATCGTTACCGCCGTCCTGGACGGGATCGGCCTGCAATGGCTGCACGACCCCTCCACCGATATGGTCCACAGCGTGGCCACCTTCATTGACCGCACGATCGCTGAATGGGGTCGTTAATCCTTTGCGCGGGGGAGACCTCTTTTAGCTTCTGCGGGAAGGGACGCCGCGCACCCGCTCTGAGCTGGCCACGAGGACCGGCCTGGCCCGGTCCACGGTCGCCTCACATATTGATGCGCTGATGCTCTCTGGGCTGGTGAGGCCGGCGGGGGATGCTTCGTCAACCGGCGGCCGGCCCCCCGCACGGGTAGCGTTCAATCCTGACGCCCGCATCATCCTGGCCGTCCATGTGGGAAGCACGCGGGTGCTCGTTGCCGTCACAGACCTCAAGGGCAAGGTGCTCAGCGAGCGTTCCCTCCCGCTGAAGGCGGCCGATGGTCCCGCGGCTGTCCTTGGCCAGGCGGTGGAGCAGGTCCCAGAGCTACTCGCCACCGCTTCCCGCAGGCTGAGCGAACTCGCAGGTGTGGGCATTGCCTTGCCCGGTCCTGTGGAACGCGGTACAGGCCGGCCGCTCAAGGCAAACATCTTGCCTGGGTGGGAGGGCTTTGACATCGCCGGTTATCTGCAGCAGTACCTGCCTGTGCCGGTGCTGGTGGACAACGACGTGAACATGATGGCTCTCGCGGAGCGAAACCGGCACTGGACGGAGCACGAAAACTTCTTCTTCTTGAACATTGCGGAAGACATCCGCTCCGCGGTCATCAGCGGCGGGCAGTTGCAGCACGGGGCCAATGGCATGGCAGGCGACCTTGGACACGTTCAGGTTGCCCCCACCTCGGACGTGCTGTGCACTTGCGGCAATTATGGATGCCTCCAGGCGCTCTCATCAGGGCCCGGCATCGTCCGCCGCCTCCGCAACGAGGGGCTGGATGCCAGCGGAGCCGCCGACCTGTTGGACCTCGCGGTTGCCGGCAATCCACAAACCCTCCAGGCCATTCGCCAAGCTGGGCGGGATATCGGAGGCGTACTGGCAACGGCCGTAAACCTGCTCAACCCCTCCGCAATAGTGGTGGGAGGCAGCATTGGAGAGCTCGGCGAACAATTGGTGGCAGGTATTCGCGAAGTGATCTACCAGCGATGCCCTCCGCTGGCGACGTCCCAACTTCGCATCGGCACCGCCATTGCAGGCGCCCACGCCGCTGTATACGGGGCAAGCCAGATGGTTGCCCAGCATGTCCTCTCACCTGATGCCGTAGAGGCGACCCTGGCCGCCAACACCACGCGCGGCCGCTAAAGACCGAGTTCCATGAAAACGCTGTTGGGGTCCAGGACGTAGTCGGCAAACGGCGGGCACTCGGTGAAACCGTGCCGGGCGTAGAGACGGCGTGCGGGAGCGAAGTAGTCCTCGGTCCCCGTCTCCAGGTAGAGGTGCTCAAGATTCCGGGCCCGGGCGTCCTCGACGATATGCCGGAGCATGAGGGTGGCCACGCCCCGTCCCCGTGCCGTTGCCGCGGTGCGCATGGATTTGATCTCGCCGCGCCTTGCAGGGCCGGTGGGTGAGGCCAGGAGCTTGAGCGCCCCGCACCCCAGCAAGTTGCCATCTTCGCGGGCAGTCCAGAACGTGATGGACGGGGCGGAAAGCGCCGAGTGATCCAGGGCGTGAACGCTCTCGGCCGGCGAGGTGGCGAACATGTCCGCCAGATGCTCCCTGAGGAGGCGGTGGACGTCGTCGCGTGTGGGGCTGTCCCGGTCTATGGAAATCATCGGCTCAAATTTACCTGTTGCGCAGCACTTCACGGCTGTGCCATGATTCCCGTGATCGTGACCCGACCGCAGGAGGTGAGACCCATGAATGCTGTATCCGCAATGGGTGCTCCCCGCAGTCCACGATCGCGCGGCTGAACCAGCCGCCACCGGGAGCGCCAAACAGGCAATTCGCGAAAGGCGACTCCCATGAACTCAACACCTTCTTCAACTCCGCACGCCACCCCGACGGCGGCCTCCGGACGGGCACTGGTCCTCGGCGGCGGCGGCTCAACAGGCAACGCCTGGCTGATCGGCGTCCTCGCCGGGCTGGCCGATGCCGGCCTGGACGTAACCGTCGCTGATGTGGTCATCGGCACCTCGGCCGGGTCCACAGCCGCCGCCCAGATCGCCGGCGCCGTGCCCACCGACCTCTATGCAGCCGTCCTGGACACGCCCCCGCACCGGGCTGCTCCGCCAGGACCCGGCAGCGGACCCGCTCCTGCCAGGCCCGTGTCTGACCAGCTGGAACGGACCGGCAGGATCATCGCCTCCGCTGAAGACGCGGCGGACATGCGCCGCAGGATGGGTGCCCTGGCCCTGGACCTGGCTGCCGCGCATGACGCGACCGGGCGGTGGCGCGAGACCGTGGCCGCGCGGCTGCCAAACCGGGACTGGCCGCACCACAAACTGCTCATCACTGCGGTCGACGCCCACACCGGCAAACCGGCCGTGTTCGACCGCAACAGCGGCATCGACCTGGTGGACGCCGTCGCTGCCAGTTGCGCAAGCGGGTTCGCCTACGGGATCGGGGACAGGCGCTATATCGACGGCGGCTACCGGCGCAATGAGAACGCCGACCTTGCCGCGGGGTGCGGACACGTCCTTGTGCTCTCGCCCTTCGGGGGCAGGACACGGATGCCCCTGGAGTGGGGCATGCAGCTTGCCGCGCAGGTGGAGGAGTTGCGGGAAGGAGGGAGCAGGGTGGAAACAATCTTCCCGGACGGCGGCGCCGAGCACATGTTCGGCGCCAACGCCATGGACTTTTCACTGCGCCCGGCAGCCGCCAGGGCGGGGTACGGCCAAGGCGGAGTGTTGGCCCATCGACTCACGAAATTTTGGTACTGACGCCGGGTGTTTTTCCAGGCAAACTTCGCATCCCACCCGCATGCCGAAAGCCAGCAGGCCGGGGTGGGATAGCGGGACTTTGGAGGGCTGGCCAAAAAAATAAAAGGGCGTAGCGTTGCGGGTACGCAAGCAAGGAAAGGCGTGATTCCGATGTCCGGAAAATCCCCCAAAAGCAGCGCCGCCAAGAAAGTCGGCAAGTCAATCCTCGAAAAACGGGCCGACAAAAAAGCAAAGCATGAGAGCGGCGAACTCAACGTTGTAAAGCCCCGGAAAAACCGGCGCTGACCAGGCTGGCGGGCGGCCGGAACTCCTAGCCCGGCTGCCCGCCGCCAGGTACCTCAGCAGTGAGCCTGGAAGGACGACGGCGGGTGCCCACCCGCCGTCGTCCTTCCTGTCAGCCTGCTAGTCCTCGATGGTGACGCCGCGCCAGAACGCGATCCTGTCCTCGATGTGCTTGGCCCTGTCTTTGGGTTCGGGGTAATACCAGGCGGCGGCGTCGTTCCGCTGGCCGTCCACTTCGAGCGTGTGGTAGCTGGCCTGGCCCTTCCACGGGCAGAAGGTGTTCTTCTCGCTGTCCCGCAGATAGCCGGCGTTGACGGCCTGGCGCGGGAAGTAGTGGTTGCCCTCCACCACCACCGTGTCCGCGGATTCGGCGATAACTTTTCCGTTCCAGATGGCCCTGACCATGAGGTTCCCTTCCGTCGCTGGCGCCGCACGATGCGGTAGGTGTCGTACCGATGCCAACGGCCTGGGGCGCGGGCTTGTTCCCGGGTGGGGGAGCTACCGCGGGCTTTTGTCGATGACGCAGAACCGGTTTCCGTCCGGATCCTCCAGGACCACGAAATCAGGATCCTCCGGGTACATGTCCCAGTCCACCCGCTTGGCGCCCAGCGAGACCAGACGGTCAACCTCTGCGCCCTGGTCATCCGCATAGAGGTCCAGGTGGATCCGCGGGTGGTCCTGGACGGGCGTTTCGCTGAACTGGAGGGACAGTGCCGCGCCCGGGCCCGACGCCGGCACCAGGGTCACCCACGTATCGTCACCGGGTTCCCGGGGGACATAGCCGATGGCGCCATGCCAGAAGTTGGTGGCGGCGGCAACGTCGTTAACGCCGAGGACGATGGTTCCAATGGTCAACATCCGCCCAGCCTAATCCTGGGTCCGGCACCCTGTCCTGCCCCTGGACAGGGGAAATGCCCGACTCCTTCCCGGAACCGGGCAACCCCTTCAGCAGCTAGGCAGCCACTTCCGACGGCACCACGCTGCAGTCCGCCCTTGTACCGGCGAGCTGTGGTGCCCACCCGTCCGTTCCCTCCAGGTACGTCCTGACCGTGTACTTGCCCGCTTCAGCCCGGGGCAACTGCGGACGGTCGGGGGTAACCTGCGCGCCCGGGCCACGGTTGTTGTACTCGTGGAACCGTGCCTCCCGCCAGGAGAAGCCGCTCATGTCTGTCCACGGCGTGCCGGAGATGTGGGCGCCAAGCCAGGAATCCCGGACCAGGACCTGGGCGACGGCTTTTGGATCGCCGCTGGGGTGCCACGGCCTGCCCAGGTGGACAGTGTTCGCGGCGGCATCCGAGACAAGCCGGCACCGGTCAAAGAGGTAGCCGTACGTGATGGACAGATCCTGGCTGCCCGCCGTCACGTAGCCGTTGTTGGTGCTGGAGCCGCGGTCCAGCGACGTGATTTCGCAGCCACTGAAGACGGCGGTCCCGCGGCCGAAGATGAAGTCCACGTCGCCCTCCACATAGCAGTCCTCAAAGTAGAACCGGGCCTGGACGCCGGCACCCGGTGAGTTGACCAGCAGGGTGTCCTGGTTGCCCAACAGCCGGACGCTGGAGAGCACCGAGCGGTCGCCGGTGATGTGCAGCGCGACCGCCTGGCGGTCCTTCATCCCCATGTTGGCGGCCTCGTCGAAATCGTTGCTGATGGTCAGGTTCCGGGCCACGAAGTCCGGCCCGTCAATCCGGACGGACGCGCTGCCGGAGGTGCCGAAGTTCCCGCTGCCGTCCGGCTTGGGCGTGCCGGACGCGTTGTGGAAGACCAGCACCACGTCCTCCGGCCGTCCGCCCTGGCCGACGAAGGAGATCCGGGGCTTGTCCGCCGGGACCCGTACGGCTTCCCGGTAGGTGCCGGGCTGGATCCTGACGACTGTCCGCTGGAGGCTGCCCGGAGGGACGGAATCGACGGCGGCCTGCACGGTCGCGAACGTCCGGCCGGGTCCGACGTCGAGCGTCACCGGGACGTCAACGGGCCGCTCGGCCGGCCAGTACATGTCCAGCAGCGGGGCCGCGGCGGCGTCGATGTCCGGGAAGTAGCCCGGCGGGACGATCTCCTTGGACTGCAGCTCACGCGCGACGAGGCGGGCCACGGCCAGCGCACCGGCGCCCTGGAAATGCGTGTTGTCCTCCGAACCCTGCGGATACTGCGGGTGCTCACCGGGAGCCAGGAAAAGGAACTGCGACTTGGTTCCTTCCGGCCCCAGCTGCTGCCAGAGCTCCTTGGAGGACGCCGTGAGGTCCACCAGGGGAGTGCCGGACGCCGCGGCGAGTTCCCGGACAGCCTGCGGATACGCTCCATGGGAGTCCTTCGCGTTGCCGAACGAATCGAAACGGCGGCGTTCCACCGGGGTGACCAGCACAGGCTTGCCCCCGCGTGCCCTGGCCCCGGCGATATACCGGCCCAGGTACTCCTTGAAAGTGGTGTCGGGGAGCGTTCCACGGGCAGGATCCGCCACTTTTTCGTCGTTGTGCCCGAAGGAGATCAGCAGGTAGTCGCCCGCCTGCATCAGGGCCAGCACCCGGTCCAGCAGCCCGGCGTCGGCGTAGCTCTTGGAGGAGGCGCCGGACCACGCGTAGTCAAAGACGGTTGCCTGCGGGCCCAGCAGGAGTGGCAGGGCCTGTCCCCAGCCGGCGCGGGGGCGTTCGGACTGCTGGTAGGCCGACGACGTCGAGTCCCCGACCACGAAGATGACCGGTTTGGTGCGGGGTGTCGCGGGGTCTTGGCCGGCTTGGGCGAACGCCGCCGCCATCCCCGTACCCGGGAAGGCCGCGGCCCCTGCGGTGAGTGCCAGCGCGGTCAGGACGCTGCGGCGGCTGGGCAGGACGGCAGCCATCAGAGCTCGCCCTCGGCCGTGAAGACCGGTCCCGTGGAGTCCTTGAGCAGCGCCGGCACGGCCTGGGCCGGGTGGACCTGGGTGCGCAGGGCAGGCGTCCAGGACGTATCCTCGGCCAGCTGGTCCGCGGGTACCGCGGCGGCGTTGTACTCGGCGCGCAGGTCGGTGATCTTGCCGTTGACCGCATTGGCGATGGTGGTGATGGCCGTCCCCTTGTAGCGGCCGATGATGTCCGCGGTGTCGATACCGGCCGGAAGTGTGAACGCGTTCGCTTCTGCGTAAAGGTGTGAGCTGAACCCGGCGCCCAGGCTGTATTCATAAGGAATTGCGCTGTCCTGGGTGACCTTGAAGTGGTTGTTGTACACATCCACCTGGCCGAACCGGACGCGTGGGGCGCGCTGGCCCACGTTTTCGAAGACGTTGTGGTGGATGGTGACCCGCAGCTTGCCGGGGTCCCCGCGCGTGGGTGAATCGGTGGAGCCGATCAGGAGCAGCTTGTCGTGCTCCGAGAACCGGTTGTAGGACATCGTGACCAGGTCCGAGCCGTTGGTGACATCGACGGCGCCGTCATGCACCTGGTAGGGGCGTCCGAAGTACAGCGGCTGGGAGCTGTCCAGGTTGGGGGCGTCCGTGAAGGCCGAGTGGTCGATCCAGACGTGCGTGGCCTTGTTGATGACCTGCAGCAGGTCGTACTCGCTGTTCCAGTTGCCCTCGGTGCCGTCCGTTGGGTCCCAGGCCGGGAAGCAATCGGACGCATCCCGAAGGGTAAGGTTGCGAACGATCACGTTGGTGGCGCCGTTGACGCGGAGGGCTGCGCCCTTGATGCTGCTGTCCGGCGTGGCGCCAACAATAGTGGTGTTGCTCGGGATGTCCCACCTGATGGTCTTCGCCTGGTTTGCTGCAGCGATACGCCTTGCGTCCTCCTGTGGGCCGGAAGGCTTCTGGCTGCGGCCGTAAGCGGCCGGATCGAAGTCCTGAAGGTACTGCTCCAGGCTGTAACCGGTGCCTGCAGCGTAGTCTTCGCAGGTAAGCAGGGAACCGTCCGTGGCCGTGTTGGCATCGATGCTTCCATGGATCCGGACGATTTTGGTCTGGCTTCCGGCAGCGAAGGCGGCCAGCAGTTCTGCCTTGGTGGAGACGTCGTAGACGTTTGCGGCTTCTGCCGCCGATCCGCCCGTGGTCCCCGTGCCCTCGGATGCCCAGCCGTTTCCCGCTGGGAGAATCTGGCGCTCAAGGGGGACCTGGGAGGTCTGGGCCGTGGGATCCGCTGCCGGGTTTGGCGAGGCACCTGCCGGTCCGGCAATGAGGAGTGCTCCCGCCACGGCGATGGCTGCAGACATGGATAAGTGCGTACTGCTTCTTCGCATGTTCTCTCTTCCGTCATTGGAATGAACAGCGCTCCCGTCCGGGGCCGCTTTGCCGCCGGAGGCTGTGAGCGCTGACAAGGACCCTACCGAGAAACCGCTTTCTCAGCAATAGAAGAGGCGGATGTTTCTGGAGTGGCTGGAGTGCGCGCCGGGCAAACTCCTGGGCGGTTGATATGTCGGGAATTTCCGACATATACTTGACGCTGTGCTTCCCGATGTCTTTGCTGCCGTATCCAATCCGGCGCGGCGCGTCATCCTGGATGAGCTGCGCCAGGGTCCCCGGACGGCGGGTGAGCTCACCGGGCTGCTGGACGTCAGCCGTCCGGCCGCATCCGAACACCTTGCAGTCCTTCGCGAGGCGGGGCTGGTCCGGGAGGAGCGGCAGGGCCGGAACAGGGTGTACCACCTCCAGCCTGCCGCGCTTGCCGAGATCGGCGGCTGGGTGAAGCACTTCGAGCACTACTGGAACCAGCGGGTTGATGCGCTGGCAGACCTTCTGGACGAGGAGAATCCGTCATGACCGAGAATGCCATCCGGCTGGAACGCCGCTTTCCGCACCCCGCCACGGCGGTCTGGGCAGCACTGACCACGCCGGAACTGCTGGCCCGCTGGTGGGCGCCCGGCGACATCGCACCCGTGGTGGGCCATCGCTTCACGATGGACATGGACGCATGGGGGCATCAGCAGTGCGAGGTCCTCACCGTGGACCCGGGGACATCCATCAGCTTCCTCTTTTCCGAAGGCCAGCTGGACACCACCATCACCTGGCGGCTCGAGCCCGTCGACGGCGGCACCCTCCTCCACTTCGAACACGCGGGCTTCCAGCTCGACACCCCGATGGGCCGGCATGCGGTCGAAGGCATGGGCAACGGCTGGCCAGGCCTGTTGGCCCGCATTGACGGCATCCTCGCCGGCGTCTCCTGACCCCTGGGGAACGGGCGACGGCGCAGGGACGACGGCGGGACGCGCCCGCCGTCGTCCGTTCCCTTTGGCTCCTTCCGCCCGTTTACCGCCGGAAGCAGAAGGGTAACCATGGAGTATGACTGATTCCGGAGCTGGCGGCGCAAACGACCCCTTTGACGGCAACGACGAGATCGTGGCCGGAACCGAGCATCACGAGACTCCTGAAAGCATTGCGGAGGATGTGCGGCACGAAATCCAGCTGGGCCACGTCCAGGACGATGTAACCCACGTCCTTGAGGAGCGGTTCGAGGAAGCGGGCATTGAGGCCCGCCCCGAAGAAGTGGAAGACCTCGCCGAAGAAATCGAGCGGGACGCATCCAGCTGAACAAAGCCGGGCGGGCCTGAAACGGCGGGTAACAACCTGGACCAGTGCGCTGGCCGTGTTGGGCGCATGGCTCCAAGGAGTCATACCGGTGGTCCAGGTGGCCCGTCCCTCAGCGCGCTGCTCCGTGCTTAGGGCCAGTCGGCCCGGGTGAAGCGTACCGGGCTCCTGAGCGTGAGAAGGCAGTCGGACGTCCACTCGGCGACATTGCCCTGTGCGTCCAAGGAATTCGGCGCTGCGACCTGAGGCGCGTCCTGGATCCCGCCGTCTTGAAGAGCTTCAACGGTGCTTTTCACTTATCCCCCTTGGCAAGCTTGTGTGCCCACATTAGGCACCCCGCAAGGCCAACGGAAGAGGGTTAATCCACCAGCGGGATAAACTTCGCAAATCTTGAGGAACACGCTGATCGCTGCCCCAAACGGCTGCCGAAGGGCTGCATTGGCAGCCTTTCCCGATCCAGCGCGGCTGCAATTAGCTCACCGTTTTATTGAAACTCTGTTGCTTGAAATGCAACTATCGTGGCCGCTGATTGCCTTGTTCGTCGGCGCGCTCGCACTCTAAGGAACGGTCGAAGGCCCGGCAGATTGTTTTCCTGAGGCTATTGACTGTGTTGCGTATCACGACCTATCTTGAAACAACCACGTTGCAACAGATGCAACTCTTACTTTTACTGGTGGTTTCATGAGTAACGAATCAAGCTCACCCGTCGCAGGAGTCATTGGCAATGACGCCAACGCTCCTGGCCAGGCGGGCCCCGGCACGGACAGCACCGCGGTCAGCAAGGATGTACGGCGCCGGGTGGTCACGGCGAGTTTCATTGGGAACTTCGTCGAATGGTTCGACTACGCCGTGTACGGCTACCTCGCTGCCGTTATTTCCTCGGTCTTCTTTCCGGAAGCAGACCGGCAGAGCGCGCTCCTGGCAACCTTCGGCGTCTTTGCCGTTTCCTTCTTCGTCCGTCCCCTGGGCGGCTTCTTCTGGGGCCACATCGGCGACAAACTCGGCAGGCGCAAAGCGCTGTCATTGTCCATCGTCATCATGTCCGTCTCCACCTTCTGCATCGCCCTTATCCCCGGCTACGGAACCATCGGCATGCTGGCACCGGTCCTACTGCTCCTGGTCCGCGTGGTCCAGGGGTTCTCGGCGTCCGGGGAATATGCAGGCGCCTCAGCCTTCCTGGTGGAATACGCCCCGGCCAACCGCCGCGGACTCTACGCCGCGGTGGTGCCGGCCAGCACCGCAGCGGGCCTGCTCCTGGGTTCACTGATCGCGGCACTCCTCAGCTCGGTGCTCAGTAGCGAACAGCTGCACGACTGGGGCTGGCGGCTGCCGTTCCTCCTGGCCGCCCCCATGGGCCTGATTGGCCGCTACATCCGGACCAGACTGGAGGACACCCCGGCCTTCCGCGCCCTGGCTGAGCAGGAGGAGTCGGTGCCCAAAGCTCCCGCACTGGCCATGTTCCGGACCTACCGCAAGCAGCTGGTCATCGCCTGCGGGGCGGTGCTGCTCAACGCCGTCGGCTTCTACGTCATCCTCAGCTACATGCCCACCTACCTGTCGGAGGAACTGGGCTTCGGGCCCACCGAGTCCTTCCTGGCCACCACCATCGCCCTGGCCAGCTACATCGGCTTCATCTTCCTGACAGGCATGGCCTCGGACCGGTTCGGCCGTAAACGCATGCTCATCACCGCCTCCGTCCTGTTCATGCTCCTGACCGTCCCCGCCTTCATGCTGCTGGACACCGGCAACTTCCTGGTGATCGTCCTGGTCCAGATCCTGCTCGGCGGCATGCTGACCCTCAACGACGGAACCCTGCCCAGCTTCCTCGCCGAACTGTTCCCCACCAAGGTCCGGTACAGCGGCTTCGCCGTCAGCTTCAACTTGTCCAACGCCCTGTTCGGCGGAACCGCGCCCTTCATGGCCACCCTGCTGATCGGCCTGACGCAGAGCAAGCTGGCACCCGGCTGGTACCTCGTAGCAGCCTCCGCCGTGTCCCTGGCGGCCGTGCTGTTCGCCGCCGAAACGTCGCGGAAGCCCCTCAGGCACCTCTGAAGAAACCAGAGACCCCTAAACCAACCCCTTCCAGAAAACACCAACTGCAGCACCTCAAACTGCCCCGGCAGCAGCTGCATCCATTAGAAAGGCACCACCTTCGTGACTATCACCGCCGACAACGCCTCCTCCATCGCCGAACTCGAGCGCCTCAAGGTCCTCCACATTGGCTCCAAGGGCAAGCTCACGTTCTCCGACGCTGAGTTCGAGCGCCGCCTGGACGGCCTCCGCCGGATCATGGCCGCCAAGGACCTGGACGCAGTCATCCTGACCAGCTACCACGGCATCAAGTACTACTCCGACTTCCTGTACACCACCTTCGGCCGCAACTACGCCCTGGTGGTCACCGCGGATGACTCCGTCACCGTCACAGCCAACATCGACGCCGGTATGCCCTGGCGCACCTCCTACGGCGAGAACATCGTCTACACCGACTGGCGCCGGGACAACTTCTACTTCGGCCTGCAGGAGGCACTGCGCCAGCGCGGCGTCAAGGCCGCCCGCCTGGGCGTCGAAGACGACTTCCTCCCGGGCCTTACCCGCGAGAAGATCGCTGCCGCCTTCCCGGGCGCCGAACTCCTGGACGTCTCGCAGGACGCCATGCGCCAGCGGATGATCAAGTCCGCAGAGGAAATCGAGGTCATCAAGCACGGCGCCCGCATCGGCGACCTGGGCGGCGAGGCCATCCGCAACGCCATCCGGGAGGGTATCACCGAGTACGAGGTTGCGCTCATCGGCACCGAAGCCATGGTGCACGAAATCGCCAGGACCTTCCCTGACCGTGAGGTCCGCGACACCTGGGTGTGGTTCCAGTCCGGCATCAACACCGACGGCGCCCACAACTGGGCCACCACCCGGAAGCTGCAGCAGGGTGACATCCTTTCGCTGAACTGCTTCCCGATGACCTCCGGCTACTACACGGCCCTGGAGCGCACCCTCTTCCTGGGCCAGCCGGACGAACGATCCCTGGAACTGTGGAACATCAACGTCGAGGTGCACCGCCGCGGCCTGGAACTCATCAAGCCCGGCGCCGTCTGCAAGGACATCGCCGCAGAACTCAACGAGATCTACATCAGCCACGGGCTGCTGGCCAACCGCACCTTCGGCTACGGCCACTCGTTCGGCGTCCTCAGCCACTACTACGGCCGCGAAGCCGGCCTGGAGCTGCGCGAGGACATCGACACCGTGCTGGAACCCGGCATGGTGGTGTCCATGGAACCGATGATCACGGTGGCGGACGGCCTGCCCGGCGCCGGCGGCTACCGCGAACACGACATCCTGGTCATCGGCGAGGACACAGTGGAGAACATCACCAAGTTCCCGTTCGGCCCGGAACACAACATCATCCAGGCATAACTGGCTGAACAGCCAAAGCGGCGCCGTGGGCCACGGCGCCGCTTTCGGCGTCTGCCGCCAACGATGAGGAAAGATGGTGTCCACCATGACTCCTGCAACAACCCCCGAAACCAGCGGCGCCGGCACCAACGGCGGGACGGACGCCAAAGGCGCCTCCGTCGTCGTCAATGCCATCGCCGTCCTGCGCACCTTCACCGCGGACGAACCGCTGCTGGGCGTCACCGAAATCGCCAACCGCGTCGGCATGCACAAGAGCAGCGTCTCCCGGATCCTGGCCACCTTCGAGCAGGAAAACCTGGTGGAACGGGACCCGGAAACCAAGCGGTTCCGGCTGGGCCTGGGGCTCATCGCCGTCGCCGGACCGCTGCTGGCCGAGATGGAAGAACGGCGCGTGGCGTACCCCGTCCTGCGGCAACTGACCGAGCAGACAGGGGAGACCAGTGCGCTGATGCTGTGGAACGGGGACGAGGCAATCTGCGTGGAGCAGATCGCCAGCCACCACCAGATCAAGCACACCACGCCCCTTGGCGCCCGTTACCGGGACGCCATGAGCGCCTCTGTCCAGGTGTTTCTCTCCACCCTGCCGGCCGAGCGGGTGCGGGAGCTGCTGCGCAGCGGAACCATCACATTTCCAGGACTGGACGACGCCGGACTGGCGGCTTACGAAGCCAGGCTCCAGGACGTGGCGCAACGGGGATGGGCGGGAAACTACGGCGAATCGTCCATGGACGAGGTGGGCGTCGCCGCCCCGGTCCGCGACCACCGCGGCGACGTGGTGGCTGCCGTCCTGATCCCCGCCCCCCGTTTCCGGGTATCGAAGGAACAGTTCGAAAGCCTCGCTGAGACGTGCGTGGCCGCTGCGGCCAAGGTATCCACCCGCTTGGGCGGCAGGCCGGCAACCTGACTCTAGGATTCGACGAGCGTCAGGATGGTTTCCGGGCGGACGCCGTCGGATTTCATCGCATCGGCTGCAGCTTCCGACTCCATCATCCGCTGGAACGTGTCCATGTCCGGGACATCGACGATCAGGCCTACACGGTTGGTCTTCGCCGGATCAGTGAACGTTCGAACGGTGATGCCCGCGGGCCCGAAGATTTCTTCCCGTTTTGAGGAACTGAGCCAGTGCTCAACGTCATCGACCTCGTGCATGATTACCAGCGTTGGCATCGTTGCCCCTGCTTTCTGAAGTTTCGTCAGAAGCCGAACGGGAGAGGACCCGCGTCAGGACATCCTGATCACCCGAAACCTAGCATGACCTCGATCGCAGGGCCAGAGACCGAAGACACCGATTCACATGTCACGGCAGCCCGGCCATCCGCGCCGCCAGATGCAGCGCCGCGAGCCGCCCGGTCCCGCGCGGATCGCCGCCGCACAGCTCGAAAATCCGCTGCAGCCTGTGGTGCATCGACTGCCGCTCCAGGTGCAGTTCCCGTGCGGACTGCGCCGTGTTGCAGCCTGAGTCCAGCCACACCTGCAGGGTCTCCAGCAGCTGGGACTGCCGCTGCGCATCATGCTCAAGGACTGCCCGCAACTGCCGGTTGACAAACGCCTCGCGGGCCGAGCCGTCGAGGCAGGTCAGGGAGAGGCTCTCCACGGCCGCGTCGTCGGCGTCCACCACCACCAGGCCGCGGGCCGGGAAACGCCTGCGCGCCGACGCGTTCCGGCGCCGGATCTGGCGCACTTCCAGGGTGCGGCGCGCTTCAGCAAGCGACCAGGCAGCCCCGGCAACGCCACCTGTCAGCGGACCCGCGGCGATCACCGCATCGTGGTCCCCCTCCAGGCCGCGGAGCGATTCCAGGAGCTGCCGTCGTTCACCGGCAGTATCAGTGCACGGCAGGCCAATCATCACCACCAGCTCGGCGTCGTCCAGGTACGCGGCACAGGGGATGCGGCGTGAGCTAAGGAAAGTTTCGACGGCGCCACGCAGCTCCTGCGGCGACGCCGCGTGGATTGCCGCCACCACGGCGGGGGAGTCCGTGGGAAAGCCCGCAGCCGGGGCCAGCTGCTCAAGGCGCCACTCCGGAGCGGAGTGCAGTACGGCCCGCATCAGTTCGGCGCCGGCCAGGGCGTGCAGTCCGGGAGGGGTGTGCTGCAGCAGCGCCAGGCCCAGGATGTCCACGGCGCGTTCCCCGGCCACCTGCGCCATTGCCAGGTCCGCAACATCCGGCACCCGCACCTCGAGCCGGCCCATGAGGACCCCGCGCACGGGGATGTCCACGCTGACCACTGTTTCGCCCGCGGCCCCGGAAACCAAGCGCTGCCCGCCTGCCTGCTCGTCGCCGTCGTCCTCCCAATCCTCAGGCGCCGCGCTGCCCATGGTGACACCCCAGGGGGAGGTGAGCTTGCAGGCGGAACCGGTGATGCCTGCCAGCACGCCCAGGATCTTGTCGAGCGACGCCCCGTGGGCCAGCTCCGCCGCCATGGCACGCGTGGCGGCGTCGGCCTGCTGCAGGTGCCCTACGGACTCGCTGACCAGCATGGAGTTGATGGCCTGCATGACGCCCACAAACGGCACCACCTTGCGCAGCTCCACCACCGGAAGGCCGTATTCCTCAGCCTTTTCGAGCATGTCGGCAGGGATTTCCGGCAGGGCACCACCAGTCTCGATGGCGAGCGCCGCAACGCCGCGCTGGGCCAGTTCACGGACGTAGTTTTCGCGTTTGGCAGGCGTGGCCGTGGCCAGCGTGATCCCCCCGCAAAGCAGCAGTTCGCCGCCCCGGAGCAGGGGAGCGATATCCAGTACCTCACTGGAGTGGACCCAGCGGACCGGCTGTTCGTCAATCAGCACGCCCTGCGGATGGACCACGGGGTCGGCGGCGGCGAGCGCGGGGTGGGCGAGTATTTCGCCAAGAAGCAGTGACACGACATTCCGTAACGTAATAGGAGAATCTATTCGACATATCGTATCTTGTTCCTTGTGATCAGGGCCACATAACCTTTTGGTACTTATCCACCTCACGGAGGCCCCCATGCAAGAAAAGCTTTCACCAGCCACGCACGGCCAACCCGGCCAGGCCACGCAGGACCACAACGCCGTGGACCACGAAGCCTGGCTCCAGCCCATTCCCGAATCAGCACGAACCCGCAAGGTATCCGGCCAGTTCTGGATCTGGGCGGGCGCCAACCTGGCCCCCATCAACTGGGTGCTGGGGGCACTCGGCATCCAGCTGGGGCTCGGGCTGGCGGACACCGTCACCGTCCTGGTCCTGGGCAACCTGATCGGCATGCTGCTCTTTGGCTGCTTCGTCCTCCTGGGCCAGAAGACCGGCGCCACCGGCATGGTCCTGGCCCGGGCGGCCTTCGGACGGCGCGGCAACTACTTGCCGGCCGCCATCCAGGCCCTGCTGGTCATCGGCTGGTGCGCGGTGAACACCTGGATCATCCTGGACCTGGTTATGGCCCTCTTCGGAACCCTCGGCTGGGTTGACCCGGACGCCCCCAACTACGGCTGGAAGATCGGCGTCGCCACCTTCATCATGGCCCTGCAGGTGGCCATCGCCTGGTTCGGCTACAAGGCCATCGCCGCCTTCGAAAAATGGACCGTACCGCCCACCATCCTCATCCTGGCCGTCATGTCCGCCGTCGCCTGGTTCGGCATGGACATCGACTGGGGCTACGCCGGACCGGCCGGCGCCATCCTGGAAGGCTCCGAGCGCATCGCCGCCATGAGCGCCGTCATGACCGCCATCGGAATCGGCTGGGGCATCACCTGGTTCACCTACGCCGCGGACTACTCCCGGTTTGTCAGCACGAGCGTCCCCAAGAAGAAGGTCTACCTGGCCTCCGTGCTGGGCCAGTTCATCCCGGTGGTCTGGCTCGGTGTCCTCGGCGCCAGCCTGGCAACCAACAGCGGCGAAATCGACCCCGGCAAGCTGATCGTCCTGAACTTCGGCGCCATGGCGCTGCCGGTGCTGCTCATGGTGCTCCACGGCCCCATCGCCACCAACATCCTGAACATCTACACCTTCTCCGTGGCCACCCAGGCGCTGGACATCTCCATCAGCCGCCGCAAGCTCAACCTGTTCGTCGGCGTCTTCTCGCTCGCCGCCGTCGTCTTCTTCATCTTCCAGGAGGACTTCGCCGCGGTCCTCGACGCCTGGCTGATCGGCCTGGTGGCCTGGGTGGCCGCCTGGGGCGGCATCATGCTGGTGCACTACTTCTGGCTGGACAAGCGCTGGCCCGGTGAGCCGGACCGCCTGTTCGACGCGGTGGGCACCAAGCGGCTGCCTGGCGTCAACTGGGCCGGCGTCACCGCCCTCGTGGCCGGCATCTTCGCCACCTGGCTGTTCATGTACGGACTCATCCCCATCATGCAGGGCCCCATCGCAGTGGCCCTGGGCGGATGGGACCTGTCCTGGCTGGCCGGCGGACTGACCAGCGCCGGGGTGTACGCCATCCTCGGGCCACGGCAGCACATCCGCTACCTTGCCTTGGAGCCCCGCACCCCGCAGGAGGCGGACGCCGCTTCCGGAGCGGACGGCACGGCGGCGGACAGCACGCCTGCCCTTCCCGCTCTCTAAGCCGCCCCACCCCTCTTCCCTAAGACCCTGGCGGGCGCACTGCGCCCGCCGAAAGGATTTCCCGTGAACCAGCCCGCCATCGCGGACCCACTGCACCCGATCACCTGGCCGGACGGCGCCAAGGCTGCTGCATCGTTCACCTTCGATGTGGACGCCGAGTCCTGCACCATCGCCCACGACCCCGCCAGCACCCGCCGCATGTCGCTGATGAGCCACCAGTCCTACGGACCCAAAGTCGCGGTGCCGCGGCTGCTGGCGATCCTGGCCCGCCAGGACATCCGGGCCACCTTCTTCATCCCCGGCTTTACCGCCGAGTCCTACCCGGACGTGGTGCGGCGGATCGTGGACGGCGGGCACGAGGTGGCGCACCACGGCTACCTGCACGAACCCATGCAGGGCATCGATGCCGCCACCGAAGCCGGCTACATCGACCGTGGCCTGGAGGCCCTGGCCAGGGTGGCCGGAGTCCGGCCGGTGGGCTACCGGGCGCCGTGGTGGGAGCTGAACTGGCATTCCCCAGGCCTGCTGGCCGACCGTGGTTTCCTTTATGATTCCAGCCTGCTCGACGGCGACGCCCCCTACCGCTTCGCCGTCGCCGCCGATGATCCCCGGGACATCGTGGAAATTCCCGTGGACTGGGCCCTTGACGACTGGGAGCAGTACGCGTTCTACCCCGGGGTGACGGGCAGCGGGGTGATTGAGAGTCCGGCCAAGGTCCTGGAGATGTGGACCCTGGAAGCCGAGGCCCACCACTCCCAGGGCAGCTGCTTCGTGCTGACCAACCACCCGTTCATCTCCGGCCGGCCATCGAAGGCCGTGGCGCTGGAACAACTCATCGAGCGGGTGAAGGCCATGGACGGCATGTGGGTGGCCACGATGGAACAGATTGGCCGGCACACGAAGGCCACGGTCCCCGAGGTCCACACCCACGCGCGGATTGACGTGCCGGTATTCCCGGGCGCGGGTGCACAGTTCCAGTCGGCCGTGGTGCGGCAGGGGGTGCTGGCCTAGTCTTCCCGGGCATCATGTCTGGCCGAGGACAGCGGCCGGCGGGCGGGAACCCCCGTCGCCGGCCGCTTTCCTTGGTTCCCCATGGACATCCTCGTTTCCCATGGACACCGTCTGCGTGCGCTGCCTATGGTGGCGGAAGGGGCCGGGATGACCGGGCGGGAGGAGCCTTCCATGGATATGACAGACCAACTCACGGGCGGCATCGGGCAGGAGCTGTCCTGGCAGATCCCCCTCTACGAGCAGTTCCACCGGCACCCGGAACTGGGCCTCTCCGAACACGAAACGTCCGCAGCCGTCGCCGCGAAGCTGGCTGGTTGGGGCTATGACGTGCGGCACTTTGGCGGCACCGGCGTCGTGGGCGTCCTTGCCCACGGTGCAGGTTCGTGCGTCCTGGCCCGGGCGGACATGGACGCCCTCCCGGTCACCGAGGCAACTGGGGCAACTTACGCCTCCAGCATTCCGGGCGTGATGCATGCCTGCGCGCACGACATGCACGTGGTGGCGCTGCTCGGCGCGGCGAAGTACCTGGCCGAACACCGCGATATCTGGCAAGGCACCTACGTTGCCCTGTTCCAGCCGGCGGAGGAGACAGCGGCTGGCTCCCAGGCAATGCTCGACGACGGCCTGGCCGCCGGAATCCCTCGGCCCGACATTGCGCTGGCCCAGCACGTGATGCCCACCGAGGCGGGAACGATCGGCACAACCCCGGGCCCTGTGCTGTCGGCAGGCGACTCCGTGCGGATCACCGTCCACGGTCGCGGCGCCCACGGCTCAATGCCGCACAAATCCGTGGATCCTGTGGTCCTGGCCGCCTCGATCGTCCTCCGCCTGCAGACGGTGGTGTCCCGGGAAACCCTGCCGGGGGAGTTCGCCGTGCTGACCGTTGGCTCGGTGAGTGCCGGAGCTACGGCCAACATCATTCCGGACCGGGCCGAACTGCTGCTGAACCTCCGCACTTACGATCTGGCGATCCGGAGCCACATGATCGCCGCCATTGAGCGGATCGTGCGCGGCGAGTGCGCAGCGGCCGGCTCGCCGCAGGAACCGGAGTTCGAGTATTACGACCAGTACCCGCTGACCAGCAACGACCCGCAAGCCAACGCGCGGGTCACTGCTGCCTTCACCAATGCCTTCGGTGCTGACGCTGTCTACCGCACCGCCCCGCAGACAGCATCCGAGGACTTCAGCCGCATCCCCGACGCGTTCGGCATCCCGTACGTGTACTGGGTAGTGGGCTCCGTGCCCCAGGCAGCCTACCGGCGGGCCGTGGCGAACGGCACGGTGGACGCGGACATCCCGGCCAACCACTCGCCGTCGTTCCTGCCCGCCGTGGATCCCACCCTCGGCGTGGCCACCCGCGCCCAGGCCGCCGCCGCGCTCGCGTTCCTCGCGGGGACTGTTTAGCCGGCCACGGACAGCAGGGACTGCATTTGCGCTGCAGCGTCACTGCCCGGGGCGGGCGTGTACACCACGATGTGCAGATCCGGCCGGTCGGAAGGGGAGACCTGATGGTGTTCGAGCTGGAGGACTCCCACCGCCGGGTGGTGGAAGAGGCGCTCGCGGGATTCGAAGCCGAGGATGTCGTAGAGGTCCCAGCCCTGCCGGAACTCCGGGCTGGCTTCCTTGAGCCGTTCCACCTGGTACTGGATGTCCGGATCGCCCAGCCGCTGCCCGGTTTCGGCCCGGAACTCGGCAAGGAAACGCTTGCTGGTGGTCTCCCAGTCCGGGAGCAGGTCCCTGACGTAGGGGTCCGTGAACACCAGCCACAGCAGGTTGCGGTCCGCGGGCGGCGCGATGGCGATGTTCGGGTACAGCGCGGCATATGCCTTGTTCCAGCCGGCCACGCCCCAATCCGGGAACAGGGCGAAGGACGGATTGGGATCCAGCGCATCCAGCAGCCGCTGGATATGGGGTGGCGCCGAGTCTGCCGCGGGGCCGGAAGGGGCGGCGGACGCGTACCCGCCCAGCGACAGCACATAGCCAAGACCGGTGCTTGAAAGATGCAACGCGCGGCTGATGGCTTCCAGGACCTGCCGGGACGGGCTGATGTCCCTGCCCTGCTCTAGCCAGGTGTACCAGGTGACGCTGACGCCGGAGAGAAAGGCCACCTCTTCGCGGCGGAGGCCCCGCTCGCGGGTACGGCCAATCGGCGGAAGGCCGTAGTCGGCCCGCAGCGCCTGGTCGCGGCGGGCCCTCAGGAAGAGGCCAAGTTCCTTACGCCGCCCGGGGTTAGTCACCCATAAATACTATTACTGTGGTACTCCTACTACTAGTATCAGCGCTGTCTTCCACCGCGCTGTGGATGCACAGAGGATGGTAGGCATGCCTGCACTCCGCTCAAAAACAGTCACCCACGGCCGCAACATGGCCGGCGCCCGCGCACTGCTGCGCGCCTCCGGCGTCGCCAACTCGGACATCGGAAAGCCCATCATCGCCGTGGCCAACTCCTTCACCGAATTCGTCCCCGGGCACACCCACCTCGCCCCCGTGGGCCGGATCGTCTCCGACGCGATCCTCGCCGCCGGCGCCGTGCCGCGGGAGTTCAACACCATCGCGGTGGACGACGGCATCGCCATGGGCCACAGCGGCATGCTCTACTCGCTGCCGTCCCGCGACCTGATCGCCGATTCCGTGGAATACATGGTCAACGCCCACTGCGCCGACGCCCTGGTCTGCATCTCGAACTGCGACAAAATCACCCCCGGCATGCTCATGGCCGCGCTGCGCCTGAACATCCCCGTGGTCTTCGTCTCCGGCGGTCCCATGGAGGCCGGCCGCGTGACCCTGACGGACGGCTCCGTGCGCTCGCTGGACCTGGTGAACGCCATTGCCGACGCCGTGGACGAGTCCATCTCCGATGCTGACATCAACCTCATCGAAGAGAACGCCTGTCCCACCTGCGGTTCCTGCTCCGGCATGTTCACCGCCAACTCCATGAACTGCCTTGCCGAGGCCATCGGCCTGGCCCTGCCGGGCAACGGCTCCGTGCTGGCAACCCACACCGCGCGGAAGGCGCTGTACGAGAAAGCCGGCCGCACCGTCGTCGAGCTGGTGAAGCGCTATTACGACGGCGACGACGCCTCCGTGCTGCCGCGCTCCATCGCCACCGCGAAGGCCTTCGACAACGCCATGGCCCTGGACATTTCCATGGGCGGCTCCACCAACACCATCCTGCACCTGCTCGCCGCGGCCCAGGAGGCCGGCGTGGATTACGGCCTGGCCGAGATGGACGCCAAGTCCCGCCAGGTGCCCTGCCTGGCCAAGGTGGCACCGAACGTCGCCAAGGACAAGACCTACTACATGGAGGACGTGCACCGCGCCGGCGGCATCCCGGCGCTGCTGGGCGAGCTGAACCGCGGCGGCCTCCTGCACAAGGACGTCCACTCCGTGCACTCCAATGACCTTGACGGCTGGCTGGACGACTGGGACATCCGCGGCGGCAAGGCCACGGAAGAAGCGAAGGCCCTGTGGCACGCGGCTCCCGGCGGCGTCCGTTCCTCCACCGCGTTCTCCCAGTCGAACGAGTGGACCTCCCTGGACACCGACGCTGCCGAAGGCTGCATCCGCTCCGTGGAGCACGCCTACTCCAAGGACGGCGGCCTGGCCGTGCTCCGCGGCAACGTGGCCATCGACGGCGCAGTAGTGAAGACCGCCGGCGTGGACGAATCCATCTGGACCTTCCAGGGCCCGGCCGTCGTGTGCGAATCCCAGGACGAAGCCGTGGAAAAGATCCTGAACAAGACCGTCAAGGAAGGCGACGTAGTGGTCATCCGCTATGAAGGCCCGCGCGGCGGTCCGGGCATGCAGGAGATGCTTTACCCGACGTCGTTCCTCAAGGGCCGCGGCCTGGGCAAGAAGTGCGCCCTCATCACGGACGGCCGCTTCTCCGGCGGCACCTCGGGCCTGTCGATCGGGCATATCTCCCCGGAGGCTGCCTCCGGCGGCGCCATCGCCCTGGTGGAAGACGGCGACATCATCAGCATCGACATCACCCAGCGTTCAATGCAGCTGGAGGTCTCCGACGAGATTCTCGCCGAACGCCGGGAAAAACTGGAAGTCAACGGCGGTTACAAGCCCAAGGACCGCGACCGCCAGGTCTCGCCTGCGCTGCGGGCGTACGCCGCGATGGCCCTGTCCGCGGACAAGGGCGCAGTCCGGGATGTCTCCCTGGTAGAGCGCTAAGGCTCTCCGGGCGGGGGAGGAGTGAAGCAGGGTCCTCCGGGCCTCCCCCGCCCGCTCAAACAGACACGGGCGGCGTGACGTCCCATGTCAACGGGCCAAAAGTCCGGTCCCACGCTCCTGCAGTGACGGTACCCTGTTGACATGGTGCAGGAATTTTCCGATTACCGGGCGGAAGGCATCCTGCTTGCCGGGGCAGGCCGGGCCATCCTGCTGCAGCTTGCCAACCCGGCCATTGGCCGGGGAGTGGCAGAACACAGCACGTTCACCGAGCGTCCCGTCAACAGGCTGAAGGGCACCCTGACCTACGTCTACGCGATCGTGTATGGAAACGAGGCGCAGGTGAACGAGGTCCGCCGCAGGGTAAACCGGGCGCACGTGCCGGTGCAGCGGGCTGCAGATAAAACCTCCGCCGGGTACAGCGCCTACGATCCTGAGCTGCAGCTCTGGGTGGTGGCCACGCTCTACGACACTGCCCTCACCATCATCGAGAAAATCTACGGCCCGCTGGACGACGACGCTGCCGACGCCATGTACCGGGACTATGCGCGGATCGGCACCGCCCTGCAGCTTCCACCGGGCATGTGGCCGAAGGACCGGACAGAGTTCGGTCGCTACTGGGCGGACCATGTCTCCACCCTCCGCGCGGAGTACGCAGGGGTGCGCGTGGGCCGGGGCCTGTTGTTTCCCAAGCACACGGCCCTTTGGTACCGGGCCATCATCCCGCCTGCCAGGTTCCTCACCGCCGGGCTCCTTCCCGACCAGTTGCGCAAAGACTTCGGCCTCGCCTGGAGCGACCGGCACGAGCGCCGCTTTGACCGGACGTTCCGCATCCTGGCCGTGGCCTACCCGAGGCTGCCGCAGGGCATCAGGTACTGGTTCAAGGACTACTGCCTGCGCGAACTCGACAGGGACCTGAAAAGGAACCTGCAGCCAAGCCAGCACGAGGGGATCAGTGCATAGCTCGAATACCGGTTCGACACCGGTGGAGCAGCGGATCGACGAACGGGCCCGTCGCTTCCTGGCCACGGCGCCGCCCGGCGGCGGCAAGGCAAAGCTTATCGAGTTCGCCGTTTTCGGCCTCAAGCAGGGGTGGGCCTGCATCTTCGGCGCATCGCTCCTGGCAGTGCTCATGGCGGCCAGGCTCTGGTACCCGGACTCTGCCGGCCTGGCCCGCAACGACTTCCTGACCATCGCCGCCGTCGCCATCCAGATCCTGATGGTGTCGTTCAAACTGGAGACCCTGCGGGAACTGCGGGTGATCGTTCTGTTCCACCTGGTGGGGACCGTCATGGAGCTGTTTAAGACGGACATGGGCTCCTGGTCTTACGCTGCCGAAGGTTTCCTGCGCTTCGGCGCCGTGCCGCTCTTCAGCGGGTTCATGTATGCGGCTGTGGGCTCCTACATGGTGCGCGTCCACCGGCTGTTCGACCTGAAGTTCGCCGGCTACCCCCGCCGCTGGATCACCGCCATCCTCGCCGCCGCCATCTACGCCAACTTCTTCACCCACCACTACATCTGGGACTTGCGCTGGGTGCTGCTCGCCGCCGTCGTCCTCATCTATGGCCGGTGCGTCATGCACTTCCGGGTGTTCCGCCGCGAATTCCGCATGCCGCTGGTGGTCTCGTTCCTGCTGGTGGCGCTGTTCATCTGGCTCGCCGAGAACATCGCCACCTGGTCCGGCGCCTGGCTCTACCCCAGCCAGCTGGACGGCTGGCACCCCGTGGGCGTGGAGAAACTGGTGGCCTGGTTCCTGCTGATGATCATCTCCGTGGTCCTGGTGGCCTGGGTCTACAAGCCGCAGCCCCCGGAGGCGGATAGCGGACGACGGCGGCAGGTCCCGACGTCCGCTGCGCTGCGGTAAGGGGCGCTGCGGCAAGGGGCGGCGGTAAGGGGGGTCTGCCAAGACCCGTTTCAGCAGGGCCCTCGCTAGGGCGCCGGGAGCACGGTTTGATGGAGAACATGCCCCAGGAAACAACAGTCATCAACACCAGCGAAGCGCAGACACCACACGGCCCCGGGCACCACCCCGCCCACTGGGGAGGCGTCTTCGCGATGTCGCTGTGCGTCTTCGCGCTGATCGCCTCCGAATTCATGCCGGTCAGCCTGCTCACGCCGATGGCCTCCGAGCTGCAGGTTTCCGAAGGCATGGTGGGGCAGGGCATCGCCATCTCCGGCGTCTTCGCCGTCCTGACCAGCCTCTCGGTCTCCACACTGGCCGGCAGCACGAACCGCAAAACACTCCTGCTGGGCCTGACGGCGCTGATGGCAGTCTCCGGAGCGCTGGTGGCCATGGCGCCGGGATACCTGCTCTTCATGATCGGCCGCGCCCTCATCGGCGTGGTGATCGGCGGCTTCTGGTCCATGTCCGCTGCAACGGCCATGCGGCTGGTGCCGGCCCACCAGGTGCCCCGCGCCCTGGCCATCTTCAACGGCGGCAATGCCCTCGCCACGGTGCTGGCCGCGCCGCTGGGAAGCTACCTTGGCTCCGTCATCGGCTGGCGTGGCGCGTTCTTTTGCCTGGTGCCGGTGGCCGTGCTCGCGCTCGGGTGGCAGTGGATCAGCTTGCCCTCGATGAAGGTGGAGAAGCGGGCATCCGGCAACGTCCTCGGGATTTTCGCCGGGCTCAAGAGCCGGCCCGTCGCCTGGGGAATGGCCGCCTGCGGGTCCTTCTTCATGGGCCAGTTCGTCCTGTTCACCTACATCCGGCCGTTCCTGGAGACCGTGGCCCGCGTGGACGTTGCCACGGTGTCCCTCGTCCTGCTGGTGATCGGCGTGGCGGGCTTTGCGGGAACCCTGCTGATTGGCCGCTTCCTTGGCAAGGGCCTGTACCGCACACTGGTTATCATCCCGGTGCTGATGGCGGTCATTGCCGCAGCCCTCGTTCCCGCCGGCGGCTGGATCGCCGCCGTCGTGGTCCTGCTGGGCCTGTGGGGCCTGATGTCCACGGCCGCGCCTGTCGGCTGGTGGAGCTGGCTGGCGGAGGCGATGCCGCACGACGCCGAAGCCGGCGGCGGCCTGATGGTCGCGGTGGTCCAGACGTCCATCGCCATCGGGTCCACGCTCGGGGGCGTGCTGTTCGATTCCGCGGGCTACCAGTCCACGTTCCTGGCCGCAGCGGCCATTCTTTCCATCGCCGCTGTCCTGGCATTCGTGACGTCCCGCGCCATGCCTGCCGGCAACCACCAGGCGGCATTGCCAGCCAATTGAAACCGAAATACCAGGAGGAAAACATGAAATACACCAAGAGCGGCGGCCAGACAGGCGCCGGGCCGAAGGACTGGTTCACGGGAACGGTGCAGATTGATGGCATCCGAAACCCTGATGAGCAGTCGGCCATCGGCTGTGCGCACGTCCGGTTCGCCCCCGGCGCCCGGACCGCCTGGCACCACCACCCCAAGGGGCAGACTCTTTACGTCACGGACGGGATTGGGCTGGTGGCCCGGCGCGGCGGGGAGGTCCAGGAAATCCGCCCCGGCGACGTGGTCTACATCGAGCCGGGCGAGGAGCACTGGCACGGGGCTACTCCTGAGCGGTTCATGGCGCACGTCGCCATGCACGAGGCCGACGAAAACGGAGAGGTGGTCACCTGGCTCGATCACGTAACCGATGAGGAGTACGGGGCCTGACCGTCCCAGGCACAGCAAAAGGGGAGCGGACGACGGCGGGAGGTTCCGCCGTCGTCCGCTCTTCCGCCTGCGGGAGGCAGGTCAGTCCTCGTAGGTGTTCGCGATGTAGACATCGCACGGGGCGTTGTGCGCCACGCTGTTGGCGACGCTGCCCAGGAGGCGGCCGATGCCGCGCATCCGGCGGTTGCCCACCACGATCAGCCGGGCATCCAGGCGGACGGCTTCCTTGATGAGGGAATCGGCAGGCTTCCCGCGGGCAGCGAAGTGGGTGATCTCCACGCCCGGATGCGATGAGCCCAGGGACTTCGCCACCATCTCCGAACTGTCAGCGTTGGAGATCCGCACCTTGTCCGAGCCCACCCCGAAGGTTTCGGTGTTCTCGACGTCAAAGGCGGTCACCACATGGAGGGATGCTCCCAGCGACTCCGCCAGGCTCAGCGCCACTTCCGCGGCCTTCCGTGCCGACGGGCTGGCATCCACACCTACAACGATTACTCCGCTCATGTCCTGCTCCTTTGTCCAGTCCTGGCATCAACGTTCAGCTGCCAGTCTAGGCAGTACCCTCCGGAAGTCCCCGTATCACGCACACGGACAGGTTCAGCTTTAACTCCCGCCCCATCAGATCGCGGATCCAATCGAGGCAAGCCCAGGGGCAGCCGCGCCCGCGTACTGGTTGGCCGGCCGTTGCAGGCCGTAATGTTCCCGAAGGGTCCGGCCTGTGTACTCGGTCCGGAACAGGCCGCGGTCCTGCAGGATGGGCACCACCTGGTCCACAAAGGTTTCCAGCCCGGACGGGAGCACCGGCGGCATGATGTTGAAGCCGTCCGCCGCGCCGCCGTCGAACCATTCCTGGATGGCGTCCGCAACCTGCACGGGGGTGCCGGTGAAGGTGCGGTGCCCGCGGCCGCCGCCCAGGCGGCCGATCAGCTGGCGCACTGTGAGCTGCTCGCGGCGGGCGAGCTGCACGATCAGCGTGTAGCGGCTCTTGGCGCCCTCGATCTCGTCCTCGCTGGGCAGGTTGTCCGGCAGCTGCCGGTCCAGGGGAAGGTCTTCCGGGTCCACGCGCAGGGTCTTGGCCAGCTGGATCCGGGCGTACTCGGGCTTGATCAGCCGGTCCAGCTCCCGCTCCAGCTCCAGGGCTTCCTCCTCGGTGGCGCCGATGACGGGAACGATGCCAGGCAGGATCTTAATGGTTTCCGGGTCTCGGTCGGCAGCCGCGGTGCGGGCCTTGAGATCGCGGTAGAACTCCTGGGCGTCGGCGAGGGTCTGGTGGGCGGTGAAGACGGCGTCCGCGTAGCGGGCGGCGAGGTCCTTGCCGTCCTCGGACGAGCCGGCCTGGACAATCAGCGGGTGCCCCTGCGGTGAGCGGGGGACATTGAGCGGGCCACGGACCTTGAAATGCTTTCCTTCGTGGTCAATGGTCCGGATCCTGTCAGCGTCGCCCCAGACGCCCTCGGCCTTGTCCGCCAGTATGGCGTCATCCTGCCAGCTGTCCCACAGCTTCTGCGCCACCTCGATGAACTCTGCGGCCCGCTCGTACCGGACAGCGTGGGCGGGCTGGTCGTCCACGCCGAAGTTCCGGGCGGCATCCGGGCCGGCGGTGGTCACCACGTTCCAGCCGGCACGGCCGCCGCTGGCCCAGTCCACGGAGGCGAAGCGGCGGGCCAGGTTGAACGGCTCGTTGTAGGTGGTGGAGGCCGTGGCGATCAGCCCGATCCGGTCGGTGGCACCGGCGATGGCGGTCAGCAGGACGGTGGGCTCCAGTTTGCCGGCGGGGCGGCGGCCCACCTCGCCGAACAGGACGGGGGAGTCGGCGAAGAAAATCGAGTCCAGTTTGCCGCGCTCGGCGGTGCGGGCCAGCTGCTGGTAGTGCCCCACATTGGTGCCGGCGTGCGTGTCGCTCTCCGGCAGCCGCCAGGAGGCTTCGTGGTGGCCGGTGCTCATGAGGAAGGCGTTCAGGTGCAGTTGGCGCTGGGGAGGGTTCTGGTCAGACATGGGATGGCTCCTTGCAAATAGAGGTGTGTTAATGGCCGACGGCGGCAGGTTCAGCAGTGTGGGTTGGCTCGACGCCCGCTGCAGACAAGACACCCAGCGCAGTGAGGAGGTCGCGGCGGAGGGCTTCATGGCCGGCGGCATCGGTGGACGAGCGGATCGCCGGTGACACGGGGCGGACCGTGGCGATGCGGCCGTGGTCCAGGACCACGATCCGGTCCGCCAGAGCGATGGCCTCATCCACGTCGTGCGTGACCAACAGGACGGCGGGCCGGTGTGCGGCCACCAGGTCCTGGAGCAGCCCGTGCATCTTGATCCGGGTCAGCGCGTCCAGGGCGCCGAAGGGTTCGTCGGCCAGCAGCAGCTGGGGTTCGCGGACCAGCGAACGGGCCAGCGCCACGCGCTGCTGTTCGCCGCCGGACAGCTGGTGGGGCCATGCTTTTTCACGTCCGCCGAGCCCCACTTCGGCGAGGGCCTTGCGCGCCCGGGCGTCGGCGTCGTGCTCCCGAACGCCCAAGGTGACATTGCCCAGCACGCTGTCCCAGGGCAGGAGGCGCGAGTCCTGGAAAACCACCGAGACGCGGTCCGGGACGCTGATGACTCCGCTGCCGCGGACGTCGTGGTCCAGCCCGGCGAGGGCGCGCAGCAGGGTGCTCTTGCCGCAGCCGCTGGGTCCCAGCAGGGCCACGAACTCACCGGGGGCGATGTCCAGGTCCACGCCGTTCAGGACGCCTTTGGGGCCGAAGCCACGCACCAGGTCCCGGACGGAAACGGCGGGGGCAGCCGCGCCGGCAGGGGTGCCTGCCGGACGGGTTTCGACGGCGGTCAACCCGCCAGGGTGCGCTGCCATGAGAGGGCCTTTCGTTCGATGAAGCGGACAATGCCGTCGGAGATCAGGCCAAGAATGCCGTACACGGCAAGGCCCAGGACGATGATGTTGGTTTGGCCGTAGGTGCGGGCGAGCTCCATCATGTAGCCGATGCCGCTGGTGGCGTTGATCTGCTCCACCACCACCAGGGACACCCAGGCGCCGGTGACCGCGAAGCGCAGCCCCAGGAAGAACCCGGGCAGGGCGCCGGGCAGGACTACCTTGTGGATGAACCCGGCCCGGCTGAGCCCCACGGTCTGCGCGAGCTCCACGAAGCGCAGGTCGATGCCGCGCAGCCCCGCATGCGTCTGCAGGTAGACCGGGACAAAGACCCCCAGGGTGATGGTGAGGACCTTCATGGTCTCGTCGATCCCGAACCACAAAATCAGCAGCGGAATCAGGGCCAGCCCCGGGATGGCGCGCTTGATCTGCACAGGCCCGTCGATCAGGGCCTCGCCCACCCGGCTCAGCCCGGACAGGAGCGCCAGCACGGCGCCTACAAGGATCCCGAAGAACAACCCCAGCCCGGCGCGCTGGGCGGAAATGGCCAGGTTCTCCTGGAGGCGGCCGTCCGCGATGAGCTCACGGGCGGTGATCACCACGGTCCACGGCTCGGACAGGATCCTGGGGTCGAGGAGCCCGGTTGCGGAAGAGGCTGTCCACAGCAGCAGCAAAGCGGACGGGCCCACCCAGGCGAGCTGCCGGCGTCGTCCGGGCCCCAGCCTCTTCCCTGTGGGGCGCACGTCTTCCCGCCCGGCCAGCGCCGGATCCTGGTGCGGGGCCAGCACTGGCCGGTCCAGTACGGCGCTCATGCCGCACCTGCCTTTCCGGCGGAAGCGAAGGCGGTGCCGGCGATGGCTTCAAACCTGGTGTCGTACAGGTCGGCTGCCGTCAGCTGCGGCTTCTTCTGCTCGCGGGCCAGGAGGTCGGTGGTTTCCTGGTGCCGGGCGATTGCCTCGGTCCAGGCAACCGGCAGGTCGCGCTTGCCGGTCGCGTCGATCAGGTACTGCCCGTCCTCGCGGGACAGGCCCTGGTCCTTGACGTAGTAGCCCTCCAGCCACTCGGCCGGGTGGTCTTCGATCCAGCGCTGTGCCTTGCCCCAGACCTTCACGTAGGCGGCAAGCGCGGCGGCCTTCGCGGGATCAGCCAGGACTTTCGCGGGGGAGTAGAGCAGGCTGGGATCATCGCGCAGCCCGTGGCGGAGGGTGGTGGCGCCGTCGGCTTTGTACTTGGCCAGGTAGCGCTTGATCTGGACCCCGCCCAGGGGAGCAGCGTCCACCTGCCTGCTGGCCAGCGCCGTGGCATAGGCGTCCCCGGTGCTGGGCAGTTCCACGAGCTTGACGTCTTCCTGCTTGAGCCCGGCCTTGTCCAGGATGCGCAGGACCAGGGCGCCCTGCGCCTGTCCCGGGCTGTAGGCCACCTTCTTGCCGCGCAGGTCCTCGAGCCGGCTGATGCCGGCTCCGGGTGCGACGCCCAGCTCATAAATGGGATGGTTCACGGCGTCCTGCCGGTAGCCGGCCGCGATGATGCGCACGTCCAGGCCGGTCCAGGTGGCGTGGATGGGCGGGATGTCCGCCACGGACCCCACGTCCAGGGCGTTGGCGCGGAACGCCTCGGTGGTTTGCGGGCCGCCGGAGATGTTGGCGAACTCCACCGTGAAGCCGTCCAGGTCCTTGGCAAGGCCGGACAGTTCCAGCGCGACTTTGATGCTGGGATCGCCCACCTTGATGGTGGTTCCGGCAGGCACGGAGGCGGCCAATGGTTCCAGGGCGCCCTGGCTGATGCGTTGGCTGCCGGCGGTGGCGGCCCCGCCGCAGGCGGACAGCAGGCCGGCGGCGGGAATCGCCAGAAGTGCGCCCAGGGCACGGCGGCGGGTGAACGCAGGGGAGCCGGGGCTGGAGTGGGGCTTGGGTGCTGGGAAGGACATGGTGTTCCTTTCAGGGAAGATTCCGGGTACGACGACGGCACCCGGGTTGTGGCCCGGGTGGGCTTGGGAGATGGGTGGGACCGCCTGCGCGGCGGTGTGCGGGTGTGTCTGGCTGGGGCGTCTTGGATGGTGCTTGGAGGTGGTGCTTGGCGGTGGCGCCTACGGCCTGGCCGGTGCCGTGCCAACACTTAAGCACGGTCCGCAGGGCGTTGGCCAGCGGCGCGCAATGGACGCTAAACGCGGCGAAACGGCGCTACTTATGGCGCCATCCGGGGGACAAACGCGGACCAAAGAAGACAAGCCAGGAAACGCGGAGCCACGAACCGCAACGGAAATTAATGTGACTGGAATTAGTGTGGTTGGACGGAAGCGCGGCGCATTCGCAGCCGCTTTCCGGTGCAGGCGCTAACGGCGCAGTAGCCCCTCAACCTGGTCGCCGATGAGAGCGCCGTCCCGGTCCATCCAGTAACGGCGCTTCACGTTCAGCGCCACGCTTGTGTCCATGGCCTGGATTCCGGGCAGGGCGCCGATGTCTTCGGTGATGAAGTCCGCCAGGCTCCGAGGATCGCGGAAGACGCCGTGGAAGACCACGGGGGCCTGTCCGGTCACCATCGAGATCATGCGCGCTGATTCGTGCCCGCTGAGCTGATCCAGTACGTGGGCGATGGATTTCGGTTTCACCTGCAGGGAAACCACGGCGGCGAGGGGGAAACCCACGGCGCCCGGCTCTACTTCAACCCGTGGCGAAATGGCTCCCGTGCCGAGGAGCATCTGGATGGCCCGGTAAGCAGAGGAACTGCTGACATTCAGGGTGCGCGCCACTTCCGCAGCCGAGGCGCGCGCGTTGCGCCCGAGCTCGCACATCGTGCCAAACTCCAGATCCGACAGTTGGTCCATGGATTCCAGGGCAGGCAGGTTAACGGGGACCACATGGGCTGCCAACGCCTCGTCCTGCTCAGCGGTCAGCCGTTGGAACCGCCAGCTCTGGCCTACCCGTCTGGAGTCCAGCACCAGCCGGGTTTCAATCGACCTGATTCCCGGCAAGGAAGCAATTCGATTGCTGATCAAGTCGTTGATATCCGATCCCAGCAGGGGAAAGAGATCTGCATAAATGTCGCCGGTGCCCGAGGTGGTCATGACGAACTGGATTTCGGCGAAGGCTTTGAGCTTCTCTGCCACTTCCGCAGTACGCCCCGGTTCGCAGCAGATCCAGAGTTGCTGCGGGTTGCCGGAGAGGATCAGCGGCCAGGCGAATCTTCCGATCACCTTCATCAGGCGTTCGTTCTGGAGCCTGTTGAGTCTGCGGGTAATGGTGCTCGTGGGCACTCCGAGGATTTCGCCCAGTGCATTGGCCGGGACGCGGGGAGCGGCCTGGAGGGCGGCAATGATGTCCAGGTCCGTGTCATCCATGAGTGGAATGGTGTGCCTCCGCCGTTGTGGGTGTTCGCCTGCTCTCTATCAAGACTACCGGCAGCGGCGGTGCCTGGACAGAGAAAAAACCATTAGGAGACGTTTTTTTGAATGATTTTTCCACTACCCCTTGCGCCGATAGTTGATTTCCCCTTAGTTTGGTTAATGAGAGGTGGATCACTCTCATCAATCCATTCAGGCAGGGCTGGGATCGGCCGGCGTTCCTGCCGTGGCTGAACTGTCGGCACCCCCTAAGAATGAAAAGGAACGCATTGTGAACAACGCCCCATCGTGGCAGTGGCCCGAAGCGGAGTGGCGGGCGCACGTCAACAAAGTCCGTGCCGGCCAGTCCCTCGTGCATCAGGACCAGGCCGTGCGCTGGAAGGGCGGTGCCGCCGTCGCCGTGCTGCTGTCCTTCGACTCGGACCACGAAACTCCGTCCCTGCGGGACGGCGAAACCTCGCCTGGGCGGATGGCCCAGGGTGAGTATGGAGCGCGGGTGGGAGTGCCCCGGATCCTGGAACTCCTCCGCCGCTACGCGGCTCCGGCATCCTTCTATATCCCGGCAGTATGCGCGCTTCTCCGTCCCGACGAAGTCCCCACCTATATGGAACAGGGGCATGAGGTGGCGGTGCATGGGTGGATCCACGAGAGGAACACCCTGCTCAGCCATCAGCAGGAACTCGATCTGCTTGGACGCGCGGTGGACGTACTGGAGCGCCAGGCCGGAGCCCGGCCGGTAGGTATCAGGACACCGTCCTGGGACTTCTCGGAGTCAACCCTTGACGTCATCCGTGAGCTGGGGTTCCTCTACGACTCATCGCTCATGGCCGACGACGAACCCTACGAACTGCTCGCTGACGGTACGCCTACCGGGATTGTGGAAATCCCTGTCGAATGGATCCGGGATGACGCACCCTACTTGATGATGGACCGTTTCACCGGTCTTCGTCCCTACATGCCGCCCCGCCAGCTCCTCCAGATCTGGAAGGACGAATTCGACGCAGCCTATGCCGAAGGCGGGGTCTTCCAACTCACCATGCATCCGCACATCATCGGCCATCGTTCACGGCTGATGATCCTGGCGGACCTCATGGACCACATCCGATCCCACAACGACGTGTGGATCGCCACCCACGCAGAACTGGCAACCCACGTTGCCTCCCAACTCACGACAAGGACGTCTGTTTCATGACACAGCAGCTGAACGTGGCCGGAGTCCACGGAACCAAACTTTCTTCCCAGGGACGCAAAGCGATCGTCGCGGGAAGCATCGGCAACGCCGTTGAATGGGTGGACTGGGCCGTCTACACCACCTTCTCGTCGATTTTTGCCCATCATTTCTTTCCCAAAGGCGACCCCATCGCGGCCCTCCTGGCGACGCTTGCCATCTTCGCCGTGGGATTCGTCATGCGGCCCGTCGGCGCGGCGCTGATGGGCGCCTATGCAGACCGGCACGGCCGAAAGAAGGGCCTGGTCCTGACCATTGGCCTCATGGCCGGAGCCACCGCGCTGATCGGACTCGCACCCACCTATGAAGCCGTCGGGCTTGTCTCACCGATCATCCTCGTGGCGGCCCGCATGGTCCAGGGCTTCGCAGCGGGAGGCGAGTTCGGTTCCTCCTCGGCATTCCTGGTCGAATCCGCCGCGCCACGCCGGCGCGCCTTCGCCGGCTCCTGGCAGCAGGTTTCAGTTGGCGCCGGAGTTCTGCTTGCCTCCGGTATGGGGGCGATCATCACCAGCACCCTGTCCAAGGACGCCTTGGACAACTGGGGATGGCGGCTGGCGTTCATCGTAGCTGCGCTCCTGGGCCTGGTGGGCCTGTGGCTGCGCTCCTCTGTCGAGGAGACTGAGTCGTTCGTCAACGCCAAGAACCTCTCAGAAGCGGCTGGTGAGAAGCGCCGCAACGCCATCTTCACGATGTTCGTGAAGCATCCTGCGGCTACCCTGCGGGTGTTCGGCGTCACCATTGCCGGCACATTGCTTTACTACATGTGGGTCTCCTATATGCCTACCTACGCGGCCGTGGCAACCGGAATTCCCCTGAACCAGGCCCTGCTCGCGAACTTCATCGCTGTTGGCCTGTTCCTCGTCCTCCTGCCGTTCGCCGGACTCCTTTCCGACAAGATCGGCCGCAAACCAACAATGACAGCTTTCGCGGGTGGCTTCCTGCTCTTTTCGTGGCCAGCCTTCGCGCTGCTCAACGGCAATTTCTGGATGCTGTTGCTCATTGAAGTCATCGGTATCATCCTGCTCCTGGGCTATTCGGCAAATTGTGCGGTGATCATGGCCGAGCAGTTCCCGGCTGAGGTACGGGCAACCGGGATTGGGCTGCCCTACGCGCTCGCCGTCGCGATATTCGGCGGAACTGCGCCGTACATCACCACCTGGATGAACACCAGCGGATACGGCGGGCTCGTATGGCTCTACTGTTCAGTGGCGGCCGCCATCGGTGTTGCGGTCTACCTGACGATGCCCGAAACCAAAGGCAAGGTCCTCAATTGAGCCGGCATGCTGTCATCACTGGAGCCGGAAGCGGCATTGGGCGGCAGGTTGCAAGCCGGTTCGCCGGACTTGGCTACCGGCTTACCCTCGTGGATATCAGTGCCGAACCCCTTGCTTCAACGGCTGCAGCATGCAGGGAAGCAGGCGCTGAGGACACGAAAACCCTGGTAATGGACCTGGCAACTGCCGCGGGTCCCGAGGAGATGCTCGCCGAATCGTGGGCCGCCGCCCCGGTGGATGTGCTGGTCAACTCGGCCGGGATCTACCCGGCCACTCCTTTCCTGTCCCTGGACGCCGGCACATGGGATGCAGTGCAAAACCTCAACACCAGGGCGCCATTGCTGGCAACAGTGGCGTTGGCGCAGCGGGCCATCGAAGCAGGACGGCCCGCCAGTATCGTCAACATCTCCTCGGGTGCTGCCCTGCGCGCCCGTCCCGGAGCAGCCCCCTACTCCACCTCCAAAGCGGCCTTGGAAATGGCGACGCGTGCTTCCGCCCTGGAGCTCGGGCAGTACGGCATCCGTGTGAACGCCGTCGCCCCAGGCTTCGTGACCGTAAACAGCAGCGCCAATCCGGTGACGGAGGAATATGCCGCCGCCGTCTCGGGCAATCCCCTGGGTCGCCGCGGAGAGCCCGACGACATTGCCCGTGCCGTCGTGTGGCTGGCCGGAGCCGAAGCCGATTGGATCACGGGCGAAACCCTGCGCGTCGACGGCGGCTCGTCCGCCGGCGCAATGAATCTCCCTCTTCATTGGGCCACGAACAAAGCGGCCCACCGCGAGGACAACGAATTGATAGGAAGCCATGACGGATAATACGTACACAGTAGTAGGCGCTGGCGCGATAGGCGGAACCTTGGCCGCGCACCTGCATGCGCAGGGAGTCCCGGTCCAGCTGGTCGACGCCGACGTCCGCCACGTCGCAGCCATCCGCAAGAATGGTCTGCAGATCAAAACTCCCTCGGGAGTAATGGTGGCGGATGTCCCGGTCTACGGACTCGACGACGCCCCTGACCATTTGGACCGGGTCCTCCTGGCGGTCAAGGCCCAGGCGACCGACAGTGCCGCTGCCTGGATAGCTCCCAGGCTGGGCAGCGACGGTTACGTGGCGTCCATGCAGAACGGCCTTAACGAGGCAACCATTGCTGCGCACGTCGGCGTCGATCGCACTGTTACGGCGTTTGTGGATCTCTTTGCCGACGTACTCGAACCAGGCGTCATCAACGACGGCGGCAGCGGTGCGATGGCACTGGGCGAATACTCCGGCGGGACGAGCGACCGGGTACGGCAGCTCGCCCACGACCTTCGCCATTGGGGAACCCCCACCGTGACCGGCAATGTCGCTGGATTTCTGTGGGCCAAGCTTGGCTTCGGTGCCATGTTGACGGCCACTGCGCTCGCTGATGCCGACATGGGCGAGTTGATCGACCGCCACCGGCCTGCGATGAACGAATTGGCCGCCGAGGTCTTCGATGTTGCGGCAGCTGAGGGAATCCGCCTTGAGGGATTCGATGCCTTCAACCCCACCAGCTACGTCCGCGGGGCGGATCCCAGCAGGAATTCCGAGGCCACTGACGATCTTGTTAAGTGGCTGTCTACGCAGACCAAGACCCGTTCGGGCATCTGGCGCGATATCGCGGTACGCAAACGTCCCACTGAGGTTCCCACCCAGTACGGGCCGGTCATCGCCATGGCCGCGAAGCATGGACTGACGCTGCCCCTCATTGAGGAACTTGTATCGGTTATCCGGCAACTCGAAGCAGGCGCCATTCCCATGGACGAGGAACATCTCTTTGCCCTCGACCGTAAGGCTGTCGCGCGATGAATACCCTCCAAGACCTGCCATCGTGGATTTCAGGGAAAAGGGAGGACCTGGTCGGGGATCTGGCCGCCTACGTTTCCCGGGAAACCCCCTCGGATGACAAAGCTCTGCTCGTATCCGGTCTTGCCTGGGTGGAGGAGTGGCTTCAGGACCGCATCGGACGCCCGGCTTCCCGCCGCCTGGTCGACGGAGGCATATGGGGTGACACCCTTGTGCTGGATTACCCGTCGGAGGGCGATGCCGGTGGCTGGATCACGGCCCTCTGCCACTATGACACCGTGTGGTCCGCCGGGACCCTCCGTGACTGGCCTGTGGCAGTGGAGGGGGACCGCTTCTCAGGCCCTGGCGCCTTTGATATGAAGGGCGGCCTCGTGCAACTCGTATGGGCCATTCGCATGGCCAAGGAACTTGGGCTTCCCCGACCCAACGTCAGGCTGGTCCTGAACGGGGACGAGGAGGTGGGAAGCCCCGCATCGCGGTCGGTCATTGAAGCAGAAGTAGTCCGGGGAGATGCGGTGCTCGTCTTCGAGGCCAGTGCCGGCGGCGCACTGAAAACTGCCAGAAAAGGGGTGGGGATCTTCCACGTCAAGGCCACGGGAAAGGAAGCTCATGCCGGACTGGACCCTGAAGTGGGTGCCAGTGCCATCGATGAGATAGCACGGGTGATCCTGCAGCTCCACGCCGCCGCGGACCTCGCCAAAGGAACCACGGTGAATGTGGGTCTTGTCCACGGGGGGACACGGACGAATGTCAAGGCCGGATCTGCCGTAGCCGACCTCGACGTCCGCGTTACATCCGAGGCCGAGGTCCGACGGATTGATTCAGTCCTTAGTGATTTGGTCCCCCACAGCCCCGAGGCCATGTTGACTGTAAGCGGTGCCTGGAACCGCCCCGTCATGGCACGTTCCCCGGAAACCGCTCGTCTGTTTGCGGAGGCAGAACGGGTGGCTGACCTGTTGGGATTCCCGCTGGCCGAAACGTCCGTGGGCGGAGCCAGCGACGGCAACTTCGCCGCGGCGCTGGGTCTGCCGGTCCTCGACGGCCTCGGCGCGGTCGGCGACGGTGCGCACGCGCGGCATGAATGGATCAGCATTGACGGCATGCTGGAGCGGACCTGCCTCGCGGCCGGCCTTCTCGCAGTCCTGGCGGAACCTGCTGAACTGGGACAGCATGGCGAAGCCGATGCAATGGTTGGATGAGTGGGCGTCTGGAAATGAGTACGTCCATGGAGAAATTTTCGCTACCGCTGAAGCTGCGCGCGCTCAAGATTCCGAACAGAATCTGGATGTCGCCCATGTGCCAGTATTCGGCCAAGGAAGACGGGGTCCCCACCAGCTGGCACATGGTCCACTACGGGTCCAGGGCTGTGGGCGGTGCGGGCATGGTCATGGTGGAGTCAACGGCAGTGGGACCCCGCCACCGAACGACGCCGCACGATCTCGGTATCTGGAGTCCGGGGCAAGTCCGGGCGCATCGGAAGCTGGCAGCCCAAATTAAGGATCTTGGTGCCGTTGCCGCGGTCCAGTTGCAGAGTGCCGGGCGGAAAAGCTCGCACATGGTCCCGTGGCTCGGAAAGGGGCAGAACGGGGCGGTCAGTGTAGAGGACGGGGGATGGATTCCCATGGCCCCGTCCTCACTGCCGTTCGGGCAGCTTACCGTTCCGGATGCGATGACGGCCGCCGATATGGAAGAGACCGTGGAGGCATTCGCCCAGGCCGCCGTTAATGCGGCAGAGGCCGGCTATGACGTCGTCGAAATCCACGCAGCGCACGGGTACCTGCTCCATCAGTTCCTCTCGCCGGTCACGAACCGCCGCAATGACGGCTTTGGCGGCGGCCTTGAGAACCGGATGCGGCTGCCGCTGAGGGTCTGCAAAGCAGTACGCGATGCTTTCCCACAGGACAAGCCCGTTTTCGTGCGCATCACAGCCACGGACTGGATCGATGGCGGGATCACCCTTGATGAGGCCATCGTCTTAGCGGGCCGCCTTGCCGCACTCGGCATCGACCTCCTGGATGTGACGTCCGGGGCTTTGGCCATAGATGCGCCGCCGCCCAACAGGCAGGGCCTCAACCTGGAGTTCGCCGAGGTCCTGAAGGATATCGCCGGTGTCGCCGTGGCCCCGGTGGGCCAGCTTTCCGACCCGGAGCTGTTGCGGAAGGTCGCGGAGACCTCATCCGTGGATGCAGTGATTGTTGGGCGGGCACTCCTGCGCGATCCCTATTTCGCGCTCCGGCTCACCGCCAACCAGCCCAAGGAAAGCTGGCCCAGCCAGTATCACCGGGCGCTGTAGCCGTGAGGGAAAAGGGGCGCTGACGCATCAGGCGCGGACTTGGCCTTGTGCCGCTTCGGCGATGTTCTCGGTGACCGCCCAGGAGGCCAGGAGCTTGAGGGCTTCCTCGGAGGGGCTGCCGGGAGTGGCGGGATAGACGGTGAGGGTGTGTCCTGGGTCCTCTTCGAGGCCCAGGACCTGGTAGTTCAGCTCGAGGAGGCCCACCACGGGGTGCTGGAAGAACTTGGTTCCGGCGTAGTGGCGGCGGACGTTGTGCGCTGCCCAGAGCGTGCGGAATTCGTCGCTGCGCATGGACAGTTCACCGATGAGTTCGGCGATGCCCTTGTCATGGGGGTTGCGGCCGGCCTCGCGGCGGAGGATGGCCACGTTGGTGTTGGCTGCCCGGTCCCAATCCGTGTAGAAGTTGTGGGCGCGGGGGTCCAGGAAGATGAAGCGGGAGTGGTTGGCCGGCCGTGACGGGGTCCGGTACATGTCCGAATACAGGGCGTACCCCAGCGTGTTGGCGGCCACGATGTCCAGCCGGTTGTTGCCGATGAAGGCAGGCGCTCCGGTGATGGTGTCCAAAAGGTACTGCAGTTCCGGACGGACCTTCGAGGGAGCGGAACCGCCCGTGCCTGCAGCACTCTTCCGGCCCGAGGTGTTGGCCGCCCGCGCCAGGTCGTAAAGGTGGTCGTGCTCGGCGCGGTCCAGTTCCAGGGCGCCGGCAATGGCGTCCAGCACGCTGTCCGAGACGCCGGAGAGATTGCCGCGTTCCAGCCGGGTGTAGTAGTCCACGCTCACGCCGGCCAGCCGGGCCACTTCCTCGCGCCGGAGTCCCGGTACGCGCCGCCGGCCGCCGTACGGTTCGATGCCTGCCTGCTCCGGGGTGATGCGCCCACGGCGGGAGGACAGGAACTGTCGTACCTCGGCTCGGTTATCCATAGGGAACACGTTACGACGGATGGTCCGGCCCTAAGGAGGTTCTGCCAGAACCAGTTACAGCAGCACCCTCGCTAACGGGTCCCGGGCCGGGTTTGATGGGATTGTCCGCTTTCAGCCTTTCACCACTTGGAGGACCCAGCATGCGCGCAACCATCATGCACGCTCCCGGAGACGTGCGCGTCGAGGACCGTGACAGGCCCGCCATCAAACAGCCCACGGACGCGGTCATCAGAATCGTGGCCGCCTGTGTCTGCGGGTCCGACCTGTGGCCCTACCGCGGCGCCGACAAACTGGCCAAACCCATGCCGATGGGCCACGAGTACGTGGGCGTCGTCGAAGAAGTGGGTGCCGACGTGAAGAACGTCCGCCCCGGCCAGTTCGTGGTTGGTTCCTTCTTTGCGTCGGACAACACCTGCGGGATCTGCCGCTCCGGCTACCAGAGCGGCTGCGTCCACCGGCAGGGCGTGGGCGGCGCCCAGGCCGAGTACCTGCGGGTCCCGCTCGCTGACGGAACCCTGGTGGCCACACCGGACATGCCCGACGCCGGCCTGGTTCCGTCGCTGCTTGCCGCCTCCGACGTCCTGGGTACAGGATGGTTTGCCGCCAAGGCGGCCGAGGCGGGACCGGGCAAGACCGTGGCGGTGGTGGGCGACGGCGCCGTCGGCCTTTTGGGGGTCCTCGCGGCCCGGCAAATGGGCGCCGAACGAATCATCGCCATGTCCCGGCACGTTGACCGGCAGGCCCTCGCCCGCGAGTTTGGTGCCACCGACATCGTCGAGGAGCGCGGCGACGCAGGGGTAAAGAAGATCAAGGAACTCACGGAAGGGCTCGGCGCACACTCCGTCATCGAGGCCGTGGGCACGCAGGAATCGATGCTGCAGGCAATCCACGCCACGCGCGCGGGCGGCCATGTTGGTTTCGTGGGCGTGTCCCACGACGTGGCGCTTCCGGGCAGGGACCTGTTCTACTCCCACGTCCACCTGCACGGCGGCCCGGCTCCGGTCCGGCAGTATCTCCCCGAGCTGGTCGACTTGATCCTGCGGGGAGAGATCAACCCCGGCAGGGTGTTCGACCTCGAACTTCCGCTGGACCAGGCGGCAGAGGCCTACAAGGCCATGGACGAACGGCGCGCCATCAAGGTGCTCCTCCGTCCGTGACTGTCAGTCCCACCGGCGTGGCACTTACGGCGGCCGCCAAGGGTAGGACTCCCAAGACCAGGTACAACAGGGCCACGCTGGCCACACGAATTCCGGGGTTTGATCCGAACAGCCCCGGTAGCATTTTTGTTATCCCCAACAGATCACAGGAGAACCATGACTACCGTCAAGGCATATGCATCCCCGTCCGCCACGGAGGACCTGGTGGCAACCACCATCGAGCGCCGCGAGGTGGGTCCCCACGACGTCAGGATCGAGATCAAGTTTGCCGGCATCTGCCACTCGGACATCCACACGGTCCGGGGCGACTGGGGCCCGCAGCAGTACCCGCTGGTGCCCGGCCATGAAATCGCCGGCATCGTTACCGAGGTGGGCTCGGCGGTGACCAAGCACGCCGTCGGCGACCGCGTGGGTGTTGGCTGCATGGTCAACTCCTGCAAGGAGTGCGCCAACTGCCTGAAAGGCGAGGAGCAGTACTGCCTCAACGGCATGGTGGGCACCTACGGCGCGGTTGACCGCGACGGCACCATCACCCAGGGCGGCTACTCCAGCCACGTTGTGGTGACTGAGGACTTTGTGGTGACCATCCCCGAGGGCATCGACCTCGATGTCGCGGCACCGCTGCTGTGCGCCGGCATCACCACGTACTCCCCGCTGCGGCACTGGGGCGCCGGGCCCGGCAAGAAGGTCGCCGTCGTCGGCCTCGGCGGCCTTGGCCACATGGCCGTCAAGCTCGCCCACGCCATGGGCGCCGACGTGACGGTCCTGTCCCAGTCGCTGAAGAAGCAGGAGGACGGGCTGCGCCTGGGCGCGGACCACTACTACGCCACCAGCGACGAGAACACCTTCAAGGAACTCGCCGGCACCTTCGACCTGATCATCAACACCGTCAGCGCCTCGATCGACATCAGCTCCTACCTGCAGCTGCTGGCCCTCGAAGGCGCGCTGGTGAACGTCGGTGCCCCCGCCGAGCCGCTCCCCGTCAATGCCTTCGCACTGATCGGCGGACGCCGTTCATTCGCCGGTTCCATGATCGGTGGCATCCGCGAGACCCAGGAGATGCTCAACTTCTGCGCCGAGCACGGCCTGGGCGCCGAGATCGAGGTCATCCCGGCAGAGAAGATCAACGAGGCCTACGAGCGCGTCCTCGCCTCGGACGTCCGGTACCGCTTCGTGATCGACACCGCCACCCTCTAAAGCACACCCACGCATCGCGGGCCGGCTCCGAAAGGGGCCGGCCCGCCGTCGTCCATGGCATGGGCGGTGCAACGCCCTACGGGGCGAGACTCTTCAGGATCGAGGCGGCGGGGCCTTCCGCGGCGTGCCGGTAGTTGATGCCCGCCCACAGGTTCAGCCAGTCCGGCTCCCCGGCGGCAGCGGCGGCGGCCCGCAGGGGAGTGGTCAGGTGGTGGATTTCCGGGTACCCGTAAGGCGCCTCAGCGTCATGCCGGCGCATGAATTCGTTGTAGAGGCCGCGGGCATTGCGGCCCGAGAAGGCGCGGGTGACGGCGGTGGTGGGGAAACGGTCCGACGACGACAAGGCGGCCCGGTGCGCCGCCTTGGTTCCTGCTTCGTCAGAGAGGAGGAAAGCCGTTCCGGCCTGGACCGCCGCCGCACCGACGGCAAGCGCCGCCCGCGTATCCTCCGGCGTCCCAATCCCGCCTGCTGCGATGAGCGGCACTTCAAGATCGGCCAGCTCCTCGAGGATTCCATGCAGGGGCACTACGGGAGGCGGAGCAGCCGCCTTGAATGTTCCGCGGTGGCCGCCGGCTTCCGGGCCCTGGACGCACAGGGCGTCGGCACCTGCCGCAAGGGCCTGAAGCGCCTCGTCGCGGTCCGTCACCGTGGCCACCACATGCACGCCCCGCTCCTGGAGGGCCTGGACCATCCCGGATCCGGGAACATCAAAGGTAAACGAAACAACCGCAGGTGCGAGCTCCAGCAGGATCTCGAGCTTCTTGTCCCAGTCGTCGTCGTCATGCCGTGGCTCTCCCAGGCTGACACCGAAGCGATCGGCGTCGGGGGCCAGGGACGCTGCATACTGCTGAAGGGACCCGGGGCTGATGACCGACGGCTGGGGGACGAACAGGTTGACCCCGAAGGGCCGGCCCGTGAGTGACCGAAGGGTTTCGATCTCGGAGCGCATGGCCGCTGCGGTCTTGTAGCCGGCCGCGAGGAATCCCAGCCCGCCGGCAGCACTGACGGCGGCGGCAAGCTGCGGGGTGGAGGGTCCGCCGGCCATCGGCGCCTGGATGACGGGCAGTGCCAGGGATCCAAGATCAAACCGATTGGCCCTGCGTTGGGTATCCATGCTTCCTCCCGGTCCTGCTGCGCCTACTTGACGAATGCTACGCCGTTCCCGTCCCCGTCGCGGATCCGTACCAGCACGCAAAGTCCTGTGCCACGGCCCTGCTGCCTAGGGCCAGTAAAAAAGCGCGTACGACGCCGGGTGGTGCCCGGCGTCGTCCGCGCCCTTTGGGGGTGGACCGCTTAGAGTGCCAGCGCCGGTTCGTCCCCGCGCACGCTCAGGGTGAAGGTGTTGGGGCCGCTGCAGGTGACAGCGATGCGGCAGGTGGTGGTGTTGTGGCGCGAGGAGAGGTCCGAGACCGCGGAATCCAGGGTTTCGTGGAGTGAGCTACGGTCCCAGATCTTCAGCGTCACGGATTCGGCAGTGTTAAACGTCATTGTTCAGTACTTTCCTGTATTCAAGCCGGCGTCGAGTCCGGTCAATGGGCCTGTCCGCGCTCGGAGGGTCGGTGGCCTGTGCTCACCGGTGGGCCTCGTCGCGTCACCAGGATGTCAAGGGCGGATGTTCCCCGCCCTGCCTATCCATAGTGCCCATGCAGGAATAACCGACTCAACCGAAACACCCATTTGTTGCGAGTGATTCTCATCACGTGTGAGCTGCAGCATATGTTGCTACTCGCTGAAGTGGGTTGGGATTTTCTCTTCCCCGGAGATCGACGTGATGACTGAGGCCGCCACGTCCCGGAGTTTGACGTTGCGCGCGCTGGAGGCCCGGGTGAGGATGTTGAAGGCCTCGTCCCGGGTACATCTGTTTTCAGCCATGATGGCCCCGACGGCCATGTCGATGATTGTGCGCGACTGCATGGCTGCGGACAGGTCTTCCCGCGCTTCGCTCAGCTGGGTGATCCGCAGGATTAGTCGGATCGAGCCGGCTGCCTGCCGTGCGAACGCCTCCACCGTGCTGATGTCCTCGGCCGGAAACCCGTTGCTGCAGCCGGAGTAAAGGTTCAGTACGGCCTCTGCGTCCCCCGCAAGATCCAGTGGAACGGCAAGGATCGACGAAACCCCGTGCTCCAGGGCGGTCCTGACATAGGGCAACCAGCGTTCTTCGGTCGCCAAGTCGGGAACCAGGAGGGTGGTCCGGTTTCGGAGTGCGGTGAGGCAGGGGCCGTCACCGAATCCGTTCTGCAGTTCGTCAAGGGCCTTGGCCGCGGCATCGCTGGCAGCGACCGCTTGAGGTTTCCTGCGCCGGATGACAGTCACTCCACAGTGGACGGTGTTACCCGGCGAGGACAGCCGCGACGCTGCCCGGACAGCCAGTTCCGCGAGGAAGTCACGGACATCGCGGCTCTCCAGGACCATCCGCTGGAAGGACTGTTCGCTGTCCGCCCGGGCCAGGCCATCAGGTTCCTGGAGTGGCCCTTTGTTGTCCGTCATCCGGCATCATCCCGTGTCAGTTCGGTCATGGCAGTGGCAACAAGCCCCACTTGGGCCGCCGGGAGGTGCAGGGCTTCGTTGAGGTAGGCGTCGAGGGACAGTTCGTCCACGTCACCGCCGATGCCGTAGTAATAAGTCCACAATTTGAGGAGTGGAACGCCGGTATCCCGGAAGCGCCGTGCGGCTCCACGCCTTTGCTCGTCGGCTTCGATCAGCTGGTCCGGGCCCCCGGTCCATTCGGCATTCATTCTTCCCCCTCGTCCGTCCCTGCGGTAAAACTTCCCCTTGCCACGATCTCCTGGGCAATTTCCTGGATCCGGCGGTTGCCGGATTTGGCGGCAGCCTGGAGGAGCTCCAGTGCACCGTCCCGGCCTCCCCGGGCCTGGAGCATAACCAGGGCAACCGCCGCGTCCACCACCGCACGCGACTTAAGGGCCGCACGCAAGTCCTCGGGAAAAACCTGGGGTGCGTGGAGTCGGAGGGCGAGACGAAGGATACGGGACATCGACGCGGCCTGCTCCTCTACAAGCTTGATGGTGTCCGGGCCGAAAGCATGGGCAGTATGCGCATAGCAATTCAGTGCCGCCTGGGAATGAGGGTCTGTGTGGATGGGCGCCGCCAGGACCGACTGCACACCCAGCTTGGCGACGGCATAGGTATATGGCCCCCATCTCTGGTCAAGCTGCAGGTCTTCGATCAACACCGTGTGCTGTTCCCTGAGGGCGGTGAGGCAAGGGCCGGTACCGAAGGCGTACTGCGTCTCGTCCAGCCGGCGGCCCTCTTCGCTGCTGTACGCAAACGTGGACAATGCACCGTCGCGCTCCACGGTGACAGTACAGGCCAGTGGCGCGCCGTCCGCCCCCAGCTGCGATGCTGAAATGGTCGCCAGGCCCAAGAGGAAGTTCGGAAATTCCGGAGTATCGAGCAATAAATCCTGATACTCGTCGGCCGCGGTGACTGCATCCTTGTGGGCCATAGGGCCTCGATCCCTAGTTGCGCCAGTGACCGTTGCTGCTGGCTGTCGGCCTCCCGCTCTCATCGCCGAAGGCCCGGTAGTCAATTTCCGGATGTCGCAGCCGGAAACCTCCTGCCTTCGACACTACGCCTGTCCACGGCATTCGGAACAGGGCCGCATGTCCTTCCGGCGGGTACGGCCCCTAGGGACCCGGTGCGGCGGCACCTGGCTCGCTGCCGCCGTCGTCATCACCTTCCGCCGCCCCGGACCTGGAGGGGAAGTCATTGGAGTAGGGTGCACGCGGCCGCGGCCGCTCGTCGATCAGCTCATTCGCCGCAAGCGCCAGCAGGTCGCGCTGGACCGGCGGCAGCGAGAGAAGGCCCTGCAGATAGGCCTCCACCTCGTATTCACCTGCGTCTCCGGACATGCCAAAGTACTTCAACCACAGCTCTGGTACGGAGATGTCTGCTGCCCTGATGGCTGCACGGAGCCGGCGTCTTTGTTCCGGTTCATGCGGATCGAAAGCCATCCGTGCTGCCTAAATCCCGGACGCCGGCGTCCCGGCGAGAATGGATTCGCTGACATTCAGCAAGGTGGTGCGCTCCTGCCGCGCCTGGTTCATCAGTTGTTGCAGCGCCGTCTGGTGGCTCGTGCCAAGGCGTTCCATCAGGACACCGCACGCACGGTTGATGACATCCCTGCTGTGGAGCGACGTTCGCAGTGCTTCCGTCATCTTGTGCGGAGCCTCCGTCCCCTGGACGTGCGACAGGAGGGTGGCAGCCGGCGCAGCGAACAGTTCGAGGAGCCGAATGCTGGCCGTGTCATAAGCAGACGGGGCAGCAGCGTACAGCTTGATGGCGCCGAGCGTTTCCTTGCCGGCAACCAATGGTGCGCTGACCACTGACCGGATAGGCAAATCCCGCACGGAGTCCCGCCACAGCGGCCAGCGCGGGTCATCATGGAGGTCCTGAACCAGGACAGGAGTCTCGGCTGCCCAGGCCGTCAGGCAAGGGCCCTCACCATGGCGGTACTGGGCGGCGTCAGCCTGTTCCACTACCCCATCCGTGTAACCGCTGCTGGTACGCCGGCCGCGGGAGTCCAGAAGGGAGACCCCGGCGCCGATGGTACCCGGCACGGAATCCTTGGCCGCCTGGGCCAGGAGGCTGACGGCGGTATCCACCTTTTCTTCTGTTAATAGCAGCCCCCGAATCCGAGCAATAACGGTACTGAGCTCGTCAATTGGGAGGTGCTGGGACATTTCTCCAGCATATGCCAACCTTTCGGCGTCCCATGCGGCGCTGGGCATGTGACAGTAGGATTGCTCCATGTCGACTTCAGCAGATAACGAGTCCGTGCGCCAGCTGCAGGAAATCCTGGTGGGCGCTGAAGACATTGTGGATTTCCTGTCCGGGCTCTCCGGGATGGCTGCCGCGGCGGTCTCTGAAGCTGCGAACGATAGGATCGAGTGCGCTGTCACGCTTAAACTCCACCGGCGGCCGGCCACTGCAGCCGGCAGCAGTGCGCGTGCAGTGGAGCTTGACCACATTGAGCAGTCGCTGGGCGATGGGCCTTGTGTCCGTGCCCTCCGTGAGATGACTCCCGTCATGATCGACGACGTGGCAAAAGATCCGAGATGGCCGGAATTCAATGCAAAGCTGGCAGAGAACAGCGTGCGCAGCTCCCTTGGAGTGCCGCTGGAAATCACGGGCGAGGCCAGGGCGGCGTTGAACTTTTTCGCCGCCAAGCCCCATGTCTTTACGGCGGATGTTTATGACAAGGCAGTCGGTTTCGCTGGGGCGGTGCACAACACCATGCAACTCTCCGTGCGCATCAACACGATAGAGAACCGGGCCGACGACCTTGAGGCCGCGCTGGCGAGCAGGACCGCCATCAACCTGGCCTGCGGTGTCATCATGGCGCAGAACCGGTGCACGCAGGAGGAAGCCATGGAAATCCTCACCAAGGTCTCCAGCAACCGCAACCGTAAGCTCCGCGATGTTGCCAAGGAACTGATTGAGCAGTTGTCCGGCGGCAGTGTTCGCACCCACTTCGACTCATAGGCGGTACTGGCGGGTCACCCTGGTTCCGGCCTGTCAGCGCGCCGGGCGGACGGATACGACGGCGGCCCCTCCGGCTTGGTGGATGTCCCAACAGTTCCCGCTGCCGATGACCTTGTAGCCCAGGTCTTCTGTGCCAGCCAGAATCAGGGCTGTGTTTTCGTCAATGGCCACTGCCCTGTCCACGAGGCCGGCCGCCACGGCACCTACGGCACGGCTCAGCGTCCCCGCCTGCGCGGCATGGACATCCACCGCGAACGGGCCAGTCCCAGTCCCTCCCGCATATCCACGGAATCCAGGCCCTCCGAGCACTCCTCGCCGCACACTTCCACGCCGTTGATTCGGTAGCCGCCCACCAGCGCGTGCTCGGGTGCCACCATGGCACCTGCGGAAAACCCCAGGTAGCGCGCGCCGTCGGCAATCAACCCCCTGATGAGTGCGGCCACAGGGTGGAGGGCCTCCCAATAGGCCGGCGTCAAACCCCCGCCCACCACCACCGCGTCCACTGCCTCTAAGGCGGCAGCATCGGCAGGCCTTCCGTCTTGAAGGGGCACAGCAACTATCCCGCACTCGATCCTGGCTTGGAGGGGTTCGGCGTAGGACGCCACGAGGTCGTGCAGCTTTCCTTCGGGACCATGCACTGCAACGGCAATGCGGGCAGGCCGGCGCCATCCGGCACGCTCTCCGACGTCAACTGCGAACCGGTCAAAGACTTCCGGAAATCCCAGTGGATCCGGGCCCGCGCCGGCGAGGAAGATGCTCATGGACTTCAAGATACCCGCACCGGCAGGGCGACCTCGGCTGCTGTGGCCAAGGCCCGGATGGGCGCCGAACAAAACCCATTGACGCGCGGCCGTATTGCGGCTAACGTACAACCAAATGGTTGTAGATAAGCTGAGTGGCACAGAAGTGGACCGCCTCTTCCAGGCGTTTGCCGATTCCACCCGGCGGGACATCGTCCGCCGGGTCACAGCCCGCGAATACTCCGTCTCCGGCCTGGCAGCCCTCTACGCCATGAGTTTCGCGGCCGTCCAGAAGCATGTGGCCGTGCTGGAGCGCGCATCCTTGGTCACCAAGGAAAAACGCGGAAGGGAGCAGATCGTGCGGGGCAATCACGAAGGACTGGAAAAAGCCCGGCGGCTGCTTGACGAATATGAACACATCTGGCGGCAGCGCGCCGCCAGGATGGCAGACATTCTCGCTGAAGGTTAGGAAGGCATGGCCATGACAGTCATCAGTACGGATAAGAACCCCGAGGCCCTGAGCCTTACCCTGGTTGCCGAGTTCGACGCCGGCGTGGAACGCGTCTGGCAGCTCTTCGAGGACCCGCGGCAGCTGGAGCGCTGGTGGGGCCCGCCCACCTATCCCGCGACCTTCTACACCCATGACTTCGTGCCGGGCGGCAAGGCCAAGTACTACATGACAGGGCCGGCAGGGGATAAGGCGCACGGCTGGTGGGAGTTCACCAGCATCGAGGCACCCCGCCAGCTCGAGTTCAACGACGGTTTTGCGGACGACGACGGCAACCCCACGGGCGAGCTGGGCGTCTCCCACGCAACCGTGAGCCTCGAGCCACTGGGCGAGCGGACCCGCATGACCATCCTGTCCGCCTTCGAGTCTGAGGAACAGCTGGAGCAGGTCATGGCGATGGGCATGGAAGAGGGCCTCAAGGAGGCCGTCGGCCAGATCGACGGGATCCTGGCCGAGCACGCCAACGCCTGAGTGACCGTCACCAACCTTCGCTACGGCCCAAGGTGGGCGCACGACGGCGGGACCTCCCGCCGTCGTCCGCCCACCTTGGGCGTTGAACAGGCCAGCCCACCGCTGAAATACTGGAAGGCAGACAGCCAGAGGGAAGGCGGTGGCAGCGATGAGCGGCGGGGCAGGGGACTTCCGGAAGCGCCTGGAGCGGGCGGCGGAGGTCCGTTCATACCGCGGCGCCGGCATCAGTGCCGAGGAGGAAGCCGCCCTGGATGCCCTCGACGCCCAGGAGCGGGAGAAGCGCCGGAAAGTCAGCGACGCTGCCCGCGCCGAATACCTGGTCCGGGACGCCATGGCGCAGGGCAAGTTCGACAACCTCAAATATGCGGGCAAACCGATTCCCGGCCTCGGCGAATCCTACGACCCCGACTGGTGGGTCAAGGGGCTGATCCAGCGGGAAAACATCAGCGGCCTGGGCCCTGCTGCCATCCTGCTCCGCACCGAGGACGCTGAACTCGATGCCAAGCTGGACGACCAGTACACCGAGCAGCAGGTCCGGGACCTCCTGCAGGATTTCAACCGGCGCGTGATCGATGCCCGTCGCCAACTGCAGGGCGGCCCGCCGGTGATCACCAAGACCCGCGATGTGGAGGAGGAAGTGGAGAGCTGGCACCGCCGGCGCGCCGCGCGGGTTGCTGAGGATCCTGCCGCTGCCCAGCCGGAGCCCCCCCGTTCATGGTGGAAGCGCCTGTGGAAGGGGGCGGGCTAGCAGCAGCCGAAAGTTGCGTTCCACATAGGGCAGGTAACAGGGCTACGGTTTGTAATTGGGGTTGGGGCCAATCATCGAAGCGGGAGGCGGTGCGAACGGGGCAGCGGGATAAAGCGGCGCCACCTTGAGCATGTAGTTGGCCCACTGCGGCCCGGCGATCATGTACCCGTCAAGGCGTGGATAGAAGGTGCCGTTGATTGTCACGTTCTGTCCTGCCCGCTTTTGGCCTTCCAGCGCATCGCCAAAGAAGGACGCCGTAACCAGTCCGGTGGTGTAGCCCACCACCCAGGTGGAACCGTTGTTGTTCGAGGTACCGGTCTTGGCCGCGGTGGGAACCTTGTCATGCACTTTCGGGTTGATCCAGACGCCGGAGCCCTTCTTCAGGACATCCTGCAGCACCGAGTTGACGCCGCGGGCCACGTCCGGTTTGACGGCGTCGTGGCAATCGGGGGCCTGGGCAGGAAGTTTCGCCCCCGCGGCATCCTTGATCTCAACCAAAGCGATGGGTGCGCAGTAGCGGCCGTCCGTGGCGAAAGTGGCAAAGGCGTCGGCAAGGGTAAGGGGGGCAATGCCGGTTCCGCCCAGCAGGTTGCCGAGCTGGTGCATGTTGACAGGGCTGCTGTCGAGGCCGCTGTGCAGCCCGACGGCATCCACCATCTTTTGGATGCCGCAGAAATCCAACTGCGCGGCCGAGGCGAAGGTGGCGGTGTTGATCGAGTTATACAGGCCGTAGTTGACGGGCATGCGCCGGTAGAAGCCCTCTTCCGCGTTCTGCAGGTCGTCAGCAGCACCAAGGGCAGGGTTTGCCTGCGCTGTGCTGTAGGCCCCCAGCACCTTGCCGCAGCTGTCCTTCCAAGCAAAGCCCAGGGGATAGACCCGGCGCGAGGCGTCCACCTCGGCGGTGATCGACTTGCCCTCGTTCAGCCATTCGGCGAAAGTGAAGGGCTTCATGGTGGACCCGGGCTGGAACCCGCCGGCGCCGTTCAGGTCATTGCCCTGCGCGTCCTTCGCATCCACGTTGAAGTTCAGGTTGGTATCAAACTTGCCGGGTTGCGGAAGAAATACCGTGTTTTGGGCCATCGCCAGGATTTTGCCGCTGCCGGGCTGAATGGTCACCAGCGAAGCTGCCCACCGGTCGGGATTTGCGCCTGCTGTCCCGTCCACCTGGGCCTGCGCGGCGGCCTGCAACCTGCTGTCCAGGGTGGTGACGATAGTGAGGCCGCCCCTGTACAGCCTCCGCTCACGTTCAGCTTCCGTCGGGCCGTAGGCGGGATTGTTGAGGATGAGGTGGGAGATGTAATCGCAGAAGTAGGCTGCCATGGCCGCATTGGCGCAGCCCTGCTGCTGGGGCGTGACCTTCAATTCAATGGGCGTTGCCACGGCCTCATCGTGCTGGGCCTGGGTGATCTTGTGCAGGCGCAGCATTTCGGACAGGACCTGGTTGCGGCGCACGATCGACTTGTCCGGATTGGTGGCCGGGTTGTACAGGGTGGGGCTGTTGACCAGCCCGGCCAGCAAGGCTGCCTGGGGAAGGGTGAGGTCTTTCGCGCTGGTGCTGAAGAAGTAGCGGGCCGCGGCTTCAATTCCGTAGGCATTGCTGCTGAAAAACACGATGTTGAGGTAACCCTCGAGAATCTGGTCCTTGCTGTACTTCTTCTCCAGGGTGACGGCGAGCTTCATCTCCCGTAGTTTGTCGCCGAGGGTCTTCTGCCCGTTCAGGACCACCTCGTCGGGCCTGTCCTGCGAGAGCTGTGCCTCGTTCAGGACATTGGTGACGTACTGCTGGGTGATCGTCGATGCGCCCTGCTCGCCGCCCTTGGTCAGGTTGGACACCAGCGCCCGCAGTATCCCCTGCGGGTCCACGCCCGCGTGGTCGTAAAACCTGCTGTCCTCGATGGCAACAATGCCGTCCTTGATGTAGGGCGACATCTGGTCCAGCGGCACGCGCATACGGTTTTCCGCGTAAAACGTTGCGATCGGCTGCCCGTCGGAGGTCAGGACTTTCGTAGCCTGCGACGGCGGCTGCACCGTCAGCTCCGCGGGCAGGCTTTCGAAGAAGCCAATAGAGGAGCTGACACCCATCCCCGCGGCTGCCACCGCCGGGACTACCAGGCTGGCCGCCAGCACACCGCACATGACACTCGCAGCAAGGAACCCCAGGATCCTTCCCAGGGCCGCGCCAAAGCCGCGCCTGCGCTTACGCCTTTTCACCATTCCTCAGCCCTCGTCCTCGAAGGTGGGAACAGAATACGCTCCTGCCAATGTGCGAAACAGGGGTGAAAGGTCAGGATTTGGTCACGCGAAACCATTGACCGGGCGATAGTTAACGACATATCGTTAACTATCGCTGATGACACAGCGGCCACTCACGAATGAAAGGACGATGCCACCATGAAAGGCATTTTCGACGATAAACATCCCGGCCCCGAGTTTGGCAAAGGCCGCTTCGAGCGGGGGAGGGGCCGCAGGGGCCCGCACGGGCACAGGGGTCCCGGCTTCGGTCCCGGTTTCGGTCCGGGTTTTGGACCTGGTTTTGGGCCTGGATTTGGGCCCGGTTTTGGGCCCGGTTTCGGGCGGGGCGGCCGGCGTGCGAGCCGGGGGGATGTCCGCGCAGCCATCCTCTCGCTGCTGGCGGAGGCGCCATCCAATGGTTACGGACTGATCAAGACCATAGCCGCAAAGACCGACGGAATGTGGCGGCCCAGCCCCGGATCCATCTACCCCACGCTCCAGCAGTTGGTGGACGAGGGTCTCATCGAGGCGCTCAGTGAAGGGCGCGGGACCGAGTTCGCGCTCACGGACGCTGGCAAGGCCTACGTGGCGGAGCACGCTGAGGAGATGGAGAATGCCTGGAACGCCGAGCCGGACAGTGCGGACAGGGACTTCCACCAAAGCATCGGCAAGCTCCTGGGCGCCATCCACCAGTTCCGTACTGGTGTGACGCAGGAACAGCGTGCTGCTGCCGTTGAGAAGATGGACGAAACGCGCCGCGCGCTTTACAAGATCCTTGCGGACTAGAAACTACGCGAAGGAGTCTTCCCTGGTGTGCCGCTCCGCGGGAGCCGCAGCGGTGGGGATGTGGGCCGCCGCCTGGCGCAGTGGATTGAAGCCCGCTCCGATCTCACCGAAAGCGTAGGCGGTCTCGGCGTGCTCGGAAAGGTCCACCCCGGCGGTCTCGGCCTCGTGGCTGACGCGGAAACCCACCGCCTGGTTGATGGCCCGGGCAATGACCGCCGTACCAATTCCGGACAGCAGCAGGGTGATGACGACGGCGGCTGTCTGGGCGATGAGCTGCTGGACACCGCCGCCGTAGAGGAGGCCGCCGCCCTGGCCGTTCACGGGGAGGGCGATGAAGCCCAGCGACAGGGTGCCGATGAGGCCGGCGCCCAGGTGGACGCCCACCACGTCCAGGGAGTCGTCGAGGCCGAACCGGTACTTGAGGTCCACGAATACGCAGCATGCTGCTCCCGCCACCAGGCCCAGGCCGATTGCCGCCAACGGGCTGACGTTGGCGCAGGAAGGGGTGATGGCCACCAGGCCGGCGACGACACCGGAGGCGGCACCCAGGGAGGTGGGGTGCCCGTGGCGGATCTTTTCCGTAATGAGCCAGGTGAGCATGGCTGCGGCGGGGGCCACCAGGGTGTTGATCCAGATCAGGCCGGCCTGTTCAACGCTGGTTGCGGCGCCGCCATTGAAGCCAAACCAACCAAACCACAGGATGGCCGCACCCAGCATGATGAAGGGCAGGTTGTGGGGGCGGTGGTTGGGGTCCTTTGCGAAGCCGTGGCGCTGCCCCACGATAATGGCCAGCACCAGCGCCGCGGTTCCTGAACTGATTTCCACCACCGCGCCGCCGGCGAAGTCGATGACCTGGCCGAAGATTGCGGTGACGGCTCCGCCGGCACTCATCAGGCCGCCACCCCAGACCATGTAGGCGAGGGGGCAGTAGATCAGCGTGATCCACACGGGCACGAACACCGCCCATGCACTGAACTTGGCGCGGTCTGCGATGGCGCCGCTGATCAGGGCCACGGTGATGATGGCGAACGTGGCGCTGTAGCCGGCCTTAAGGAGGTCGGGCGAACCCATCAGGTTCTGCAGGCCGAAGCTGGTGAAGGGATTTCCGAAGAGCCCCAGGACGCCGTCTCCGGTGGTCATCGAGTATCCCCAGAGAACCCACACCACGCCCACGATCCCTGCCGAGATGAAGCTCATCATGATCATGTTCAGCGCGGCCTTGGCACGGGTCATGCCGCCGTAGAAGAGCCCAAGCCCGGGGGTCATCAGCAGTACCATGGCGGCCGAAATCATCAGCCAGACGTGTTGGGCAGTGATTTCCACCGGTGGGTCCCTTCGCAACGTGATCTTGGTCCAGGGCCCGTTTTGGCCCCGGGGCATTTCCCCCGGGATCCATTTTTGGCGTCGCGTGTTTCAGCCAATGCCGCTTAAAGTTGCGGCCACGTTACACAAATCGCTCCCGCGTGAAGTTCACGTATCCACCATGTTTCGGGAATGTAAACGGCTCCTCGGGCCGAGTCTGCCCGCGCCCGCTCTTTCCCCGGTTCTTCCCCGCCAGCCCAGGCCACCCGGCCCGTCCACGGTGAGGAACGCCGTCGTACGCTGCTATGCCCTGTGTTTCAGGGCCATGAACGGCGCCTCACCGGGTTAGAACCTGCGGGCGTTGGCCAGGACCGGCAGTTTGGCCCGAACCTCATCAACAGTGGCGGGATCGATATCGACGACGGCGAGTTCGGGTTTTCCGTCAAGGGTCACCACCGGTTTTCCCAGGGGCGACACAACAGCGCTGTGGCCGATGCCGGTGGGAGCTGCGCCCGCAGGCCCGGCTCCAGTGGTTTCGGGGTCACCCTGGCCGCAGGCCACCACGAACGTGGTGCTGTCCAGCGCCCGGGCGCGCACCAAAAGGTCCCACTGTTCCGCTTTGCCCTCGCCCGCGCCCCAGGAAGCGCACACAATGTTCACCTGCGCACCTGCATTGGCATTCGCCGTGAACAGGCCCGGAAAGCGCACGTCGTAGCAGGTGGCAAGGCCGAACTCTGTCCCGTCCAGCTCAAAGGTCACCGGCGCTTCCCCTGCATCCACCGTCTTGGATTCGGTGAAGCCGAAGGCGTCAAAAAGGTGCACCTTGTCATAGGAAGCCTCCACTCCGGGGCCGGTGACCAGCAGCGTATTGCGGACGCGGCCGTCCTTCCCGGGAGTGAACATGCCGGCCACGATCGTGATGTCCAGGTCCTTGGCAATCCTGCGGACCTCGCTGGCCCAGGGGCCGTCAGTCGGCTCGGCAACGTCCTTTAGCGAGTGGCCAAAGGCGCGCATCGTCGCCTCGGGAAAGACCACCAACCGGGCGCCGGCATCTTTGGCCTGGCCGGCGTAGTCCCGGACCAGTTCGAGGTTGGCTGCGGTGTCGGCGCCGCTGATGATTTGCGCTACTGCGATCCGCATTACTGCCGGTAGCCCTCAACCTCGCTGATGGGGCGGGGCTCGGCGTCATTCGGGTTTTCGCCCGAGTCCTGCTTGGCCCGGCGCTGCCGCAGCAGGTCCCAGCACTGGTCCAGGCTTTCTTCCACGTACCTAAGCCGCGCCTGGTCCGGCGCCTGCCCATCCCCGGACCCCTCGCGCAGCGAGTGCTCCTCCTCCACCAGGGCCTGGATGTTCTTCAAAATATCCTGATCATTCATTGCTTCCCCTTACTCCGGTCCGGTCTCCTTCAGCGTACGGATCAGGTGCTGAAGCCACCAGTCCCCGCGCTGTACCATCAACTTCATGCCCACTGCGCTCGATATGGCAGGTCCCATCCTGGAAGTGCTCACCTGGTTGTGCCTGCCCGCCGGACTGGGACTGCTCTTCTACACCGGCTTCCTCCGTCGCTTCGTGCATCCCTGGGAGGTGGCCGAGGCCGTCGTGTATTCCGATTCCACCGGGGTGGGTTTCCGTTGGTTCGACCGTAAGCACCAGGTGCACAACGCCCCGATGTCCCCTTACGACATCAGGGACATGGCCGCGGGGGACACCTTGCCCATCTACTACCACCCCAAGCGTCCAACGCAGTGGCAGACCACCACGCCGGAGGAAGCCGGCAGGACGGCCTCGGTCCTGGGCCGGTGCCTGACCGCAATCGGCTCGGTGGCGCTCCTTGCCGGCTTCGTCCTGCCGATGTTCTAGCTGACGAGCACCACCACAATGCCCAGGCCGCCAAGGACGACTCCGGCGGCAGCTGTCCAGAGCACGGCAGCCAGGTCGGCTTCGATGCTTTCGCCTGCCAGGCCGTGCGACCTGGCCTGGTACCGGCGGCGCTGCGTGAGGTAAATAGCGAGGGCGGCGCCGCCGGAAATCACTGGCAGCATCAGGATGGGTGCCCCGTAGGTGGGAAGCCAGCGGAGGAAGAAGGCGCTCGCCGTCACCAGTGCCAGCATGGTCCGGCCCCACGCGAGGGCTGTCCGTTCCGGCTGGAGCCCGGGGTCGCCGTGCGGGTGGTGTGCTCTGGATGCCAAAAAATCAGCGCCAAAGGATAAAGACCAGTACGACGGCGGCAGCCAGCGCGCCTGCCCCGGCCAACAGGGGCACGAAGAGCGGCAGGGGCAGCGGTGCCTTGGTCCGCATGCTCCGCTCCACCCGAAGCCACCGCACCGCGGCGCCACCACTGAGCATCATGCCCAGCAGAAGCAGGAGGACGGCCAGGCCTTTCCGGACAGGCTCGATGAAAAGGCCTGACGTGAACGCCTCGACGGCGATCCCACCTGCCAGCAGCGCGAGCGACGTACGGATCCAGGCCAGGAAGGTGCGCTCGTTGGCAAGCGTGAAGCGCGGGTCAGGTTCCTCGCCTCCGGGCAGCAGCCTTTCGGCAATTTTTCCGCGCGTTGGCCGGAACGCCGGCCCGGGCGGCTGCTCACTGTTGGTCACCGGGCCAGTTTAGCCGCGGCTTATCCGCCGCTCCGCGGGGATTAGCCGCGGCTTATCCGCCGCTCCGCGGGGCAAACATGATCACGGCAACTCCCAGCAGGCAGACCAGGGATCCCGCGACGTCCCACCGGTCCGGACGGAAACCGTCGAAGGCCATGCCCCATGCCAGGGAACCGGCCACAAACACTCCGCCGTACGCCGCCAGGATCCGGCCGAAGTGCGCGTCCGGCTGCAGCGTGGCCACGAAGCCGTAAGCGCCGAGCGCAATGACGCCAAGTCCGGCCCACCACCAGTCTTTGCCTTCGCGGACGGCTTGCCACACAAGCCAGGCACCACCGATTTCTGCGGCAGCGGCCAGCACGAACAGCACAATGGTCTTGAAAATACCGACGGTTTCTTCCGGAATGTCCACGCAGCCATCATCCCAGCCGGGAATGCGGCCGCTGACCGCACAGTTGGGGAAGGTATGGAGCGCATAGGATTCCTTTCATTCGGCCACTGGGGCCCCGGCCAGGGCTCCCAAACCAGGACAGCGGCGGACGCCCTGCTGCAGGGGATCGAACTGGCAGTTGCCGCCGAAGAACTCGGCGTGGACGGCGCATTCTTCCGGGTCCACCACTTCGCCAGGCAGCAGGCGTCACCCTTTCCCCTCCTGTCAGCCATCGCCGCCCGCACCAGCCGCATCGAAATAGGCACCGGCGTGATCGACATGCGCTACGAAAATCCCCTGTACATGGCGGAGGAGGCCGCGGCGGCAGACCTGATCAGCGGCGGGAGGCTGCAGTTGGGGATCAGCCGTGGTTCACCCGAACCTGCCAGGGAAGGCGCGTCAGCGTTCGGCTACCGGCCACAGCCGGGGGAGACGGACGCGGACATGGCCCGGCGCCACACGGCCGTCTTCCGCAAGGCCATCACGGGGGCCGGCACGGCCCAGGCCGATCCCAGGTACGCCGGTGGTGCCACCGGCCTGCTCCCCATCCAGCCCCAGTCCCCGGGCCTGTCGGAACGGATCTGGTGGGGTGCCGGCAGCAGGAAGACGGCCGTGTGGGCGGCGGAACTGGGCATGAACCTGATGAGCTCCACGCTGCTCACCGAGGACACCGGCGTTCCCTTCCATGAACTCCAGGCAGAACAGATCCAGCTGTTCAGGGACGCGTGGGCGGCAGCAGGACACCCCCACACCCCGCGAGTCTCGGTCAGCCGCAGCGTTCTTCCCATCGTGGATGAGGAGGACAACTACTACTTTGCCGGCAGCGCCCTCCGGGACAGCCGCGACCAGGTGGGGGTCATCGACGGCCTGACAGCGCGGTTCGGCAAGAGCTACGTGGGCGCGCCCGACCTCCTGGCGGAGCAGCTCGCAGCCGATACGGCGGTGCAGGCTGCCGACACCCTGCTGCTGACGGTTCCCAACCAGCTGGGTGTGGAGTTCAACGCAAAGCTGCTGGGCAACATCATGGAGCACGTCGCCCCAGCCCTGGGCTGGAGCCGCCGATAGGGTGCGGGAACTATTTGTGAGACCGAACCGTTACTCTTAGAGTACGGCGTGGGGGCTTCGCGCCCCTTACTAGTGTGTGACTGCGGAACGGTCATATGACGGAGAGAGAGATATATGGCTCACACCGCCTTAGGCTTAAACGCATGATCCGGCTACGTCAGCTGGCCCAGGCGGCCTCAGTGCTTACCACCCCTTTGGCGCCGGAAGACATTCTGGCCCTGTTCAACCCTGTCTACTCAGCGCGCCAGCTCCGCGGCGTGGTCACCCGCGTAGTGCAGGAGACGGCCCAATCGGCCACGATCTTCTTCCGCCCCGGCCGTGGCTGGAAGGCGCACATGGCAGGACAGTGGGCCCGCATCGGCGTGGAACTCGACGGCGTTCGCCACTGGCGTTCCTACTCGCTCAGTGCCCCCGCCGGCAAGGATCCCGCCATCACCGTCACTGACGTCGGCGCAGTCTCCGGCACCCTGGTGCGCACCACCAAACCCGGCGATGTCCTGTTCCTGGCACCCCCGCAGGGCGATTTCGTGCTCCCCGAGCACCCCCGCCCTCTCCTGATGGTCACCGCGGGCAGCGGCATCACTCCGGTGATGTCCATGATCCGTACGCTGGTGCCGCGGCGTCCGGATGCCGACGTCGTACTGGTCCACTCCGCCCGCACCCCGGGTGACAGCCTGTTCCGCGAAGAGCTGGCCGAACTCGCCGACCAGTTCCCCAACTTCCGGCTGGCGCATTGGTACACAGGCGAGCAAGGCCGCATGGACTTCTCCAGCACCAAGGAGCTGGACGAGATCTGCCCCGACTGGAAGGAACGGGCAGCCTACGCCTGCGGCCCCGACAGTTTCCTGGACGACGCCGAAGCCCTCTGGAAGCGCGCCGCGCTGACCACCCGGGCGCCGGGGACCGACGTCGCCGTTGCCGGAGAAGCCGGCAACCTCATGATCGAACGCTTCAACACCACCTTCAACGCCGGTGTTGGACACGACGGCGGCCTGGTCACCTTTGAGGCCTCCGACCGGGAGGTGGAAGCCGACGGCGACACCCCCATCCTGGATATCGGCGAGGACGCAGGGGTGCTGATGCCCAGCGGCTGCCGGATGGGCATCTGCCACAGCTGCCTCACACCGCTCCTGGCCGGGCAGGTCCGCGACCTGCGGACCGGGGAAATCCATGGCGAACCAGGCCAACTGATCCAAACGTGTGTCTCGGCAGCCGCCGGGCCCGTCAACCTCGAACTCTGAGGAGCAGCACCGTATGTCTGTCATCTCACCCACAAAGACCAATGCCGCCGGAGGAGCCAGCGCGGGCACCTCACGGACGCGCCCCGGCAAGCTTGCCGAATCCGGCAGCCCCACGGTCCGGCCGCCTGCCGCCGCGCACCTGAGCGATGAACAGGTGGCGGAGCTGGGCCGAGAACTCGACGCCATCCGGGACGAGGTCCTGGGCAAGCGCGGAGCCGAGGACGCCGCCTACATCCGGCGGATGATCAAGATCCAGCGCGGCCTGGAGCTCTCCGGCCGTGCGGCCCTCCTGGTCAGCAAGAACAAAGCCGCCTGGGTCACGGGCACCACGCTGCTGAGCCTGGCCAAGATCCTGGAAAACATGGAGCTGGGCCACAACATCCTGCACGGCCAGTGGGACTGGATGCGGGACCCGGATATCCACTCCACCACGTGGGAATGGGACTTCGTCACTCCCTCACGGTCCTGGCAGCACACGCATAACGACCTGCACCACCGCTGGACCAACGTGGTGGGCAAGGACAACGACGTTGGATACAACCTCCTCCGGATGGACGAGAACCAGCCGTGGAAGCCCATTAACCTGGCCAACCCGCTGTTCAACGCCATCCTCGCGCCCGTCTTCGAGTGGGGCATCGCCATCTATGACCTCGAGCTGACCGAGTACAAGGAAGGCACCAAGTCCAAGGAGGCCCTGCTCAAGGACCTCAAGGCGCTGGGCAAGAAGGTTGTCACGCAGTTCACCAAGGACTACGCGGCCACCCCCGCCGTCGCCATGCTGACCGGGTCCGGCAAGCAGGCCCTGTTCGGAACGATTACGGCCAACGCCATCCGCAATGTCTGGGCTCACGCGGTCATTTTCTGCGGCCACTTCCCGGAAGGAACCGACACCTTCACGGAAGAGATGGTTGATGGCGAAACCCGCGGGGACTGGTACGTGCGGCAGATGATCGGCTCGGCCAACATCTCGGGGTCCAAGTTCATGCACCTCATGACCGGCAACCTCTCGCACCAGATCGAGCACCACCTCTTCCCCGACCTGCCCTCCAACCGGTACGCCGAGGTGGCACCCAAGGTCCGCGAGATCTGCCAGCGCTACGGCCTGAAGTACACCACGGGCCCGCTGCTGAAGCAGGTGGGTTCGTCCTGGGCCAAGGTCTTCAAGCTGGCACTGCCCGGCAAGGCTGCCCGGGCCTAAAAGCCGGAAGGCAAAACTGCAGGAGTGACCCGGCCGGCGCTGCCCGGCCGGGTCACTTCGTGCATCCGCTCCCTTTAGGACTGGGGTGCGGGCGCCAGGAGCATGTGGTCCAGCTTGGGCAGCGCATGCCGGAGACGGTGTTCGGCGTTTTCGAGGATCTCTTCCGCCCGCGACAATTCCATGTCCGCCAGATCAATCCGTGCCGAACCCTGCAGGCGGTGCCCGGACCACCGCAGCTGCAGGTGCCGGACCGCAAGGACGCCCGGCGTCTCCGCCAGGGCGGCCTCGGCCCGTGCCACCAGTTCCGGTTCGATGCCGTCCATGAGCCGCCGCCCAATGCTGCGGACCGTCCCCCACAGCAGCACCATGATGGCCGCGGAGATGATCAACCCGACGATCGGGTCCGCCAGCGGAAACCCGAGCATGACGCCCACGGCGCCGATCACTACGGCGAGCGAGGTGAAGCCGTCCGTCCGGGCATGCACGCGGTCTGCCACGAGCGCCGCAGAACCGATCCTGCGGCCAACCCGGATCCGGTAGATTGCCACGGCTTCGTTTCCGGCGAAGCCGATCAGGCCCGCGGCCATGACCCAGCCCAGGTTCTGCAGCGGCTGAGGATGGATCAGCCGGTCCACGGACTGCCAGCCTGCGACCACCGCGGAGAGGGCCACCACCGCCACGATGAACAAGCCGGCCAAGTCCTCGGCCCGGCCGTAGCCATACGTGTAGCGCCGGGTGGCCGCCCTGCGTCCCAGGATGAAGGCAACCCACAGGGGCACTGCGGTCAGGGCGTCCGAAAAGTTGTGGATGGTGTCCGCCAGGAGGGCTACCGAACTGCTGAAGAGGACCACCAGGAACTGAAGCACTGTAGTGGCCAGCAGGACGAACATGCTGATCTTCAGCGCCCGGATGCCCTCGGCGCTGGCCTCCATGGCGTCGTCGATGGAATCAGCGGCGTCGTGCGTATGCGGGACGAAGAGCTCCATGAGCCAGCCCTTGAACCCGGAATGGTGATGGTGGCCGTGGCCATGCCCGTGTTCATGACTGTGCACATGCCCATGGTCATGACTGTGCGCGTCCCCGTGGGGATGGCTGTGCGTATGCGTTGATCCGTGGTGCGGCCCGGTCATGACGCGCTCCTCTGTGCCGGGCGGGCGGGGATGTGCTGGTGCGCTGCACGGTGGTGGGCCGGCTCCCCGCCGAGTGCGTGCTCCGCCTGGAAGATGGCGTCCGCCACCAACTGCCGGGCATGTTCGTTTTCGAGGCGGTAGAGCACCCGGGTACCGTCCTGCCGCGTGGACACCATCCGGGCAAGCCGCATCTTGGCCAAGTGCTGGGACACGGCGGCGGGGGACTTGCCCACCACGTCCGCCAGGGCGCCCACCGCCATTTCGCCGTCCCGGAGCGCCAAAATGATCCGCACCCTGGTGGCATCTGCCAGCATGGCAAAGACCTCCACGGCCAGCTCCACGTACTGGCTGTCAGCTCCCAGCGAGCAAGCATTACTATCTGCATTCATGCGCATATAATCTCATAAGAGAGGAAACGCCGAACTATGGCGACAGGGGCCAGTATCACATAATTGAACGAACAGCCGCCGCGGCCTTTGGAGGAATTATGCGGATCCTGGGAGCACTCATTGTCATCTGGCTGATCATCGGCGGTGTGGCTGCCTGGCAGCGCGGTTATTTTGGCGGGGCTCCGGGAAACTGTGCAGAGGCAGGGACGGTGGCCATCACCATCGCCGCCGGTCCCTTAAATTACATGGGAGTCAACCCGAAAGTCTCCTGCGAGCTCCCCCAGCCGTCCCAGTAACGGCCACGAACTGGACATCACTTCCAGAGGCAGCCGCACGAGCAGGAACGGCCCCTAGAGTAGGGAGTGCGCGGGCCGGCGCGTCGTCCGCCCGCTCCGATCAGCCTCGAAAGGAATTTGCCTCCATGGCTTTCATCACCGTAGGTACCGAGAACAGCACCGACATCGCGCTCTACTACGAGGACCACGGCTCCGGCCAGCCCGTCGTGCTGATCCATGGGTACCCGCTGGACGGATCATCCTGGGAAAAGCAGACCACCGCCCTCCTTGATGCCGGATACCGCGTCATCACTTATGACCGCCGGGGCTTCGGCAAATCCAGCAAACCCGCCGAGGGCTACGACTACGACACCTTCGCCGCAGACCTCAACACCCTGCTCACTACCCTGGACCTGAACGATGTGGTGCTGGTGGGCTTCTCCATGGGCACCGGCGAAGTGGGCCGCTACCTTGGCACCTACGGCTCAGCCCGGGTGGCCCGCGCCGCGTTCCTGGGTTCCCTGGAGCCGTTCCTGCTCAAGACCGATGACAACGCCGACGGCGTCCCGCAGGACGTGTTCGACGGGCTCAAGGAAGCCGTCACGACCGACCCCTACGCGTTCCTGAGCGACTTCTTCAAGAACTTCTATAACTCAGATACCTTCCTGGGCACCCCGCGCCTCAGCCAGCAGGCCGTCAACGCCAGCTGGAACGTGGCCGCCGGAGCGGGGGCCGCCGCCTTGGTTGCCGCCCAGCAGACCTGGCTTACGGACTTCCGCCAGGACATCCCCAAGATCGATGTTCCGGCCCTGATCCTGCACGGCACCGCTGACAACATCCTGCCCATCGATTCCACCGGCAGGCTGTTCGCCAAGGCCCTGCCGGCCGCTGAGTACGTGGAAATCGAGGGCGCCCCGCACGGCCTGCTGTGGACCCATGGCGCCGAGGTCAACGAAGCCCTGCTGGGTTTCCTTTCGAAGTAGGACCGGCACAACGTCCGACGGCGGCAGGAGGCCGCCGTCGGACGGCCGCACCAGTTTGTATGACTAGCCGTCGTAGTGTGTCCTGGCCGGCCCCTGGCCCAGGGCGTTGACGACGGCGGCGGCCACGTCATGCAGCTTGGTGTTGCGTGTGCTGGAAGCCGTCTTCAGGATCTCGAACGCGTCCTGCTGGCTGCACCGGTTCTGCGCCATGATGATGCCGACGGCCATGTCAATCACCGTGCGGGACTCCAGGGTGGCCCGAAGGTTCGCGGCCGTTTCGCTGTAGTGCGCAAACCGCACCGCAAGGCGGAGCGCCAGCGAGGTCTGGCTGACGAAATCTTCGGCGAACTTCAGCACCCGGCCTTCGAACCGGTGCGGGCGGCGGGAGTACAGCAGCAGCGACGCCTTTGTTTCCCCCTCAAGCCGGAACGGAACCGCCGCAACGGAGCAGATCCCTTCTGCAATCGCGGCGGCAGCGTACTCCGGCCAGCGGCCATCCGCGCTGAGGTCCGGAGCGTGGACAATCTCCTGGGCAGTGGAAGCCGTCAGCCCCGGGGTCTCGGCGAACAGGTGCTCAAGCCGTCCGATGAACTTTGCGTCATGGCTGCTGCTGGCCACCGTGGCGGCCTTCCGCTGCCGGAGGAGCGTGATGGCGCACAGTATTTCGTCGCCCGGTTCCGAGAGGTTGCGTGCGGAGACTTGTGCCAGTTCATTAAGGAAGTCCTCAACGTCGGAGCTGTTGAGGACTAGTTCATGCAGGTGCTCGGTAATCGATGTATCAGTTTTTGCTGTTGACTCGCTGGCCACGGTTTTCTGGTGCCATTCGTTCAGGTCAAAACGAGCCGGCAACACGCGAACGCCCCGCAACTGGGTGGGGGAGCCGGTGATGGTCGCTGGATCGACGAACTTTCCAACGGCCTGCTGCTAAACCGATAACCAGAAGTATATACATTCCCGGGCCGCCCACAGCGTCATATCCACCGCCGTGGAACGGGGTGAAGGCTGGCGCAGGGCAGGCATGACCGGCACAATGAAGCAGGCGCCGGTGCGGTGCGGGCCGGGCCTGGGACCAGTGGCTGCCCAGCGGCGGAGGGACAGGAACATGACCAGGCTGCTCATTATTGGCCCGCCGGGGTCAGGCAAGGGGACCCAGGCCGCACACCTGGCGCGGCATTTCCGGGTCCCGGCCGTTTCCACCGGGGACATATTCCGCAGCAACGTCAGCGAACGGACCGAACTGGGGAACCAGGCAGCCAGGTACCTCGATGGCGGCCATTTCGTACCCGACCACCTCACCAACGCGCTGGTCAAGGACCGCCTCCTCGAAGGGGATGCGATGAACGGGTTCCTGCTGGATGGCTATCCGCGGACAGCGCAGCAGGCAACGGAACTCGACCGGATGCTCGCGGCGCAGGGGCACGTCCTGGACGCCGTCATCGAGCTGCAGGCTCCCGATTCGGAACTGGAGCAGCGGATGCACCGCCGCGCCCTGGAACAGGGGCGCACGGATGACACCATTGATGTTTTTCGGCGCCGGCTGGAGCTCTACCACCGGCAGACGCATGAAGTAATCTCGGTGTACGCGGGCCGGGGCATTCTTGTGTCCGTCGACGGCAGCGGGGATCCGGGCGGGATTACCGCACTGGCGATCGCCGCCGTCGAAAAGTTCCTTGCAGCCCCGCGGCCCCGTCTTGACCGACACACCGCACGGTGAACGCACTCGAGCAGAAGGAAACAGTGATGAGAATTGCCGTTACAGGCGGAAGCGGAAAACTGGGGCGGCACGTGGTGCGCCGGTTGACCGACGACGGCCATCAGGTCCTCACCCTGGACCGGGCCGGCGCCCGCAGCCCGGAACTGCTGGTGGTGGACCTGCGCAACTACGGCCAGGTGGTGGACGCGCTGCTGGGCGTTGATGACCGGCACAACGGGTTCGACGCCGTGGTGCACCTGGGTGCCATTCCCGCCCCGGGCATCCTTCCGGACGCAGCCACCTTCGAGAACAACATGCTGTCCACCTACAACGTCTTCCAGGCGGCGCGGCGCGCCGGCATAAAGAAGGTGGTGTACGCCTCCAGCGAGACCGTGCTGGGACTGCCGTTCGACATCGACCCGCCCTACATTCCCGTGGACGAGGAATACCCGCCGCGGCCCGAAAGCACCTACTCCCTGGTGAAGCGCCTTGAGGAGCAGATGGCGGTGGAGATGACACGGTGGGACCCGGAACTGAGCATCACGGGCCTGCGGTTCTCCAACGTCATGGACGAGGCCGACTACGCAAAATTCCCGTCCTTCGACCCGGACGCGACGCTGCGGAAATGGAACCTGTGGGGCTACATCGACGGCAGGGACGGCGCACAGGCCGTGGTGCGGGCGCTGGAGAACGCCAAGCCCGGGTTCGAGGCCTTCATTATCGCCAACGCGGACACGGTCATGAGCCGGTCGAGCGCCAGCCTGGCGGCCGAGGTCTTTCCCGGTGTCAAGGTCACCAAGGAACTGGGTGAGCACGAAACGATGCTGTCCATCGACAAGGCGCGCCGCCTGCTCGGTTTCGAGCCCGAGCACAGTTGGCGGAACCACGTCACGGCCGCCTCCGGCACCGGAGCAAGCAAGGAATAGTTGCCGGTCCGCAGGAACCGCCAAAGGTTGGCGAAGGATCATCCAAGGAGCCGGAAGCCGTGCGCTTCCGGCTCCTATCCTGTTGGTACAGCCAACCCAAACCCGCCTCCTGAAGGACCCCAAAATCCGTACCCGATTCTTCGTGTTGCCCGCCCTCACGGCGCTGCTCTCCGCCGTCGTCCTCTCCACGGCGTCCCTGCCGGCGGCCGCTGCTCCTGCCCCCGTAGCCCCGGGCCCCGCCGGCGGAGCCGGCAACGCGGCCGGCCGGTACCTCGTCCAGTACGCCGCCACCGCCGACGTCGCAGCCGAGGTGTCCGGACTGCGTGGCCAGGGCCTCGCCGTCGGCCGCACCTTTGAGCACGCCATCCGCGGCGCCGTCGTCACCGCCAACCCGGCCCAGGCGGCAGCCCTCGCCAAGTCCGGCAAGGTGCTGTCCGTGGAGCCCGACGCCCCCGTCAGGATTTCCGGAACCGAACAGCCCGCCCCCTGGGGCCTGGACCGCGCCGACCAGCGATCCCTTCCCCTCTCCGGTTCCTACTCCTGGACCGCCGCCGGCGCCGGCGTGACCGCTTACGTGGTGGACACGGGCATCCTCGCCTCGCACACCGATTTCGGCGGCCGGGTGGGGGCAGGCTGGACCGCCGTCGCGGACGGCAACGGCACCACCGACTGCAACGGCCACGGCACCCATGTGGCCGGAACCGTGGCGGGCGCCACATACGGCGTGGCCAAGAGTGCCACCCTGGTGCCCGTCCGTGTGCTCGATTGCGCGGGGTCCGGCTATAACTCGGACGTGGTGGCCGGCCTTGACTGGATCGCGGCGAACCACGCCGCGGGAACGCCCGCCGTGGCCAACCTCAGCCTCGGCGGAGCGGCCAGCACCACGGTGGACGCCGCCATCCAGGCGGTCCTGAACGACGGCGTCACCGCCGTGGTTGCTGCCGGAAACTCCGCCGTGGACGCCTGCACCGCTTCGCCCGCCCGCGTCCCAGGGGCCGTCACGGTGGCAGCCAGCGACTCCGGCGACAAGCAGGCATCGTTCTCCAACTTCGGGACCTGCGTGGACCTTTATGCTCCCGGCGTGGGCATCACCTCGGACTACTACACCTCCACCACCGCCACGGCATCCATGTCCGGAACCTCCATGGCCGCGCCGCACACCGCCGGAGCAGCCGCGGTTCTGCTGTCGCAGAACCCTGCCCTCACGCCGGCCGACGTGGCTGCCGCACTGGTGTCCAACGCCACTCCTGGAGTAATTGCCGGGGCCTCCACGGGAACCCCGAACCGGCTGCTGTACACGGGTGCCCCTGCGCCCGCACCCGCTCCTGCTCCTGCACCCACTGTCACGTCCGTTTCGCCGGCCGCCAAGGCGACGGCAGTCGCATCAGGGGCGAACGTCACGGCCACCTTCAGTGCTTCGGTACAGGGCGTGTCCGCCGGAACCTTCATGCTCCGGAACGCGGCGGGCAGCAGCATCGCCGCCACCGTCACGTACAACACCGCCACCATGACCGCCACCCTCGACCCCGCAGCAAACCTTGCCGCCGACACCAGCTACACGGCCACCCTGACAGGCGGATCCTCGGCCATCCACGACACCGCGGGCACCCCGCTGGCCTCCACCAGCTGGACGTTCACAACGGGCCCCGTACCCACCGTCACCAGCTACTCGCCAGGCAGCAACGCCCTCCTGGTCCGCAGGAGCAGCAACATCAGCGCCACCTTCAGCGAGGCAGTCCAGGGCGTCGGCACCACCACGTTCACCCTGAAAAACTCCGCCACCGGCGCAGCGGTGGCAGCAACGGCCTACCGCAACGGCACTACCAACCAGTGGATCCTCGACCCCCAGGAGCCCCTGGCCGCCAAGACCCGCTACACCGTGACCATGACCGGCGGGGCCGGCGGCATCCGGGACCTGGCCGGCAACCCCCTCGCAGGCAGGAGCTGGCAGTTCACCACCGGCTCGCTTTGAGCGCATGATGGAGTCAATGGCCCGTCCCCGGGATAATCTTCACCCTAGGCATTCATCACGGCACGCGTCTTCCGCGGCGCAGGGACGGGCAGCACACATTGGCACAGAAATCAGCAGGTTCCGAAGTTTCTGAACGAAGCGCCGGCAGGTGGCACGCCTTCCACGAGAAGTTCGTGGTGGAGGAACGCTACCTGGACCCTGCCGACCGGCGCAGTCTTTACCGGGCGTCGATGATCCTGGCGGTGGTGGGGCTGGCACTCTTCATTGCCACCCTGATCAGCGTCGTGCAGGCCGACGGACTCTCCGCTGCCGACACTCCCGTCCATGACTGGCTGTTGACCACCCGTTCAGCCGCCGTCACTGCCATCATGATCTTCCTGGCGGTGTTCTTCGGCCCCATTGCACTGCCCATCATCGTGCTGGTGGTGATCGTTGTTTGGGGATTCGCGGCCAAGCACGCCTGGCGCCCCATCCTGCTCGCGTCCGCGATGCTGACCGGCGTGATCATTTCGCAGATCATCCTCCACATCGTCCAGCGCTCCCGGCCGCCTGTGGATCAGATGCTGTTCGGCGCGGACCAGACTTTCTCGTTCCCGTCCGGGCACGTCCTGGGAGCCTGCGACTTCCTGCTGGTGGGCACCTACCTGATCTTCTCCCGGCGCCGGAACCCGCGGGCAGCAGTGTTCGGATTCATCGGGGCCGGAATCGGGATCATCCTTGCTATCGTCAGCAGGTTGTACCTCGGCTATCACTGGACCACCGATGCACTCGCGTCGTTCTCCTTGTCGCTGCTGATCCTGGGTGGGGTCATCGCGCTTGATACCTGGCGGACGGCCAGGATCCCGGGGGAACCAATCACGGGAGAGCTGTCAAAAGCGGAATCCCCCCGGGAATAGGCCTTTCCGGGTGCGGGCCGGGAAGACCAGCTCGCCAAACTAAAAGGGCTGGCTCACTGCGGCCGCGACCTGGCCCGCTTGAGCGCCCGGTGCAGCTTCACATTGGCTGCCTCCAGCTCCAGGACCTTGGCAACACCTGCCAAGTTCAACCCCTCCTGGAGGAGCTCCCCGATCCGCAGCAGCACCGCGATATCGTCGTCGCTGTACTGGCGCGTGCCGCCCGCCGTCCGTGAGGGCGTCAGCAGCCCCTTGGTTTCGTACAGCCTGATGTTCTGCTGCCCGGTTCCGGTGAGTTCCGCCGCCACCGAGATGGCGTACCGGGCCCGTGAACCGGGGGTGCGGGCCGCCCGTCCTGCAACAGGATCTGCCATTACTTCTCCCAAAAATCGCTGTGCCGGGTGCCTTGCTTCAGTTTCCCACGAGTGCTATAAAAAATCTATATTCACCACCATAGATTATGTGGAATGGGTGGATAGTGGCAGATCAAACATCTGGAAGCTGAAGGAGTGGGAAATGATGTTGATGCGGACGGATCCGTTCCGCGAGTTGGACCGGCTCACGCAGCAGGTCTTTGGAACCGCTTCCCGCCCGGCGGCCATGCCCATGGACGCCTGGCAGGAAGACGGGGAATTCGTGGTGGCATTCGACCTCCCCGGTGTGAAGGTGGATTCCCTGGACCTGAATGTTGAACGCAACGTCCTTACCGTGCGGGCCGAGCGCCAGGACCCCACGCAGCCCAATGTGGAGCTCGTGGCCTCTGAGCGTCCCCGCGGTGTGTTCAGCCGCCAGTTGATCCTGGGCGACACCCTGGATACCGACAAGATCAAGGCAAGCTATGAGCAGGGCGTCCTAACCCTGCGGATTCCCGTTGCCGAGAAGGCCAAGCCGCGCAGGATCGAGATCCAGACCCCACAGGGCGAGATGCAGCAGATCAACAGCTAGGACCGTGCTTTCGCGCCGGCTCCCCTGCCCGCAGCGGCAGGGGAGCCGGCGAAACAGGAGGCAGGAATGACTGAGCTCCCCGACTACTACTCGATCCTGGGGATAGGCCGGGATGCCGGCCGGCAGGAAATCTCCCGCGCGTACCGCGCCCTCATGCGCAGCCACCATCCGGACATGGACGGCGGCCTGGCCTATGGGGACACGGGAACGACGGGGGATGCGCCTGCCGGGAAGGGCAATTCCGCGCGCGGGGACGAACTCCTCAGCATCATGCAGGCGTTCAACGTGCTGCATGATCCCGTGCGCCGCGCCGAGTACGACAGGAAGCTGGCGGCAGAGGCGCCCACCATCATTCCGGTCCGGAAAGTCCACAGCCATGGCGGGCCGTCCGGACCCCCCATCCGCGTGACCCCGGTGCGATGGGAAAGCGGGCCCTGGTCCTGAGCCGGGCGGGGCCCATTCATCCAAGGAGGCGAAAACTGCATGAGCGAATGGCGGCGCTACGATTCACACCTCATTCCTGCATTCCATGAGCGCTTTGAGCAGCGGTGGGGTGCTGGAACCGCGCCTTTCCTGGACCCGGAGGCGCACGAACAGCCGCTGCCGCGGGCGCAGTGGATCAACCCCGCCACGGGTGCTGCGCTGGCGGTGGTCCCGGTCTGGACCGCGGACGAGCGGCAGCAGCGTTCCTTCGGCGTCTTCTACCTCCCGCCGGCCGGGGACATCTGGGTCCTGCGGCCCGGCTTCACCGGCTACCTGGAGCCGTCCGACGGAGACACGGAACACCTGGTGACCCTGCGCAATGATGCCTTCCGCAAGGCAGTGGCCCACGCCAAGGAATTCCTTTTCGGTTCGCAGTAGTTACCGGCGCCGGGGCGGAGTTGCTGCTCGTCAGCCGACCTTCGCTGTGCAATCCTGAGACGTACCCTGACTCCCGTGACTCAAAGGCTGGCCCAATGCACATCTCCGCCAAGGACCTCGCAGCGCTCATCCCTCCGGGGTTCACGCTTGGCGTCGCAACCGCAGCATTCCAGATCGAAGGAGCGCTGGACGAGGACGGCAGGGGACCCGCGGGCTGGGACAGGTTCGCTGCCAGGCACGGTGCAATCGTTGAGGACCACAGCCCGGTGGTGGCCACCGACCATTACCACCGGATGCCGCAGGACGTGGCCCTCCTGAAGCAGCTTGGCGTGGACTCCTACCGGTTCTCCTTTTCCTGGCCGCGCATCCAGCCGGGCGGTACCGGCCCGGCCAACCGCGCGGGCATGGCGTTCTACGACCGGCTCCTGGATGAGCTCCTGGCCAACGGGATCTCGCCCATGGCCACCATTTACCACTGGGACACGCCCCTGGAACTGGACGAGGCGGGCGGCTGGATGAACCGGGACACCGCCTACCGGCTGGGAGAGTACGCCGCGCTCGTGGCGGACGCGTTCGGGGACCGGGTTGCCCGCTGGGTCACCATCAATGAACCGGCAACCGTGAGCGCCAACGGCTACGCATTTGGGCTGCACTCGCCTGGAAAGGAGCTGGCCCTCGGCGCGTTCCCCACCGTCCACCACCAGTTGCTGGGCCACGGGCTCGCCGTCCAGGCGCTCCGCGCCGCGCGGGTGCCCGGCGAAATCGGCATGACCAACGTCTACTCGCCCATGGTGCCGAATTCCATCAACCCCCTGGACAGGATCAGCGCGGGACTCATGGACTTGGGACAGAACCGGCTCTACGCTGATCCCGTCCTGACGGGCAAGTACCCGGACCTCATCCGCGCGGCCAAGTTCTTCAGCTCCTTCGAACATCCCGAAGAGGACATGGAGATCATTTCCCAGCCCTTGGATTTCTATGGGCTCAACTACTACATGCCCACCAAGGTGGCGGCGGGACCCGGCGGCGGTACCGTGCCGTCAAGCATGGCGGAGGCCATGGGCAGCGACCTCAGTGCAACGGGCAGCGGCGCAACGCCGTTCCACGTCGAAACCTGGCCGGAAGCGGACATCACCGCCTATGGCTGGCCGGTGAAGCCGGAGTACATGGCGGTGGCCTTGAAGGAGATGGCGGAGCGGTACCCCAACCTGCCCCCCGTGATCATCACCGAGGGCGGCGCCAGCTTCGAGGACATCATTGTCCGGGACAAGTCCACCAACACCCGGTTCATCCCGGACGAGCGCCGGCTGAAGTACATCTCCGATCACCTGGAAACCGCGCTGCGGGCCACGGCACCCGGCGGTGTTGCCGAGTCCGTGGACCTGCGCGGCTACTACGTGTGGTCCTTCCTGGACAACTTTGAGTGGTCCGCCGGCTACAACCAGCCGTTCGGCCTCCTGCACGTGGACTTCGAAACGCTCGAGCGCACGCCCAAGGCGTCCTACTTCTGGTTCCAGGAACTCATCGAGGAACGCGACCTCGCTGCCGTTGCTGAGGTGGCCATTGCGCAGGCAGCGGTTCCGGATCTGCTGGGCGGTGAAGACCTGCTGGACAGTGCCGGCCTGGTGGACAGCGCAGACCCCCTGGACAGCGCCGGCCTGGAGGACAGTGAATTGCCCGACGACGGCGCACCCCTGGGTGCCAACGCCCAGTAACCCTGGGGCTGGCTAGCCCCGCAGCAGGTCCAGCATGGCGAGCTGCTTTGCGATGCCGGCGCCGTCGGGCGAGTAGATCCATGGCACCCGGGAGGTTGTGTGGTCACCGTCCTCCGAGTGGCCGCCGGCGAACACGGACTCGCTGACGGACAGTTGCCGGATGGCGATGGCAGCAACCTTGTCCGGGTTTTCGGTGGCAAAGGCGGAGTAGATGGCCTCGTCATGCTGTCCGTTGTCGCCGATCAGGAGCCACCGCATATCCGGAAATTCCTGGGCCAGCCGCTCCAGGTTGCGGTGCTTGTGGTCCTGGCCGCTGCGGAACCACCGGTCCTGGGTCAGGCCCCAGTCCGTCAGCAGCAGCGCGCCCTTGGGGTACATGTTGCGGGTCAGGAACCGTGCCAGGGTGGGGGCGGCGTTCCAGGGTCCGGTGGACAGGTAGATGACCGGGGCTTCGGGGTGCTCGATGGTCAGCCGGTCCAGCAGGACTGCCATCCCCGGGGTGGCCATGCGCGCCCGTTCGCTGAGCACAAAGGTGTTCCACAACGCCAGGAAGGGCCGGGGCAGGGCGGTCACCATGACGGTGTCGTCGATATCAGAGACGATGCCGAACTCCGTGCCGGGGGCGATCACCTGGATCAGTGCCTCCGCCGGCTCGGTTTCCTCGGCCCGCAGCACCGCGGTGTGCCAGCCCGGGGAAAGCTGCACGTCCACCTCGGTGTCGATCAACCCGCCCCGGTCCGCCGTGACGTGGGTGACCACATCGCCGATGGTGATTTCGACGTCGGTAAACTGCAGCGGCACCCCGGTGAAGGCGCGCCAGCCGCGGATGTTCTGGTTGCCGTTCCTGGCTTCGTGCTCCGCTTTGCTTCCCGGCAGGGCCTTCTGCGTCAGCAGTACCCGGCCCAGTACGCGCACCCGGGTGGTGGAGCCGTAGCCTTGGTAAGCGATAGTTTGGGGCACGAACTTCCAGCGCTTCGCGAGCCTGATCCGGACGTCGTTGACCGTGTCCGACACATGGTGCGCCAGCCGGAAAAACTGGCTTCCGGTAAGGGGCGTGCCGCCCCGTGTGTTCCGCCGGGGTGGGCGCGCCGTGTCCTGGGCGGGGTTCTGCGGGGCCGTGTCCATGCCACCACTCTGCCACAGGGCGGCAGCCGGCATCAGCCCTTGCCGAGGATCGCGCGCAGGGTCCAGGCGTTCCGCACCGCATTACCGCCGCCGTCGTTGTTGAAGTACGCGAAGACATCGATGCCTGCGCCGTCCCACTCACGGATCCTGTCGGCCCACCAGTGGAGGTCGGCGTCGGAGTACGAGCCCCCGTACAAGTGCTGCTGGTCGGGTCCATGCAGCCGGACATAGGCAAACGGGGCAGTGGTCCGCAGGATGCAGGGCAGGTTGGCACCGCTCATGATGCAGTAGGCCGCCTGGTGCCGCTCCAGCAGCGCAAACACCTCAGGGCAGTCCCAGCTGGGGTGCCTGAACTCCACGGCAACCCTGATCCAGGGGGGAACCGCGGCGAGGAAGTAGCCCAGCCTCGCGTCGTCGCGCTCCAGCTGGGGCGGAAGCTGGGCCAGGAGCACCGCACGCTTGTCTCCCAACTCGTGCCAGCAGCGGGTGATGCGCTCCACCCAGACTTCCGGTGAATACAGCTTGCGCGCATGGGTGAGTCCCCGGGGAGCTTTGACGGACATGCCGAATCCCGGCGGCAGGCGACTGTTCCAGCCGGCGAAGGTGGTGTCCCTGGGCCACCGGTAATAGCTGGCGTTCAGTTCCACCGTACTGAATTCGGCAACGTAGTACTGGAGCCGGTCCCGGACGGGCAGTCCGGGCGGGTACAGGACGTTCTCCCAGTGGTCGTAGCTCCAGCCGGAGGTGCCGATATGGATCGCCATCTGCCTCAGGGTACACCGCGGCATTCCCCCTTCCCTTCGGCGCCTGGTGTGGCAGGGTAATGTCATGGCGCGAATCGAAGATTATGCGGTAGTTGGCGACCTTCAAACCGGTGCCCTGGTCAGCAAGGAAGGCTCGATCGACTGGCTTTGCCTTCCGCGGTTCGATTCCCCTGCCTGCTTCAATTCGCTGCTGGACACGCCGGACTCCGGGCGCTGGCTGCTGGCGCCGGAAAGCGGGGGTGCGTGCACGCGCCGGAGCTACCGCGACGGCACCCTGGTCCTGGACACTGAGTGGGAGACGCCGGACGGAACCGTACGCGTCACGGATTTCATGCCGCCGCGTGATTCCGTGGCTGACATCGTCCGGATTGTGGAAGGCATCAGCGGCAGCGTCAAAATGCACGGTGAGCTGGTCCTGAGGTTCGACTACGGGCACATCGTTCCGTGGGTGCGCAAGGACAAGCGCGGGCTGCACGCGATCGCCGGTCCGGACGCCGTCTACCTGGTCACTCCAGCGCCACTGCATGGCGAGAACATGCATACGGTCAGCGACTTCACCGTGAAAGCCGGCGAAAAAGTGCCGTTCGTGCTGACCTGGGCGCCCAGCCATGTGGGACGCCCGGTATCGGTGGAGGCGGAAGCAGTCCTTGACAGCACTTTTGCGTTTTGGCGGGGCTGGTCCTCGCAGTGCACGGTCAAGGGGAAATACCAGGATGCCGTGGTCCGCTCCCTGGTAACGCTCAAGGCGCTCACCTACGGTCCGACCGGGGGCATCGTCGCAGCGGTCACCACGTCCCTTCCGGAGCAGCCGGGCGGCCAGCGCAACTGGGACTACCGCTACTGTTGGCTGCGGGATGCCACCATGACCCTGCAGGCACTGCTGGCTGCCGGCTACACCGCGGAGGCTGCTGCCTGGCGGGACTGGCTGCTCCGGGCCGTGGCCGGCGACCCCGCCGACCTGCAGATCATGTACGGGATCCACGGCGAGCGGCGGCTGCCGGAGATGGAACTGCCGTGGCTGAAAGGCTACGAAAACTCTGTACCGGTGCGGATCGGGAACGCGGCGGCCGAGCAGTTCCAGTTGGATGTGTGGGGTGAGGTCCTTGACTGCCTGGCGCTGACGCGGAATTCGCTGCTGAAGCACACGGACGAGGCGTGGGACGTCCAGGTTGCGCTGATGGAACACCTTGAAACCATCTGGGACCAGCCGGACAACGGGCTCTGGGAGATGCGTGGACCGCGCCGGCACTTCACCCACTCCAAGGTCATGGCCTGGGTGGCGGCGGACCGGATGGTGAAGGGCGTGCGCGAGTCAGGACTTCCGGGTCCGGTTGAACGCTGGGAGGCGCTGCGGGACCAGATCCGCCAGGACATCATGGCCAATGGCTTCGACGCGGAGCGCAATACGTTTGTCCAGTCCTACGGGCGTCCGGAGCTGGACGCCAGCCTGCTGTTGATTCCCAGGGTTGGGTTCCTGCCTCCCGATGATCCCAAGGTGGTGGGGACCATCGAAGCGATCCAGCGGGAGTTGACCCAGGACGGGTTCGTGCTGCGGTACCGGCCGGAGCAGAGCGACGACGGCCTGCCGGGCGACGAGGGCGTCTTCCTGGCCTGCTCGTTCTGGCTGGTGGAGGCACTCCTGGGGGCGGGCCGCCGCGAGGAATCGCGCGAACTCTTTGAGCGGCTGCTGGAACTGCGTAACGATGTGGGGCTGCTCAGCGAGGAATGGGCGGTGAAAGCCAAACGGCAACTGGGCAATACACCGCAGGCCTTCAGCCACTTTGCGCTTGTGACTAGCGCCCTGGAGCTGCATCAGGATACTGTTCGGCGCAGTGACACCCCCATTCCGCCTGAAGGGGCGGAAGCGCGTTGAGGCGGCGCGGAACGGGGCAGTAACTTCTCCTTCGCAGGATAGATAAGTATACTTACTAACACCTCATGGAGTGCTCCCAAGCACAGCGCCGTGATTGATGGAGGAGTGATAGTTATGGCCGGATTTTTTGAGCTCGTTGACGCACCTGACGGTGGTTACCGGATCAGGATGATGGACGGAAGCGGGAACCTGATGGCCATCTCGGTGACCTTCCCCACCAAGAGGGCCGCTGTGGCAGGCGTCGCGATGGCCCGGGAGATAGCCGGCACGGGACTGATCCGGGACAAGAGCCTGGACGGGGCCGGATCAGTGATTCGCGACCGTGTGCGTCCGGTCAGCTCTCCCAAGGAGGAGGCGGCCCGGCGGAAGAAGGCGCCGGAGGCGCGGCGGGCAGCGGTAGGCTGATGACGGATTCAACCACACCCCCTGGCGGCCCGCGCCGGGGGGTCCTCTTTGACGTTGACGGGACGCTGATCGACTCGTCCTACATCCACACCATTGCCTGGTGGGGTGCGTTCCGCCAGTACGGCCATGATGTGCCCATGGCGGCCATTCACCAACTCGTCGGCATGGGTGGCGCCCGGCTGGTGGATAATCTCCTGCCGTCAGGCCGGGACCATGACGAGGATGAGGACATCATGGCCAGCCACGGCGCCCTTTATGCCTCGCACTGGCCCTCGCTTCGCGCCCTTGACGGCGCCAAGGAACTGCTGGCCCAGTGCCATGCCGGCGGCCTGGCGGTGGCGCTGGCCTCCTCGGCGCGGGAGAGGGACCTAGAGGTCATGCGCTCGGTGCTGGACGCCGACTCCTTCATTGATGCCGCCACCAGTGCCAACGACGCGGAGGAAAGCAAGCCTGCGCCGGACATCCTGGAGGCGGCCCTGGCTGCCGTTGGCGTCGACGCCGCAAACGCCGTCTATGTCGGTGACGCAGTGTGGGACATGAAGGCAGCGGCGGCGCTGGGAATCCCCTCCATTGGAGTCACCTGCGGGGGAATCCAGGCCGGCCAGCTTCGCGACGCCGGCGCCGTGGAGGTTTACGAGGGGCCCCGCCACCTGTTGGAGAACCTGGGTTCGAGTGCCATCGGCCGGCTGCTTGCGCTCCAGCCGAACCGCTGACGGCACCGAGGCCCGCGGCGGTCCGGCCCCAACGGCCGGCGGCGGTCACAGGGGCTGGCCGCCGGGAACAGATTCCTCATCGCCGGCGATTGCCGGCTTAATCCACGACACCACGACCTTCACCGAGCCGTCGTCGTTCCGCTCGATGTCCGTGGCCACCTCGGAGGCTGGTGCGCCCATTTCCGCAATCCGCGTGCGGTAGCTGCTGGCCAGTTCCGCCAGGCTTTCTTCCGTCCATTCTCCGGGACGCATGCGGGTGGAGATCTCGACCGGTTCCGGCTGGTACAGCGACATGGCGTTCCTCTTTCAGGTGGTCTTCTGCTCTGCCCTTCCTACGCTAGAAGCACTCGACGGCGGCCACAAGGTTTTCATCAGCATGCTTACTTTTTTCGGGTAAAACCGATAGCGTCGAAGAAAGGGTGCCTGCCGGCGCCCTGGCCAGCGCTCCGGAGAGACCCCGGGGGCAAGACAGAGCGAAAGGGAGACTGTGAAAGCACTGACGTGGCAAGGAAAACGATCGGTAAGCGTGGAAGAAGTACCCGATCCCGTCATCCAGGAACCGACGGATGCGATTGTCCGGATCACCTCCACCGCTATCTGCGGCTCCGACCTCCACCTCTATGAAGTCCTGGGGCCGTACATGCACAAGGGGGATGTCATCGGCCATGAACCCATGGGCATCGTGGAGGAAGTGGGAAGCGGCGTTACCAATCTCCGCAAGGGCGACCGCGTAGTGGTCCCCTTCAACATCGCGTGCGGCTCCTGCTACATGTGCAAGCAGGGCCTGCAGTCCCAGTGCGAAACCACCCAGGTCAAGGAGAAGGGGTCCGGCGCGGCACTCTTTGGCTACTCCGAGCTGTACGGGTCCGTTCCCGGCGGGCAGGCCGAATACCTGCGGGTTCCGCACGCCGACTATGGTCCCGTCAAGGTCGGCGCTGAGCTGCCGGATGAGAGGTACCTGTTCCTCTCCGATATCCTGCCCACGGCATGGCAGGCCGTGGAATACGCGGACGTCCCGGCAGGCGGCACCCTTGCCGTGTTCGGCCTGGGACCCGTTGGCCAGTTCACCGGCCGCATCGGCGTGCACCGCGGTTTCAGGGTGATCGGTATCGACCCCGTCCCCGAACGGCGCGCCATGGCGGCGCGGCACGGCGTGGAGACGCTGGACTACAGCAAGACCATCGGGGACGAACTCCGGGAGATGACCGGTGGCCGCGGCCCGGACGCAGTAGTGGACGCCGTCGGCATGGAAGCCCATGGTTCCCCGGTGGCAGGATTTGCCCACCAGGCACTGGGACTGCTGCCGGACAAGCTGGCGCAGAAGGCGATGGAGACCGGCGGAGTGGACCGGTTGGCGGCGCTGCATGCCTCCGTTGACGCGGTGCGCCGCGGCGGCACGCTGTCCCTGAGCGGAGTGTATGGCGGCACGGCCAGCCCCATGCCGATGCTGACCATGTTCGACAAGCAGCTGCAGGTGCGCATGGGGCAGTGCAACGTGCGGCGCTGGACGGATGCCATCCTTCCGCTCGTGGAGGACGACGCCGACCCGCTGGGCGTCATGGACCTGGTCACCCACCGCTCCGGCCTGGAGGGTGCGCCCGCCCTGTACGAGAAGTTCCAGAAGAAGGAAGACGGCTGCATCAAGGTGGTCCTCAACCCGGCGGCCTGAGCCCATGTAGGTAGCGGTAACTGTCGTTTTGGGCCTCCAAAACGACAGTTACTGCTACCCAGTTGGGCTAGGTGAGCTTCACCTGGCGGTTCATGTCCTTGTACAGCAGGTAGCGGAATTCGCCGGGGCCGCCGGCGTAGCAGGCCTGCGGGCAGAAGGCGCGCAGCCACATGAAGTCCCCGGCCTCCACCTCCACCCAGTCGTTGTTCAGCAGGTACATGGCCTTGCCCTCCAGGACATACAGGCCGTGTTCCATCACGTGGGTTTCCGGGAACGGGATCACGCCGCCGGGCTGGAACGTCACGATATTCACCTGCATGTCGTGGGCCAGGTCGCTGGATTCCGTGAAGCGGGTGGTCTTCCAGGCACCGTCGGTGTCCGGCATCGCCGTAGGTTCCACGTCCTTTTCATTCGTGACGAAGGACTTCGCCTCATACCCCTCAAGGCGTTCGTAGGCTTTGCGGATCCAGTGAAAGGACACAACGTCGCTGGAAACGTTCTCCACGCCCCACTCAGAACCGGCGGCCAGGTAGGCGTAGCCGCCTTCCTCCAGCTGGTGGAGTTCGCCGTCCAGGGTGAGGTTGACCTTGCCGCGGGTCACAAAAATGACGCCTTCAACGCCGGCTTCGAATTCGGCCTTGGGGGCGCCGCCGCCCGGGCCGATCTCCACGATCAGCTGTGAGAACGTGGTGGCGAAGCCCGAGATGGGGCGGGCGATGATCCAGGAGCGGGTGTTCGAAAAGCCCGGCAGGTTGGACGTGACGATGTCCGTCATCACGCCCTTCGGGATCACCGTGTACGCCTCGGTGACTATGGCCCGCTCGGTGGTCAGGTGGGTCTGCGGCGGCAGCCCGCCGGTGGGGGAGTAGTACTTGCCCATAAAAACGATCCTTAGCTAGGAGTTGGAAGTGGTGGCGAGCCGCGGGTGGGCCAGTCCGGTCAGTTGCGGAATCCCGACGCCGGCCAGCGCCTGGACTTCCTCGGCACCCACTGCGCCGCACTGGACGCCGCGCAGGACGAACGCTGCCAGGGCGCGGGCCGTGGCGGGCTCATCCATGACGCCGCCTTCGGTCTGCTCCACGTAGTTCCGCAAGCGGGCCGCGGCGGCGGGAAGGCCCTGCCGGTAGAAGGCGTAGGTGGCGGCGAAGCGGCTGGGCAGCTGGGCCGGGTGAAGGTCCCAGCCCTGGTAGTAGCCGCGCTCCAGCGACCGCCGGACCAGCCGGCCGTGCAGCTGCCAGGCGTTTTCCACGTTGTCGCCCACGGGGATGATGTTGGTGGATCCGTCGGAGAGCCGGATGCCCGTACCGGCCACGGCCAGCTGCATGACTTCCTTGGCGAAGTCCGCCACCGGGTGCTCCATGGACTGGTATTCGGCCGAGATCTGCAGTGACGCAGAGTAGTCGTACGTGCCGTAGTGCAGGCCGCTGATCCGGCCGGGGACGGCGTGCGGCAGCTGCGCCACCGGCGAGGTTCCTTCCGGCCCCAGGATCAGCTGCGGGGTTTCCACCTGCACCTCGAAGCGGAGCCTGCCGGCCGGGAGCGAGTGCACTTCCTCAAGCCGGGAAACGGCGTAGTCCATGGCCTTGACCTGGGCCACGGTGGTCACCTTGGGCAGCGTCAGGACCAGGCCCTCCGGCAGCTCGCCCGCCGCGGCCAGGCCCGAAACGAACAGGTCCAGCGTCCGCAGCCCGCGGGACCGCGTGGCCGCCTCGAAGCACTTGAAGCGGATCCCGATGAACGGGGGAGCGGACCCGGCCGCGACTGCGGCGGCCACAGCGGAAGCCGCAGCAACCGCGGCTGCGTCCTCGGCGTCGTCGCCCCTGTCCCCGAACCCGTCCTCAAAATCGAGCCGCAGGTCCTCGATCGGTTCGCTGGCCAGCTTGGCTTCCACCCGCGGGGCAACAGCCTCCGCCAGCGCGGCGTCCTGGCCCAGCAAGCCACCGAGCTTTTCCAGCCCGCCGTGGGCGTTGACCGTTGCCAGTGCCTCGGCGCCCCAGTCGGCAGCGAACGACGGCGTGAACCGGTCCGCGGGCACGTACACCGTATGAACGGGCTGGCGTGAGCCGTCGTCGCCCGGGTAGTTCTGCTCCAGCAGGCGGTCCGTGCCGGCCAGTTGCCCGTCGATGTTCGCCAGGTCCGCGGCGGTCAGGGACGGTTTGGGTGATGCTGCCATGGCTTAACCCACCAGTTCGTAGGCCGGGGTGGTGAGGAAGTCGGTGTAGTCCTCGGACAGGCAGATGTCAGCGATCAGTTCGCTGGCGGGCTGGTAGTAGCGGCGGAAGGCTTCGTCGCCGAACTCGGTGCAGAGCCGCTCGGTTTCCTCGCCCAGGATTCGTTCCACCAGTTCGCGGGTGACGGTGTTGCCGGTATCCGCGAGGACCGACTTGTTACGGATCTGCTGCCAGACCTGCGAGCGGGAGATTTCCGCGGTGGCGGCGTCCTCCATCAGGTTATGGATCGCCACGGCACCGTTGCCGGACAGCCAGACGGCCGTGTAGGCAATGGCCACGTACAGGTTCAGGCGCAGCCCGGCTTCGGTGACTTGGCCCTCGGCGGAGGTGACGTCCAGCAGCTGCTCCGCGGTCACGTTGACCTCGGGGCGCTGCTTGTCCAGCTGGTTCGGCTTGTCGCCGAGCACCGAGTCAAAGACCTCACGGCAGGTGGGGACCAGATCCGGGTGTGCCACCCAGGAGCCGTCGAAGCCGTCATTTGCCTCACGGGTCTTGTCGGCGCGGACCTTTTCGAAGGCCGCCTCGGTCACTTCGGGGTGGCGCCGGTTGGGGATCACGGCCGCCATGCCGCCCATGGCGAAGGCGCCGCGCTTGTGGCAGGTCTTGACCAGCAGTTCGGTGTAGGCGCGCATGAAGGGGGCGGTCATGGCCACCGAGGCGCGGTCCGGGAGGACGAACTCCTCGCCGGCGTCGCGGAAGTACTTGATGATGCTGAACAGGTAGTCCCAGCGGCCGGCGTTCAGGCCGGAGGCGTGGTCCCGCAGTTCGTACAGGATCTCGTCCATCTCGAACGCGGCCGGGATGGTCTCGATCAGCACGGTGGCGCGGATAGTGCCCTGGTGCAGGCCCAGGTAGTCCTGGGCAAAGACGAACACGTCGTTCCACAGCCGCGCCTCGAGGTGGCTCTCCATCTTGGGCAGGTAATAGTACGGTCCCTGCCCGTTGAGCACCAGCTGCTTGGCGATGTGGAAGAAGTGCAGGCCGAAGTCCACCAGTGCACCCACGGCGGGTTCGCCGTTGAGCAGCAGGTGCTTCTCCTGCATGTGCCAGCCTCGGGGGCGGGCCACCACGACGGCGAGCGGCGCGTCGGTGCGGAGCCTGTACTCCTTGCCTTCCGCCGAGGTGTAGCTGAGGGTGCCCTGGGCGGCGTCCCGGAGGTTCAGGATGGCGTCGATGACGTTGCCCCAGGTGGGGGTGCTGGCATCCTCCAGGTCCGCGAGCCACACTTTGGCGCCGGAGTTCAGTGCGTTGATGGCCATCTTTGCCGGGGAGGCGGGCCCGGTCATCTCCACCCGGCGGTCCTGCAAAGCCGCCGGTGCCGGCGCGACTTTCCAGTCGCCGTCGCGCACGTCCTGCGTCTCCGGCAGGAAATCCAGCTTGCCGGTCTCAGCCACGCGCTGCCGCTTGACGGCACGCGCTGCCAGGAGCTCGTTGCGGGTGCCGGCGAAGCGGGTGTGGAGCTCCTCGATGAAGGCCAGGGCCTTGGGGGTGAGGATTTCCTCCGCGCGCTCGATGGGCCGGGGGTCTGTGACAGTGATGGCCATTTCTGGTCCTTTCCTTGTACTGAAGTCAGGCGGTGAATCAGGCGCTGGCCAGGGCGGCTTCGAGTTCCTTGGCTGCGGCCGCGGTTGCCACGTTGGCGGCGTGGGCGGCCGCTGCCACGGCTGCGGCAACGTCGGCAGCCACGTGGGGATCGAAGACGCTGGGGATAATGTAGCTGGCATTGAGCTCATCGTCAGCCACGCGGTTGGCGATCGCCTCCGCGGCGGCCACCAGCATCTCCGGGGTGATGTCCGAGGCTCCGGCGTCGAGCAGGCCGCGGAAGAATCCCGGGAAAGCCAGCACGTTGTTGATCTGGTTGGGGAAGTCGCTGCGGCCGGTGGCCACCACGGCGGCGTGCCGGGAGGCGATGACCGGATCGATTTCCGGCGTCGGGTTGGCCATGGCGAACACAATGGCGTTCTCTGCCATCGAGGCCACCTGCTCCTCGCCGATCACGTGCGGGGCGCTGACGCCGATGAACACGTCGGCGCCGGCGAGGGCCTCGTGCAGCGTGCCCGCGAAGCCTTCCTCATTGGTGTTCGCGGCGATCCAGCTGCGGTGCTCGTCCCCGTAGGTCTCTCCTGCGTGGATGGCCCCGGAGCGGCCGGCGGCGATGATGTGCTGCGCCCCCTGGGCCTTCAGGAGCTGGATGATCGCGGAGCCGGCAGCGCCCACGCCCGACACCACGATCTTTACCTCGTCCAGCTTCTTGTCCACCACGCGCAATGCGTTGACCAGGGCTGCCAGGGTGACGATCGCGGTGCCGTGCTGGTCGTCGTGGAACACCGGGATATCCAGTTCCTCGCGGAGCCGGTTCTCGATCTCGAAGCAGCGCGGGGCGGCGATGTCCTCGAGGTTGATGCCGCCGTAGACGGGGGCCATGGCCTTGGCGATCATGATGATCTCCTCGGTGTCCTGGGTATCCAGGCACACGGGCCAGGCGTCAACGTTGGCGAACTGCTTGAACAGGGCCGCTTTGCCCTCCATGACCGGCAGCGCCGCTGCCGGGCCGATGTTGCCCAGGCCCAGGACAGCGGAACCGTCGGTGAGGACAGCGATGGTGTTGCGCTTTACGGTCAGGTTGCGGGCTGCCGCGGGGTCCTCGGCGATGGCCAGGCAGACGCGGGCGACGCCGGGAGTGTAGGCGCGGGAGAGATCGTCGCGGTTGCGCAGGGCTACCTTGGGGACCACCTCCAGCTTGCCGCCCAGGTGCATGAGGAAGGTGCGGTCCGAGACGTGCTGGACCGTGACGCCGTCGAGCGCGTTGAGGGCGTCCTTGACGCGGGCGGCGTGTTCGTCGTCGGTGGTGTTGCAGGTGACGTCCACAACCAGCGTCTCGTGGTGGGATTCGCTGACGTCCAGTGCGGTGATGGCGGCACCGGCCGCTCCCACGGCTGCGGCGAGCTCGCTGGTGGCACTGAAGCTGGACGGTGCTTCCACGCGCAAAGTAATCGAATTTCCGGGGCTGGGGTTCGCCATTGAATGTCCTCCTGTTAAGCCTTGACCGGCTGCTGCTTCGAATCCGAATGTTTTCGTATTATGGATATTATTATCTACTTTATGGAAAGACAACCCCTCCGATTGCGACCGAAGACCAACGTCGCCGCGGAAACCCCCGTGCTGTATCTTGGGTGTTCTAAGCAACTCTTTTCACGATGCGGATAAGAGTTGTCGGATTCCGAGCCGTAGGAGACAACGGAATGGCAGAAAAAGCCTCTGGTGGGGTGCAGTCGGTAGAGCGCGTTTTCGAACTGCTGGAGCTCATCACCGATGCCGGCGGCGACGTCACGCTCAGCGAGCTCTCGTCCTCCACTGACCTGCCGTTGCCCACCATCCACCGCCTGCTCCGCACCCTGGTATCGCTCGGCTACATCCGCCAGTTGCCCAACCGGCGCTACGCCCTGGGTCCCCGGCTCATCAGGCTGGGCGAGGGTGCCAACAAGCAGCTCGGCGCGCTGGCCCAGCCGCAGCTGAAGATCCTGGTGGACCGGCTCGGGGAGACCTCCAACATGGCCGTGCTTGATTCGGACATGGTGATCTACGTGGCCCAGGTGCCGTCCCTGCATTCCATGCGCATGTTCACCGAGGTGGGCCGGCGCGCCCACACCCATGCCACCGGCGTGGGCAAGGCCATCCTGGCCCAGCTCGACGACGACGCGGTCCGCGGCATCGTCGCCAGGGCGGGGATGCCCACCCCCACCGCCAAGAGCATCGGCGACGTGGACGAACTCCTGGCCGACCTCAAGCTCATCCGCGAGCGGGGCTACTCCATTGATGAGGAAGAGCAGGAACTGGGCGTCCGCTGTTTCGCCATGGCAGTGCCCAATGCCCCTACGCCCAGCGCGATTTCGGTATCCGGTCCGGTGTCCCGGGTGGACGGGGACTTCGCCGACAAGGCCGTGCCCGTGCTCCGCGAAGCGGCCGAGGCCATCTCCCGCGAGCTCAACCGCACCTGACGCACCAGCCCTGTACGGGCTGCGCCAACCACGCGCGACGGCGGCCCCTCCTTGTCGGAGCGGGCCGCCGTTATGGTTTCGGTGGAAGATCAGTGCTCCGGCGCCTTTTCGGCTGGCTGGACTGTCCCTGATTCCTGGACGGGGACTTCCTTGCCGTCGCAGTCGATGAGCCTGCCATTCTCGAAACGGTCGCCTTCGGCCAGGCAGCGGAGGTCCTCGGCCCGCACCAGCCGCTCCGTGCCGGCCACGAACACCGACTGGTTGTCTGAGTTTCCGGCCCGAAGGTGGTTGAACAGCAGGTTCAGCAGGATGGCCATCACGGCGGCGGAGCTGATGCCGGAGTGGAAGATGGTGCCGAACCAGGACGGGAACTTGTCGTAGAAGGCGGGGGCTGCGATGGGGATCATGCCGAAACCGATGGACGCTGCCACCACGATCAGGTTCATGTTGTTCTTGTAGTCCACCTTGGACAGGGTCCGGATGCCGCTGGCTGCCACCGTGCCGAAGAGTACGACGCCGGCGCCGCCCAGGACAGGTGTGGGTACCGCTGCGACTACCCGGCCCAGGACGGGCAGCAGGCCGAGGACCACCAGGATTACGCCGCCGGCGCTGACCACGAACCGGCTCTTGACGCCAGTGATGGCCACCAGGCCGACGTTCTGCGCGAAGGCGCTCTGGGTGAAGGAGTTGAAGAGCGGGGAGACGGCGCTGGAGAGCATGTCCGCCCGCAGGCCGTTGCCGATCCGCTTGGAGTCCACCTTGGTGCCCACGATCTCGCCCACCGCGATGATGTCCGCGGAGGTCTCGGTAAGGGTGACGAGGATGACGATCAGCATGGAGATGATGGCGGCCAATTCAAACGTGGGCGCTCCGAAGGCGAAGGGGGTGGGGAAGGCGACGATCTCGCCCTGGCCCACCTTGGAGAAGTCGGCCATGCCGAAGACGACAGCGATCAGTGTGCCCAGGACCATGGCCAGCAGGATTGAAAGCCTTGAGATGGCGGCGCTGCCGACCTTGCTCAGGAGCAGGACGATGCCCATGGTGGCTGCTGCCAGGCCGATGTTGGCGACGCTGCCGTAGTTGGGGGCCTTGTTGTTGCCGCCCATGGCCCAGTTGGCGGCGACCGGCATCAGTGTGAGGCCGATGGTGGTGATCACCGTGCCCGTAACGACGGGCGGAAAGAACCTGATGATCTTGGAGAACAGTGGCGTGATCAGCAGGCCGATCAGGGAGGCTGCGATGACTGAACCGAAGACAGCCTGGATTCCCCCGCCGCCATGGACGATGGCCACCATGGTGGAGACCCCGGCGAAGGAGACGCCCTGGACCAGCGGCAGCTGCGAGCCGAAGAAGGGGACGCCCACGGTCTGCAGGATGGTGGCGAGTCCACCAACGAAAAGGCAGGCCGCAATGAGCAGTCCGATGTCCTGGGAGTTCATTCCCGCGGCTGCGCCGATGATCAGGGGAGGGGCAATAATGCCTCCGTACATGGTGAGGACGTGCTGGAAGCCGTAGGCAAACATGCTTCCGATGGGGAGGCGCTGGTCCTCGGGGCGGGAAGGCCGTGCACCTTTTTCGGCGGCTGCAGGGGCCAGTTTCTTCTTGGTGTTCATGGCAGACTTTCTTGGTTCATGGCAGACGTCATCGTCTGGCTAACTGGTGTCTGGCTAACAAGGTGAAGCTGTGGGGTGGCCTCGACGGGCCCAGCCACCAGGTTGGTGGTTGAGCCCGTCGAAAACCCTGGGGTTGTGACTAGCAGAAGCCGGCGATGCCGGACCAGGCGGCCGGGGCTGCGGCAGCGTCCTCGCGCTGGACGGTGGCCTCGATCAGGCCGTAGGGGCGGTCGGCGGCGTAGAAGACCTCGTTGGGGTTGTCGAGGCCGAACGGCGAGAGGTCCACCAGGAAGTGGTGCTTGTTGGGCATCGAGAACTTGATCTCGTCGATCTCGCTGTGGGCTTCGAGCACCTTGGTGCCCATGTCGAACAGGGTCTGCTGCAGGGCGTGGGAGTACTTCTCCGTGAAGCCTTCAAGCAGGAGTCCCTTGACGTCGTCGTAGCTCTTGTTGAAGTCCAGGGTGCTGAAGTCGGTGCCGGTCTTGAAGCGCCAGCGGGCCGAGACATCGGTGGCCAGGATGCGGTCCGTGGTCTCGGGCAGGGTGGTGTATCGGTCCTTCGGGTAGCCGACGAAGCCGGACTGGGTGGACTTCAGGACGGTCAGGTCCTTGAGCCCGGAGATCAGGTGCGTGGTGGCGCCGTCGCGGACCAGGACTGCGGTCCTGACTTCCTGGCCGTTGCGCACGAAGGAGTGGTCGTGCCCGGAGCCGTGGGCCTGGATCCGGTCCCAGCTGTAGGACTCCGCTTCCCAGCGGCCGCCGGTGACCCAGTCGAAGCTGGAGGTGAAGTGCTCGCCGAGGCGCAGCAGGAATGCTTCCGGTGAGCCGATGCCCTCACGGGCGAAGGCGTAGACGGTGTTCTTCTGGGTGTCCGTGGCCACCACGTGGGCGTTGTCGCCCTCCAGGTGGGCCGCGGCAAAGTCGCCCCGCAGCTGCGAGGTGACGTTCAGGTCCTCAATCTCGTGGCGGTCGGTGTCGCGGGTGATTTTGACGACGCGCACTTCTGCCTTGCCGTACTGGTTGTCGCCGAGGATGATCTTGCTGCTCATGGTCTGTTCCCAATCTCCGGTAAGTGGAACCAAGGTTCCATCACTGAAATTAAGCGCGCGTTTCGAGCGCGTTTCCGGTGGCGCCGACCCAACAAAAAAGAGCCGGCATCCATTGATGCCAGCTCATTACGACCCTGCCTGCTGCTCCCAGGTTACGTGACCTGCGCCACGAGTTGCCTAACAGCGTACCTCTGCAAGCCGGTGGTGTACATCACAGGATCAAAATTCATTTTGTGACTGCGGCGTCGGGCATTCGGCCAAACGCGGCCATTGACGCACGTGGAGCAGCTCCTTACACTTTTCATATAGCAATAACTAATTTCCGAGATACGGAAAAGCTATGTGGAAGAGGAGGAGCAGATGAACCCCCAGGAACAGAACCAGGCAGTGGAATTTCCGGCGCCGGGACAGGAGTTGTACCTGCCCTTCGGAGCCAGTGACCCGGACTTCTACATTCCGGCCGACCACGAGCGGCGGCCCGGAGGATTTTCACGCTGGCTCCGCGCCCTTCCGGTTTTCGACCGGCGCTGACCCCAAGTCACCGGCCATCAGGAGCCGGGCGTTCCCGGCCACTGCTTGCCGGCCCAGGGGTCGTAGTCCGCGATGAGCTCCTCCTGGGGAGGGCGCTCAGCCTCGGGTACGTGCTGCAGGTTCACCCGCACCCGGTACCAGAGCGAGCTGGATCCGCGCATCCCGTCCACGAGGACATCGGCGGGTTGAAGGGCGGGCACGACGCCGGCGTGCCGGGACTTCCATTCATCGAGCGCCGCGAGTGCTTCGGGCTTGGTCCTGGTCCGGGCCACTTCGATGAGCGGCATCAGCGATTGACGGCGTCCGGACCCGTTGCCGCTGCGCGGGGCTTTCTCCGCCGGCCCGAGTTTTTCGGCAAGGGCCAGGAGGCCGTCCAGCCTGCCCATCGCGCCGTCAATGCCCGCATGCGGGTCGCCAATTTCCGCGAACCGCTCCATAACGGTGGGCACCGTGAACTGCCCGGGCCGGGCAGTGCGCACCTCTTCCCAGGTGAGCGGTGTTGAGACCCTGGCGTCCGGCAGCGGCCTGACGGAATAGGCAGAGGCCACCGTGCGGTCCTTGGCATTCTGGTTGAAGTCCACGAACACGCTCTCGCCGCGCTCTTCCTTCCACCACCGAGCCGTGGCCAGGCCGGGAGCACGGTGTTCGACCTCCCTGGCCAGGGTCTCGGCAGCGAGCCGGACATCGCGGTAGGACCACTCCGGGGCAATGCGCACCAGGATGTGAAGCCCCCGTGAACCGCTGGTCTTCGGCCACCCCACCAGGCCCACGTCGTCCAGGACCTCCTGGGCCACGTAGGCCACGTCCACGATCTGCGACCAGTCCACGCCCGGCATGGGGTCCAGGTCCACCCGGAGTTCGTCCGGATGTTCCAGGTCCTCCGCCCGGACCGGGTGCGGGTTCAGGTCCAGGCAGCCGAGGTTTATGACCCACGCCAGGCCGGCCGCATCGCGGATCACTGCTTCCTCGGCCGAGGTTCCGGACGCGTAATGCAGCGTGGTGGTGTCGATGAAGGGCGGGTGGTTTTCCGGTACGCGTTTCTGGAAGAACGGTTCCGCGTCGATCCCCTTGGGAAAACGCTTGAGCACCATTGGCCGCCCTCCCGCGCCCCGCAGCGCACCGTCCGCCACGGCAAGGTAGTACCGCACGAGGTCGAGCTTGGTCAGCCCCGGCCCGGGAAACACCACCTTGTCCGGGCTGGAGATCCGGACTTCAATTCCATCGACATCGAGAACCTCGGGCGGCGTCTTTGACGGAGTCATGGCGCCACGCTAGCAGTTGGCCCGGAAACCGTCAGCCGTTGACCAGGCGCCGGGCTGCGGCGGAATGTTCCGCGATCAGCCCTGCCACGTCCAGTCCCGGAATCCGGCCGTCCACCACCCTCCACTGTCCGGCCACCATCACCCGGTCTGCCCGGTCCGCGGCGCAGAGCAGCAGCGCCGCGATGGGATCGTGGCTGCCGGAGAAGCGCAGGTCATCGAGCCTGAACAGTGCCAGGTCCGACTGCATCCCGGGTGCGAGCTGGCCCAGCCCCGGCCGTCCCAGGACGGCTGCTGAACCGCGGGTCGCCCAGCCCAGTGCACGCTCCACCGGCACGTGGGCTCCGTAACGCAGCCGCTGGAGGTAGAGGGCCTGCCTCGCCTCCAGGATCATGTTGGAGGCATCGTTGGACGCCGAGCCGTCCACTCCCAGCCCCACAGGGACCCCGGCATCTTCCAGCTCCAGCACTCGGGCGGTGCCTGACGCCAGCCGCATGTTGGAGGTGGGGCAATGCGCGACGGCGGTGCCCGCGGCTCCCAGCCTGGCGATCTCGGCATCGCTGAAATGGATGCCGTGGCCCAGCCAGGTGCGGTCCGTCAGCCAGCCCACGCTGTCCAGGTAGTCCACCGTCCGCAGCCCGAACATCTCCCGGCAGAAGTCCTCCTCGTCGAGGGTCTCGGCAAGGTGGGTGTGCAGCCGGACGTCCAGCCGCCCTGCCAGCGCTGCGCTCTCGGCCATGATCTCCTTGGTCACCGAGAATGGCGAGCACGGGGCCAGTGCGATTTGGATCACCGCGTCATCGCCGCGCTCGTGGTACTGACCGACCAGGCGCTCGCTGTCCGCGAGCACCACTTCCGGAGCCTGCACGGTGGACTGCGGCGGCAGGCCGCCGTCGTCCGTTCCCAAGGTCATGGAACCCCGGGTGAGCGTGGCCCGCATGCCCAACCGGCGCACTGCCTCCACTTCAATGTCAATGGCGTCCTCAAGACCCGCGGGGAACAGGTAGTGGTGGTCGGCGGCGGTGGTGCAGCCCGAGAGCAGCAGTTCGGCGAGGGCCACCGTGGCAGCCAGTTCCAGGTCCCTTGGCGTGAGCCGGGCCCACACCGGATAAAGGTTCTGCAGCCAGGGGAACAGCGGGGCATTGGCCACCGGACCCCAGGCGCGGGTGAGGGTTTGGTAGAAGTGGTGGTGGGTGTTGATCAGGCCTGGCAACAGCACGTGGCTGCCGGCGTCGAACGTCTCCGTGCAGGGCGCGGACGGCTGCTGCCCCGCTGCCAGGACTTCGGTGATGAGGCCGCCGCTGATCACGAGGCCGCCTGAAGCATCAAGGTGGTTGGCGGTGAAGGCGGCCTGCGGGTTTTTGATCCACAGACGGGCGGGTGCGATGGATTGGGCCATGGTGTCCTTCTCTGAGCGCTGATGGTGTTCAATCCAGCTCAGTGAAGCCCTGTCTGCTGATCCAGGTGCCCGCGGCCTGCAGCGGCGGGTGGAATCAGACTAGGAAAACGTACCCACCTGCGTCAATGCGAATCTTTATGACTGCCCGGCCATATTCCCCGTGAAGAGGTGGAAACATCGATTTCACATAGCGAAATCAAATTTCCAGAAAACTATGGCGTGGCCCACAAAGCGGTGCTAATCTCGATTCTGCCAAAGGCGGGCGCCCGAACCCGGGAAGCTATCTACCAGGCGCAACTTAACCTTCACAGCACATGCTGAAGCCTGGTAACCGTTCGCACCTGGTTCTACTGGTCCTGCACGGCATCAGGCTTCCCGGCAAAAGGAAGTCGCATCATGAGTACCACCGTCACGGCCGAACAATTTTTGGCCCGCTCCATCCGGCTGGCAACGGCCAACGTCCTGAACAGTGGAGGCCCGTTCGGCGCCATGATCGTCACGGCGGACGGGCAAACGTTCGACGGCGTCAACCGCGTCACCGCGGACAACGATCCCACCGCCCACGCAGAAGTCACCGCCATCCGAAGCGCCTGCCGCGAACTGGGCACCTTCGACCTCAGCGGCGCCACCCTCTACACCAGCTGCGAGCCATGCCCCATGTGCCTGGCTTCCGCCCTCTGGGCGCGGGTAGGCCGTGTGGTCTACGCCGCGGACCGCCACGACGCCGCCTCCGTCGGCTTCGACGACGCCGTCTTCTACGAATACTTCGAAAACCAGGACAGGGACTCCCTGATGCCGGTATCCAAGCTGGAGCTGGGCGATCCCCAGGCCCCGGCCCCGCTGGAGCCGTTCAACACCTGGAACACGCTCGAATCCAGGATCGACTACTAGGCGGCTGGGATGACCATCCTGGACCATTCCCACGAGGAGCATCCGGCTCCAACCACCAGCACCTCCCGGCGGTCCCCACGCACTTCAGCGCCGGGACCACACCCCCACCCGCCGGCGTCGGGATCCTTCCTTGACCGCTTCTTCCAGGTCACCCGGCGCGGCTCAACCCTTGCCCGCGAATTCCGCGGCGGCCTGGTCACCTTCTTCACCATGGCGTATATCGTCATCCTTAACCCCCTTATCCTCGGCGGGTTCAGCGCGGACAATGCCCCCACCGACGTCGCCGGTGGCTGGCTCTCCGCCGCCCAAGTGGGCGCCGTCACGGGCCTCACCGCCGGCGTCATGACCATCCTCTTCGGCCTCATCGCCAACCTGCCGTTCGGGCTTGCCGCGGGTCTGGGTATCAACTCCTTCCTGGCCGTCTCCGTGATCCAGGAAGTCACCTGGGCCGAGGCCATGGGCCTGGTGGTGATCAACGGCATCCTGATCGTCCTCTTCGGCGTCACCGGAGCACGGACCGCCATCTTCCGGGCGGTACCCAAGGAACTGAAGGCCGCCATCACCGTGGGTATCGGCCTGTTCATCGCCTTCATCGGCTTCGTGGACTCCGGCTTCGTCCGGCCCACGGCAGGCGGCCCGCCTGTCCAGCTGGGCGACGGCGGTTCCATCACCTCGGTGCCCACGCTCGTGTTCGTCGTCGGACTCCTGGCCATGGGGATCCTGGTGGCGCGCAAGGTCCAGGGCGGCCTGCTCATCGGCATCGTCGGCACCACCGTGCTGGCCGCCGTCGTGGAAGCCTTCCTGAAGCTCGGCCCGGCCGGCGCCACCAACCCCGGCGGCTGGCACCTGAATACGCCGGTCCTCTCCGGCCAGCTGGTCTCGGCGCCGGACCTTGGCCTGGTGGGACAGTTCGACCTGTTCGGCTCGTTCGCCCGGATCGGCGGCCTGGCCGCTACCATGCTGGTGTTCACCCTGGTATTCACCAGCTTCTTCGACGCCATGGGCACCATGACCGGGCTGGCCCGGAGCGCCGGTGTCGCGCACAAGGACGGGACCTTCCCGCGGCTGAAAGCAGCCTTCATCGTGGAAGGCTTCGGGGCCGTGGCGGGCGGGGCCACCTCCGGTTCCTCCAACACGGTGTACATCGACTCCGCTGCCGGGATTGGCGAGGGCGCGCGGACCGGCCTGGCCTCGGTGGTCACCGGCGTGCTGTTCCTCGGTTCGATGTTCCTCACCCCGCTCACCAGCGTGGTGCCGCTCGAGGTCGCCGCCGCCGCGCTGGTGGTGGTGGGCGCCATGATGATGGCGCAAATCCGCGAGATCAAGTTCACCAAGTTCACCGTGGCCCTGCCGGCCTTCCTCACCATCGTCACCATGCCGTTGAGCTACTCGATCGCCAACGGCATCGGCGTCGGATTCGTGAGCTGGGCCGTTATCGGGGCTGCCTCCGGCAAGGCGAAGAAGATCCATCCGCTGATGTGGGTGGTGAGCCTCGGCTTCCTTGTGTATTTCGCCCGCGGACCGATCAACCACCTGCTCGGCGGCTGAGCTTGCCCCAACCACCCCGGGGGCCGGGCCAACGCTTGGCCCGGCCCCTTGCAGGACAGACAATGGACACCACCGCCGCGCGGAAGAAGGAGTGCCGCCATGCTTGACCTGATCCCTTCGCTGAGTGGCTGGGCCCCGGCCCTTGCCCGCCAGCGGTTTGCGGTGGCCACTATCGTGGCCGCCTCCGGCTCCGTGCCCCGCCCGGTGGGAACCTCCATGCTGGTCGCCGAATCCGGCGAGGTGCTGGGCGGCCTCTCCGGCGGCTGCGTGGAAGGCGCCGTGGTGGCACTCGCCCAGGAAGCCATGGACGACGGCGGCACGCGGCTTGAGAACTTCGGGTTCAGTGCCGCCGACGCCTTCGCCGCCGGCCTCACCTGCGGGGGAGGACTGGACATCCACATCCAGCCGGTGGCTTTGGCCCCGTCCGGCGGGGCAGCGCATCCGCTGCGGACCGCCCTGCTGCAACTCGCCGACCTCGGCCCGGACCAACCCGTGGCGCTGGTACGGCTGCTGGGCCTCGCAGGAGGCGGCGCCGTCGTACTGTCCGACCCCGCCACCTTCCGTCTGGCCGCCTCTCCGGAGCTGATGGCCCTGTTGCACGGGGAACAGGTGCTGCACGGGGAGGCCCTGCTGCAGGTGGAGTCCATTGTGTGCAGCGGCGGCACCGGGGTGGTCAGCATTCCACGGCCGGGGGATTGTCCTCCCGATCGAACAGGCCACGGCCAGCCTTCCGGCGGGCCCGCCATCCTGGTCGAGTCCCGGCTGGCCCCGCCGCGGATGCTGGTGTTCGGCGCCAACGACTTTGGCGCTGCCCTGGTCCCGGCCGCCAAGCTGCTCGGCTACCACGTGACCCTGGTGGACGCCCGCCCAGCCTTTGCCGGCCAGCCCCGTTTTGCCGCCGCCGACCAGGTGGTGGCGGACTGGCCGCACCGGTACCTGGCGGCCGAAGCGGCCGCGGGCCGGACGGACCACCGCACTGTGGCCGCCGTCCTGACCCACGATCCGAAGTTCGATATCCCGCTGCTGGAAACCGCGCTGGCCCTGGACCTCGCCTACGTGGGCGCCATGGGTTCCCGCCGCAGCCACCTCCAGCGGGTGGACGAGCTCCTCAGCGCAGGAGTCCCGCCGGAGCGGATTGCCCAGCTGCACTCGCCCATTGGACTGGACCTGGGTGCCGTCACCCCCGCCGAAGTGGCGGTGTCCGTCACCGCGGAAATCATTGCCGCCCGCAGCCGCGCGGCCAGCTGCCTGCCGCTGCGCGAGACGTCCGGCACCATCCACCCGCACCCCATCCAGCTCGACCCCGCGCCCGCCCCGGCGCCCACAGACGTAGACAAGCAGGAGATCGCATGGACATGAACACCATCGAGGCGGTGGTCCGCACCACCGACCCCGCACAATGGCGCGACGGCGACGCCTGGCTGGCGGGCGGCACCGTCCTTTTCTCCTACGGCAGCTACGCCTTCGGGCCGCAGCCGCTCAAACGGCTCCTGGACCTCGGCGCAGCCGGCTGGACGCCCATCACCGTCACCGACGACGGCATCGAGCTCGCCGCCACCTGCACCATCGCAGAGCTGTACACCCTTCCCGGCCTGCCGGATGCCGCGAACCGCCGCTGGCCGGCGCTGGACCTGGTCCGGCCGTGCTGCGACTCCTTCGTGGCCTCCTTCAAGGTATGGAACATGTCCACAGTGGGCGGCAACCTGTGCACCTCCCTGCCTGCCGGGCCCGTCATCTCGCTTTGCGCCGGGCTGGATGGCACGGCCACCATCCTGGTTCCCGGCGGCGGCAGCCGCACCCTCCCGGTGGCGGACTTCATCACCGGCGACGCGGCAAACTGCCTGGCACCGGGCGAACTTCTCCGCAGCGTCCACCTCCCGGCGTCGGCCCTTTCCGCCCGCGTTGCCTTCCGCCGGCTGTCGCTGAGCAACCTGGGCAGGTCCGGGGTGCTGCTCATTGGAAGGCTCGACGGCGGCACCTCCCTGGTGCTGACGGTCACCGCCGCCACCAAGCGGCCCGTGCAGCTGCGCTTCGAGGCGCAGCCGGACGCGGACCTGCTGGCGTCCGGGCTGGATGAGGCGATTCCCGCGGACCTGTACCACGACGATATCCACGGGCTTCCGGCCTGGCGCCGCGACATGACGTACCGGCTGGCCGAGGAAATCCGGGCCGAACTGGCAGCGCCGCATGGAACGCCGGGACTGGCTGTGTCCGGAGACTTCTGGCCGCCACGGACCGGCGGGATGCCGGGGTCCGGGCCCACCACTCTTCCGAAAGGCGCCTGAGCATGGCCATCGAGATCAACGGCATTTCCGCCGATTCCGCACCCCGTCCCGGGCAGTGCCTTCGGACCTTCCTGCGCGAACAGGGAAACCTGGGGGTGAAAAAGGGCTGCGACGGCGGCGACTGCGGCGCCTGCACGGTGCACGTGGACGGTACTCCGGTCCACAGCTGCATCTACCCGGCGGTCCGGGCCGAGGGCCATGCGGTCACCACCATCGAGGGGCTTGCTGCGGCCGACGGCGACCTGCACCCCGTGCAGCAGCAGTTCCTGGAGCGGCAGGGGTTCCAGTGCGGCTTCTGCACGGCCGGGATGGTGATGACGGCCGCCACCTTCGGCGACGAACAGAAGGAAAACCTGCCACGGAACCTCAAGGGCAACCTCTGCCGGTGCACCGGCTACCGCGCCATCGCAGATGCTGTGTGCGGGGACGCCGGGCACCCGGATCCCCAAGGGCTGGGCTCGGGTATTGCCGGGGAGGGGCAGCCGGATCCGGAACCGGGCCGGCTGGGAGACGACGTGCCGGCACCGGCCAGCCGGGCAGTGGTCACGGGCGCGGCCCGTTACACCCTGGACGTTCCGGCGGACCAGCTGCAGGGGCTGCTCCACCTCAAGTTCCTGCGCTCACCGCACGCGCATGCCCGGGTGCTGTCCATCGACAAGGCTGCGGCCCTGCAGGTTCCCGGCGTGGTGGCCGTCTTCACCGCCGAAGATGCCCCGGAGCAGCTGTTCTCCACGGCCCAGCACGAGCTGTTCACGGACGACCCGGACGATACCCGGGTGCTGGATGACGTGGTCCGGTTCGTCGGGCAGCGCGTGGCCGCCGTCGTGGCTGAGTCAGTGGGTGCGGCTGAAGCAGGCGTCCGTGCCCTGCAGGTGGACTATGAGGAACTCCCCGCGGTCTTTACGCCGCAGGACGCACTCCTGCCCGGAGCGCCGCTGGTCCACGGAGGCAAGGATGCTGCACGCTCCCGGATTGCCCGGCCCGACCGCAACGTGGTGGCGGAACTGCACTCCGAACTGGGGAGCGTGGCCGACGGCTTCGCCTCCGCCGACTTCATCCATCAACAGACCTACCAAACCCACCGGGTGCAGCACGTGGCACTGGAAACCCATGCGGCCATCGCGTCGGTGGACGCGGAGGGACGGTTGCAGGTGCGCACTTCCAGCCAGGTCCCGTTCCTGGTCCGCCGCACCCTCTGTCGGGTCTTCGGCCTGGAGGAGGACAAAGTGCATGTGGTGGCCGGGCGGGTCGGCGGCGGATTCGGCGGCAAGCAGGAAGTCCTCACCGAGGACCTCGTGGCGCTCGCGGCCCTGAAACTGAAGCGGCCAGTCCAGCTGGAACTGACCCGCTCCGAACAGTTCACGGCCACCACCACCCGGCACCCGTTCACCATCAAGCTGAAGGCGGGAGCCAGCAACGACGGGAAGCTGACGGCCCTGGAGCTGGACGTGGTGACCAATACCGGCGCGTACGGCAACCACGGCCCCGGCGTCATGTTCCACGGGTGCGGCGAATCGCTGGCGGTATACAACTGCGCCAACAAGAAGGTGGACGCGCATTCGGTGTACACCAATACGGTGCCGGCCGGTGCTTTCCGCGGGTACGGGCTGAGCCAGATGATCTTCGCCATCGAGTCCGCCATGGATGAGCTGGCCGCCGGGATCGGCATGGATCCACTGGAGTTCCGCCGGTTGAACATGGTCCGCGAGGGGGACCATATGCTGTCCACGCAGCCGGACCCGGAAGAGGACGTCCACTACGGCAGCTACGGGCTGGACCAGTGCCTGGGTCTGGTCCGGGATGCCCTGGACCGCGGCCGCGAACGCTACCGGCAGGCTGGCCTTGAAGACCTGGGGCCGGACTGGATGGTCGGCGAAGGTGCTGCCCTGTCCATGATCGACACCGTGCCGCCGCGCGGCCACTTTGCGCATTCCCGCCTCCGGCTCCTGCCGGACGGGACGTACCAGGCCGACGTCGGGACCGCCGAGTTCGGCAACGGCACTACCACCGTGCACGCCCAGCTCGCCGCCACCGCCCTCTCCACGCAGGCGGCAAGGGTGGCGGTGCGGCAGTCGGACACGGACCTGGTGGAGCACGACACCGGCGCGTTCGGCTCAGCCGGCACCGTGGTGGCCGGCAAGGCCACCCTGGCCGCAGCCGAGGAGCTGGCAGTCCGGATCAGGGCCTTCGCCGCCGGCATCCGGCAGACCCAGGCCTCCGCCTGCGTCCTCGACGGGGACTCCCTGGTGGTCGACGGGACTCCCGTGGCACTTTCTGAACTGGCGCAGGCTGCCGCGGAAGCCGGCGTCGAACTCGCCGCCGAAGGGCGCTGGGGCGGGACTCCGCGCTCCGTCGCGTTCAACGTTCACGGCTTCCGGGTGGCGGTAAACCGGTGCACGGGTGAGCTGAAAATCCTGCAAAGCGTGCAGGCAGCCGACGCCGGCGTGGTGGTCAACCCGCGCCAGTGCCGCGGCCAGATCGAAGGCGGGATCGCGCAGGCCCTTGGTGCCACGCTGTATGAGGAAGTGGTGGTGGACGACGCCGGGAAGGTCACCACTGACATCCTCCGGCAGTACCACATTCCTACTTTTGCCGACGTTCCGCGCAGCGAGGTCTACTTCGCAGACACCAATGACAAGATGGGGCCGCTGGGGGCCAAATCGATGAGCGAAAGCCCGTTCAACCCGGTGGCGCCGGCGCTCGCCAACGCCATCCGCAACGCCACCGGGGTGCGCTTCGCGTCCCTGCCGATCGCCCGGGACCGGATCTACCTGGGGTTGAAGGAGGCAGGGCTGGTCCCCAAGCTGGAGCAGGTTCCGTCCCCGGGCGCAGCGGGGTCACATCCAGTCCCAGAGGCGTCGGCAGCGGGGCGGATCTGACCCCGGCTTGCATCGTTGCATATAGTCGGGGGATGGAACAGCGGATTTTAGGCAAGACCGGACGGAACGTCTCCATTGTGGGGCTGGGTACCTGGCAGCTTGGGGCGGACTGGGGCAACGTCGACCCGGCACAGGCGCAGGCCATCCTCGCAGCCTCGGTGGAGGCCGGCGTGACCCTCTTTGACACCGCCGATGTCTACGGCGACGGCAAGAGCGAGCAGGCCATTGGAAAGTTCCTGGCCGAGAATAAGGGCCTGGACGTCACGGTGGCCACCAAGATGGGCCGCCGAATGGAACAGCAGCCGGAAAACTACAACCTGGCCAACTTCCGCCAGTGGGTGGACCGCTCGCGGAAGAACCTGGGCACGGACACCCTGGACCTGGTCCAGCTGCACTGCCCGCCCACCCCGGTGTACAGCAACAACGAGGTGTACGACGCCCTGGACACCCTCGTAGCCGAAGGCGCCATCCGCAACTATGGCGTCAGCGTGGAACGGACGGACGAGGCCCTCGAAGCCATCCGCCACGAGGGGACCGCTTCGGTCCAGATCATCCTGAACGCCTTCCGGCTCAAACCGCTGGATGAAGTCCTTCCCGCTGCCAAGGCTGCCGGCGTGGGCATCATCGCCCGCGTGCCGCTTGCCTCCGGGCTGCTGTCCGGGAAGTACTCGAAAGAGACCACCTTCGCGGAGAACGACCACCGCAACTACAACCGCAAGGGCGAGGCCTTCGACGTCGGCGAGACCTTCTCCGGCGTGGACTACGAACTTGGCCTGAAGGCCGTGGCCGAGTTCGAGCAGCTGGTGCCGGAGGGTGCCACCACGGCCCAGGCTGCCATCGCCTGGATCGCCGCGCAGGATGGCGTCACCACCGTCATCCCCGGTGCCCGCAACGTGGAGCAGGCCAGGGCCAATGCCGCCGCAGCCACGGTCAGCATCGGCAAGGACTTCGACGACGGCGTCCGCTGGATCTACGACCACTACTTCCGCGAGGCCATCCACCCCCGCTGGTAGCCGATCGCCGCCTGCACTGTGCCTCGGAGCGCGCCGGTGACTGCCTCCATCCGCGATTTTGTGGAGCGGCTTGCGGCCGTGGAGACGGGGCCCGCCTGCAACAACTTTTTCAGTCATTCCCTGCCGGCAAATGAGCTGCGCCGCCGAAACCTGGAAATCTACCTGCAGGAAATGCTGGATCGGCATCCCAAAGTGCTGCTGGTAGGGGAGGCTCCGGGGTTCAGGGGCATGCGGATTACCGGGGTGCCCTTCACCAACCGGACCATCCTTGAGGGTCCGGCCAACAGTTTCGGGCTTTTTGGCCCCGGGAAGGGCTACGTGCTGCCGTCGGAAGCTCTGGGAGTTGCCGCAGAGCCAACGGCCACCGTGATGTGGCAGGTCCTGGAGGAGGTGGGTTGTTTCCTACCCCTGCTGTGGAGCGCCTTTCCCTGGCATCCCCATCAGCCAGGGAAGCCGTTGTCCAACCGCACGCCCAGGCCCTCTGAGACGAAGCTGGGGACACCTTTCTGGCAGGACCTCGCGGAGCTTTTCGCGGTCAGCTCCATCGTGGCGGTGGGCAACGTGGCGCAGCACAGCCTGCAGCGCAGCGGCCTGGTCGTCCCCAAAATCCGGCATCCCGCCCACGGCGGCCGGTCGGGCTTCAAGCACGGGCTCGAGCAGTTGCTGGAGGGAAAGGTGCAGGACTGACCTGAACCCTTCGCAGGGCTCCAATGTCGGACCCCCTTGTCATGATGGGCTTATGGGGATAGCGGCGGTGGCGAAGGCGTTCGGGGATATCCGTGCTGCCCTCGCTGTGCTTGATGCGGAGGTGGATGGGGCGGGGTCGTTGCCGTTCTCTGAGGCTGATCCGTTGGCGGGCTTGGCGGATGGGTGCCTGGACGTTCTGGCCGGTGCCCGCGAGGTGGAGGCCGGGATTGCGGGGCTGAAAGCGAAGGCCGCGGTGAAGTATTCGGACACTGCCTGGGCTGTTGCGGGGCCGGATGCGCCGGTGGTGGCACAGGAGATGGCGGTCGCGGCGGAGATCGGGTGCGTGCTGGCTCTGGGCCCGCGGGCAGCGTCGTCGTTCCTGGCCACCGCCCATGCCCTGACGACGAGCTTGCCGCGGACCCTGGCAGCCCTGCGGGCCGGGGTGATCTCCTGGCAGCACGCGGTGGTGATGGCCGACGAGACGGCCAGTCTTGATCCTGCGGGGGCGGCGGCGTTGGAAGCGCATTTCCTGGACCCTGACGTGTTGGACCCGGCCAGGGGGTGTCCGGTGGGGGAGATGCCTGCCCACCGGTTCAGGGTCAAGGCCCGTATGTGGCGGGAACGGCATCATGCCGAGTCGATCGAGAAGCGTCATGCCAGGTCTGTGGCGGACCGGCGGGTGGAGTTGCGGCCGGACCAGGATGGGATGGCCTGGCTCAGCGCGTGTCTGCCCGCGGACCAGGCGTTGGCCGGGTGGAACCGGCTCACCGCTGCCGCCCGCGGCTCGCAGGGGCCGGATGAACCGCGGAGCATGGCCCAGCTCCGGGCGGACATCTTTGCCGACGCGGTTCTTGGCAGCGGAACTCCGACCAGCATGGACGCCCGCGGAACTGCCGCCGGGACCGGTGAAGGAGCCGATGTCCCGTCCTGGCCGATCAGGGCGCAGGTGCTGGTCACTGTTCCCGTGTTCTCGTTGATGGGCCGGACCGATGAGCCGGCGGTCCTGGACGGGTACGGGCCGATCCCGGCGTCGATGGCACGGCGGCTCGTCGCGGACGGCGCCGGGTCCTTCCACCGGGTCCTGGTGGACCCGCGGGACGGAGCGCCGCTGGAGATCGGCAGGACCAGCTACCGGCTCACGAAAGCGATGCGGGCCTGGTTGCGGATGCGGGACGGCAAATGCCCGTTCCCCGGTTGCAGCAACAACTCCCTGGACAACGAAGCGGACCACATCCTCGCCTGGCACAACGGTGGGACAACGGGGATCTCGAACCTGGGACAGCCCTGCCCGAAACATCACAGGCTCCGGCACACCACGGGCTGGAAACCCACCCCGGCCACCAAAAATGAACCGCCGGGCTGGATCTCACCCACCGGCAGGCACTACAAGAGCGAACACCAGGACTGGGAATCACCACACTGGCCTGGGGGATTAAGGCCGGGCAGTGCCGACTTCTTTCGCCATGGAACGTCTCCCGGAGAGGAAGCCATCGAGCGGTTCCTGCGTTCCCGCGCCTGACCACGTTTCGCCTGCTAGCTGAGAAGGCCCAACTGATCGGGTGTATCCACGTCCTCACCGGTTGACTGATCGCTGCAATCCACCTCATCCACGAGCTCTGGATGTGCCTGCAGGAAGCGGCGTGCCCCGGCGTCACCGCTCACCGTTGCGCACACCGCGTCCCGCAGCGAGGCGTCGATGAGCAACGGGTGACCCCTCCGGAGTTCGGCGTTCGAGCCTTCGCCGAGGCTGTCCGGGCGGCGGTACGCGGCGGCGGTGATCCGTCGGGGGCGGTGCCGGGCCAGCAGCCGTTGAACCGTTGCCGGGGTCAGCCCCGGCTGGTCCACCAGGGCGACCAGCAGGTGGTCTCCGGGATCCGCGGCCTGGTGGCCGAGCAGGAACGAACCGCCCATTCCCGTGCGCCAGTCCTGGTTGACGATGACCCGGTAGCGGTCCAGTCCGGCCGTGGCTGCCACGTCCGGTGCACCCGCTCCCAGGACAACCACAACTTCCCGGCAGCCGCCGTCGAGCATCCTGGCCGCGATGGCTTCCACAAGGGGCCGGCCGCGGTAGGGGAGCAACGCCTTGGGTCCCAAGCCCAGCCGGGTGCCTGCACCGGCGGCCAGGACGATGCCCGTCGCCTGGCGTTCCTGCGCGTTGTCCGCCCCCGTGTTGCCCATAACTGAACCCTAATCAAACAGAGGCAGCCAGGTCAGGCTCCCCATGGAATTGACCCGGCTGCCGGATGGTGCCGAGGTCAGGCATCCCCGCCGGCACCGCCCGTGGTGCCGGCCGTGACGTCCAGGAGTTTGTAGCGGTCCAGCGCGTATTGCGGTGCGCCGGCCTCCACCTCTCCCCTCGCCGCGAGCAGCTGCAGTACTTTCACCACGATGGAGTGGGTGTCGTTCTTGAAGTAGCGGCGGGCTGCGGCGCGGGTGTCGGAGAAGCCGAAGCCGTCGGCGCCGAGGGTGGCGAATTCGTTGGGGACGAATTGGCGGATCTGGTCGGGGACGGCCTTCATGTAGTCGGACACGGCGACGATGGGGCCGGTGGCGCCTTCGAGTTGCTGGGTGACGAACGGGGTGCGGGCGGGCTGGCCGGGGTTGAGGAAGGCTTCC